>NZ_KV810490.1:0-99531 GCF_001812805.1 Corynebacterium sp. HMSC078H07 | reverse complement strand
ATGTGCTTGATATCGAATCCCTTATCGCTATTGACCAGCCCATGTCAGCTCTTGCCGGGCCTACTACTGCCACACTGGCGCTTATTGATGGCATGCTGGCTGACTATTTCACCCCCACCAAACCCAACCAGGCTTTTCCCACCCGCGCCCAAATTCGCCGCAAAGTCCGCGACCTGTGCAAAGCACTTGATGACACCATCGCCTATCGGGACACTCGCCCGAAAGATACCTACACGTTCTACTCCAATGGCACTACAGCGTGGCTTGAGCTTGGAGTCGATGAGAACACCGGCATTCAACTTGATGCCTTCATCCGTAAAACCGCCGCCCGAGAAGGCCTCAGCCTTACCGAGGCCATAAAGAAACTTCTCAGCGGTGATATCACCCCACCGGCAACTGTTATCCTCAATACTTATAGAGCTTGTGATGTTGACAATGCCCCAACCTATGTTGAGGGCTTTGGGTGGAAAGCCGCCCCCATGTCGCACGATAAACAACGCGACCTGTCTAAACCTAGTGAGGAAACTGATTCTTATCGCCCGGGTGTGGGCATGCGTAAAGAAGTCGAAGGACGAGACGGCACCTGCCGCATCGACGGATGTACTGAACCAGCCCACCACACCCAGCTTGATCACCGACACAACTATGCCGATGGTGGTGCCACTCATCCCAGTAACTTGGCGTGTTTGTGCCAGAAGCATCACAACATGAAAACTGATGGCACTCTTTACTACCTTCTGGACCCCAATAGCGGGGATATTATCTGGCTATTTCAAGACGGCACCTGGTGTATGACCGAGCCAGAAGGACCATTAGCGCCTAAGCAGAAACGCTGGGCCCAAACCGTTGGCCAACACATCACCACCACCCGCACACGCATAAGAGAAGAAGCCCAAAGACTCAAACAAGCCCTCGACGACTACCACCAACAACAAGAAGAAACCCAAGCAGCAGGAACCGAAGCAACAGAAGCCGCAGCCCAAAGCGGCGAAAACGCCGACACCACCGACGACATCCCCTTCTAAACTCCCAGCCGTCGAATAAAACGACGAAGACACCCCGAGAATCCATTCAATAACTCAGGACACGGAAAAAGACTCGTCGTCCCACACGACGACACAAAGATTTTGAGTATTAGCTCTATGGAGCAAAGCGCAAAATGAGCGCGTCGTTTGAAACGACGAAGGGGAGAGGGTGCACGATTCTGGAGGGAGATAGAAAGGAGCCTCCCTAACGGCCAAAGGTCGGCGCAAATTCTTGGGCGGAACTTTTGAGAGTTGGGGAGTTTAGACTGCCGGAGTATGCCCGGCGGGGGGTTAGGCAGAGATGCCTACGTGCTGCTTCTCGTCGTCATTCATGATGCTGGAGACACCGTTTTCGGCAGCGTCCCACGTGGCCTGGTCCTGAATCCCAGCGCGCTTGGCCACAATGGTGGCGCACAGGGATTGCCCGGTGACGTTGACGGCGGTGCGGCCCATATCGATGATGGGCTCGATGGCGAGCAGAAGGCCAACGCCGGCCAGCGGAAGGCCCAGGGTGGAAAGGGTCAGCGTGAGCATCACGGTCGCGCCGGTGGTGCCAGCGGTAGCGGCGGAACCGATGACGGAAACGAAGATGATGAGAAGGTACTGGGTCAGCGAAAGGTCAATGCCGTAGAACTGAGCAATGAAGATTGCCGCTATGGCCGGGTAGACGGAGGCACAGCCATCCATTTTGGTCGTCGCACCCAGCGGGATGGCGAAGGAAGCGTACTCGCGCGGCACGCCCATAGCCTTCTCAGTGAAGCGTTCAGTGACGGGCATGACACCCATGGAGGAGCGGGTGACAAAGCCGAGGGAGAACACCGGCCATACACGTTTGTAGAAGCCGATGACGGGAATGCGGTTATAGATGAGTACAGCTGGGTACACGACGACGATAACGAGAGCGAGTCCCACATACATTGCCAAGACAAACTTGCCCAAGGAGCTCATGGCATCCCAGCCGTAGGTGGCCACGGCCTTACCGATGAGGGCCGCGGTGCCGATGGGGGCGAGGCGAATGATCCACCACAGGACCACCTGGATGACCTTGAGGAAGGATTCGGTAAAGCGGAGGAAAGGATCGGCGGCCTTACCGGCCTTCACAGCGGCGATACCCAGCGCCAGGGAAATGACGAGGAGCTGGAGTGCGCCAAAGCTGAGGGAAACAGAGTCGTCGCTAAAGGACGCGGTGAGTCCGAAGAAGTTGGAGGGGACGAGCTGCTGAAGGAAAGCAGTCCAGGAACCGACGTGGGAAGGATCGGCGGCGGTGGAGGCGTCGACAGTCGTGCCCACACCCGGCTTCATCACGAGTGCTACCAGGATGCCGGCGAGAACCGAGAAGAAAGCCGTGATGGCAAACCAGACGAGGGTGGAGATGGCGAGCGAAGCAGCATTTGCCACCTTGCGCAGGTTCGCCACAGAGGTAACCACGGCGGCGAAGATAAGGGGCGGGACCATTACCTTGAGGAGCTGGACGTAGGCGCCGCCGATGCCGGAGAGGGTATCGGAGAGCCAGGAGGACTCCATGCCGGAAGCAATGAATCCGAGGATAAGGCCAATGATGAGGCCGGCGATGACTTGAGCGCCAAAGCCGGTGGCCCATGAGGGCAGAGTGCGGGAGGAAGTATCAGACACGAGAAATTCCTTCTAGACAGTGTTGTATAGAAAAGACCAATTGGTTCGCATGATGCGAACAGATCGGTTCGCTAGAGATATCAACACAGTACGCTGGATGTAAATTCCCACGCAACTTAAGGAATGCGCTTAGTCCAGGCTTCGGTGAGGAATTTGGTGTCGACGAGGCGGTGGGCGTCGGCAAGCGTGGCGTCGGAAAGCTCAGCGTCGATTGCGCCATAACGAGTGGCAAACTCGTGAACCATAGTGTCGATGATCTTCTCGCGCGGCACGCCGGTCTGTCGGCGCAGTGGATCGACGCGCTTCTTTGCGCTGGCCAGCCCCTTGGATGAGACCTTGACCTTGCCGATGCGCAAGACCTCCAGCATCTTGTCTGCATCAATGTCGTAGCTCATTGTGGTGTGGTGCAGCACCGCACCTTGGCGCCGCTTCTGGGCCGCGCCACCAATCTTGCCGCCGTCCGACGTGATGTCATTGATCGGCACATACCACGCATTCACGCCAAGCTTGCTCAGTGCGGCGAGTACCCACTGGTCGAGGTACTCATAGCTGGCCTCGTAAGAATAGCCGGCTACGAGGGACTCCGGCGCGTACAGGGAATATGTCACGCAGTTGCCGCCTTCCATAAACATGGCGCCACCGCCGGAGATGCGGCGCACGGGGATGATGCCGTGCTTGTCGACGCCCTCCTGATCCAGCTCATTGGCATAGGACTGGTACGAACCGAACACGACTGCTTTGTCTTCCCACTCCCAGAAGCGGAGCGTGGGTCCCCGTTTTCCTTCAGCAACTTCATTGAGAAGGACTTCGTCGAGAGCGACATTGACCGGAGTGGGAAGAACGCCGGGTCGCAAGATCTCCCATGAATGGTCGGTGAAATCGGTGCCATCGGACAACGCTCTCTTGACTGTCGTTGCGAGGTGCTGGGTGTCAAAGCCATGGAGAGCCACGGGCGCGTCGATGCGTTCCAAGGCGGCGTCGAGGCGGGATTGGATGTCGGCGGTGCTCGAGGCGGTGGTGAGGCCGACGAGGGCTGGGCTAAGGGCGTCGTAGGCTTCTTCGGGTTCAAGGAAGAAGTCGCCAGAGATTGTGGCGTTGGTAATGGCGTTAGCGGAATCTACGTCGATATCGACGACGAGGAGTTTGCCGCCGGGGACCTTGAGTTCAAAGTGTCTATGTGTGCTCATGATGTTCAGGGTACCTAGAGGGGTAGAAGTGTTCGTTTCCTGGTAGACCATTACGGGTAATTTCTGAGATTTAGGGGTACCGGTCGGGGATTGGAATTTCCTGTGGAGGGGGTAGGGGTTTGCGTGGAAAGTTGGTGTCATCGCCAGTGGGATAGAGGTGCAGGTTGCCTGACTGTCATGCGGGATAGCGATTGTCTGTCGCTTCGCTTTGATCAAAGGGGGTGCGCAAAACGGTCCACTATGGTGCATAAATGATTGCGTTATTCAATCGTTATAGGTTATGTGACCTGCGACAAAGGCGTGAAAACTCATCAAATTGGGTCACCGAGGTGGCGAGTTGTTGATTTGTCCGTATCGTGGAGTCCAGAGCAAACGAAAAAGCAAATCGCCACCCCCTACATCCTTAATATCGGGGGTGGCGCTCGACTGGAAAAGTTTGCCACCGATAGATAGACCAATTGTAGAAAGGTTTAAAGAACAATGGGTAAGAACATCAAGGATCTTTTCGACGCAACCGCATACGACAAGGCCGGCGAGAAGCTCGGCTCCGTCAAGGAGGTCTTCGTTGACGAGCAGACCGGCCAGCCGACCTTCGTTGAGGTCAACCACGGCCTGTTCGGCATGAACTCCAGCCTGGTTCCGCTTCGCGGCCACGACTTCAATGGTGATGACCTCAAGCTGGCGTTCTCCAAGGACCGTATCGAGGACGCTCCGGACTTCGACTCCGATAAGCCGCTGACCCCGGAGGCTCAGTCCGATATCTTTAAGCACTACAACCTGGAGAACGCTCAGGACGTCACCACCTACCGCGACGAGCGTACTGGTACCACCACCGGCGCTGGTGTTGCCGGTGCAGGTGCTGGTGTTGCAGGCGCTGGCGTTGCCGGTGCTGGCGCAGGTGCACACGCTAAGGACGAGACCGTTACCACTGACCGCGTTGAGACCGACCGCGCCGCTGCTACCGACACCACCGCAGGTGCTACCGCTGGCCACAACATCACCAACAACGACGGTGAGCTCATCCGTTCCGAGGAGCGCCTCGATGTAAACAAGGAGCGCGTTGCTACCGGTGAGGCACGTCTGCGCAAGTACGTCGTGACCGACACCGAGACCGTTGAGGTTCCGGTCGAGCGCGAAGAGGTTCGCGTCGAGCGTACCCCGATCTCTGAGGCTGACGCCGCTAACTTCACCGGCACCATCGGTGACAACACCACCGAAGAGGCTTCCGTCACCCTGCACGAGGAGCGCGTCAACGTCGAGAAGAAGACTGTCCCGGTGGAGAAGGTCAACCTGTCCAAGGAGACCATCCAGGACACTGAGACCCACACCGAGGAGCTGCGCAAGGAGCAGATTGATACCGACGGTATCACTGACACCCGCAAGTAAATTGGGATAAAGAAAAGGGCTTGAAGCTAGATGGCTTCAGGCCCTTTTTGTGATTATCGAGGGCGTCTAGCAAATCGGGGTAGAAGGAAGTAGATTTGAGGGCATGTCTCGATTTAGTCCGCTGAACTGGCCAGTCGTGCGCCAGATCCGTAACAAGGATGCCTTCGGTCGCGACGTGTCGACGCAGTCGGCACAAAGCGAGGAACTTCGCGGCCGCACTGTCGACGCGGACCGTGTGGTGCAATCGGTGTGCCCTTACTGCGCGGTGGGCTGCTCCCAGCGTGTCTACGTTAAGGATGATCGCGTCATCCAGATTGAGGGCGACCCAGATTCCCCGATTTCCCGTGGCCGTTTGTGCCCGAAGGGTTCTGCTTCCGAGCAGCTGATTAACTCTTCTTCGCGCGTCACCACGATTAAGTACCGTGCCCCTTATGCCACCGAGTGGCAAGAGCTCGATGAAGAGACCGCGATGAACATGATTGCGGATCGCTTTGTGGAATCGCGAAAGAGGCATTGGGAGGACGTCGATAAGCAGGGGCGTCCCCTCAACCGCACCATGGGCATCGCCGGACTGGGTGGTGCGACGCTGGACAATGAGGAGAATTACCTCATTAAGAAGTTGTTTACGGCAACCGGCGCGATTCAGGTCGAAAACCAGGCGCGCATATGACACTCCGCCACCGTTCCTAGTCTAGGAACGTCGTTTGGCCGCGGCGGCGCAACCCAACCGCTGCAGGATATGGCGAATGCGGACTGCATCGTCATTGAGGGTTCTAACATGGCTGAGTGCCACCCCGTGGGTTTCCAGTGGGTGGTTGAAGCCAAGAAACGTGGTGCACGCATTATCCACGTGGATCCGCGCTACACGCGCACATCTGCGTTTGCGAACCGTCACATCGGTATTCGCGGTGGAACGGACGTGGTACTGCTTGGTGCAATCATCAAGTACGTGCTGGATAATGACCTGTATTTCCACGATTACGTGGTGAATTACACGAATGCGGCGTCCATTATTTCCTCCGATTTCCAGGACACGGAAGACCTTGAGGGTCTGTTCTCTGGCTATGACTCGGAGACCGGCAAGTACGTCACCGATTCGTGGCAATACGTGCAAAAACCTGAGGGTTCCTCGTGGAATGTTGAGAAGGACCCGACCCTTCAGGACCCGAACTCCGTCTTCCAGATTCTCAAGCGCCATTACTCGCGCTATACCCCGGAGTTGGTGGAGGAAACCTGCGGTATTTCGCAGGAGGATTTCCACTACCTGGCTAACTCCATTGCGGAGAATTCCACGCCGGAACGCACGACCTGTTTTGCCTATGCACTGGGCTTTACCCAGCACACCTTAGGTGCACAATTCATCCGCACGGCGGCAATTCTGCAGCTGCTCATGGGCAACGTCGGCCGTCCGGGTTCGGGCATCATGGCGCTGCGTGGGCATGCCTCGATTCAGGGATCGACGGATATTCCAACGCTGTTCAACTCGTTGCCAGGCTACCTTCCCATGCCGCACGTGGACCAAGCGAACTGGAGCGAGTACCTCGATTCCTTCCGTAAAGAAGACCAGAAGGGCTTCTGGCAGATAGGTGAAAACTATGCCGTGTCTTTGATGAAGTCCTACTGGGGTGACGCCGCCACCGAGGAGAATGAATGGGGCTTTAACTTCATGCCGCGCCTGTCCGGTGCGCATTCGACGTACGAGACACTTCTCGCCATGCTGCGCCATGAGGTGGAGGGCTACTTCGTCTTTGGTCAGAACCCTGCGGTGGCACAGTCCAACGGAGGCATGCAGCGTCGCGGCCTAGCTTCGCTGAAGTGGCTGGTCGTGCGCGATTTCCAGGAGATTGAGACCGCATCCTTCTGGAAGGACTCCCCGGAAATCAAAAACGGTGAGCTCAAGACCGAGGAAATCGGCACGGAGGTCTTCCTCATGCCGGCAGCTACCCACGTGGAGAAGTCCGGTACCTTTACCCAGACTCAGCGCATGGTGCAGTGGCGCTTCCAGGCGACCCCACCGCCGGGCCAAGCACGCAGTGAGGCGTGGTTCTTCTACCACTTGGGTAAGAAGATTAGGGAGCGCCTCGCGGACTCCACTGACCCACGCGATCTGCCGATTAAGGCTGTGACGTGGGATTACACGGAGGACGAGCACGGCGACCCGAGCTCGGATGAGATCCTGCGTGAAATCAACGGCTACTACCTCGATGGGCCGAAGAAGGGCCAGCTCCTGCCGGCCTTCACAGAGATGCGTGCCGATGGCTCGACATCTGGAGGATGCTGGATTTACACTGGCGTGTACAAGGACGGTATTAACCATGCCGCGAAGAAGGTGCCGGGCTCCGAACAAAACGAGGTTGCACTCGACTGGGGCTGGGTCTGGCCGGCTAATCGCCGCATCCTGTACAACCGTGCCTCCGCGAAGCCTGACGGAACCCCGTGGTCGGAGCGCAAGAAGTACGTGTGGTGGGATGAAGCCCAAGGCAAGTGGGTCGGTGACGACGTACCGGACTTCCCAGCCACGAAGCGCCCAGACTATGTCGCGCCGGTGGATGCCGTAGGCCCAGATGCTCTTAACGGTGATGATCCGTTCATCATGCAGGCAGATGGATTGGGCTGGCTCTTCGCCCCGAAGGGATTGTCCGATGGTCCGCTGCCGACTCACTACGAGCCGCAGGAATCCCCGGTCACCAATGCGCTGTACAAGCAGCAGCAATCGCCAACACGCCTGACCATTAAGCGTAAGGACAACCTCTCACGCCCGGAGCCAGGGGAGTATGGCGCAGACGTGTTCCCGTTTGTGTTCTCCACGTACCGTTTGACGGAGATGTACACCTCGGGTGCAATGTCGCGCCGCCTGCCGTTCTTGGCGGAGCTGCAGCCAGGTCTGTTCTGCGAAGTGGATAAGGACTTGGCAGAAAAGCGTGGCTTGGTCAACGGCGAGTGGGCCACCATCGTGTCGCCGCGTGGCGTCATCGAAGCGCAGGTGCTGGTGACTGACCGCATGGAGATGCTCACCATCAATGGTGAAGAATTCCACCAGATTGGTCTGCCGTATCACTACGGAGAATCGGAGACTACCGATGTGGCTGGTGACGGCGCCAATGATCTGTTGGGCCTGACCCTGGAACCGAACGTGTTCATTCAGAACTCCAAGGTGGGTGCCTGCGATATTCAGCCGGGACGGCGCCCGCGTGGAGAAGCACGCGTCAAGCTGTTGCGGGAGTACCAAGAGCGGGCCAACCTGACGGTGGATTCGGGCAACCAGATACTCGACGTCGGTGATGAATTCACCACCGAAGGACAGGCAACCGAGGACAACACCGGCAATGATTCCACCGCAGGCAACGTGGCGGACTACGAAGGCAAGGAAGGATAGGCACCGTGGCTAATGCATTAACGGAAAAAGCCGACAAGCACGGCTACGAGTCCTACCAGCGCATGGCCTTCTTTACCGATACCTCCATTTGTATTGGATGTAAGGCCTGCGAGGTGGCGTGTAAAGAGTGGAATCGTAACCCAGTGGAGGGCTATGCGGTGACCGGTAACTCTTATGACAACACCGGTTCCTTAGGCGCAAACACGTGGCGACACGTGGCGTTTGTTGAGCAGAACAACGATCGCATTGAACAGGCACGTGAGGAAGGCCGCCAACTCATCTCGCTGGGGATGCCGACGAGTAAAGCACCGACGACGCCACCGGATACCGACGACTTCCGCTGGCTCATGTCGTCCGATGTGTGCAAGCACTGCACCAACGCGGGCTGCCTCGATGTCTGCCCGACGGGAGCGTTGTTCCGTTCGGAGTTCGGAACCGTCGTGGTGCAGGATGATGTGTGCAATGGCTGCGGTACCTGTGTGGCCGGCTGCCCCTTCGGCGTGATTGAGCGCCGTGATGATGGAGGCGTCACGCTTAAAGCAGATAAGACGGCCACCGTGGACTATGAGGTACCTGATCACGCGGGCGTGAATGTGTTGGCCAAGCTTAAGCAGCTCAAACCGCAGGGCCCAGACCACGTGCCGGGACAGTCCATGCCTATTAAGAATCTTGGCGTCGCCCAAAAATGCACCATGTGTTACGACCGCCTCAAGATTGGTGAGCAGCCCGCCTGCGCGAAGACGTGCCCTACGGATTCCATCCAGTTCGGCCCCTATGAGGAGATGCTTTCCGCAGCGCAGGAACGCGTTCGCGTGTTGCATGAGCAAGGGCTTACTGAGGCACGTCTGTATGGAGCGAATAGTGAGGATGGCGTCGGCGGTACCGGTTCCATCTTCCTGTTGCTCGACTCGCCTGAAGTCTATGGCCTGCCGCCGGATCCTCGCGTGCCCACGGCAGACTTGCCGCAGATGTACAAGACCGCGGTGAAGGCCATCGGAGGAATGGCGCTCGCCGTAGCAGGAGCATTCGCGTTGGGAGGCCGCAAATGAGCGAATTTGATGAGTACCGCCCGCCGCAAGAGCCGCGTCGCTTTCGTGGCAAGAAGAGCGGTAGGAAGCGCAAACGAGTAGGTGCTGGCGCCCAGGACGGCTCCAAAGAGCAGCGCATGGCGGAGGACTTCGAGTTCACTTCCTATTACGGCAAACCCGTGGTCAAGGCTCCGCCGTGGGAGTGGCCGATTGGCGGCTACTTTTTCCTTGGCGGCCTCGCGGGCGGTTCGGCCCTGTTAGCTGCAGGTGCGCAGGCGACTGGTAATAGGGAATTGCAACGTTCGACGAGGCTGACGGCCTTCTCGGCAGCGTCGGTAGGCTCGGTGTTCCTGATTCTGGACTTGGGCCGCCCGGAGCGCCTCCTCAACATGTTCCGCGTGTTCAAGGTGACCTCACCGATGTCTATCGGCTCGTGGATCCTGGGCAGCTTTGCCTCGGCCGCTGCACTCCCGGCGGTCGTGGAAGCTGATGAGCTGGTTGGAGGTGTGCTGCCTGCTAAGGTTCGGGGCCTCCTCGACAAGGCAGCTGGTCCTACAGGTGCGGTGGCCGGAGTACTTGGTGGCCCGCTGGCCGGATATACCGCCGTCTTGCTGGCGAATACGTCGAATCCAACGTGGAACGATGCAAAGAAGCACCTGCCCTATGTGTTCGTATCCTCGGCGTCGGCAGCCGCTTCGGGCGCTGCCATGGTGTTCACCCCGGTAGAGAGTGCCGCGCCCGCACGTGCCCTTGGCATGACGGCCGCTGCGAGCGACCTGGTGGCCACGCGGATTATGGAAGACAACATGGAGCCCGAGCCCAAGCGCCCGCTGCATGAGGGGATTCCAGGAAAGCTCATGAAGGCCTCCGAGGTGCTCATTGCAGCCGGCGGCGTGGGAGCCGCAGTAGCAGCACTGACGAAATCGCGGGCGGTATCGGTAGCTTCGGGCCTGGCCCTGATGGCAGGCTCAGCCTGCACACGTTTTGGCGTGCTTAACGCTGGACTGGAAGCTGTCAAGGATCCGTCGACGACCATCGGGCCGCAGAAGCGCCGCGCGGAGGCACGCCGCAGGGCAGAGGGCCTAAAGCGCTCGACGGTGACTAGCGGATAGTAATCCCGGAGCCCTCAACGGTCCAGCCGATAACCGGGTAGCCAGGAACCTCGCCGATAACGAGGAGGCCGCCCGAGGTCTGGGCGTCGGCGAGGAAAACCAAGTCCTCCTCGCTTAGATCAGTGTCGAGGTGGGGGCGTACCCAGTCCAGGTTGCGGCGCGAGCCGCCGGGGATAAATCCTTCTGCCAAGGCTTCCTTCGCGCCCTCAATGGCGGGAACGGCGGAAAACTCCAGCTCCGCTCCGATTCCGGAGGCGCGGCACATCTTGTACAGGTGGCCCAAGAGGCCGAAACCGGTGACGTCGGTGGCGGCACGCGCTCCAGCCGCCACCGCGGCTGCGGCCGCCTCACGGTTGAGCGTGGTCATGGAGTCCACCGCGGCCTGCGAGACTTCGCCGGTGGCTTTGTGCTTGTTGTTGAGGATGCCCACGCCTATTGGCTTGGTCAGGGTGATGGGAAGGCCGGCCTCGGCGGCGTCGTTGCGCAAAATCTTGTCTGGGTGGACGATGCCCGTGGCTGCCAAACCATAGGTGGGTTCCGGTGCGGTGATGGAGTGACCACCGGTGATGGAGATACCAGCTTGAGATGCCACGTCCATGCCGCCGCGCAGGACCTCGCGCAAGATGTCGAGACCAAGCACCTCGCGCGGCCAACCCACGAGGTTGATGGCGGTAATGGGGGTGCCGCCCATGGCGTAGACGTCGGAAAGCGCATTGGCAGCAGCCACGCGTCCCCAGTCGTAGGGGTCGTTGAGCATCGGTGTGAAGAAATCCGCGGTGGAGATGACCGCCAGGCCGTTGGGGATACGCACGGCGGAGGCATCGTCGCCGTCGTCAAGCCCGACCAGCACGTTGGGGTCTGCGGTGCCCACGAGTCCCTCCACGGCAGACTCGAGTTCGCCCGGGGGAATCTTGCAGGCACAACCCCCACCGGCGGCAAAGGACGTTAGTTCAATGTCAGTCATAAGTACTACTTTAGCCACGTGTAAGGTGAGCAGACGGAGGCGTACGTGTCCTGGTGGGCGCCCCGGTCTTCAAAACCGGTGAGGCCGAGCATCTCGGTCTGGCAGGTTCGATTCCTGTCCGTCTCCGCCATCCGTGCTGCTAGGAGGACCTATGACGACAGACCCCCGCCGCTTCATCCCGAAGATGGATGTGATCCTCCACTATCCGGCAGTGCAGGAAGCCCAGGAGCGCGTGGCACCGCACAGGGTTCGTGCGGTCATAGACGCCGTGCTTGACGACGTCCGCTCCGCCTCCCTCGCGCCCTCCCAGATCGAGGAGGAGCTGGCTTCAAGGCTGGAGGATGTACAGCCCTTTTCTTTGCGCCCGGTTATTAATGCCACGGGCGTTATCGTCCACACGAACCTGGGCCGCGCGCCGTTGCCGCCGGCAGCGGTGGATGCACTCGTGGCGGCGGCGTCCTATACGGACGTGGAGATGGACCTGGACAGTGGGCTGCGCTCTAGAGACAGGGGACGTGCAGCTACTGAGGCTGTACTAGCCGCATGCCCTGGTGCGGAGGATGCGCTTGTGGTGAACAACGGTGCTTCCGCGTTACTGTTGGCCACGGCGGCGCTGGCGCCCGGCAAGGAAGTTATCATCTCCCGCGGGGAGCTCATTGAGATTGGCGCGGGCTTCCGACTGCCGGAGCTTATCGAATCCACGGCTACGCGTCTGCACGAGGTAGGAGCGACGAACCGTACACACCTTGCAGATTATGAACGCGCCCTGGGGGAGAACACGGGCGCGATTCTCAAGGTGCATCCTTCGAACTTCCTCATAAGTGGCTTTACCTCTTCTGTGTCTGTGGAGCAGCTGCGTCAATTGACGGATCTGCCACTGATTGTGGATATCGGTTCGGGATTGCTCACACCGGATGAGGTGTTGCCGGAAGAACCGTCTGCCAGCGAGGCCCTGCGCGATGGCGCCGACGTGGTGCTGTTCTCTGGGGACAAGTTGCTCGGCGGTCCGCAGGCAGGCGTGCTCGTGGGCACGAAGGAAGCCATTGCTGCCTGCAAGAAACACCCGTTGGCGCGGGCGGTGCGCATTGACAAACTACGCCTTAATGCTGTGGAGGCGGCTATCTCGACCTCGGCCAACGCGGTGTACGAGGCGCTGCATATCTCTGCTGCTCGCCACAAGGAACGCACTGAGAAGATTGCCGCCGCGGTCGGAGCAGACGTCATCGAACACGACGGGCGCGTGGGCGGCGGCGGTGCCCCAGAGGTGCCGCTGCCCGGGTGGGCCGTGGCGTTGCCGGAGGACTTAGCACGTCCGCTGCGTCTGGGGGCCACACCTGTGGTGGCACGCGTGAGCCAAGGGCACTGCCTTGTGGACGTGAGGTGTGTGCCAGAGAGCCAGGATGCTGAGCTTATCGCGGCGATTCAGGCGGTGATGTAGGTGTTTGTCGTTGCTACCGCGGGCCACGTGGATCACGGCAAGTCTGGTTTGGTCAAAGCGCTGACCGGTATGGAGCCGGATCGGTGGGAAGAGGAACAGCGTCGCGGGCTCACTATTGACTTAGGCTTTGTGCGGACCAGGCTGGATTCTGGCGCGGACGTGGCCTTTGTGGATGTACCGGGCCACGAGAAATTCCTGGGCAACATGCTCGCCGGGGTGGGGCCGGCCCCCGTGGTGCTGTTCGTCGTCGCTGCCGACGAAGGCTGGCAGGCGCAGTCTACCGACCATCGCGATGCGCTGCGCGCGCTCGGTGTGCAGCATGGCATGGTGGCGCTGACCCGTGCCGATAAGGCGGATGAGACGCGCCGAGCAGAGGTTGCAGCACAGGTCCGGGCAGAGCTGGCTGGCACACGGCTAGCTGATGCCCCCGTGATTGAGGTCTCGGCGAAGACAGGGGAGGGCGTCGATAAGCTACGTGCGTCTTTGGATGCACTCCTTGCAGGCACGCCAGTGCCGGATAAGGATGCCCGGGTGCGGCTGTGGGTAGACCGTGCGTTTAGCGTCAAAGGCGCGGGCACCGTAGTGACGGGAACGCTGGCGGCGGGCACGATAGCGGTGGGCGATGAGCTCATGCTGCGGGACCGAAAGGTCGCGGTCCGAGGACTGCAGAGTGAGAATGCTTCTGCGTCCTCAGTGGGGCCGGTCTCCCGCGTGGCGGTGAACCTCCGCGGGGTAGATGCGGAGGAGATTCACCGTGGCGATGCGCTGCTCAGTCCTGGCGCATGGCGCGTACTTGAGACAGTGGATGTGCGGCGCACGTTTGGTACTGATATGGCGGAGCTGCCTCGAAACCTCGTGGTCCACACTGGCACTGCTGGTGTCGGCGCGCGGTTGCGGCCTTTAGGCGGCGAGTTCGCGCGGTTGACTCTTGATACTCCGTTACCGTTGACTCTGCTCGATAGGTTTGTCGTGCGTAGCCCCGGTGGGCGGCATGTGGTGGCCGGAGTAGAGGTCGTGGACGTGCACCCCGTTTCGCTTTCTCGGCGCGGGGACGCGAAGAAACGTGCAGAGCAGTTGGCGCAGGTAATTCCGCAGGATCCGGCCGACTGGCTCAAGCGCAGCGGCTACGACCGCGTGGATAACCTCATCCGCGACGGATTTTCTGTATCGGAACGGCCCGCAGGAATCATTGAGTTTCGGGACTGGTGGATTTCCGCTGGCCAGGTGTCTCTCTGGAAGCGGGAGTTGCTGCGCGCGGTGACGGAACATGCAGCGGCGAACCCGCTTGCGCCGGGGCTGCCGCGGCCAGCTGCCATGGATGCTTTGCAGCTCACTGAACCCGCGCTCTTGGGACTAGCGGTGGCTGCGGCTAAGGTCGAATCGGTCGACGGCGTGCTCCGCCTGCCTGGTCAGGGCGTGGATTTGGGGCCAGCCGAGAAGGGTGTGGCCGAGCTCGAGCGTCGCTTGCGCGATGAGCCTTTTGCAGCACCGGAAGCTGAAGACCTTAAGGACCTAGGTCTGGGTGCCAAAGAGCTTGCTGCAGCTGAGCGTGCTGGGCGTTTGCTCCGACTGCAGGGAGGAGTGGTGTTGCTGCCCTCCGCGCCCCGTGAGGCACAGGCCGTGGTCTCCAAGCTGGAGCAGCCCTTTACGCTTTCGGCTGCGCGCAAAGCCCTTGAGACGACGCGCCGGGTTGCCATCCCGCTGTTGGAACACCTCGATTCGATCGGTGTGACTCGCCTGGTGGACGGGCAGAGGGCGGTGCGCTAAGTATTGGTCGGGGGCTTCTTAGCAGTAGGGCGTGGTGCTGGGAGCCATACCACGGTACCCGGGGAAGCAATGGTGCGGTACTAGGAGCAAAGGAACCAAAGTAGGGGAACCATTTGTGGGGTGGTTTTGGAGAAAGCCCAGTTCGGAGCATGAGGATAAGTGCATAAGGTACTTGTTAAAAGGTGCCTTTGGTCTGCCATTGCCATGAGGGGATGTGTACAGAATTGAGTGTGCGGTTTAGGTTTAGGGAACGGTACGATTTAACGAGAAGGAACGTTGAGCATTCAAGTCAATCAACAATGGAGGATTACTTTTCGCTGGACCGAAGCGGGCCCGGCGGATGTGGCAATAGAGGATTATCACTAAGGAGCGGCATGAGTACCAAGTTGTATCCACCTATTCATCCTGGAGAAGTGCTCAACGAAGACTTCATTAAGGCATTTGGGATTACCCAGCATAAGCTAGCTATGGCCATTGGAGTCCCACCGCGCAGGATTAACGAGATCGTCCACGGCAAGCGCGGAATTACGGCAGACACTGCGCTGCGCTTAGGAAGGTATTTCGGGGTAGAACCGCAGTTCTGGGTGAACTTGCAAGGACGATACGAGCTCGAACTAGCAGAGGATTCAATAGCTGAAGAAGTTAGCAGTATTGAGCCGCTCGAAGTGGCCTGAGTACAAGATTCAGTAACGCGAACGGTTCGACTGCACGCGGCCGCCGGAGTGTGAGAACCCCGCACTGGCAAAGGGACCAAAGTAGGGGAACCTTTTGTGGGGAGTTTTCGGAGAAAGCCCAGGTCGAAGCATGAACATAAGTGCATAAGGTATTTGTTAAAAGGTGCCTTTGTCCCCTTGGTGGTAGGCGAGTGCGGCTTGGCGGGGGCTAAGAGTTCGGGGAGATGAAGGTGCGCGAGCCGGTGGGCAGCGGGGACGCAAGAGGGTCAGCCGGGGCGGTGACCTCCCAGTCGGCGGTGAGGTCGAGAACGGGCGGAATGGCCGGACGATCGGGGGAAAGCGGCAGCGGGGGAATCGCAGGGGAAAAGAGCGCGCTGGTATCGAGGGGCAGGTCAACGGCCAAGCGGCCGGCAGCGGCATAAGCGCGGGCGGCGAGAGTTATGTCGGAAGAGGCGGCTGCCTCGAAGGCGGCGGCGAGGGCGGGAGCGTCGCTTAGGGATGTGCATGGGCCTAAGACGAGGTCACCGTGGGTAGCGAGCACTGTGTCGTCGAGGAGGACAAGGGAAACGATGAGCTGTTGGGTGCCCATCTCGCGGAGTTGGTAGGCGGTGAGCTGGCCGGCGGAGACGTCGATAAGCGCGCCGTGTCCGCCGGCGACCAGGGCGGTGCCTTCCGGCTGGTTGTTTGCGGGAATCATCCAGGGATCGAGGCCGAGGGCGACTGCCACGTCGACAGCACCATCGATGATTTCGACCGTCGCATGCGTCGACGGCGTCAGGCCGGCCGAACGCAGACGAGCCAGTGAGGGATACTCCGCGGACTCCTCGCCATCGAGCGCTCCCAAGAAGCCAAAAGGCGAGCGGATGCGCCAGCCACGGGTGGTGGGGTCGGGGATGAGGGAGACGTCGACAAGCACAGGCTCCGATGCCAACCCCGGGATGCTCAACGCGGTGCCGAGGCTGACGTGGTCGAGGACCGCCACGTGCTCAACACCGAAGTAAGAGGGGGCCAGCGGATACAGCGCCATGGTTGTGCGAAGTCACCTCGTGTTGTTGGGAGAATGGTGGACTGTTTCAATCTTACGCAGAGGGGAGAATCACCTCTGTGGCGGCGTCCACGGACGATGACTCAGAAGCGCTATAGTTTCCCACTATGGAACTAGCCACCGTCGCTTTCGCATTCGGTCTCGTGCTTTTTTCTGGCTTGTCGACGTCCATCGGGGGCGCGTTGGCCGTCGGAAAGCGCGAGCCAGGACCGGGGTTTATGGCGACCGCCTTGGGGCTGTCAGCGGGAGTGATGCTCTACGTGTCCTTTATGGAGATTCTCCCGGAAGGCATTGCCAAACTGGGGGAGGCCTACGGCACTGAAAAGGCTGCCACATGGGCGGGGATTATTGCCTTCTTTGTTGGCATTGCTGTCATCGCCATCATTGACCGCGCCGTGCCGGAGGAAATCAACCCGCACGAGCCGGCGACGACGGAAGAGGAAGCGCGCCGCAGGAGACTCATGAAGACGGGAGTTTTTACCGCCTTCGCGCTGGCGTTGCATAACTTCCCTGAGGGGTTTGCCACGTTCCTCTCTGGGCTTGAGGCACCCGAAATTGCGATTCCGATTGCTGTGGCGATTGCTATTCACAATATTCCGGAGGGCATTGCCGTGGCGGTGCCTCTGCGCGCGGCGACGGGTTCGCGAAAGAAAGCCTTCTGGTGGGCCACCATCTCGGGTCTCGCGGAGCCTGTCGGTGCGCTCATTGGCTTTGCTATTCTTATGCCCTTTATTGGGCCGGTGACGATGGGCTTTAGCTTCGCCGCCATCGCCGGCATCATGGTCTTCATCTCCCTCGATGAGCTCTTGCCCACCGCGGAGGAGACCGGTAAGCATCACTTCGCCATTTACGGGCTCATCGCCGGTATGGCCATCATGGCGGTGTCGCTGTTGCTGTTTATGTAGGCGCTACTTCACGCGCTCCGCGGTGGCCTTGACCGCCATGATGACGGTGGCCACGACGGTGCCCAGAATGAGGCCGAAGACCATGGACATGCCGGTATCTGCCAGCCACGTCAGTGCGCCATTGCTGATGTTTTCGGTGACGCTGTGGATGAAGCCGTAGGGCTGCTCCGCACCGAACTCATGCAAGCCCTTAATGACGATGTGTCCACCGACCCACAGCATCGCGGCGGTACCGATGACGCCGATGATGTCGAGGACCACGGGCATGCCCTTGACCAGGGCGGTGCCGAGCGCGGACTCGCCGTTGTTGCGCTCCAGTAGGCCCATGCCGATGTCATCCATCTTCACCAGCACGGCGACCGCGCCATAGACGCCGAGGGTCAGGATGATGCCGACGATGATGAGGGAGGCGAGACGCATCCAGAAAGGCTGGTCAATGACCTCGTTGAGGGAGATGACCATGATTTCCGCAGAGAGAATTAGGTCGGTCGTAATAGCGGAGCGCACCAGGGAATCTTCGGCGTCTGCGCCTTCTTCCCGGACGGGTTTCTTTTCCTCCTCACCGCGGTGGAAGAGGAAGTGGATAATCTTTTCCGCGCCCTCGAAGCAAAGGTACGTACCACCGCACATGAGAATCGGGGTGAGGGCCCACGGAGCAATCCAGGAGAGGATCAGCGCGATGGGCAAAATGATGATGAGCTTGTTGATGAGCGAGCCCTTGGTGATGCGCCAAATCATGGGCAGCTCGCGCTGCGGTTTTACGCCATCAACGAATTGTGGGGTCACAGCAGCATCGTCGACGACCACACCAACGGATTTCATGGATGTCTTGCCTGCCAGTGCTGCCACGTCATCAACGCTGGAGGCAGCGGAGCGGGCGATGAGGGCGATGTCGTCAAGCAGGGCGAACAGGCCACCGGCCATGGTTTACATCCTTTTGAGGTAGGGAGAGAAATGCTTTCCCTAGGTTACTCGGCCGGTACGAGTTCCACATTCTCAGCCCACGTGAGCTCCATGCCCAACGTGCGCAGCCAGTTCATGGCGTCATCGCCATAGCGCGTAATACCTTCGACGGCCGTGAGGGTACGCTCCATGGCGCGCTCGGCCTCCTCGGCGCTGATGAGTCCTGTGGAGGTGGCGGCGGCGAGCTCGTCGATATCGAGCACGTCGACCGGTTCGCCGGAGGTGGAGACCAGGTCAACATACAGATCGCGCGTGGTCCACACGTCGCCGTCGACATCAATATCGGCGACATCAAAGTAGAAGTCCTGCTCCACCTCTACACCCTCGCGGAAGTGGAAGATGCTGGCACGCAGGCCGAGTTCCGGCAGGAGCCACGATTCGAGGTAGCCAAAGCGCGGGTGGTTGGCGCCGCGGGCCATGTAGAGGCCGAAATCGGTGACGCGGTAGGTGTCTACCTCCCGCAAAAATCCCTTGGGGTCAACGTTCGTGTTGTCCGCCGTATTAAAGGTCTCCTGCTTGACTGGATGAAGATCAGTACTCATTAGTTCACCTCGAGGAAGGCCGCGGTGGGTGGGAAAGAACATGAGGAGTCAGCAGTGTTGACCGAACCAGACAGGATAGCCACGACCGTGCCCTTACCAGTGCTGGCGCGGCCAGAAACCGTGGTGGGACCATCGGCGTTGATGCCGTTGTTGAACAGTGGGGTGGTGCCAAACTGGAGGGTATCCAGGTTGAACCACTGCACGTTCATCGAGCCCTGCTGCTCGGCGGCAGTTGGCGTGCCCAGAGCGGTGAAAAGGAAGACGGTTTCGCCTTCACCGGCGCCAGGCGCGGGGATATCGGTAGGGCCGGGCACAGCGATGGCCGAACCGACCGAATCGCCCTGCCCGCCGATGCACTGCGCGGAGACCGTAGGCCAGTAAAACTGGCGGAAGGCGGGGTTGTTGCCCTCCGGCATGGCGACGCCACCTTCACCTTCTTCACCTGCGGTGAAAGTAAGTGCGGTGAGGATGACGCTACGAGCATCCTGGGGGAGCCATGGCTGTGCAGCGAAAGCGCGGACGCGTTCCTGAGTCTCCGGGGTGGGGCGGCCGAGGCCGTCCAGTGGGCTGCTGCTGTGGGCGGTAGCGGCCAAGGAGGAGAGATCTGGTGCGTCAGCATGCGCAGGGGTGACGCTGAGCAGGCCCAGCATCACGGCAGCAGTGATTCCGGCAAGGCCGCGGTGGGCGGCGCTACCGGTGGAGTGCTGTTCGTCGAGAGCCATAGACTTCCTTGTGCATCGAGACGGCACGCGCAAACAACATTAGTCACACGAGCCACAAAAGTATCTGCTGACACAATATTCACTTTTTCGGCGTAGTCAACTCGAAACGAGCTCTACTGTGAGGTATGTCGGTACTCGATATGAATTCGTTACACAAGGGGCGCAATGCTGCATCGATGTGGGGGAGCGAGTATATTTGAGGGCCGTTCACACTGCTAACGCATCATGCTTGAAGGAGCACCCCACACGTGAGTAATACTGAGTTCCGTAACGTAGCCATCGTCGCACACGTTGACCACGGTAAAACCACCCTCGTCAACGGCATGCTGGAGCAGTCCGGCGCTTTCGGCGACCATGGCGAACACTCGGATCGTGTCATGGACTCCAACGATCAGGAGCGCGAGCGCGGCATCACCATTTTGGCTAAAAACACCGCTATTCACCGCAAGGGCTTGGGCAAGGATGGCGGAGATCTCATCATCAACGTCATCGATACCCCGGGCCACGCCGACTTCGGTGGCGAGGTTGAGCGCGGTATCTCCATGGTGGACGGCGTCGTGCTGCTTGTCGACGCCTCCGAAGGCCCCCTCCCGCAGACCCGCTTCGTCCTCACCAAGGCCCTCGAGGCGAAGCTTCCGGTGATCATCTGCGTCAACAAGACCGACCGCCCTGATGCCCGCATCGATGAGGTTGTCAGCGAGGCTCAGGATCTTCTGCTGGAGATCGCTGCCGGCCTCGAAGACGAGGAAGCAGCTGCCGCCGCTGAGGAGCTGCTGGACCTGCCGGTGCTCTACGCCTCCGGCCGCGAGGGCAAGGCCTCCACCGAGAACCCGGGCGACGGCAACGTTCCGAATGCCGAGGACCTGCAGGCGCTTTTCGACGTCATCTACGACGTCCTCCCCGAGCCCTCCGCCTCCGTCGACGGCCCGCTGCAGGCCCATGTGACCAACCTGGACTCCGATGACTTCCTGGGCCGTATTGCTCTGCTGCGCATCTACTCCGGCACCATCAAGAAGGGCCAGCAGGTGGCCTGGATTCACTACGATGATGAAGGTGAGATGCATACCAAGACCGTCAAGGTGGCAGAGCTTTTGCGCACCGTCGGCTTCCAGCGCCAGCCCGATACCGAGGCTATCGCCGGTGACATCGTTGCGATCTCCGGTATTTCCGACATCATGATTGGTGACACCATCGCCGACGTGGAGGACCCGAAGCCGCTGCCGCGCATCAAGGTTGATGAGCCGGCCATCTCCATGACCATTGGCGTTAACACTTCTCCTATGGCTGGTCAGGGCGGCGGCGACAAGCTCACTGCCCGCATGGTCAAGGCCCGTCTGGACCAGGAGCTCATCGGTAACGTGTCCATCAAGGTGCTGCCGACCGACCGCCCGGATGCCTGGGAGGTTCAGGGCCGCGGCGAGATGGCTCTGTCCGTGCTTATTGAGAACATGCGTCGCGAAGGTTTCGAGTTGACCGTCGGCAAGCCGCAGGTGGTCACCCAGGTTATCGATGGCAAGACCATGGAGCCCTACGAGATGCTCACCATCGATTCCCCCTCCGAGCACCAGGGTGCTATCACCCAGCTGCTGGCTGGCCGCAAGGGCCAGATGCAGTCCATGGACGTGCGCGAGGGCGACTGGGTCCGCATGGTCTTCCGCATCCCTGCCCGTGGCCTCATTGGTTTCCGCACGCAGTTCCTGACCGAGACCCGCGGTGCCGGTATCGCTAACTCCATCTCCGATGGTCTCGACGTCTGGGCTGGCGAAATCAAGGCCCGCCCAACCGGCTCGCTCGTGGCTGACCGCTCCGGCCAGATCACTGCCTACGCTCTGCAGCAGCTGGCTGACCGCGGCGATTTCTTCGTCGAGCCGGGCATGGAGGCCTACGAAGGCATGGTCGTTGGTGCTAACAACCGTGATGAAGATATGGACATCAACATCACAAAGGAAAAGAAGCTCACCAACATGCGCTCCGCCACCGCCGATGCCACCGTCACCCTGGCCAAGGCGAAGACCCTGTCCCTCGATGAGGCACTCGAGTTCTGTGGCAACGACGAGTGCGTCGAGGTTGGCCCGAAGGTCCTGCGCGTGCGCAAGGTCGAACTGTCCGCGACCGACCGCAAGCGCGCCGCCGCTCGCGCGAAGCAGCTCAACAAGTAAAGCGTTGAAGGTGTGGTGGCGTGGTCCGTTTCCCCCGGTTGCTGGCCGCGTACGTGCTGGTCAGTGCGCTGAGCGCCTGCCAGGTCAATCCTGGCCCACCGCCCGTCGTCGAGGCGGACGAGCAAAGTTCTTCGCCCACCGAGTCGACTACGGAAAGCTCCACCCCAGAGGAGGTTCCGGAGGAAGACGAGCTGCCTGAGCGCAGCACAGTGGCCATCGGCGTGGACCCACTGCGCGGCGGCCTCAATCCGCACCTCATAGCGAATAACTCTGAATTGGTGAGCCAGATTGCGGAGCTCGTCCTTCCCTCCGCTTTCCACGGCGATGAGATGGATACGGACGTGCTGGAATCGGCAGAAGAGATTGATGCCTCAGGTAACGTCGCCATGCGCGTGCGCTACACCATTGCCGGGCCTGCACAGTGGTCGGACGGCACGCCTATCAGCGGCTCGGATTTCCACTACCTGTGGTCACAGATTACCCGCACACCTGGGGTAAATTCGGCGTCGGGGTATCAGGCGATATCGGCAGTGAGGACGTCGGGAAGCGGCCGCGTTGTAACGGTGGACTTTAAGCAGCGCGTCGAAGACTGGCACAAGCTTTTCGCCCATTTGCTGCCCTCACATTTGCTGGTGGACAAGGAGTTTGCCTCCGTTCTCTCGGAGGGCATTCCGGCTTCGGCTGGGCGCTACATGGTGGCCGGCATGGACCGCAGTCGCGGCGTCATCACTCTTAATCGCAATGACCGCTTCTGGGGTGAGGATCCGGCGACCATTGACGTCATCCAGCTCCGCGCCCTTCGAGATACCACCCAGGCTGTGAATATGCTGCGCTCGCACCAGATTGGGTTTGCGGACTTTACTCCGCAGCAGACCAGTCTGGAGAGTCTGAGCCTGCTCAACAACGTTAACACCGGGGTAGTGACGCGCCCACGCCAGTTGCGCGTGCAGATGTCCACTCTCGAGGAGGCTTTGCCGGAAGAAGCCCAACGCCGCGCTCTGGCGTCTTTGCTCGACACCGAGCAGATCGCGCGTCTGGCCACCGGCCGCTCCTCCAACTTAGAGCCCGGCCACAATCCCTTTAGCGACCCCGTCGAGCTCTTCCCGTTACGCGAGCGCGCTGGCCGCAAGCCACTGCGCATCGCCGTCGATCCGCTCAACCCCACTGCGCTGGCGGCTGCGAATACCATCGCAGACCTGTTGCAGTCGAAGGCTATCGACGTTGAGATTGTCTCCGAACGCCTCAGCACCATCACCACGGAGCTGCTTCCCGCCGGCAAGGTGGACGTGGTCCTGGCCTGGGACGAGAATGGGAAAGATTCGTTGAGTATGGCGGACTTCTTCACCTGTGCGACGTCGAGTAGCCCCGCAGGTGAGCTCAGCGGTTTCTGCCCCGAGCAGGCCGAGGAAACTGCGGCGGACATCCTCGATGGTTCCCTTGACTCCATGGCTGCCCAGGAGCGGGTGAAGCAGCTTAATGCGGAGCACGTGCTCTTTGTTCCTCTGCTGAATGAGGTGCGAATTCACGCCTTGGGCAAAGGTATCGTGGGGCGCGGACAAAGCATCGAGGACTGGGATTCAGGCCTCGTCAGCGCACCGCAGTGGAGGATAGATGATGATTAATGATCTCACCGGCTACCGCGTCGTAGCCGTGCATGCACACCCGGATGACGAGGTGCTCTTCACCGGCGGCACCTTAGCGGATATGGCTGCCCGCGGCGCCGACGTCACCGTCATTACCGCGACATTGGGCGAGGAAGGCGAGGTCATCGGCGAGCCCTACCAGTCGCTGGCGGAAAGCGATCGCCTCGGCGGCTTCCGTGCCTGGGAGTTGAAACGTGCTCTTGACGCTTTGGGAGTTCACGGCATCCAGCTCGGCGGGTTCGGACACTTCCGCGATTCTGGCATGGCGGGTTCACCCGCACACGAGAACCCGCAGGCGCTGGTCAACCGCGTCGATGAGGCCGCATCCCTGCTCAAGGCTCACCTGGAGCGTTTGCAGCCGCATGCCGTGCTTACCTATGGCCCCGATGGCGGCTATGGCCACCCAGACCACATTGCGGTGCACCGCGCGGTGCATGCGGCCGCGGCGCCCGAGCAGCGCATCTGGTGGGCCATTTTCGAGCGCGCTGCCCACTACCGCGCGCTGGAGTCCCTCACCCCGCCGGAGGGCTGGAGCCTGCCGGACAAGGCCTACCTGGACAACTTCACCACCGAAGGTTTCGACGTGGCCTATGCGCTTTCCGACGCCCCCCTCGCCTCCAAACGCGCCGCCATGCTTGCCCACGCCACACAAATCTGGCTGGCTGATGGCTCGCTCACCCCCGTCAATCCGCAGGCCGCCCAGGCTGGACTCAGTAACCCCGCTGAAGTACCCGCTGCCTACGCGCTGTCCAACCTGCTCACCATGCCGCTGCTGCGCCACGAGTATTACCAACTAGGTCAGGGGACTGCACAGGATACGTTGCTGGGGGAGAAGTGAACGAGCGCGCCATCCGCACAGATTTCTCTCGCGGCGAGCAAATAGGTGGCCTCGTGTGGCTGGTGTTGGGAGCACTATGCTCGCTGACCCTCGAGGTGGTGTACCTCACCGCACGCGTGCCGTGGTTCGACGGAACCAGCGTTCCTTTCCCCATCACCGTCCTTATCGCCTTCTGGTTTAACGGGGTGCTCACGCGCACAGCGCGGCTGTGGAGTGAGAATCCCTACATCGCAGGGTTGCCGGGATTCGCGTGGGCGGGCGGATTCTTCGCATTCCTGCTGGGAGGAGCCATCGGTGATGGTTCCTTGCTGGCCAATAATATTCTTAGCCTACTGCTGTTGACGGCGGGAATCGCGGGTAGCGTTTGGCCATTTTTTAAGCCGGAGTAGCATACTGTTATTCGTAGAAAACCCGTGACACACAGGAGTTTGAACCCCTTATGACTTACACCATCGCGCAGCCTTGCGTCGACGTGATGGACCGCGGCTGCGTTGAAGAGTGCCCGGTCGACTGCATCTACGAGGGCAAGCGCATGCTCTACATCCACCCGGACGAGTGCGTGGACTGTGGCGCCTGCGAGCCTGCTTGCCCGGTCGAAGCCATTTTCTACGAGGACGATGTTCCGGATGAGTGGCTCGACTACAACGACGCCAACGCTGCCTTCTTCGATGATCTTGGTTCCCCGGGCGGCGCGGCTGCGCTGGGACCGCAGGACTTCGATGTCCCGATGATTGCCGCACTCCCGCCCCAGAACCAGGAGTAGACCATGAGCCGCACGCCGCTCGGAGATGCTCTTCCGGATTTCCCCTGGAACTCCTTGGCTGATGCCAAGAAGAAGGCCCAGACCCACCCGGATGGAATCGTGGACCTCTCTGTAGGCAACCCAGTTGATCCAGTCGCACCCGGTGTGCAGCTAGCTCTTTCTTCCGTAGCGGAAGCTCCTGGCTACCCACAGACGCAGGGCACCCCGGAGCTGCGGGAGGCCATCGCGAAGGCTTTGGAACGCCGCTACCACATGCAGGTGGATGCGGTATTGCCGGTCATCGGCACCAAGGAAGCCATCGCGTGGCTGCCCACCTTGTTGGGCATGCGCGGCCAGACCGTGGCCTTCCCCTCGGTGGCATACCCCACCTACGAGGTCGGTGCCCTTCTGGCCGGCGCCAATCCCCTTCGCGCAGACGAGGACTTCCAGGATGCCTCGCTCGTGTTCATCAACTCGCCGTCGAATCCGACGGGCAAGGTGTTGGGCGTCGAGAAGCTGCGCGAAATCGTCGCTTGGGCGCGTGCGAACAATGCCATCGTGGCCTCCGACGAGTGCTACATGAGCCTCGGCTGGGATGACGCCAACCCGCCCGTCTCCATCCTTGATCCGCGCGTGACCGACGGTGACAGCACCGGGCTTATCGCTATGCATTCGTTGTCCAAGACCGCGAACATGGCGTCCTACCGCGCCGGTTTCCTTGCCGGCGATGCCGAACTCATCACCGAGCTGCTGGAGCTGCGCAAGCACGCAGGGCTCATCGTTCCGGGCCCCATCCAGGCCGCCATGGTCGCCGCGCTTGACGACGACCTCTCCGAAGCCCTCCAACGCCAGCGCTACGCCGCCCGCCGCGCCAAGCTCATGCGCGCGCTTAGCGATGCTGGTTTCACCATCGAGCACTCGGAGGCTGGCATGTACCTTTGGGCTACGCGTGGTGAGAATTGCCGGGCGACCGTCGATTGGCTGGCAGAACGCGGCATCCTCGTCGCCCCCGGTGATTTTTATGGTCCCGCCGGCGAACAGTACGTGCGCATTGGTCTCAACGGCACTGATGAGCGCATCGCCGCAGCTGTGGCCCGCTTGGCTGCGTAAATGGCCTTTCGCCCACCAGCGCGCGAAGGTATTAGCCCGCGCAAGGTGATGCTTACTGGCATCGTGCCTGCTTCTCCTACCTACTGGGCAGGGGAGGCGGGCGATTCCGCGTTTTCGTCCGGGACCCGCTTGGAGCCAGGCACTCTACTTCCTGGGCCCACGTTGGCGTGGTATCACCCTTCTATCCCGCGTGAAGAACCCATTCCTTTTGACTACCGGGTGGTGTATGAGGACGGGGACCTGATAATCGTCGATAAGCCGCACTTCTTACCCACGACGTCGAATGGGCGCATCGTGCGTGAAACCCTGCAGACTCGGCTGCGCGCGGATTTCGGGGAGGACGAGATTGTTCCGCTGCACCGTCTGGATAGGCTGACTGCGGGGCTAGTGTTGTGCTCGCGAAATCCCCGCACACGGTCTAGCTACCAGCGTCTTTTTCAGGAGCGCGCGGTGCTGAAGCACTATCAAGCTCGAGTGGCCACTCCCTTTTCTTTTGACGGTACGGTCCGCCTAGGCATGCGGCGCGTGCGCGGTGAGCGCCAAGTGCGCGTGGATCCTTTCGGGACGCTCACGGAGACTCGCGTGCGCGCGCAGGACACGCTTGTCGACGTCTGGCCTCTCACCGGCCATACCCACCAAATTCGCGTGATGCTCAATCACCTGGGCCATCCGATTCTGGGGGACGATACCTATCCCGTCGACCGCGGGCTGGCGCTTTACGATTTTTCTTCACCGCTGCAGCTTGCGCACGTCGCGATGCGCTTTCCTGACCCCATCAGTGGCCAAGAACGTGCGTTTAAGCGCATGCACGGCGCGCGTTTTTAGTTTGTACTAGGCGAGGGACTAAACTCGTACGAAGTTTTATTCATCTATATTGAGCATTCTGCATGAAGGGTGGGTCCATGGCGGACTTGAGCTTTGCTCGCTTTGCCTCGAACCTTGGCCAGTTCATCAAGTTCGGACTGGTAGGCGGTTCGGGCACGCTGGTCAACATTGCGACCTCCATCGTGGCCGCGAAGTGCGGCCTGGCATGGTTTGGTGCCACCCCGCATGATGCGATGTTCAATCTCTTTGGCACCCAGTTCCACGTGCGCTGGTTCATGCTCTTTTCCACCATCGCCTTCCTCGTGGCCAATACGTGGAACTACCAGCTCAACCGCATGTGGACCTTCAAGTCCGTGAACAAGGTGTCGTGGTTGCGCGGATTCTTGCCATTCCTCATCACCGGATTTGGCGCCTATTTGGTAACTCTCGCGGTGCAATACTTGCTCATGAATCCGACCTCGCCGCTGCAGCTTCCGCCTCATATCTTCGATGACACCACCGGCTTCCGCACGATGTACTACTGGGCGAATGCCATTTCCATCGTCGTGGCCATGCCCATCAATTTTGTGTTCAACAAGCTGTGGACTTTCCGCTCCAAGCCTAAACAGCCAGTAGTAGTCCACGAGACTGAGCCTGCTTAAGCCTCGTTGCCACTTCTCGATACAGCTTCACCGCCTCGCGGCCTTTTTGCTGCCTCGCCACCCTTCACCCCTTCTGCTTTTAAGCCTCGCCACCCTTCACGCTCACAGGCGTTCGGATGCGGGGACTTTGTGCTACTCCCGTGAGCGCGAAGGTCGGGGCCTCCACCCATCTCTCCCTTCACGCTCACGGGAAACACTCATTCTGCGAGGATCTTGCATTCGGTGAGCGCCAAGGGCAGGTAGTACAAGAAGAGCAGCCACCACCAGAACAGCAGCCACCACCAGAACAGCAGCCGACACCCTTCGCGCTCACCGGAATGAGAAAACAGCAACACCCGTCTTCCGCGGTGAGCGCGAAGGGCGGGTGGGGAAGTCTACGCGGCTAGTCCTCGAGCTCGGCGTCGAGGCGAGCCTGGTCGCGACGATGCTGGCGACGTCGGATGAAAGGCGTCAGGATTACCACCGTGATGACACCAGCTCCAGCGCCAATGAGGTAGGCAGCGGGCTCAGGTGCATAGGCGTTAAACGCAATACCGGTGAACATAACTGCGAGCGGGATGAGGTACAGGACCATGGCGAGCCAATTGCGGCCAACGAACGGGATGGCGACGCGGCGGCGCAGCCACACCGTGCTGATGATATTTCCGATAACTGAAGGCACGAGGGCAAGGAGGCAAAGCAAACTCATCTTACCTGGGAGCACCCACGCGAAAATAGCGGCAACAACGAGCTCAAGGAACTGGATTTGAGGTGCAGCAATGGTGCAGGCTTTGTAGAAAGTCTCGCGCTCGTATTCGTCGTGGGATGCGCGTTCGATTTCTCGAAGTGAGTAGTTGGCAATTGCATTAATCATGTTGATCATCTCCAAAAATTTCTTCGACGGTTTTTCCAAGTTCACGGCAGATGTCTAGGGCAAGATGCACTGAAGGGGAATAGTTGCCGCGTTCAATGTTTGCGATGGTCTGGCGGGAGACGCCTGCTCTTTCGGCGAGTTCTGCCTGTGATAGCTCGAGCCAGCGTCGCCACTTGCGGACCATGTTTGGGTGGTCAGGCATCGAACCTCCTTTACGGTGTGTCGCACTTACATGACTCAGTGTAAAGAATAATTGACACTAAGGCAACCGTTGTAGGCATAAATGCCACATCCAATAGGGCTGAGTCACACACGAGGGCAGTTGCGGTTTTCGCCCTTTGAGCAGCTCAAGCGTCGCTTTAATGAGGTCGAGCGCATCATCGAGGTGGTAGCGGATATCGTCGGCAGTAAAGCGCAAAACTGTGTAACCATGAGCGACAGCCGCATTTTGTTTCGACCGATCAGCCTGAAAAACCTCACTGCTTTTGTGGTACTGCCAGCCATCAACTTCGATGATGAGTTTGTCAATGAGAAAATCAAAGCGATACCCCGCGATGAGCACATTGTGTTCCGGGTAAATTCCTTTCGCCCGCAAACTCCGGCTGAGCTCGCGCTCCGACCGGCTATCCGTGCCTATCGGCGTGTTGCGAATCGCTTCCTTTAGCCTTCGGGGCACTCGCCGCATCCTCTGCTGGTCTTTGTCTAAGCGCCCGGGCCCGTCCTTGCCGCGATAATGCTTCTCCAGCAAAGGGCCGCTCGCGCCAGCTATTCGACGCGCCGACCATAACGCCTCGACAACGGGCAAGCCTCCAACCTTGGTTATTGCGCGAAGCCGCGAATGCGTCACGCGAAAAGTCTTCCCCTTAAGAGTTCGCGGCCCCTCGGCTTCCAGCGGAAACGTCAGCTGTCGCCCAAGGAAAATCTCTTGCGCAGTCTTGCCGGTGAAATGAATGTTGCTCAACCCGTGCACCAAAGCCCGCGCGACCGCCAGCGGCGTCCACTCGTCGGTGTAAATCCCTCGATGCACACGGAAGAGCGTGCGCTCACGGAGCCTTTGCCTGATAGCTTCTTTGCTGAGTCCCTGTGCGCGCAATTCTGCGGTTGTCCATGTTCTCATAGCACCGAAAATAAGCAGTGCTTAGCGACGCCCCCATCACCCCAACCTCAGCCTGTGGACAACTAGCCTCCACGAGCGGCCCCCAGGGCTCGATTCGTGTTCTCCTGTGGATAACTTCCCTTCGCGCTCACCGGCGGGTGGCGGAGTGTGGTAGTGGAGGCCGGTTGTGAGCGCGAAGGGCTGAGGAAAGGCCACCGACCCGTCCCCAGCCAACAAACACCGCCCCTCGCGCTCACGGGGAGAGTTGAAGTGGCGCTCTGGTGGTCGCTGGTGAGCGCGAAGGGATGGGGAAGGGCGCGGGGTGGTGCGAGATTAGCTCACAACGCCCTTTGCGCTCACGGGGCGAGTCGAAGCGGCGCTCTGGTGGTCGCTGGTGAGCGCGAAGGGAGGGTTGGGGGAAGGGAGAATTGGGGAGAGAACGGCAGGGGGAGAGGAGAGATGGGGAGAGAACGGCAGTGAAAGAGATAGTAGTGGAGAGAAGAGAGGAGCTTGAGCTTAGCGCGTTTCTAGCTCAGCAGTGGTAGGCAGCGGGAGGCGAGCCGTTGGGGCGATGCCGCGGGCCTTTGCGTTGATAACGCCGGCGACGGCGAGCACCGCGAACATGGAAGCGGCGGAGAGGAGTTGGATGCGGGCGGAGGCGTCGGTAAGCATGAGCACCGCAATGGCAGCAAAAAGCGCCAGAGCGAACCACGTGAGGTAGGGGTAGGCCCACATACGCACGGGCAACGGGTGGATGGCCTCGAGCTGGCGGCGCAACCGCAATTGGCTGACTGCAATGAAGACCCACACGATGAGCAGCGAGGCGCCGGCTGCGTTGAGCATGAAGGACAAAAGCCAGCCGGTATCGGCGTAGTTGAGCACGACCATGACCACGGACAGCGCCACGGAGAGAGCAATGGCGGTTGTGGGAACGCCGCGACGATCGGTAGTAGCGAAGAGTTTGGGAGCCTCGCCGCGGGAGGCCAGTGAATGCATCATGCGCGAAGAGGCGTAAATCTGCGCGTTGAAGGCGGAGAGCAGCGCGAGGACGATGACGACCTCCATGATGAGCGCAGCGGCGGGGATGCCGGCGCGGTCGAGCACCATGGTGAAGGGCGATTCGGCAGCGGACTGCGCGGAGCCCAACGAGGAGTAAGGCAGGAGGAAGGTGATGACGAGGACGGACCCGAGGTAGAACACCGAAATGCGCGTAATCGTGGTGCGTACGGCGTTGACGAGGGACTTCTCGGGGTCCTCGGACTCGGCAGCTGCGATGGCGACGACCTCAATGCCGCCGAAGGCGAAGGCTACAGCAAGCAGGCCGGCGGCGACGCCGCCGAGGCCGTTAGGCATGAAGCCGTCTTCGAGGAAGACCGACGTGCCGATGAATGGGTGGCCGGGCAGGAGGCCGAAGACGAGGAGCGCGCCGATGATGAGGAAGAGGACAATGACGGCGACCTTGATGAAGGCGAACCAGTACTCGAACTCGCCAAACATGCGCACACGCAGCAGGTTAATGAGGCCGAAGAGCGCGACACAGATGGCAGCAGGGATCCACGGTGGGCAGTCGAACCACGCACCGATGAAACCTGCGGCGCCGGTGATTTCGGCGCCAAGAACAGCGACGGTGGCCAGCCAATAAATCCAGCCTTGAGTAAAACCAGCCCAACGACCAATGCCGTGCTCCGCGTATTCGGAGAAAGAGCCGGAGGCGGGGATGACCGTGCCCATTTCACCAAGCATCTGCATGACGAGGATGGCAAGGAAACCAGCGATGAGATAGGCCAAAAGGACAGCCGGGCCGGCGGCAGAAATGCCCACGCCGGTACCCAAGAAAAGGCCCGCGCCAATGGTGGAGCCCAGCCCCATCATGGTGAGATGGCGGACCTTGAGGCCGCTGCCGAGCGAGCGAGGAGAGGAATCGTTTTGAGCAGTCACCTCTAGCATTCTAGGCAGTCGGAGGCAGCCTTGGGGCCGCCGGGGTATAAAAAGACCTCCGCGGGCAGAAACCCGGGGAGGTCAAACAAACAGCGCTTAGTTCTTGTGCAGGTCCTCGTTGAGGGCCACGGCATCGGACTTCCAGTCCACTGCCTCGACAGAGCCGGACACGGAGTTGCGGCGCAGCAACACGCCCGAGACACCAGAGAGCTGGGAGCCCTTAACAGTGTCGCCCTCAGCAACGTCGAGCGCCTGCGCGATCTTGCCAAAGACGGCGATCTTGGTGCCGGCGGTGACGTAGAGGCCGGCTTCGACAACGGAGTCGTCGCCAAGCGAAATGCCAATGCCGGAGTTAGCGCCGAGCAGGCAGCGCTCACCGATGGAGATTACCTCCTTGCCGCCGCCGGACAAAGTGCCCATGATGGAGGCGCCGCCCCCGATATCGGAGCCATCGCCCACGACGACGCCCGCAGAAATTCGGCCCTCGACCATGGAAGCGCCCAAGGTGCCGGCGTTGAAGTTCACGAAGCCCTCGTGCATCACAGTGGTGCCCTCAGCCAAGTGAGCGCCCAGGCGGACGCGGTCGGCGTCACCAATGCGCACGCCAGACGGGACGACGTAGTCCACCATGCGTGGGAACTTGTCCACGGAGTAGACCACGACCGGGCCGCGGGAGGCGAGGCGGCCGCGGACCATCTGGAAATCAGCAACCGCGCAGGGGCCGTAGTTGGTCCACACCACGTTGGCCAGCTTGCCAAAGATTCCGTCCACGTTCAGGCCGTGCGGCTTGACTGCGCGGTGGGAAAGCAGGTGAAGGCGCAGGTAAGCGTCGTACGTATCGGCTGGGGCCTCGTCCAGATCCTTGATGGAGGTTTCCACCGCAATGCGGGCCACGCCGCGCTCTTCATCCGGACCAACGAGTTCGGCGAACTGCTGCGGAGTCTCCTCCAAGCGCTTGGTGCCGCTGGCATCTACAGGGGTATCGAGGTGGACTGCTGGGAACCAGACGTCCAAGACGGTGCCGTCGTGGGTAATGGTTGCCAGGCCACGTGCGGAAGCAGTAGTCATAGCGTCACACCCTAGCAGCTACGCGCCTGAGTGTCGCTTCTTCCTACCCGGGAGTAGGTAGAAGATCACAATGAGCCCGGCCGTGAGGATGAGGACGGCAATGACTTGGTTGCGGGCGGAGGCGTCGAAAAGCATGAGCAGAGTCAGGCCCACCAGGGCCAGCACGGTCAGCCACGGCAGCCACGGATAACCCGGAACGCGCAGCGTGGTGAGTTCACCATTGGCCTTGAGCTGAGGATGCAGCTTGATGTAGGAGGCCACGATGAAGCACCAGATCACCAAGAGGCAACCGCCCACCGCGTTAAAGAGGAAGGCCAGCAGCCCCGGCGGATTCCAATACTGCAGCACCACTGATGCGAAGGCGAAGATAATGGACAGCAGCACCGCGAAGACTGGGGAGCCGGAGGTGTTGGTCTTCAAGAAGACGTGGTGCGCGCTGTGGTCCTTGGCCATGTCGTAGACCAGACGGGAGGTGGCGTAAATCTGCGCGTTGAAGGCAGAGAGCAGCGCAAGGGCGATAATGGCCTCCATAAAGCCGGCGGCGAAAGGAATCTGCGCGGCAGCCAAGACGAGCGTGAAGGGCGAGTCGGCTGCGACGTCAGCATCCTGGATGGAGCTAAAAGGCAGAGCCATTGTGATGACGAGGATGGAGCCGATGTAGAAGACCATGATGCGCACGATGATGGCGCGGACCGCCGTGGCCACGTTGTGGGCAGGATCCTCGGATTCGGCTGCGGCAATCGTCACCAGCTCAATGCCGCCGAAAGCAAAGGCCACGGCGAGTAGTCCGGCAGCAAATCCCGGTCCGCCGTTGGGCAGGAAGTTCTCCGTAAAGTTGTGGCCGGCCACGGAGAGGTCCATGCCGGGCAGAATACCTAGTGCCATGAGCACACCGACGCCAAGGAAGGCGACAATGGTGCCTACTTTGATGATGGCAAACCAGAATTCAAACTCGCCAAAGCCGCCCACGGCCGCAAAATTGACCACCGCAAAGAAAACCACGGCCACCAGGGCCGGAATCCACGGATCCACACCAAACCAGTTGGAAACGATGGCCGCAGCACCGGTGATTTCAGCGCCCATGACCATGACGAGCATGAACCAATAAATCCAGCCCAGAGTAAATCGCGCCCAGGGCCCAAAAGCCTGGCCCGCATAGGTAGAGAAGGCTCCCAGGGAGGGGCGGGCAGAGGCCATTTCTCCGAGCATCCACATCACCAAGGCGATGAGTACGCCAGCCACCGCATAGGAGACGAGGATAGACGTGCCGGAGACCTGGATTCCCAGTCCTACGCCGAGGAAGAGACCCGCGCCTACCGCTGAGCCGAGGCCCATCATGGTGAGGTGTCGGGTTTTGAGTTGTGTGGCCGCAGCCATGTGAGATCACCTTTAACAACGTTGATTATTTGCAACGGGAAGTACTTTACGCAATGCACTAACTGACGGGGAACGCTAGCATGGCGGGTTGTGACTTTAAATCTCTTCGCCGACCCCATTGAGCTCACCAAGGCACTGGTGGATATCCCCAGTCCCTCTCACCACGAGGAGGCTATTGCCACTGCCGTCGAGGAGGCCCTGCGCGGCCTAGACCAGAGCAAGGTCGAGGTTGAGCGCTACGGCAACACTGTCTGTGCCCGCACCAATCGCGGTCTGAAGACTCGCGTCGTGCTCGCGGGCCACATCGACACCGTGCCGCTGGCCGATAACGTGCCTCACTCCATGTCGGAGGATGGCACCACTATGTATGGCTGCGGCACCGTGGACATGAAGTCCGGAATGGCCGTCTACCTCAACGCCTTTGCGCAACTCTATGACTCAGAGGAGCTCAAGCACGATCTCACCGTCATCGCCTACGAGGGCGAGGAGGTGGCCACCGAGTTCAACGGCTTGGGCCATCTGCAGAAGGATCACCCGGAGTGGTTGCAGGGAGACCTCGCGCTGCTGGGCGAGCCCTCCGGCGCCATGATTGAGGCCGGCTGTCAGGGCACCATCCGCCTGCGCGTGACAGCACATGGCACCCGTGCGCATTCGGCCCGTGCGTGGCTGGGCTCCAATGCCGCGCACACCTTGGCCCCGGTGATGATGAACGTGGCCAACTACCAGCCGCGTGACGTGGAGATTGATGGCTGCACCTACAAGGAAGGCCTCAATATCGTGCACCTGGAATCCGGCGTGGCTACCAACACGATTCCGGATGAGGCCTGGATGTTCGTCAACTTCCGCTTCGCGCCTGACCGCACCGCGGAGGAGGCGTTGGCGCACATGAAGGAGATCATCGGCGAGCACGAGAACGTCAGCATTGACGTCGATGACATCGCCAGTGCCGCCATGCCAGGCCTGGGCCAGCCGGCGGCACGTGCGCTTGTCGACGCCGTCGGGGGCAACGTCCGCGCCAAGTACGGCTGGACCGACGTCGCCCGCTTCTCCGAGATGGGAACCCCAGCCGTTAACTTTGGATCCGGTGATCCGGGCTTTGCTCATAAGAAGGACGAACAAGTCCCCGTCGAGCAGATTACCGAGGTTTCTCACGCTCTCTTGAACTACCTGAAGGGATAATCCACCATGACCCCCGAGCAAATCCGCACTCTCCGCGGCCCACTGCTCGTCCGCACCGCCGGCGAGCAGTCCTCCACCTTTGACCAGCGCCTTCTGCAATCCGGCGCGGATCACGAGTGGCAGCATGCAGATCCGTGGCGCGTCCTGCGCATCCAGGGCGAATTCGTCGACGGTTTCGACGCCCTGGCCAAGCTCCCGAAGGCCGTGACCGTCTTCGGATCGGCGCGTTCGCGCGAGGAGGATCCGATCTACCAACTTGGTGTTAACGTCGGCAAGCGCCTGGCGGAGGCCCAGTACGCCGTCATTACCGGTGGTGGCCCCGGCATCATGGAAGCGGCCAACCGCGGCGCGCACGAGGCTGGTGGGCTTTCGGTGGGCTTGGGCATCGAGCTGCCGCACGAGCAGGGCCTGAACCCGTACGTCGACTTGGGCTTGAACTTCCGCTACTTCTTCGCACGCAAAACCATGTTCCTCAAATACTCCCAGGCCTTCATCTGCCTGCCCGGCGGTATGGGCACGATGGATGAATTCTTCGAGGTCATGTGCATGGTTCAGACCGGCAAGGTGACCAACTATCCCATCGTGCTTATGGGCACCGACTACTGGTCCGGCCTGGTGGAGTGGATGAAGAACACGCTGGCAGATGGAGGTTTCATTAGCCCGGAGGACTTGGATCTCTTCCTCGTGACCGATGATCCGGATGAGGCACTGGCCCACATCGTGGCGGCACACAAGGTGATGTCGGATAAGCGCATCCGGGAGCAGGAGGGCAAGTGAGCCCCCACCATGGTCTGGCCCAGGTTATGGCGATTGTGAACCGCACGCCGGATTCCTTCTATGACAAGGGCGCTACCTTCAAGCTGGACCCCGCAGTGGAGCGAGGGGAGCAGGCGCTTGCCGACGGCGCCTCCATCATCGACATCGGCGGCGTCAAGGCCGGGCCGGGTGAACATGTCGACGCCACCGAGGAAATCGAGCGCGTCGTGCCTACCATCGCGGAGTTGCATCGCCGCCACCCGGAGGCGCTGATTTCAGTAGACACGTGGCGCGCAGAGGTTGCCGAAGCCGCGATTGCGGCCGGAGCTGGTCTGGTCAACGACACGTGGGCTGGGTGGGACCCAGAACTCATCGAGGTAGCCGGGGAGAAGAAGGTGGGCTACGTGTGCTCGCATACAGGTGGTGTGACACCGCGTACCCGCCCGCACCGCGTGCACTTCGATGATGTCGTAGCGGACGTTATCTCAGAAACCACGCGGCTGGCCGAGCGCGCCGCCGACCTCGGGTGCCCTGAGGAACTGACCTTCATCGACCCTACGCATGATTTTGGCAAAAACACCTTTCACGGACTGGAGCTGCTGCGCCGCATCGACGAGCTCGTAGCAACCGGATGGCCAGTGCTCATGGCCTTGTCCAACAAGGATTTTGTGGGCGAGACCCTTAACCGCGCCGTGGACCAACGAGTGGCGGGCACGCTGGCGGCGACGGCCTGGTCGGCCGCGCGTGGTGTTGCGGCATTCCGTGTCCACGAAGTGGGGCCGACACTCGACGTCATCCGCATGACCGCTGCCATCCAGGGCGAGATGCAGCCCCTGGCGACAACCCGCGGGTTGGCATGAAAGTTTCTGTAGTTATCCCTGCGCTCAACGAGGAGCGCACCGTGGCGCACGTCGTGCATGCATGCTTGGCCGATGAACCCCACGAGGTGCTCGTCATCGATGCGGATTCGAGCGATGACACTGCCGCTGAGGCACAGGCGGCAGGAGCGCAGGTGCTCAACTGGCGGGAGATCCTGCCTGCGGAGCCCCGACCCGGCAAGGGCGAATCCCTCTGGCGCGGTGTGGCGGCAGCTGAGGGCGACATCGTCGTCTTCATCGATGCCGACCTCGAATCCGCCGCTCCCGGAATGGTCTCCGCGCTTACCGAGCCATTCATCGATCCGCACATCCAGATGGTCAAGGCGCGCTATCAGCGCAGCTTTGAGGGAAAGCCCACCGGTGGTGGCCGCGTGACCGTGCTAACCGCCAAGCCGCTGCTGCGCCAGTTCTTCCCAGAGCTCGCACACATTGACCAACCACTCGGCGGCGAATACGCCTTAAGGCGCGCGGCCGCCATGGAACTGCCGTTCGTGGAAGGGTACGGGGTAGAAGCGGGGCTGCTGGTGGACGTCGCCAAGCGCTATGGCCCCTATGCCCTCGCCGAGGTGGACCTGGGTACCCGCGCGCACCGCAACCGTCCGCTGGAGGAGCTGGCGCCGATGGCGGACGTGGTGGCGCGCACAATCCTCTCACGCGCCGGTGTCATTGGGGCGGTGCCGCAGCGACCACCACTGATGGGTAGGATTTAGCGCATGATGTCCTGGATTTTGCTCATCGTTGTCCTCGTTGCGCTCATCATCATCGGTTCGTGGGCGTGGGGCAGCATTGTCGGCCGCGGCACCGTTATGGATACCCCAGACGAAGCCGTCGATGTTGACGCCGAAAATCTCCGCGCCCTGGAGGAGAGCCGCTTCGATGACCTGCGCTTTGACGTGGTTCCGCGTGGCTACCGCCAAGATCAAGTCGACGCGCTCATTGCTGCCGTGGAACGCCGTCTTTCTGCTCCGCACGGCTCGTCTGCTGTGCCGGCGAGCGTAAACGCGCCGCGTGAATCTGAAAAGGGCTAGACTAGAAGGACGTTATAACAATAGTCGAAGGAGACTCACTATGGCAGCGATGAAGCCACGTACTACTGGTGGAGAGATGGAAGCAGTAGAGGAGTCCCGCAAGATCGTCATGCGCATTCCTTCTGACGGGGGTGGCCGCATCGTCATCGAGCTCAGCAAAGAGGAAGCAGCGCAGCTCGGTTCACTCCTCGTCGCAGTTTCTAGCTAGTCTAGGAACATGCTTTCACATATCATCGATATTCTGGCCGATCCCGCCGATGGCAGCGCCCTCACGGGCGCGGATGACTTTGCTCGCCTCGTCTCGGAGACCGGCCATTCCTATGATGTGGCCAAGCAGGGCTATGTCACGTTGGCAGCCGGTGCTGGTCTGAAGCACCAAGGCGATGATGCAGCCATGGTGACGGCCCGTGAATCCTACCTAGCCATGGGCCACTTTGCACCCTTTGTGGAGGCAGTTACTGGCGCTGTGCAGGACGCCCTGGAAACCCAGGAGGAGGCCAGCCATGCCGCAGGTCTGGACGAACATACCGCTCCCGCCCTGCTCGAGGTGGGCGCCGGAACTGGTTACTATCTAGCTCACACCCTGGACTCTATTGAAGGTGCGCGCGGAGTCGGCCTCGACATTTCCACGCATGCCGCCAAGCACCTGGCCAAGTCCCACGAACGCGTCGGCGCCGTGGTGGCGGATGTGTGGGAGCGCCTGCCTATTCGCGATAACTCGATTCACGCCATCTCTGTGGTCTTTGCCCCGCGTAACCCGGCGGAATTCCAGCGAGTCCTGGCTCCCGGCGGCGAGGTCATCGTTCTGACTCCGCAGGCCGGCCACCTGGATGAGCTGCGTGAGCCGCTCGGCATCCTGGGGGTGGAAGAAGGCAAGGTGGAGCGCCTCTACTCCCAAGCGGAGGGCTTCCTCGAGCAGTCCGCTGACCCGGTAGATATTTCTTTCCCCATTACCTTGGACAAGGCGTCTATTGCCGCCCAGGTAGGCATGAGCCCGTCGGCGCGCCACATTAGCCCGGAGGAGCTGGCAGAGCGCATGGCCGCTCTGCCGCAGTCCCTGACTGTGACGGCGCATGCGCGCCTGGACCGACTGCGTTCGGCGTCCTAGACGCCGAACGAGCGAATCACATTAAGAGCGCTTGGAACCCTTGCGGTTCCAGGACTGCTCAATAACGGCCTCACCGTCTGTGTCGACCTCGATGGCGGAGCAGCCGCCCTCGAAGTAGACGCGGGAGCTCATGGCAACGAGGCCACCATCGACGAAGACCTCCACGCTCGCGCCATCCTGAATGATGGTGAGCGTGTCGGAGTCTCCTTCCGCCAGTGGGGCCACGGCCGGAGCAGAATCCTTGAAGTAGTGATCGAAGGCCTTGGACATCGAACGGTCCAGGCTAATCTCATCACCAGTGTGGCGAATTACGGCGGCCGGGTCACCGGAGCCATCACGCAGCGTCACAGTAACGCTGGAATTCTCCGGAACCTCAAGCACGCCGGTCCAGGATTGCGCGTAGTCAGACAGCTTCACTGCATCCGGCAAGCCCTGCGCAGGGGTCTGGTACAGCACCCCGCCCTGCAGGGTCACCGCGCGTGGCAGCGAGAGACTGTTTGCCCAGCCTTCGGCCTCCCACGTCGGGTGCTTCGAGGCATCATCACCGCGGCCATTGCCGTTAAGCAGTCCCAGAATAACCGCGCGGTCATAACGGCGCTCCTGGGCAATCGTGCCCGTGGTGGTGTTGGTATTGCGCGGACGGGAGAAATCGTGGCCGAAGTCCACGCGCTGGAATCCCTTGGCCACGGTGAACTCGGTACCATCGAGGCGGCCCACGATGTAGCCGGATACGTCACGGCCGGCGCGCTCCAAAGTGACGAAGAGGACGTCGTAGATTTCTCCGTCTACTTCATCGCGCAGGCGCACCAGACGCGGTGAGACCACCGGCGGAATGGGGGAGGTTGCCGGAACCTCGCCCTCATTAAACCCTGGGTCACCGTTGAAACTCAGCTTGCCCAGAACCGACCATGACTCACCATTAGGGCTTTCGAGGATAACCGGAACGGGGGCATCAGCATCACCGGTCAGGGCCAGCATGAGCCAGCCATCGTGGCCCTCCTCGCGGTCCTCCTTGGCCCAATCGGGCACCACAGACGGCGAGCGGAAGCGGTCGAAGTCAGTGTGTGCTCCTACGGCCTCACCGAAGCGAACCACGTCTGGGTCCAAGGCAGTTGGGTCATCAGAGACGACACATTCGTCGGCGTAGTCGGTATAGCGCGCCAAACGCACGCTGGTGCCCACGGACGTCACGGACGTGAAGTACAGGTTGAGAGCATCCTGGCCTTCCGCTACGGAGCCGGCGCGCAGGGACAGCTCGCCGCCGACGGGGGCTAGGACATCATCGCAGTCCAGCCACGCAAACGGCGTTTCCTCGGAGAAGGTGTGGCCCCAGCGGGCCGGCTGGCCGGGCTCAGGGCGGTATTGATGGAACAAGTGCCACGTATCGCCATCGCGGACAATGCCCGCAGGGGCATCGAGGATACCGGAATCGGGGACGAAATGAATTTCTGGTCGGTGTTGTTGTTGGGGTTGCGTCACGGCAGTCCTTCCTACATCAACGAGCGGTAAATGTCCACGGTCTGCTGCGCGATGGTGGCCCAAGAGAACTCACGAATAGCGCGCTCACGCCCGGCGGTGCCGAAGCGTTGTGCCAGCTCAGCGTCCGCAGCTACACGGTTGACCGCAGCAGCAATATCGGCCTCGAACGCGGCTTCATCGGCAGCGTCAAAGTGCACGAGGACACCCGTCTCGCCGTCGACGACGACCTCCGGGATGCCGCCAACATCGGAAGCCACGACGGCCGTACCGCAGGCCATAGCCTCGAGGTTGACAATGCCCAGCGGCTCATAAATGGAGGGACATACGAACACATCTGCACCGGAGTACACCTGTTTAATCTCTTCGCGGGAGAGCATCTCCTTGACCCAAAACACACCATCGCGCTGCGCACGGAGCTCTTCGACGAGAGCCTCGGTCTCTGCGGCAATCTCCGGGGTATCCGGGGCGCCTGCACACAGCACGAGCTGGATATCCTCATCGAAACTCTGCGCGGCCTTAAGAAGGTGCTTGACACCCTTCTGCCGGGTAATACGGCCCACGAAGGCGGCGATGGGGCGCTGCTTATCGACGCCCAACTTGTCCAGCACCGGCGCCTCACCCGGCTGCCAGATGTCAGTGTCGATGCCGTTGAGGACGACGTGGACCTTGTCGGCAGAAATACGCGGGTAGGCCTCCAGGATGGAATCTTTCATTCCGGCTGAGACCGCGATGACCGCATCGGCGTATTCCATGGCATTTTTCTCTGACCAGGAGGATATTTCATAGCCTCCGCCGAGCTGCTCGCGCTTCCACGGGCGGTGCGGCTCCAAGGAGTGTGCGGTGACAACGTGCGGGATGCCATGCAGGCGGCCAGCGAGGTGGCCACCCAAGCCGGTGTACCACGTGTGGGAATGGGCGACGTCGATGTCGGAAGCAGCGTTAGCCATGCGCAGTCCCGTGGACAGGGTCTGAAGCGCAGCGTTTGCCTCAGTGTCCTTCAGCTCGGGGTCGACTCCATGCACAAAGACGTCCTCTTCATCGCGCGGGGACCCCATGCAGTGAACAGAAACGTCAATGATGTCACGCATAAATCGGGTCAGCTCCGCAACGTGAACACCAGCTCCGCCGTAGATTTCCGGCGGGTACTCCTTAGAAAAAACTCCGGCTCTCATACCTGCCCAGAATACGGATCTTCCCCCGCGCGCGCAGAAGGGCAGTAGTAGGGCAGACGTGAGTCTGTGCGACCCCGATGGCGGGGGTGAAAACTGCATCTTTTCCCTGCAGAATGTGGAAAAACTCGTTAGATTGGGTGTCGTGAGAAGCCTTCCTAACGTCCTTGCCATTGTCCTCGCCGGCGGCGAGGGAAAGCGCCTCTTCCCCCTAACTGAAGACCGCGCCAAGCCCGCCGTTCCGTTTGGTGGTTCCTACCGCCTCATTGACTTCGTGTTGTCTAACCTCGTCAACGCCGGTTTCTTGAAGATTGCCGTGCTGACTCAGTACAAGTCCCACTCCCTGGACCGCCATATCTCCCAGGCGTGGAACCTGTCGGGGCCGACTCCGCAGTTCATCGCCTCCGTCCCGGCCCAGCAGCGCCGCGGTAAGCGTTGGTACAACGGTTCAGCCGATGCCATCGTGCAGTCGTTGAACCTCATCTATGACGAGAAGCCCGATTATGTCATCGTCTTCGGCGCAGACCACGTCTACCGCATGGACCCGGCTCAGATGGTGGAGGAGCACATCGCTACGGGTCTGGACTGCTCTGTTGCAGGTATTCGCGTTCCACGTTCGGAAGCTACCGCCTTCGGCTGCATCCAGGCAGACGGCATGGGCACCATCACGTCCTTCGTAGAAAAGCCAGCAGATCCGCCGGCTACTCCGGATGATCCGAACATGACCTACGCGTCGATGGGCAACTATGTCTTCACCACTGGGGCCCTCATTGAGGCCCTCCTGCAGGATGAGAAGAATGAGGAATCTGCCCACGATATGGGTGGTGACATCATCCCGTACTTCGTGGATCGCCAGCAGGCTCACGTCTATGACTTCATGTCCAATGAGGTCCCCGGTTCCACGGACCGTGACCACGGTTATTGGCGCGATGTCGGTACCATCGATTCCTTCTATGAGGCGCACATGGACATGATTTCCGTGCACCCCATTTTCAATCTGTACAACCGCTCGTGGCCTATTCACTCCACGGATGATTCCAACTTCCCACCGGCCAAGTTTGTGCAGAACGGTATTGCCCAGTCCTCGATGGTGGCACCTGGCTGCATCGTCTCCGGCGGTACTGTGCGCAACTCGGTGCTGGCTTCCGACGTTCACGTGGCCGACGGAGCAACGGTCGAAGGCTCCGTCATTCTCCCCGGCGTGCGCATCGGCCGCGGTGCCGTGGTGCGCCGCGCCATCTTGGACAAGAACGTCGTTGTGAGCGACGGCGCCATTATCGGTGTAGACCGTGAGCGCGATGAGCAGCGCTTCAAGGTCTCCGATGGCGGCGTGGTCGTCGTGGGCAAGAACGAGAAGGTTTAACTCAGCCCACACCGCGGCCCCAGACCGGAACCAGCCCCTCGACCAAGACCAAAGAGAGGGCACAAGGACAACAATCCCGGCCTCTTCACCCCATGCAAGGGGGGAGGAGAGCCGGGATATTTATTCGCCTCGGTGAATTAGAGCTTGGTCACGAGGGTGAGCCCCGCACCATAGGGCAAGCGCGTGACGGCCGCGCCTTCGAGGGAACGCGCGAATTCGTCGGCCTCACGGGCAGCGGCGGTGTCGCGGTCAGTACGCGAGGTATCGGCCACAGTGCCATCCAGCAGCGAGTTCGCGAGCACCAACGTGCCGTGCTGGTGTAGGAGCGGCCAGGCGGCCTTGACCAGCGCGGGCATATCGAGGGCGGGGACCTCGGCGTAGATGACCTGGTAGGTGTCGTTAGCCAAACGCCCCATGATGTCGAGCGGACGTGAGGGCAGGAAGCGCCCGCGGCTGGAGGAATAGCCGGCATCGCGGAAGGTCTGCTTTGCACTGGCTTGGTGCTCAGCCTCTGGATCAATGCAGGTGAGAATGCCGTTGCCCGACATTCCGGCGAGAAGGTAGAGGCCCACCACCGAAGCCGCCGGGGTAATCGCTACCGCCTGGGGGCGCGACGTCGTGCCGGAAGAGACCGCCGCCAGGGTGCTCAGAAGCTGTCCGGTGGATTCATCCGGAACCGGCAGTCCGTACTCTTCTGCGTGGGCGCGGGCGCTGGTGAGCGCTTCCGATACCTCGCTGGTGGATTCGATAAAAGATCGCAGTGCGTCATAAGCCGTAGTAGTCACAGTGAAAACCATAGTGAAAGGACCGTGGCTGTGGGACAAGAATCGCGCAGGATGCAGTGCCCTATGTGACGCGAGTAGCGCATGAAACCGGTGGTATGGATTCACAGGGTGCTCACAGTACTGTGGCTGGAGTTTCCGTGCTGTCTATAGAAAGATGATCGTCATGACAAAAAAGCAGCGCGAGAACGTACCCTCTCTCAGCTCCGACGAACAGGTCAGCACCCTCGAAGAACACACCGCTGACACTGAAGAGCTCACGGGTACTGCCGCGTTTGATGCCGGTGAAGCTGACATGCCCTCGTGGGGCGAGCTGGTGGCCGAGCATGCTGATGGCGTCTACCGCTTGGCGTACCGCCTCTCCGGTAACCAGCACGATGCCGAGGACCTCACGCAGGAAACCTTCATGCGCGTCTTCCGCTCTCTGGACAAGTATCAGGCCGGTACGTTCCATGGCTGGTTGCACCGCATCACCACCAACCTCTTCCTCGATATGGTGCGCCACCGCTCCAAGATTCGCATGGAGGCCCTGCCGGAGGATTACGAACGAGTGCCTGGTACCGACATGACCCCAGAGCAGGCCTACTCGGTGGCCAACTTGGACCCGGCGCTGCAGTCGGCCTTGGATAACCTGGCTCCGGACTTCCGTGTCGCCGTAGTTCTCTGTGATGTCGTGGGCATGAGCTACGACGAGATTGCCGAAACCCTCGGAGTCAAGATGGGTACTGTGCGCTCCCGTATCCACCGTGGCCGTTCTCAGCTGCGTGCTGCACTGGAAAAGGAAGCGCAGACCAACGCAGACACCCGCAGCCTCCTGCGTACGCGCTAACGCTAGACTTGGCCAACAACTAGCCCCCTCGATAGGGGCGGCCCGAAGATTGAGGACGAAAGGAGAACGTTTCGTGGAGTCGTTAAATGGCAAGTCCCACGAGCGTTCCCATTCCTTGCCCGGCATCTTTACGGAGGCACAGGCCAAGGTCCGTGATAAGGCTAAGGCTCGCGCACAGCGCGCGGACACCATCGGGCATTTGGGCCCGGAAGCCATCGTGGCTTTCGTGGATGGGGAAATGCCCGCAAAATATGCGCACCGCGTGCGCGTCCACCTCGTGCACTGTGCCGAGTGCCGCGCCGAAATTCACCATCAGCGCAACGCCTCCGAGTGGGTCCGTGAATGCAGCGTGGAATCACACGTGAGAGCCCCGGAATCCCTCATGGCCAAACTGGCCGGTATTGCTCACCAAGGGGCGGGTCCAGGTCCCGATGCGGAGGAACCTGCCTGCCAGCCGCGCCAGGATTTCCTGGACAAGGTGGAGATGGTGATGCGCGCCATTAAGCACAATCAGCGCGGCTGAGCTGGGAGAGTGCTCGTGCTCAGTAAGCGCGGCATGCTCGTCCCAGATCCTGCCGGCAAAGTGGTTAAGATAGTTTCGTGTTTTCCTCAATCGGTTGGCTGGAGATCATCACTATTGTTCTCCTCGGCCTCGTCATCATTGGTCCGGAGCGCCTCCCCGGCGTGATTATGGACGTGCGTGCGGCCATCTACGCGGCGCGCAAGGCCATTAACAATGCCAAAGCGGAGCTCAATGGTGAGATGAACGGATTGGGTTCGGAATTCGATGACCTCCGCGTGCCCCTCGGGCAGGCGATGGAGTGGACGCGCTTGGGACCACGTGGTGTCATCACAAAGGCGCTTTTCGACGGCGACGATTCCGCCTGGGATGACTTCAACCCGAAGAAGATGGCGGAGGACATCAAACACAGCACGGACCCCGCTCAAAGGGACATGCCGTCCCCTGCGGCTCAGACCGGGCAGGCGCCACAGCAGACCGGTGGGCCACAGCCAGCAGCGCAGGATCCGCACGAGCAGCGCTCGCCGCAGCCAGGCCGCCCGACCTTTGATTACTCCCAGATTTACGCCGACCCTAACGCCAGCTCCCCTGAGAAAGAGCAACCCCCGCGCGGCGGGAATGCATCCACCGGCGGGGGCAGCGTCTCGTGGGAAGACGTCACGTAAGCGTGGCGTACTAGTTTTTACGGGTTACACCGAGGCCGAGCTTCTTACCCACGAGGGAATCCGAGCGCACGGCGATGGAGTCTGCCACCGAGTTGATGGCCTGGGTGGCGGGGGACTGTGGCGCCTTGATAACGATGGGCGTTCCCTCGTCGCCAGCAGCGCGCAGGGCGGGGTCCAGTGGGATGGAAGCCATGAGCGGAACCTCGTGGCCCAACAGCACGCTAAGGCGCTCAGCCACGACCTGTCCGCCGCCTTCACCGAAAATGTCCATGGTGGAGCCATCCGGCATGACCATGGCGCCCATGTTCTCAATGACGCCGGCAACGCGCTGGCGCGTTTGCTGGGAAATGGAACCGGCGCGCTCGGCAACCTCGGCAGCCGCAGCCTGCGGGGTGGTCACGATGAGTAGCTCAGCATTCGGAATGAGCTGCGCTACCGACAGCGCCACGTCACCGGTGCCCGGCGGAAGGTCGAGGAGGAGAACATCTAGGTCACCCCAGAAGACATCTGCGAGGAACTGCTGGAGTGCGCGGTGCAGCATGGGGCCGCGCCAGACGACGGGAGCATTACCCTCAACGAACTGACCAATGGAAATGTGCTTGATGCCATGGGAGATGGGGGGAAGCAGCATTTCGTCGTCAAGCACTGTGGGGCCCGCAGTGGAGCCGAGCAGGCTGGGGACGGAGTGGCCATAAATATCGGCGTCCACAATGCCGACCTTGAGGCCCTTCTCCACGAGAGCAGCTGCTAGATTCACCGTGACGGAGGACTTGCCCACACCACCCTTGCCGGATGCTACGGCGAATACGCGGGTGGTGGACTCCGGCTTGGCAAAAGGAATCTCCGGCTCAGCCTGCCCACCGCGCAGCTTCTGCTTGAGCTCCTTGCGTTGCTCATCGCTCATCGGCGTCATGGAGATGGAAATCTCACCCACGCCATCAATCTCAGCGACGGCTGCGCGGGTGTTGGATTCGATGGTGCTCTTCATCGGGCAGCCGGCGATGGTGAGATACAGCTCGATGTCCACATCCGCCCCGTTGACGGTCACGGCCTTCACCATGCCGAGCTCAGTGATGGGACGGCCGATTTCAGGGTCGTCGACGCGCTCAAGCGCGGAACGAACAGCAGATTCAGTAATTGCGCTAGTCATAACTCGCACCAGTCTAGTCATCCTCCATTGAGGAGAGCCACACCGCATGAGGGCTACGGGGTGTGTAAGATTCAGCCAGACGCTGCAGCTAAGCGCTGCGGCCCGTTAGTTGTGACATGTTGTGCTTGATGTCCTGTGCCTTGTCCGGTCAAAAAGAAAGAATGCGCCAGATTTTGATGCCCCGCCTTGCTGCACCTTCCCGAACCTTCTCCCGCGTTGTTGGGGTGGCAATGGTGGGGATCGTGGGGGCGTCGATAAGCGCGTGCTCCGAGTATGAACCCAAACCGGACCCGCAACCTTTTGCGTCCTCGCCCATCACCATCATGATTGACCCGACGTCCCACAAGCAGCGCGTGCTGGCGGAAATCTACCGCCAGACCCTGCTCGATGAAGGACGCGCAGTCACCGTGTCCCAGGATCCCATGGTGGTGCGGCGCGGCACTGGACATACTGGCGGCGTGAGCCGCACCGGCAACTTTTTTGTAGGCTGCACGGGTGAGTTTTTGAACGCCTTTAATCCAGCGGAAGCCCGCGCGATATCGAAAGACTACGCGGCCGCTCAGGATGAGGGCACAAAAGACGTAGATTTCTTGGAGCGTGCACACATCGCGCTCATGGCGTCGATGCCGCCGGAGCTGTCCGTAGTGGAACCCGCAGGCGCTCAAGGCTGCCCGAACGCCAAGCCGGAGCTGCCGCAGAATTACGTCGTGGTCTACCAAGATGGCCTGTTCAACCGCGACGAGAAGCTCGAAGTCGCCTCCTTCACCAAGTTCCTTACCGCGCAGGACCTCGACGAGGTAGTGCAGGACGTGAAGGACTCCGACGACTTTGAGGCAGTCGTGCGTGCCTGGATGGAGGCCAACCTCCAGCAAAACCTTAATGAGGAGGGCGACTCCAACTCTTCCGGCGGTTCGGATTTGGTCCATGAGGAATCCTAGAAGAGACAGGCATAAGGGGTGAAGCTCCAGGCATCTGAGCGATGTCCCAGGACTGTATAAAACGCCGATGGGCACGCCCTGCTTGGCGACGTCTCACCGAACCGCCCGTTCCTTCAGTGCAGAAACGGATCAGTTTCTCACAGGGTGGGTGGTTCAGGAAAAATTATAATTCCCATGAGGCGGGTAGTTTTTCTTAGAAATCCCAGGTAAAAGCCTGTTTTCCTTGAGATTTTCTGTGACGGCGGGTAATATCCAAGGTGACCATCTGCCTTTTTTCTGTCTATTCTCAAGAGGATTTGTGAAGCAATGTCTTGATAAGTCACAGCGACTATCGGGTTGCCCAATGTTGGGTGAGGCAGGGTACTGCATTTGAAAGGACCTAAGGAATGAATGCACCACGAAGTGACTTCGCCCGTCGGCGCTCTTCCCGTAAAGGAGTGGCAGCCCTTTCTGCTATTACGCTCGCGCTGAGTGGCCTCAGCATCACCTCTTTTAATACGGTGGTTCCCGAAGCCACCGCTGCGGAGTTCTCCGGGGGTATCCGCGACAAGTCGGGAGCGGTGGAGCAGGATGCCCAGAAGGCCTCGGATCTGCCGGCTGGCTCGTGTGTTGTCTCGGAGAACGCTCCGCAGGGCAGCCAGGCTGGTTTCAGCTGGTATACCTCTGAGCCGTCTGCGACCAGCCCCAACAAGAAAGCCTGGGGCTTGAGTGTTTCCTTTGATAATTCGAAGGACCGCACGTTTGCCGATTGGAACTTTTCCAATTCAGGCCTGATGGGTAAGTACCTCGATGCAGCGCAAATTCCCGCTACGGACGCGGGCCAGACTTTTGGTGACAAGGTAGTCACAGACAAGGCCGACGAAGCCCTCGTGATTGATGGCTCTAGGGACCAGCGAAACCTGAACCTCTACGCGGAACTGACCGATGCGAAAGTCAAGCAGTTCGCTGAAGCCACTGCCGCTAACCCGGTACGTTACGCCTGGCAGGGAAACTATAAGGCTGACCGTACCTCCGGCCCGTTTGCCACCCAGGGGGGGGGCAGTGCATCCTTTACGGCCATCGTGAACCCGTGGCCGAGCGAGAACATCGAATGTAATCCGATCTCGGTATCCTGGGAGAACCGAGAAAAGCTGGTGATCAGGCCGGGCGAAGAGCTCAAGGTCGGTAAGATTAACGTTCCAGCGATTAAAAATGGGGGCGTGGATGATTCCCTGTCCCGCATGGTTGTGGAGGCCTACGACGCCCAGGGTAGCTTCATCGGAACGAGCGACACCGCTGCTTCCGGTGGTGGCACGTCGAGCCTGCGTATTGATCAGACTACCGGCGATATCTACTACACCATGCCGGAGTACAAGGGCACGAAGCTGAGTCAACAGCAGGGCATGCGGTTTAGCGTGTTGGCCAAGCCGCGTTCTGTGGAGCAGCTTCAAGCTGCTGCTGAGAAGAATAACGGCGGCGAAGGCAGTGCTTTTGATAGCTCTAATTCGCTATCTCGCTACAATAAGGCCAACGTAGTGAGCAACTATCAGTGGAGCTTCGACGACACCCAGTTCCACGATCCGGAGTATTCGCCGGTCCAGCAATCGGTGACCTCTGGCGTTGATAAGGCTTCGAATACAGTTGTCACTGGGCCCCAGACCCTTACGTATAAGCAAGTTGGTGACAAGATCGCTGACTTGATAAGAAGACGTGAGGATGGCGGCGTCGAAGCCGAAGTTAAACTTGATAAGCGCTACGTTTATAGAGGTTGGGACGCCAAGCTAGATCCAAACACCTATGACGTCACGGTCACGACCCCAGCCAATCCGATGCCGGGCACGTTTGCTCAGCCTCGTGTTATCGTCACCTATTCCAATGGCTCGCAAGATATTATTCCGCTGCTCGCTGTCATCGACCCGAACGATACTCAGGTTACGGAATTAGCTGTCAGAGGAACCGTCGAGGGCCCAGCTGGTAAGGAACTTGTTTCCGAGCTTGATTTAAAGCCCAGCTTTGAGGGATACGACCCAGTCTGGCCCAAGTCTTTTGATGTTGACCCTACGTCCGTTCCGGAAGGATGGAAAGTAACGGTCGATGATGACGGAACTGTGAAGGTCAAGGCGACGTCGCCGGAAGCTGCTGCGAACAACACCAAGATTTTGCCGAGGGTTATCGCTACCTACCCAGATGGGACGACCGATACCGTTGAGGTTCCCTTCCAGATCGTCAATGCGATCAAGGTTCCGGACTACACCGCGGAGTCTGGCCACGTAAATCAAACGGTTACGCTTCAGCCAACCTTGCCGGATCTTGGCTTGGGCGGTCGCACCGATGACGAGAAGCCCAATCGCTATACTTTCCCAGACGGTTCTTTGGAGTACAAGTATGGTGACTGGACAGTCACTATCGACGAGAATACTGGTGAGCTGACTTCGACGATTCCGGAAACAGCTATACCTGGCGCGCGACTAACCATCCCAGTGAAGGCTTACTACGATACGGGCGCTACCCCACAGGTGGTGACCGGAACCATCAACGTTATTGGTGATGGCACCGGCAAGGACTTCGCTTCCTACCCTGCGCAGGTGACTAAGGCAGGGGAGAAGGTGACTTCGGATATCGATACGATGTTGTCCGATCCGAAGCTCGCTAAGTACAAGTTGCCTGATAACTTGCCGCAGGACTGGAAATTCGACATTGATGAGAAGGGTACGGTTACCGCAACCCCGGATGTGACTGTGCAGAACGGAACGACTGTCACCGTTCCGGTAGAAGTAACCTACCCAGACGGTTCCACCGCTACCGTTCCGGCAGAGTTTACGGTCATCGATGCCTACGCGCGTACAAACGATCCCGTGTATCCGACAGTTACGGGCCGACCAGGCGACTTGGCGGTCAGCCAGGTTGACCGCACTAAGATGCACGAAGCTTCTGAACCGAAATTCTCCATCATCACGGATCCGAATGATCCGGACTATATTGCGCCTCCGCGTAATTTGAAGTGGGAAGACGTAAAGATTGACCCGGATACGGGTGTGATCTCTACCCCGATTAGCAAGCGAGCGCTTCCTGGTAGTTCCGCGGATATTCCTGTTCGCGTCACCTATAAGGACGGCTCGTCTGATAGGACCATCGCTACCGTCGTCGTTGTGGCAGAGATGCGTCAGGTTTACGAGGCACAGTACATGCTGCAGACCACGACGCCGGGTGGCGTGATTACGTCTGACATCACGGACGAATCAAAGATTCCCGAGCGCGACCTAGCTAAAGATCCGTCGCAGCGCTACAAGGTGCCTTCCGACTTCAATGGATGGAAGATCAGCGTCGACGAAAACGGTGTCGTCACCGCCACCGCACCGAAGGACGCTCGACCTGGTGACGGTGTGAATGTCCCTGTTACCGTCACGTACATCGACGGTTCCACTGACACCGTCTTCGCACCGTTCAATGTGAAGGGGAACCAGAAGGACATCAGCGAGCCTACCTACCCGGTCCAATCCACCAAGCCAGGCGCTGAGGTGAAGCGTTCGGTTAACCGGGACGGTGCACCGGAAGGTACGACCTTCTCCTTCGGCATGGACGGCGACAACCCGAGAACTAAGGACACCGTTGATGGATGGACCTACAAGATCGATCCGAAAACCGGTGAAGTTTCCGTAACCCCGCCTGCTGGCTCAAAGCCGGGCGACAAGCACGTACACAACGTCACGGTGACCTACCCTGATGGCTCAACTGATGAGACCCCAGTTACCACCGTGGTGAACTTGACTCAGAACTTTGAGGTCGATCCGACCTACCCGCCGGAGACTACGTTCCCTGGTGAGACGGTTACTTCTCCGCTCACCATTGAGCTGCCTGAAGGTATTACCGTGGCGAAGGATCAGCCATACAAGATCACTCCGGCTGATGGCTACACTGCAACCGGGGATAAAAACGAGTTTGGTAATCCGACGTACACGGTCGCGACGGCCAACGGCAATTGGCTGGTCGGCCTGGATGACAAGGGCAACGTAATTGCTATTGCACCTAAGACCGCGAAGCCGGGTGACTCTATCAAGGTTCCGGTCACGGTTACCTACTCCGATGGTTCCACCGATCGGATTTATGCACCGATCAACATCCAGGATGCCCCGACGCGCGAGGTGCCGTTCGATGTTGAGTACAAGTTCGATGACACCGTCCCGCAGGGCACCTACAAGGTCGAAACCGAAGGTGTTCCAGGCACAGAGGTACAGGACCGAAAGGGCAAGTGGTCGCAGACCAAGGCTCCGGTCAATGAGGTCGTCGTCATTGGTACCAAGCCCGCAAAGGCTACCGATGAAATGACCTGGACCATGGCTACTGGTTTCGATACCATCATGCGTCCGAACTCGGCACTCAAGCCGGGTGAGGTGAAGGTTGTTCAGGAGGGCGAAGCTGGCGAGCGCACCATCACTGCGAAATTCGACGCCACCCTTGAGCCGGGCGGTGTTCCAACGGTGAAGACCACGTCGGATACCGTGACCAAGGATCCGAAGCCACGCATCGTGGAGTATGGCCCGCGCCTTGATGATCAGGAACTGGTCTTCACCGAGAAGAACCGCGTTCCGTTCGAGACTGAGATCATTTATGACGACACTCTTAAGGCTGGTGAGCAGGTCGTTAAACAGAAGGGTGAAGAAGGCGAAGAGACCGTTACGACTAAGCAGAAGCTTGTCGACGGTCAACCTTCTGGCGACCCTGTAATCACCACCGAGCGCACCAAGGAGCCGGTCAAGCAGATCATCCGCGTTGGTGGCATGACCACTGGTGAGAACGTCGAAACCTTCAAGACGGAAGCTCCGTTCAAGGTCGTCATCAAGTACGACCCGAACATGCCTGCTGGTGAGTCCAAGGTGACGAAGCCAGGTGTTCCGGGTGAGAAGACGGTGACGATCAAGCGCGACATCGTCAACTCCAAGCCCGGTGATCCGCAGATCACCGAGGAGATCACCAAGCAGCCTGTCGACGAGGTCATCACCGTTGGTACCAAGCAGGCCACGGCGACCGACAAGGTGGAATGGAAGGAGCCGATTCCGTTCGGCACGACCCTGCGACCGAACCCTGACCTCGCTCCGGGCGAGACTAGGGTTATTCAGGAAGGCAAGAACGGCGAGGCTTCCTATGCTGCAGCCTTCACCGGCACCAACGGTGAAGCACAGGTTGCGGAAAGCAGGGCCCGCACTGAACCTGTCGAGCGCATCATCGAGTACGGCCCGAAGGCTAAAGAGACCTCTGTGGTAACCAAGACTGAGAAGCCGGTGCCGTTCGAAACGAAGATTACCGCGGACCCGAAATTGGAGGCAGGCAAGCAGGTCGTCGACAAGCAGGGCGAACTCGGTACCGAGGTTGTGACCTCGACTCAGAAGATCAAGGACGGCAAGCCGGATGGCGATCCGACCGTGACAACTGAGCGCACCAAGGAACCGGTTGCAGCTGAAATTCGTGTGGGCACTAAGACCACTGGTGAAACCACCAAGACGGTTGAGACTGACGTTCCGTTCGGTGTGAAGGTCGAGTTTGACCCGAACATGCCGGCTGGTACGTCTGAGACTGTCACCGAGGGCAAGCCAGGCAAGAAGACCATCACAGTGACGCAGAAGGTCACCAACTCCCAGCCGGATGGCGAGGCCACCGTGGAGGAGAAGGTCACCGAACAGCCGGTGGACCAGGTCATCAAGGTCGGCATTAAGCCTGCCGAAAACAGCGAAAAGGCCGAATGGACCGTACCGGTGCCGTACAGCACCACTGTGCGCGTTAACCCTGACCTGAAGCCGGGTGAGACCCGCGTTGTCCAGAAGGGCGAGAACGGCGAGAAGTCCTTCACCGCCATCTTCCGTTCTGTTGGTGATGAGTCCTACGTAGCTGAGGGCGAAACCACCAAGGAACCGGTCGAGGAAATCATCGAGTACGGCCCGCAGGCCGAGGACACCTCTGTTGTCACCAAGACCGAGAAGCCTGTCCCGTTCGAGACGGAGATCGTCTTTGATGATTCTCTGAAGGCGGGGGAGAAGGTCGTCGACAAGCAGGGCGAGAACGGCACCGAGGTTGTGACCTCTACTCAGAAGATTGTGGATGGCAAGCCGGATGGCGATCCGACCGTGACCACTGAGCGCACCAAGGAGCCGGTCAACGCCAAGATCCGCGTGGGTACCAAGACTGAGGGCACGTACACCACCGAGTCCGAGGTTGCCGTTCCGTTCGAGACCGAGATTCAGTTCGACGATTCCCTGCCGGCCGGCACTCAGGAGACTGTCCAGGAGGGCAAGCCAGGTAAGGATAAGGTCACCACGACCCAGACCATCGAGAACTCGAAGGTCACGGGTATCACGACCGAAACCAAGCCCGTTGATGAGCCGGTCAAGAAGATCATCAAGGTCGGCACTAAGGGTAAGACCACGTCCAAGACCATTGAGTGGACCGAGAACACCCCGTTCGAGGTCGAGGTTCGCGAGAATCCGAACCTGAAGGCTGGTGAGACCAAGGTTGTCCAGGAAGGCAAGCCGGGCGAGGTCAAGCACACCGTCAAGGTGACCTCCGATAATGGCGAGATTTCTACCAAGGATGACACCGAGGAGATCAGCAAGCCGACCAAGCAGATCATCGAGGTCGGTACTGCACCGACTCAGACCGAGCTGACGGATAAGCACACCGAGCAGACTCCGTATGAGACCCTCATTGAGACTGACCCGAACCTTGAGGCCGGAAAGGTTGTAGAGGACCAGGCCGGTTCCTTCGGCGAGAAGGAAGTCACCAAGGTTTGGAAGCTCAAGGACGGCAAGGTCGTCGGTGACCCAGAAACCACTGAGGACGTCACCAAGGAGCCGACCCCGCGCAAGCTGCGCGTAGGCACCAAGGTGGTCACGGAAACGCAGACCGAGACCGAAGCCGAGAAGGTCACCGAGACCAAGGAAGTTCCGGTCCAGCTGGACCGCGGCTTCTACGGCGTGGAGCTGACCAAGCCGGGTGAGCCTGCCTCCCAGAACATCAAGGACGGCTCCGAGGGCAATACCTACGAGATTGGTGAGCTCCCGGCCGGCTGGACCGCCACGGTGGACGAGAACGGCACGGTTACGGCCACGCCGCCTGCCGACGCCAAGTCTGGCGACTACGCCGAAATCCCCGTTACGGTTACCCCAGAGGGCGGCAAGCCCTACACCGCGACGGCAACGTTCATCGTCAAGGATGACCAGCCGGTAGACCCGACTCAGCCAACCGAGACCGAAGTCATCACCGCGCCAACCTATAACCCAGCGGTTATTGAGGCCAGCGATACCCAGACCGTAGACATCAACTACGGCCACACGGATGGCAATACCTACGAGTTGGGCGAGGTTCCAGCGGGCTGGACCGTGACCATCGATGAGACCACCGGCCAGCTGACGGTTATGCCGCCGGATGATACCCCGAGCGGTACCATCCAGGAAATCCCGGTCACCGTCACCACCGAGGATGGCCAGACCTTCAACGTGAAGACCGTCATCGGCGTCATCAGTGACAACTGCGGTTGCGAGCCGGTTGAGCCAAATGAGCCAACCGACGAACCCACGGACGAACCAACTGGTACGCCGACCGACGAACCGGAGGAGCCAACAGTCAAGCCGGAGGTCCCGACGACTGTAACGGTTACCGAAACGGTTGATCCGTCTAACCCGACGCCGAGCGAGGACCCGAAGGGTCCAGAGCCGACCGACGAGCAGCCAACGGGTGATGTCTCGACGACGACCGTCACGGTTACCGAAACCAAGGAGTCTCCGAAACCGAGCGAACCGACGCCGTCTGACGACCCGAAGGAACCGGAGCCGAAGCCGACGGTCACCGTGACAGTAACTGAGGATCCGTCTAAGCCGACCCCAACCGACGAGACCACGTCGACCGTGCCGACTTCAGACAATCCGAAGCCGTCTGATGAGAATCCGACAGTGACGGTTACCGTGACGGAGGATCCTTCCGAGCCGAGCCCGACCGACGACACCACGCCGGCAGAGCCGAGTGCGGAAGAGACCCCGTCTGAGGATCCGACCACTCCGGTGGAGCCTTCCGACCCGACTGATCCGGATACTCCGGCTGAACCGTCCGACCCGACTGATCCGAACGAGCCGACTGAGCCGGACACTCCGTCCGACCCGAACGAGCCTCGTATTCCGGAGGTCGGCAGTCTGTGGCCGATCCTCATTCCGCTGGTCCTGGTACCTGCAGTCATCGGTCACTTCATCAACCAGCCGGGATCTCCGGCTCCGAAGCTGCCTGGTCTGCCGCTGAAGCCGCAGAAGCCGGAGGATGCCATCAAGGATTTGCAGCCAAAGGCTCCGGGCGAGGCAGAACAGCCTCAGCCGCAGGCACCGGTGGAGAATGAGCAGCCTAAGCCGCAGGACCCGCAGGCTCCGGTGGAGAGCGAGCGGTCGAACTCGGTCGAATCTAACGATGTTCAGCCAAGCCAGAGCGACAACACCAGCCGCTACACTGGCAAGTCCCCGAGCACCACGGATTCCAAGAAGAGCACCAATTCTGGGTTGCTGGCCAGCACTGGTGCGAACGTCCTGGGGCTGCTGGCCGCAGGTCTGGCGCTCATTGCTGGTGCCGCACTGCTGCTGCGTCCTGGTCGCCGCCGCAAGGAGTCGTAGAACAACCTAGGACCCCTGGGCCAGATTGGCCTTAGGCCGCGGCTGCTGAAGCCGTGACAGAAACACCCGAGCATAATGCTCGGGTGTTTCTTGTTTTGCTGGGTCCCTTGTCTAGTGTGGGCTCCTTCATCCCCATGTGCGATGGCGCAAAAAATGAGCACGATAGGCGACGAAAGGAAATTGATTGAGGGGCTATCGTGCTCATTTTTATCGGTCGGGGTAGGGCGCAAGCATAGTGTGGACAGGAGCACGTGAGCCTGCTTGGAAGAAAGGTATAGCAAAGGCCCCGGCCGCCACTACTCGGGGAGAGGTGGCAAGACCGGGGCCTTGGAAGAGCCTAGACGCTACTAGATGTCGAATGCCTCTTCCAGCAGGTTCTTCTGTTCAATCTGGTGAACCTTTGCGTTACCGGTTGCAGTCGAGGACTGCGAGCGGCGGGAGACGCGGACCAGCTCCGGCATATCCGGGATGAGCTCACGCAGGTGTTCGTTGTAGAACGGCCACGGACCCTGGTTGGCCGGCTCGTCCTGAACGAAGCGAACCTGCTCAGCGTTCGGGTAAGACTCGAAGGCCTCACGCAGACGGTTGAACGGAATCGGGTGGAGCATCTCCACGCGCACGATGGCGATGTCATCGCGGCCATCGGCTTCCTTCTTCTTGGCCAGCTCCCAGTAGAGCTTGCCGGAGACCAGCATGATGGTCTTGACCTTGTCGGCGTCGCCTACCTTCTTACCGTTGATGTCGAAGAAGTTCGGGTCGTTGATAACGGACTGGAACTTCGTGACCTCGGTGAAGTCGGACACGGAGGAGGTCGCAGCCTTGTTACGCAGCATGGACTTCGGGGTGAAGACGACCAGCGGGCGCTTCATCTCACCGAGGGCCTGGCGGCGCAGCAGGTGGAAGTGATTGGCCGGGGTGGATGGCTGGGCCACGGTCATGGAGCCCTCAGCGCACAGCTGCAGGTAACGCTCGATGCGGGCGGAGGAGTGGTCCGGGCCCTGGCCCTCGTAGCCGTGCGGCAGCAGCAGGATCAGGCTGGAGAGCTGGCCCCACTTGGCCTCACCGGAGGAGATGTACTCATCGATGATGGTCTGAGCGCCGTTGGCGAAGTCACCGAACTGTGCCTCCCAGGCCACGACGGCATCCGGGTTACCCACGGTGTAGCCGTACTCGAAGCCCATGCCGGCGAACTCGGTCAGTGCCGAGTTGTAGACCATGAACTTACCGCCGTTGCCCTTGGACGTAGCCAGGTGAGCAACCGGGTTGTACTCTTCGCCGGTGGCTGGGTCGAAGGCCACAGCGTGGCGCTGGGTAAAGGTACCGCGGCGGGAATCCTCACCGGCGAGGCGAACAACCTTGCCGGAGTTAGCCAGGGAACCGAAGGCGATGAGCTCGCCCCAACCCCAGTCGATGCCGCCTTCGCGGGCGGACTTCTGGCGCTCCTTGGCAACCTTGCCCACACGCTTGTGGTACTCGAAGCCCTCCGGCGGGGTGCCGTAGGCATCGCCAATCTCCGCCATCTCCTCGGCGGTGATGGAGGTATCCAGACCGCGGGTGAGGTCCTGGGAGGAGGTGATACCGGTCTGCTCCTTCGGGCCGGCCTTCTCCGCTTCCTTGTGCTCAGCGAAGACGGACTCCATCTGGTCATGGAAGTCACGTGCAGCTGCCTCTGCCTCTTCATCAGACAGGTCACCGCGGCCGATGAGCTCCTCGGTGTAGCGCTCACGGACGGACTTGTGGTTGTCGATGATGTCGTAGAGCTGCGGCTGCGTCATGGACGGGTCATCGGCCTCGTTGTGGCCGCGCAGGCGGTAGCACACGAGGTCAATGAAGACGTCCTTGCCAAAGCGGCGGCGGTATTCAGTGGCGAGCTTACCTACCCAGACAACAGCCTCCGGGTTGTCGCCATTGACGTGGAAGACTGGGCAGTCGAAGCCTTTGGCCAGGTCGGTGGCGTAGTGCGTGGAACGGCCAGAATCCGGGGTAGTGGTGAAGCCCACCTGGTTGTTGACCACAACGTGGACGGTACCGCCGGTGGTGTAGCCACGCAGCTGAGACAGGTTGATGGTCTCCTGCACCACGCCCAAGCCGGCGAAGGAAGCATCGCCGTGGAGCATGATCGGGACAACAGTGTGACCCTCCGGGCCCTTGTCCAGGATGTCCTGCTTGGCGCGGGCAATACCTTCCATGACCGGGTCAACGGCTTCGAGGTGAGACGGGTTAGCGGCCAGGGTGACCTTGATTTCACCGTCGCCGAACATCTGGAGGTGTTCGCCCTCAGCACCGAGGTGGTACTTCACGTCGCCAGAGCCGCCGAGCTGGCCGCCCTTGTAGTTGCCATCGAACTCACCGAAGATATCGGCCAGCGGCTTGCCCACGATGTTGAAGAGCACGTTGAGGCGGCCGCGGTGCGGCATGCCGATGACGACCTCGTCGAGGTCCTGGCCAGCGGCAGTGTCCACGATGGAGTCCAGCAGTGCGATGAGGGACTCCGCACCCTCCAGGGAGAAGCGCTTCTGGCCCACGTACTTGGTCTGCAGGAAGTTCTCGAAAGCCTCGGCAGCGTTGACCTTCTGCAGGATGTACTTCTGCTCAGAGTTGGACGGCTTCGGCATGCCGGCCTCAATCTGCTCCTGCAGCCAGCTGCGCTCGTCGCGGTCCAGGATGTGGGTGTATTCGGAGCCCACCTTGAGGGTGTAGGCGGAGCGCAGGCGGGTAACCACCTCGCGCAGCGTCATGGTCTCCTTGCCACCGAAACCACCCACGTTGAAGGTACGGTCCAGATCCCAAATGGTCAGACCGTGAGTAGACAGGTCGAGGTCGCGGTGGTCCGGCCACGGCAGGCCCGGCTGCTTCCAACCCAGCGGGTTGATGTCAGCCAGCAAGTGGCCGCGGGAGCGGTAGGCCTCGATGTACTGCATAACGCGCGTGTTCTTATCGACGCCCGTGTTGGGCACGTCAGCAGCCCAGCGGAAGGGCTGGTAGGGAACACCCAGGGACTCGAAGAGCTCGTCCCAGAAAGCGTCGTCCAGAATGAGCTGGCCAATGGTGCGCAGGAATTCACCGGACTCCGCGCCCTGAATAACGCGGTGGTCGTAGGTGGAGGTCAGGGTAACCAGGCGGCCAACGCCCAAGTCAGCCAAGCGGTCGGCGGAGGTGCCGGCGAACTCAGCCGGGTAGTCCATAGAACCGACACCGATGATGGAGCCGGAGCCCTTGGTCAGGCGGGCGATGGAGTGGCGGGTACCAATGCCACCCGGGTTGGTGAGGTTAATCGTGACGCCGGAGAAGTCATCCATCGTCAGCTTGTTCTTGCGGGAACGGTCAACGATGTCCTGATAGGCATCGATGAACTCAGCAAAGGACTTGTTCTCGGCTTCCTTAATGGCAGCAACCACGAGGGCGCGGGAGCCATCCTTCTGCGGAAGGTCAATGGCCAGGCCCAGGTTGATGTGCTCCGGCTGAACCACGGTGGGCTTGCCGTCCTGAATCTCGTAGCGCACGTTCATGTCCGGGTGGATCTGAACGGCCTTGACCAGGGCGTAGCCAAGGATGTGGGTAAAGGAAATCTTGCCGCCGCGGGTGCGCTTGAGGTGATCGTTGATCATCGCGCGGTTTTCCCACATGAGCTTGACCGGGATGTCGCGGACGGTCGTAGCAGTCGGGATCTCCAGGGATTCGTCCATGTTCTTGGCAATTGCCTTGAACATGCCCTTGAGCACGCGGGAGCCGGGCTCCGGGGCGTCCTTGATGCGGTCGAGCGGGGACTCCGACTTCTTCGGATCTGCCTTCGCCTTCGTTGCCGAAGACTTCGAGTCGCTCGGTGCCTTAGCACCAGGAGCAGCAGGGGACTTCTCTGCAGGCTTAGGAGCGGAGCTTTCCTTCTTTTCTGCCGGCTTCTGTGCCGGGGCAGAAGCCGTGGAGCCAGAGGCCTTGGCGGAGGCCTTGGGCTGTGCGGCTTGCTTGGGAGCCCCGTTGGCCTCAAAGTAGTCACGCCACTCCTTATCTACGGAGTTGGGGTCCTTTGAGTACTGCTGGAACTGTTCGTCAATCAGCCACGCGTTCGGGCCGTAGATGCTCGATTTGCTCACGGCAGGTGTTCGCCTCTTTCTGTGCTTTAAAGTTTGTCTTTAATCGACTGTAGTAGGCCATTCCATGGGTACGAAAGGCACCCGGAAAGGCGTCTCCCCATATGATACGGCCCACGTAAGTTTGCTCACTACCCTGGGGCGCGTTTCCCGGTTTTAATCCCCCTGCAGGGGGGAGAGCTGGGTGCCCGCATGGTTAATAACTTGGCGGGCAATTTTACGGTTGGCCGTTGTTCCCAGAACTGCGCCTACCCCCATCGGCAAGAGTTTAGACAGCCATGCCCACTTCACTTTCTTACGGGCCTGCTTCAAGAACAGCTTGGTCAATCGGCCGTTGATGCCACTGAGGGTGGGCCCGGAGAAACGGGAGAGGGTAGCAGCGGACTTCATGCCGGAGAGCGTGGTGACGTCGCCAAGCATGGTGTCCACCAAAGCACTGCCCTGGGAGCCAGTAAGGACTACAAGAACGAGCGCACGGCGGCGCTCTTCATCGCGGATATCATCGCCACGCAAGTGCGCCGAGGCCAGGATGTACCACGCAGCAGCCTCAAGGAAGACGAGGGATTCTGCACCAACGGCTGCCGCGCCGGAGACCAGACCGATGCCGGGGATGGCGGCCGAGGCACCCGCGGCCGCACCGGTGCCCGAGACGATATTGAGAAAGTGCTTGTCAATGAGCTGCTGCAGCTGCTCCGGGGATGCGTCCTTATTCTTCTTCTTTAGACGGTCGACATAGCCGATGATGATGGAGGATTGCGCCGACACCACCTTGTTGGTGGCCGCCAGAAATCCTTGACTAATGCGGTTGCTCTCGTCCACAGAGAGCTTGTCCACCTCGACGGGCGTGTTCTGTTCTTTCTCGCTAATTCCGAACATGTTCTTCACCTGATTTCGTCTACATTGTTAACGGTATGTTCACTACCGTATCGAAAAAGCAGTTCCCAGCGCAGAGTCAGGCTGGGGGATTAGTCTAGGGTCCATGAGCGAGTACGAGCCTTTCCCGCCGCGCGAGGTAAGCGCGGCTGCGGCCCGCCTGCTTGCTGAGTCTTTGCACACCCGCGCCCGCGCCGCTCAAGAAGCAGCGCGGACGGCGTTGGCGGATGAGATTACGGTTCTCACATCCTCTGGGTGGGTACGCGGCAGCATCGAGGAGGACTTGCGCCCGGACCGGCCACTGTCGACGCCAGTGCGTTCGTGGCGCGGCATTCCTTTTGGGGCCGATACCGCGGGGGAGTATCGCTTCCGTGAACCGCGCCCAGCGCCGGCGTGGGAAGGAATTCGGGATTGCCGTGAGTTCGGAGAGGTGGCCCCGCAGCCGGTCTATTCGTGGACGGACCGCATCGAAGGCACAGAGAATTGCTTGACCCTCGATATCGTCCGCCCACACACCGAACCCAGCCCTGGCACTGCCCCAAACACGGAGAAGCTCCCCGTTGTCGTCTACTTACATGGCGGCAGTTTTATCGTGGGTTCTTCGCACATGCTCATGCTGCGCGGCTTTGAGTTCGCCGCGCAGATGGGCGTGGTCTATGTGTCCGTCAACTTTCGCTTAGGGGCGCTGGGCTACCTCGACGTGCGCAGTTTGGGAGGGGAGGCCTGCGCTAACCCCGCGGTGGCGGACCAAGTCCTTGCCTTGGAGTGGGTTCGCGACAACATCGCTGCCTTCGGCGGAGACCCGAATAACGTGACTCTTATGGGCGAATCCGCGGGTGGCGCAGCGGTGCTGACCCTCATGGCGGTGCCCCGCGCGGAAGGCCTCTTTCACCGCGCCATTGCCCAGTCGCCGCCGATTGGCATGATTCATTCCCGTGCACAGTCGATGTTCTGGGCGCGCGAGCTTGTGGACAAGATGGCCCTGCCGCGAGACACCACTGCGGATGATCTACGCCGCGAGGATTTCGCGGACCTAGTGCGCTCGGGTCAATCCATGATGTGGCGCGCAGGCGAGTTGCTTTACCTGAACTCCTGCTACGCGCCCACCGTGGATGGTGAACTCATTCCGCAGCATCCTATCGAAGCTTTTGAGGACGGCGCTCAGCACCCGGTGCCGCTGCTCATCGGAACTAACTCCGGTGAGGCGAGTTTTGGAAAGTTCCTCTATCAACGCCAACGCTCCCGCGAACGTGCGGCCTTGCGGCTGTTGGCGTCTTTCGATCCGGAGAGCGCGCCGGACGTCGTTGCGGCCTACGGTGGGGCAGTCTCGCGCAGTGACTTCGGGGACTTGCTTACCGACGCCCTCTTTTGGGCCCCCACCGTTCGTGTCGCCTCCGAACACGCTCGTCGGTTCCCCACGTGGATGTACCGATTCGACTTCGCGCCGGCAGCGTTGCGCTGGCTGGGGTTGGGGGCGATGCACTCGATGGAGTTGTCCAACATCTTTGGCGATCCTGGTGCCTCGCGCGTGTCCTTTTTGACCACCATGGGCAAGTCCTCCGAAATGGAGGAGGTCACTGAGAATATGCAAGAGCAATGGAGGGCGTTCATTAACGGCGGCGCTCCGCGCGAGGATTGGCCGCGCTACCGGGCCCCGCAGCGCGAGACGATGATTTTCGACGTGCAGCCTCATATCGAAGAGGCACCAATGGAGGCGCGCCGCCAGGCCTGGGAGTCCTATGACATGTTGGAGTGGGGAACCGGACGCCCGGAGATTCTGAAGCTTTTGGGTTTCATGCCCGATGACCACGATCGCGGGTAGGATGTGTGGGGCCTTGGTAGCAGCCGGGGTGACACTGCCACATGGACGGATGTTGATCACATGAGCTTTTTTGAAGATATTGCTTCTGCGCTGGACGGGGAAGGCATTGAGTCCCGCGTCAATGACGATGTGATGTTCGTGCCCATCACCTCTGACTTGGAGATCCAGTTTGTAGAAATTGACCCGATTCTCCCCGCCGCAAACGTCTACATCGCCGCCGCAGATGTGGATGAGGATGATGAGGATTTCGAGGCCGTCTTGGTCTCCGTTGCGTTCTCTGTGGAGGATGCGGTGGAAGCCGTGTCGCGCCATATCGCTACCGACCAAGTGGTCACCGTGCTCCGAGACCTTCTTGAGGGCACCGATGAGCGTATTGCTGAGTTGGAGTTTCTCCAGGATGAGTTCAACCCGAACCTCGTCGTGGCGGAGGTCGCCAACGATTCCGAGCTGCGCGTGCTCGTGGAAACCATCGACGGCGTCCCCAGCGCTGTGGTGCGGTTCCTCTCCTTCGACTTTGATGAGGACGAGCTCGACGAGCTGGAAGATGAAGCTATCAACGAGCTGTGGGAAAACGACGCCATGGAGGACCTGGGGGAGGAAGAGCGCGTGGCGCTTTTCGACGCCGGCGAGTTCGACGACGCCACCCTCGCCCCCATCATCGAGGTTCCCGCCGAAGCACTCGAGCTTGGCACCTACACCGACTTTGATCGCCTCTTTGACGTCCTGAGCTTGGTCTCCGACCAGGCCCTGGATTGGGAAGCCCAGCTGGTCAGCGTGGAGGACCCCGACTTTGATGAGCCGGACGTCTACGACATCTTCGGTGCCGACGACGATGAGGACGACGATGACATTCTCTTCGACGATGCCGATGGCGACGAGGTCGAAGACGATGATGCCGACAACGAAGCCGATGATGGCGCCAACAATGGCCCAGAAGGCAGCGACAGCTAGGATTAGTCGCCTCCTAGGCATGGGCACGCTAGGATAATCGGGTACATTTTGAACTCGATGAGGAGCAGCCAGGGGCTATGCCGGTTAACAGGGCTTTTCGTGGTCAGCGCATAAGCGTTGTCCTTGGCGTAGCCTGCGCAGTGGCGGCGTGGGGCCTCACCTTGACCCCGAGGTTCAAGTTCGCCGAAAGGACCTTTGAATCCCTCCTCCCAGCAACTGTGTGGGGCTTGAGTTTTCTATGCGTCCTTCTCCTCTTTGGCTCCCAGCGAGGGCTATGGAGTAGGCATGCGCTCATCAATGCCTTGCTCGCAGTTGTGGTGGACATGGTGGGCTCAACGGTGTTCTTCAATCTCCACATCCCGCTCTATATGGACACGGTGGGAACGGTGTTCATTGCGATTATTTATGGCCCCGTTCTTGGGATGGGGACCGCAGCTCTGGCATTGAGCCTCAGGTGCGTCGTCAGTCCTTTGGAACTTGCTTACCTGCCCAACGCGTTGATTCTGGCGTTAATGGTGGGCTGGCTAGCACGCCGTGGTGCGTTCAAACGCATGATTTCTACCCTGTTTGCGGGCTATGGGCTCGGCATCATTGCAGCGCTCGTGTCGTTGGCCTCGACCCTGTTTGCGCTGAACCAGATTTTGCCCCGCGGCGCCCGAGAGCTCGCCAACTTCTTCCTGTTGATTACCCACGACGAAACCACGGCGACACTTCTCCAAGTTCTAACCTCAGACCCGCTCGATAAGGCCTTTACTGTCGTGCTGGTGTGCTTGTTTATCCGCTTCGTGCCGAAGCCCGTGCGGAACTCGTTCGACCGACCAGAAACCCAGTCGGCCGTGGCCCGTGTGCTGACAGAAGGTCGTTTCACCCTTTCCTTGGACGAGGAACCTCCCCGCAGCTTCGTCGGCCGATTGCAACGCTACCTGTAGAGCGCCGCGGCTTAAGCTGCCTGGCTGAATCCTTCGAACAACGACAGCGGAGAGCGAACTGGGGTGTACGTGCTATCAACGAGCCAGACGAAGGTCGCAGCACTGCTGCTTGAAATCTCATGCACTGCCGTGACTAAGTGTGCGGGAACGAGCGCGCGTACCCACGCTTCCGCGACCGCAGGGGACACGGGCCGTCCGGTAGGGGAGGTAATACGAACGGTAATGAGGTAGGTCGGCACACGTTTTTCCCCGAAGCCAAGTACACGAGCTTTCGCCCGTTCGCCAACACGGTGACGCGACACAGTTAGCGTCAGCGGTGGGGTGGATTCTCCTTCCTCGCCTCGAAGCGGTACTGAGGGAAGTGACTTTGATGGTGGCCGCCATTGCGGTGTGGGACGCGCCAATGAGCGTGGATGGCGAATGATGCTCTCCACGGAGTTCAAGGTGTCACTGTGGTGAAAGAGGATATCTGCCGTGAGTTCGCCAGCATGAATGCTGGGCTGAGTGGAGCGCGGAACCGAGGTACGAAAGCTGTTGTAATTCTTCATGGCCCTCACAGTAGAAAGCGGTGCGGACATCGAAACCTACATTTGCGAAAAGATGTTCGACAGTTTGGATGGGTAGGCTACAGTTGGTGTCGCTATGAGTAAGGGCGTTGCACAAGAACTGAAGATTCCGCGGGAGATCTGGGTGATGGTTACCGCGGGCTTTATCATCGCATTGGGCTATGGGTTAATCGCGCCCTTGCTTCCGCAGTTCATTGTCAGCTTCGATGTGTCGATGGCGGCCGCGGGACTGGTGGTCTCCATTTTCTCTGCTAGCCGTCTCATCTTCGCACCAGCCGCTGGCCGCCTCATCGATCGCGTTGGCACGCGCGGTGTCTACCTGACGGGGTTGTTAACCGTTGCTCTTACGACGGGTCTTGTGGGAATCGCCCAGGAGTATTGGCACATCGTGGTGCTGCGCGCCATCGCGGGTATTGGCTCCACCATGTTCACTGTGGCAGCCATGGCGCTCATCGTGAAGCTCTCGCCACCTGCTATTCGCGGTCGGTGCTCAGCCACGTATGCCACGTCCTTCCTGCTGGGAAACGTCATCGGCCCGCTCGTTGGTGCCAGCTTGTCCTTCCTCGGCTTTCGGTGGCCCTTCTTCATTTACGGGCTAGGAGTGGCGCTCGCGGCACTCGTTGTCTGGGTTCTGATGCCGGCGGTCGACACCGATGCTGAGCGTCAACACTGCCTTCCGCCGATGAAGCTGCAGGAGGCCTGGGGTGATACCGCTTATCGAGCAGTATTGACCTCGAATTTTGCCCAAGGATGGATCAATATGGGCGTGCGTGTTGCAGTCCTTCCACTGTTTGCAGCGTCCATCTTCCATAATGGTGGCCAGGCCTCGGGCATCGCACTCGCGGTCTTTGCGGCGGGAAATGCAGCTGTGCTGCAGTTTTCTGGTTCCTGGTCTGACCGTATTGGACGCCGGCCACTCATTCTTGCGGGCCTTGTGGGCTCGGCGCTGTTTGTAGGAACGCTGGGCTTGGCGACGTCCGTGTGGACCCTCCTTGTGCTCTCCGCCTTCGCCGGTGCTTCATCAGGGCTTATTGTGCCGTCGCAGCAGGCGGCCATCGCCGATGTGGTGGGGTTGAAGCGTTCTGGTGGACAGGTGCTTTCGACCTTTCAGATGGCTGGTGACTTTGGGCAAATCCTGGGGCCGATCGTGATTGGATTCCTTGCGGATCGATTCGGCTTTGGGGTGGCCTTCAGCATGTGTGCCATCGTGGCGGCGGGCGGAGTCCTTGCGTGGAGCTTCGGGCGTGACACCTTGCAGGATAAAAAAATTGTGTTGCAGGGGCTTCGCCGAAAGTATAAGTAGAACCTGCAAAAAGTCACTATATTTGGCCACATTTTGAAAGCTGAGGCGGCCCTTAAAAAACTTTTTGTTAAACTTGTGGTGTGAATTTTCAACAAAGGGTGGAGCGCCACCGGGCGGAACTTAGTCGGGCAGACGAGGCGGTTGTTGATGTGATTCTTAGCCGCCCGCAAGAAGCGGCCCTGTGGCGCGGCGAAGACGTCGCTGCCAAGGCCGGCGTCCACGGTTCTGCCGTGACTCGAACGGCCAAGAAGCTTGGATACAAAGGCTACCTGGAGCTGCGCCAAGAATTGCGCATGTTGCATGACCAGTACCTTGCTGCTGAGCATTCGAACGGTCGTCGGGCATTCCGCAATGAGGCTGGACAGACGATTCTGGGACAACTGGTGTCCAAGGAAATGGATTCGTTGTCCGCGGCGTCGGGAAGCGTTGACCAGCATTCCATTAACAGGGCAGCGGACTTGGTGATGAATGCCCGCGATATCTACATCTACGGCCGCGGCAACTCCATTCCACTGTGTGATCAGGCAGAGCGCCGCTTTCGCCGACTGGGACGATCTGTCCACGACCTTGCGGGTGAGACGGACCAAGACATCGCTGAACAGCTGCTCCGCATGGGGGAGCCGGACCTTCTTATAGTCTTCGCCTTCCGCCGCTCCACGCGTCCGCTACGTCAGCTGCTGAACTATGCTGAGGCGGTTAAATGTAAGGTCCTTCTCATTACGGATGACCTGCGTGTTGTTCACCCAGTACCTGTCGTCACTCTGGCCGCTCCCCGTGGCGATGAGGGAACCTTTACCACCCTGTCGGTTCCAATGCTCATGCTAAACGCCATTGTGCTGTCGATTCAGCGGCGGTACGAGCATGATATTGCGCCGTTCCAGCAGAAGCTGAAGAATATTCTCGAGGGCTTCGAGTACTAACGAGAGGTATGTGCTCGCTTGCTGCAGGCGGCCCAGCGTGGGGCGTGGCCCAATGCAGCCTTGAAGTCACGCTCGCGAAAACGCGTGAAGCCATACGTGGAAGCCTCGGAACCGGTAGTAGGGCGGCTCCATCGCTTCTGGCTGCGTTTGCTGGAGGCTTCCATGCCTCTCCTCCGTAAGTTGCTCAACGGGTGTATATGCTCAGCGGACACTAAGCATCTAAGAGAATATTAGGTTAGTGCAAAATATCAGTCAATTCGCCACCATGAAATCCTCTCATTCGGGGGTGTGATTCTGACCAAATCCAAATGCCAACGCCCGATCTGAATCTGATACACCGTGAATATAGGCATTCTTTGTTGAATTGGGGGTGCCAGTATGTACCCGAGGTTAGCTAGCGTTACCAGACCGTAAGTTCCTGAAAATTCTTACATAACTGAATCAATTGCGGCAGTTCTATCTCCACTTGGTGGAGGTGTCCTCGACCTAAAGTGGCCAGTTATTGTTTAAGCGACCGTTCGTCCTGCCGCATACAGCTTCTTAGGCATGTCGCGACGTAGGCTCCATTCGAATTGGATGGGCTTTTCGCCGCGGTGAGTTACATAGTCAACGTTGCCGAGGAAGGTATAGGCCGCTGCGGTATCAACCTTGTTCTTCTTGGTGAAACGAGTAGCGATGATGATGCTTCCGCCGAGTTCTTGGTGATGGATGTAGCGCTTGGCCATCGCTGACTTCAAAGTGGTCGTGGATTGAGATTCCCAGTGAAGTCGATCTGGAGATAGCGGGTAGTCGCGGTAATTTGTCGAAGCACTTACATTCTCATCCTTTTGGAAGGTCACCAAGAAGAGATCAGTGTTTGATGTGTCGAAGCGTTTGACTCCTTCGCGGGGAAGGTTGGCGAGCTTCTTGAGCGGGCCCTCGTCCAAGGCACCGACAAGTTCAGCAAGGCTATAGTCTGCATGCGTCTCGAGCACACTGTGAGAGGACTGCTGAGGAATTACGCGGGACGCTTCAATTGCAATCCGCATGACTTGATTGACTTCGTTGACGAACGCGGGATGGGACCGAACGATTTCAAGCGCTTCATCCAACGAGCCCGGGATGGCTTTATTGGAATTCGCCCAGAGCGCCAGAACGAGCATCGTGGCATAGCGCTTTTCGCGGTCAGTCATGTCCTGTTCTGAGGGGCCGTCGGCCTCCATGAGTCGGCTGTATGCCGCTACGCGGCCGGGGTCATTGATGTGGAGCAGAACTCGGATACGGCTCAGGAGGAAGGATTCTTCGCTGTCCTCGTTGGACGGAAGCAGAAGCTTTTCATCACGGAGGAGTGTGGTCCAGGAGATTCCTTTCCTGCGGTAGATGTCCTCCAGAGGAATATTGGAGGCGTGGATGAAAGCCGCAAGGTCAGTGGTGCCGTGTTCACTAATCTGAGAGCGGATCTTCTTGACTGTGTTTCGTGCCAGACGCTTGACGTTGGCCAAAACGCGGTCTGTCGTCACACGGTCCAACGTGATGTTGGAACCCGGTGGCGCAGTGGGGAAGCCCTGCTCGACTTCCTTCATGAAACTTTTGCCGCGGGCAGCGGTTAGCACTTTGAAGCGTTCTTCAAAGTCGAATTCTTCGTGCTGGAGTCCAAGAAAATCGAACACGATACATGCGTCCTTACCCTGGTTAAGGCGCAGTCCGCGGCCCAGCTGCTGAACGAAAAGAACCGGGCTCTGAGTTGGGCGCAGGAGCAGCAGAGTGTTGATAGAAGGAATGTCGACACCCTCGTTGAAAATGTCGACCGCAAAGATGATCTTGATGTAGCCATCGCGCAGCTGTGCAATAGCTCTTCTGCGTTCCTCAGTACTTTGCTTGCTGCTTACCGCTAAAGCAGGAATACCAAAAGCGTTAAATTGCTCCGCCATGTACTCGGCGTGGGCGATCGAAACACAAAAGCCGAGGGCTTTCATCTCGGAGAGATCGAAGATTCGGCGATTGAGTTCATTGATGATGAAACGGGTGCGCTTTTCTCCAGCCTTTATATAAAACTCGCTGAGCTCTGTCGTGTTGTAGTCTTTCTTTCCTCTGTTCCATGTCAGACTCGAGAGGTCGGTATCGTCATCGACCCCGTAATAGTGCAAAGGCGCGAGTAGCTGTAGGCGAAGCGCATCCCAGAGGCGTAGTTCATGGGCCACGCGGTAGTCGAAGAATTTCTGGACGTTCTCGCCGTCTCCGCGCTCGGGTGTTGCTGTGAGTCCGAGGAGCTCTTGAGGTTGGAAGTAATCGAGAATCTTTCGGTAGGTCGTGGCCTCTGCGTGGTGGAATTCATCGATCACGATGACATCGAAGTGGTCAGGAGCTATGCGCGTCAGGCGTTCGCCGTGGAGGGATTGAATACTTGCGAAAACATGGTCCCAGCGACGAGGCTCTTCGCCGCCAACCAGAAGTTCACCAAAATCGGAGCTCTGGAGAACCTCCCGGTAGGTGCGCTGTGCCTGTTGGAGGATTTCCCGGCGGTGAGCCACAAACAGAAGGCGCGGACGGCGTCCAAACTCATCACAGAGGTGGCGATAGTCTAAGGCTGCGACGACAGTCTTACCGGTGCCGGTAGCAGCGATTAGCAAGTTCTTGTGTCGGCCGTGCACTGCTCGCTCTGAACGCAATGCCTCCAGCATCTCCTGCTGATAGGGGTAGGGCTCGACACGCAGGCCCGATAACTCAAGCTTCTCTCCCTCCTTTGCTTCGAGGAACTTCGCTCCACGAAGTGCTTCAAGCAAGCGCTCGTAATCACGCTCCGGGTCGAAATGTTTGAAGTGATTGTCGAACCAATAGCTGTCAAAAGTCTTGATGAACTTCTCGATGATCTCCGGAGTGGTAGAGCGGGAGCCGCGAACGTTCCACTCCCATCCGTCGACAAGGGCAGAACGGGACAGGTTAGAACTGCCGATGAAGGCGGTATCGAATCCGGACTCACGGCGAAAGAGCCACGCCTTTGCATGCAAGCGGGTGGTCTTGTGCTCGTAGCAGATTCGAACCTCAGCGTTGTAGTCTTCGACAAGACGGCGCACTGCAGCGGCTTCAGTCGCACCGCAATATGTTGAGGTGATGACTCGCAGAGGTTTCTTGTGGTCGCGAAGGTATTCCAGCTCATCACTAATGACAGAAATTCCGGAATTCTTGATGAATGCGCAGAGCAGATCGACTGAATCCGCAGTACAAATCTCGCGCGCAATTTCCACCGACATGTTGGTGTCGTCCACGCTATTGGTGAAAAGCGCGCTGGAGTTCAGGGATACTTCGGGCAGGACTGGTGGTTCGGTGAGCTCTGAACTGTAAATCGCATAAAGGAGCTGTTCAGCTGATACCTTTTCGTCTGCACCAAGGTGCTGCGCGAGGTCATTGATGAGCGCGACGCGTTCTTCCGGCTTTTTGACTTCGAGCAGCCGTTGTTCAATAAGCCGGGCGAAGTGTTGGGAAACGGCCGTGGCAAATCTTGGATCGACATCCTTAGTGGTCACCTCGGTAATTCCGGAAGCCGCAGTGGGAAGGGCTCGTTGAGTTTCCTTGATGCGCTCGTGGATACGAGCCGTGACGGGCGTTTCGTAGATGCCAAAAGGCAGCAGGGAATCAGAAGTCATAGGCGTGAGGAGATGAGCTCAACGGCAGGGATGTCAGCGGGAGCCCAGTCGAGCTCTTGTGCTTCGGCGGCGGTGACCCACCGGGTGGCGTCATGGTCGGTGAGTACAAGGTCACCGGATTGGATGGTGCACAGGAAGGTGGTGAGTTCGATGGTGGCGAACTCATAAGTGTGAAGCGTCGTGGTGACTTTCTCACCGACAGTCGCTGTGAGAGAGAGTTCTTCTGCCAACTCGCGAGCTAATGCCTCCTGTGGAGTCTCGCCCGGCTCAATCTTTCCACCCGGGAATTCCCACATGCCGGCTAGAGATTTTCCTGGGGCCTTACGGCAAGCCAGGAATCGGTCACCATCAATAAAGATGGCGCCGACAACACGAATCGGAAAACTCATGTGACCAGTATGCCGGCTGGGCCGGCTCTTAGCCAGAAGGTACGGCCTGGTTTTAGGCCGAAACCGCAGAAAAGTGTGCGGTCACGATGTCGTCGATAAGCCGGGCGGCGAGCTTGGCTGTGCGGGAGTCGAGGTCGAAGGAGGGGTTGAGCTCGACGACGTCGACAAGCGCGAGGCGTCCCGTGGCGGCGAGGGTGACGGCGAGTTCGCGGATGATGGGGAGGTCAACGCCGAGGCCTGCGGGGGCAGAAACGCCCGGGGCTTGTGCTGCGGGGAGGACATCCAGGTCAATGGAGAGATGGATGGGGGCGTCATCGGTGCACAGGTGCTCGGCGTGGGCGCGGACCTGCTGGAGGTTCATGGCGAGCAGTTCCTCGTCAAGAGTGATGGCGACGCCGAGGTCGGCGGCCTCGTCGAAGAGGACCTTGGTGTTGTTGGGGCGGGAAATGCCGAGCACGGTGTAGTCGAATTTCTCGCGGCCAACGAGTTCAGAAATCTGCTTAAACGGCGTGCCGGAGGTCGGCACGTCCGCGGTGCGCAGATCGAAGTGGGCATCGAGGTTGATGATCTTCAGCGGGCCCTTCGCCTGAAAAGCGCCGCGGTGAGAACCGAAGGCAGTCTCATGGCCGCCGCCCAAGATGATGGGCAGGTGGCCGGCATTGGAGAGGGCTTCCACAGAGGTGGAGAGGCGTTCGTGGGCGGACTCCAGGTCGGTGCCTTGGGTGGTGATCGTGCCGGCGTCGTAAAGCACATGCGCATGGTGCACCGCGAGGGAACCGAGGGCACTGCGCAGTGCTTCCGGGCCCGCAGCCGCGCCGGGGCGGCCATGGTTGCGCGCCACTCCCTCGTCAGAGGCGAAGCCCAGTAGTGCTACGCCGGGCTGCCCCTGGGGGTTGTCCACGTCGAGGGGACGAACCACGCTGTGCCACCGCGCGTGCTCTGGGCCGGGGCCATCGGAGCGGCCGGACCACTCGGGGGCAGGGGAGTAAGCGGGGGCATCAACGCTGTTCATAGCTATCCTCTCGAAACGGGGCTGGGGTCAGTGTGTGCAGTGGCGTGGTTGTGCCGGCCGGTGAGGTAGAAAATGGCTGTCATGAGGATGATAAAGCCAACGCCTACCGCTAGGGCCGGACGATACTGCGGCTGCCATGCCATGATGCCAAAAGTAAACGTGATGAAGGCGATGGCGAAGTATTGCCCCCACGGCCAGAAGGGAACCGTGTAGGTCAGGCTGGCGCGTTCCTGTGGCGACATTTTCCTACGGGAAGCCACGTGGGCCAGCAGAATCATGAGCCAGACGTAGATGGTGGCGAACGTGGCGAGGGAGGCGATGACCTCGAAGACATTGTCAGGGATGAAAGCGTTGAGGGCAGTGCCGATGACCAAGACGATGAGCAAAATGACCATGGTCATCACCGGTACGCCGCGTGCTTTCTTGGCCATGACCTTAGGTGCGAGATTCTGGCGTGCAAGGCCGGTGAGTACGTTGCCGGCGCCGAAGAGATCGGCATTGATGGCGGAGACTGCCGCGGTGATGACCACGACGTTGAGAGCGGCTGCTGCCCACGTGACGCCCAGGGTGGAGAAGATTTGGACGAAGGGGCTTTCCTCACCAGTGATGGTGCGCCAGGGGTTGATCATGAGGATGACCAGGATGGCCAGCACGTAGAACAGCAGGATGCGCACAGGGATGGTGTTGACGGCTTTGGGGACGGATTTCTCCGGTTCTTCGGCCTCAGCACTGGCCACGCCCACGATTTCGGTGCCGCCGAAGGCGAAGAGAACGAGGATGAAGGAGGCCACCATGCCGGTAGGGCCGTTGGGGAAGAAGCCGCCGTCATTGACCAGGTTGGCAGGGCCGGTGGTCTCTGCGGTGGAGAGGCCAAAGACAAGGACAGCAACGCCGCCAAGAATCATTGCGACGACTGCGCCGACCTTGACGATGGTGAAGGCGAACTCTAGCTCGCCGAAGGCTTTGACCGTGGCGAGGTTCGCGCCGCCGACGAGTAAGAGGGTGGCTGCCACCCAGACCCATTGCGGTGAGCCGGGGAACCAGAATTGCATATAGACGCCGATGGCGGTGAGGTCTGCGAGCGCCACGATGACCATCTCAAAGGCGAACATCCAGCCGGTGATGTAGCCTGCCCAGGGGCCGAGGAAGGCGCGGGCGTATTCGGCGAAGGAGCCGGTAACGGGGTGGTGGACCGACATCTCTCCGAGCGCGCGCAAGAGGAAGTACACGACGGCGCCGCCGAGAAGGTAAACCAGCAGCACGGAGGGGCCGGCAGCTTGGATGGCGCTGGCGGAGCCGTAGAACAAGCCGGTGCCGATGGCGGAGCCGAGTGCGATGAAGTGCAGGTGGCGGTGTTTCAAGCCTGGGCGCTTGGTGGTTTCTGCCACGGGAATGCGTCCTCCTCTGTACCCCCCCCTTTCGTAGCGCTTGGGGATCTAGCGCCGCGGATGAGGGGGAGTGGTTGGTGCGAGTGATTCTGGGAGCTACTTTCCTCTAGTTCAGACGTGTGGTCAATTTTGCCGTGGAGGATGCCTGACTGGGCCTATGACAACTGACTCACTGGGGGTGCGGGGGTGACTTGCATGACATTTGTGTGTGGCGCCGCTAGTATGTGGAAGACCTGCGTGTGGCTGTCGCGTGGGCATGGCCAAAGCCGCGTCGTACGTTTGTCGTTGACGTGCGCTTGCTTGGTGCGTTCGGGACAAGAACGTGCTCTTGGCTGTGCTAATGACGTGTCGTTTCCCACCACCGTGAGGTAGAACATGAAATCTGAAGACGCAATCGTTGACGCCTTCTACGAGAGCGAAGACGATGTCCCCTCCAAGAAGGGCATCTGGCGCCTTTTTGTCTACAGTGCCACCGGCGCTTTCGTATTCTTCTTTCCCATCAGCTACGACGGGAAGAAATCCATCCCGCTTGACCACATGGTCACCATCATCCGCACCTATGCCGAGGCGTTCGTGCCCTGGTTCATCCTGGCGCTAGCGCTTTACGGCACGGTGCGCAGCATCGTGAACAAGAATTGGCAGGAGGGGCCGCTGCAGGCGGTCTTTACTGTTCTCAATGTGGTGGGCCTGGTGGTCTCCTTTCTCATGGTCATTGGAACTCTGCCGGGAGTGCTGGGCAACGACGACATCGTGCCTTTCCTGTGGAACTCCATCGCCACGCCAGTGGGACTCATTGTTCCTATTGGTGGTGCCTTCTTGGGCCTGCTCATTGGCTATGGCCTGCTGGAATTCGTGGGCGTGTTCATGCAGCCCATCATGCGCCCGCTGTGGCGCACGCCGGGGCGCTCCGCCATTGACGCGGTGGCCTCCTTCGTGGGTTCTTACTCGTTGGGAATCCTCATTACTGACCGCGTGTATCAGCGTGGCGGTTATACCGCGCGTGAGGCGTCCATTATTGCGACGGGCTTCTCGACGGTGTCAGCGGCGTTCATGGTTATCGTGGCCAAGCAGCTCGACCTAATGGACATGTGGGGCATCTACTTTGCGGTTTCCCTCGTGGTGACCTTCCTGGTCACGGCGATCACCGTGTGGATTCCGCCGTTGAGCAGGATTCCGAATGAGTATGTGGGTGGCGTGGAGCCAGATCCGGAAAAGCCGGTCAAGGGCAACTTCATCAAGGCCGCCTGGCGCGAGGCGCTGCTAGCTCTGGACCGTGCGCCCTCCTTGGGTGCTGCCATCTGGGAGAACCTGCGCGATGGTGTGCGCATGGCGGCAGCGATTGTGCCCTCCATCATGTCCGTGGGCTTGATTGGCCTTTTGCTGGCAAACTTCACTCCGCTCTTCGATTGGCTGGGCTACCTGTTCTACCCGTTCGCGTGGATTGTCCAGCTGCCGGAGCCAGCACTGGCGGGCAAGGCGGCGGCCATGGGAATCGCGGAAATGTTCCTTCCCGCAACCGTGGCGGCTGGCTCCTCAAGCATGGTGCTGAAGTTCGTCATCGGTGTGGTCGCCATTTCCGCCATCATCTTCTTCTCCGCGCTGGTGCCCTGCATCATGGCCACCAAGATTCCGATCAAGCTATGGCACTTGGTCGTCATTTGGTTCGAGCGTGTGGTGCTCACCATCATCATTACGACGCCGATTGCGTTTTTGGTGACCTAACTAGGGCTCACACGAGGGCTCATTAGACTGTGGGCTCATGAGTACCTCCCGAGTCCCGGCGGCGCGCAATGCGCTGGAAATCCTCCGGCTGTTGTCTACCATCGACGTGCCGATTTCCGCCGCACGCATTCGCAGCGAGCTGAATTTGCCGCGTTCCTCCACTTACCACCTACTCAAGGAAATGGTGGACGCGGGATTCGTGGTGCACGTTCCGGAGAATCAGACCTATGGCTTGGGCCTTGCTGCCTACTCCATGGCCGCGGCGTATGCCACGCAACAGCCCCTCGTGCGAGCAACGCAGGGGCACCTCGAACGCATAGCCAGCCGTGTGGGCGGCTCGGGGCACCTGTCGCGCCTGGCGGGATCGGAAATCCTCTACCTCAACGAGGTGCGCGCGCCAGGGGCGTTGTCCTTGGTGACGGAAAGGGGAGTGCGGCTGCAAGCGCAACGGACGGCCTCCGGGCGAGCCATGCTGGCGCTGCTTCCGGAAGCAGAATGGCGGGCGGCATACTTCCCCGGTCCCTTGGGGTTTGGTGAATACAAGGACATCCTGCGCCAAGTGCGTAAGCGCGGGTGGGCCGAAGAGATTGAGGTGGTGGCGCGCGGTCAGGCGTCGGTAGGCGTGGCGGTGGTGGATCACGTTGGCAGACCCGCGGCGGCGCTGGCGGTAACCTTTCCGGTGGGCACTGCCGATGCTGCCAGCGTGGCGCAGCAACTGCACGAAGCCGCGCAGCAGGTGGCGGGGAGGATGTATGGACGCGGCTAGCGAGGGCAGAGTGTACGCAGAAAGTCTTGGCGCGCCGGGGAGCCTGTTGTACTATGAGCGCAGCGCGTAAGGCTGTCGCGCGTATCACTATTTTTCTAAACTTGTGAAAGCAAGTACGTATTTTCGCGTGCCTTTCTCCCCACCGGTGGGTGAGGTGCGGGCAACGCGGCGACGTTGAAGGAGCCTTACATGTCTCATACTTATCCTTCCACCGTGACTGTGGGAATCGGTGCCTTAAGCATCGAGGAGGTCGTGGCCGTTGCGCGCTGTGGCGCGAAGGTAGAAATCTCCAATGAAGCGCTAAATGAAATCGCCACCACGCGTGACCGCGTGGAAGAGCTGGCCCAGGACCCGACTCCGGTGTATGGAATCTCCACTGGTTTCGGTGCGCTTGCGCGCCGCCACATTCCGGAAGAGATGCGCGCCCAGCTGCAGCTGTCCTTGGTGCGCTCCCATGCCGCGGGTACCGGCCCGGAGGTAGAGACCGAAGTGATTCGCGCTCTTATGCTTCTGCGCCTGTCTACCTTGTGCACCGGCCGTACCGGCGTGCGTCCGGTCGTGGCTGAGACCTATGCGGCAGTGCTTAATGCCAACATTCACCCGGTGGTTCGCGAATACGGTTCCCTGGGCTGTTCCGGTGACTTGGCTCCACTTGCGCACTGTGCGCTGGCCTTGCTTGGTGAAGGTGAGGTGCGCGTTAACGGCGGTGAGGTTACCCCGGCCGCCGAAGCCCTTGCGGCTGCGGGCATTGAGCCGCTGCAGCTGCGTGAGAAAGAAGGCCTTGCCCTTATCAACGGCACCGATGGCATGCTGGGTCAGCTCTGCCTGGCCATTACTGACCTGCGTGAATTGGCCAAGATGGCTGATATCGCCACTGCGATGACCGTGGAAGGCCTGCTGGGAACCTTGGTGGTCTTCGCCGACGACCTGCAGCAGCTGCGCCCGCACCCGGGCCAGGCTGATGCTGCTGCCAATATCCTCACCGTGGCAGAAGGTTCTGCGATTCTGGAGGCCGCCCTTGAGGAATTCAAGAAGAACCAGGTGCAGGATGCCTACTCGGTGCGTTGTGCGCCGCAGGTGGCCGGTGGCTTCCGCGATACCTTGGCGCACACCGCGCTGGTGGCCGAACGTGAACTGGCTGCCGCCGTTGATAATCCTGTCGTAGCCAAGGACGGGCGCGTCGTCTCCAACGGCAACTTCCATGGCGCGCCGGTGGCCTATGCGCTGGACTTCCTGGCGATTGTGGTGGCTGACCTAGCCTCCATTTCTGAGCGCCGCACCGACCGCTTCCTCGACACTGCCCGCAACCGAGGCCTTAACGCTTTCTTGGCCGATGATCCAGGCGTGGACTCCGGCCACATGATTGCGCAGTATGCGCAGGCGGGCATTGTTTCTGAGCTCAAGCGCTTGGCCACCCCATCCTCGGCGGATTCCATTCCGTCCTCGGCCATGCAGGAGGACCACGTTTCCATGGGCTGGTCTGGTGCGCGCAAGCTGCGCAAGGCCGTCGACGGCCTGCAGCGCGTGCTCGCTATTGAAATCCTTACCGCCGCCCGCGCCATTGATATGCGTGAAGGTAAGCCGGCCAAAGGCACCGGCGCGGTCATTGATGCTCTGCGTCAGACCGTCCAGGGCCCGGGAACGGACCGCTACCTCTCCCCGGAAATCGAGGAGACCGTGCGCCTAGTCAAGGAAGGCGCGCTGGTGGCTGCGGTAGAGGAGGCCGTCGGCACGCTGCGCTAAGCGCCACCCCGGCCCCCATGGTCGTGCTGTCCCGCACGTTCCATGGGGCTTTTTCTGTGCGCACCGCCCAGGCACCGGTCGCGCGACAGTTTGGTATCTGAGACAGGTAGCTGAAAAGTGCCCTAGATCAAGGTTGTGGGTCACAGTAACTTGTCCTGTGTGACGCCGACCAAGCCTCTAGGGACAGCCCCGGGATACCGGCCTGGGGCTTGGGAGGGCGTCGAGAAGCACGAGCGAAAGGAAGTCATGTCTGAACCCCGCGAAGTACGCGCCCCGCGCGGAACCGAACTCACCGCCAAGTCTTGGCAGACCGAAGCCCCGCTGCGCATGCTCATGAATAACCTCGACCCCGAGGTTGCTGAGCGCCCCGAGGACCTCGTGGTCTACGGTGGCACCGGCCGAGCTGCCCGCAGCTGGGAAGCCTTCGATGCCATCGTGGAGTCGCTCAAGGACCTTGAGTCTGATGAGACCCTGCTGGTGCAGTCCGGCAAGCCGGTGGGTATCTGGAAGACCAACGAGTGGGCACCGCGCGTGCTCATTGCCAATTCCAACCTAGTCGGTGACTGGGCCAATTGGGAGCACTTCCGCAAGCTCGAGGATGAGGGCCTCATGATGTACGGCCAGATGACGGCCGGTTCCTGGATTTACATCGCTACCCAGGGCATCCTGCAAGGCACTTTTGAGACCTTCGCGGCCGTGGCCAAGAAGCGCTTCAACGGAACGCTTGCCGGCACGTTCACCCTCACTGGTGGCTGTGGCGGTATGGGTGGCGCACAGCCGCTGTCCGTCACCCTCAATGGCGGCGCCTGCCTCATCGTCGATGTGGATGAGACCCGCCTGAAGCGCCGCCAGTCCAAGCGCTACCTCGATGAGGTCGTTACCGACCTGGATGAGGCCCTCAAGCTGGTGCTCGACGCCAAGGAGAACAAGAAGCCGCTGTCTGTTGGCCTCGTAGGCAACGCTGCTGAGGTCTTCCCGGAGGTGCTGCGCCGCCAGCGCGCAGGCGATTTCACCGTGGATATCGTTACCGACCAGACCTCCGCACACGACCCGTTGAGCTACCTGCCCACCGAAATCACTGTGGAAGATTGGCACAACGAGGCCAAGGCAGATCCGACGACCTTCACCAAGAAGGCTCGCGAGTCCATGGCTGCTCAGGTTCAGGCCATGGTGGAATTCCAGGACGAAGGTGCGGAGGTCTTCGACTACGGCAACTCCATCCGCGATGAAGCCCGCAAGGCCGGCTACCAGCGCGCCTTCGAGTTCCCGGGCTTCGTTCCGGCCTACATCCGCCCGCTCTTCTGCGAGGGCTTGGGCCCGTTCCGCTGGGCAGCGCTGTCCGGCGACCCGGAGGACATCAAGGTCACCGACCAAGCGCTCAAGGAGCTCTTCCCAGACAACGAGCACCTGCACAACTGGCTCGATGCCGCGGAAGAGTACGTGGAGTTCGAGGGCCTGCCGGCACGTATTTGCTGGCTGGGCTACAACGAGCGTCACAAGGCTGGTCTGCTCTTTAACGACTTGGTCAAGGAAGGCAAGATCAAGGCCCCGATTGTCATCGGCCGCGACCACCTGGACTCCGGCTCCGTGGCCTCTCCATACCGCGAGACCGAGGCCATGCTCGACGGTACCGATGCCGTGGCCGACTGGCCGCTGCTCAACGCCATGACCGCTGTCTCTTCCGGTGCCACCTGGGTCTCCATCCACCACGGCGGCGGTGTGGGCATGGGACGCTCCATCCACGCTGGTCAGGTCACCGTCGCCGATGGCACCGAGCTGGCCGCCGCCAAGCTGCGCGCGGTGCTCACCAACGACCCGGGCATGGGCGTTATCCGCCACGTGGATTCCGGTTACACTCGCGCCAAGGAAGTTGCCGACGAGCGCGGCGTGCGTATCCCGATGGAATTCAAGGCCCGCGACTAGACACGAGAGGAAAAGAAGATCATGTCCACCCTGTTTACTGGAATCTCAGAGCTGCGCACGGTGTCGGAGGCAGGCACGCTTGCCGACGCCGCCCTCATCGCCAACACCGACGGCACCATCGCCTGGATCGGATCGGCGTCCGAGGCGCCGGCCGCGGACGAGAAGGTTGACCTTGGCGGGCGCGCAGTTCTGCCGGGCTGGGTGGATTCCCATACCCACATGATCTTCGACGGCGACCGCTCCGCCGAGTTCGAGGCCCGCATGGCGGGCGAGTCCTACCAGGCTGGCGGCATCGCCGTGACCATGGATGCGACCCGTTCGGCGGGGGAGGAGCGCCTGGAAAAGCTTCTGGTTGAGCGCATTGCCGCTGCCCATCGCGGCGGTACGACGACCCTGGAGACGAAGACCGGATACGGTCTCAATACCGAATCTGAGGTCGAGGCTGCTCGCGTGGCCGCCCGCCACGTTGATGACGTCACCTTCCTCGGCGCACACCTCGTGCCGCCAGGAGCAGAGGCCGAAACCTATCTCGACGAGGTGGTCGGTCCCATGCTCGACGGCGTGGCCGAGCACGTGCAATGGATCGACGTCTTCTGCGAGCGCGGCGCCTTCAACGAGGAGCAGTCGCGCCGCGTACTGGAGGCAGGCAAGGCCCGCGGACTTGGTGTGCGCGTGCACGGCAACCAGCTTGGTGAGGGCCCGGGCGTAGCACTCGCGGTGGAGTTGGGCGCGGCCTCCGTGGACCACGTCAATTACCTCAGTGACGCCGACGTGGAGGCGCTGGCTTCCTCTGACACCGTGGCCACGCTGTTGCCGGCCTGCGACTTGTCCACGAGGGAGCCGCTGGCCCCGGGCCGCAAGCTTCTCGACGCCGGCGCCACCGTCGCCATCGCCTCCAACCTCAACCCCGGCACGTCCTACACGTCCTCAATGAACTTCTGCGTGACCACGGCCGTGCTCCAACAGCACCTCACCCTCGATGAGGCTATTGCCGCCGGCACCGTGGGCGGTGCCACCGCGCTGCGCCGCCAGAATGTTGGCGAGGGCAAGGACGCGCAAGGCCGCCCGGCCAAGGGGTCGCTGGTGGTTGGTGCTGCCGCGGACCTGCACGTGCTCGATGCTCCGAGCGCTATCCACCTGGCCTACCGCCCGGGCATGCCGATGACCTGGAAGACCTTCGTGGGTGGTCGCGAGGTGGGCTGATAAGGCCTCGTGAGCCCTAAAACTCTAGAATGTGAAAGTTTGCAGTCTAGAGTGTAAAAAGTGTCACTCTGCTGTAGGCTGTGGACATGCACTGGACGGTTGAACAGCTCGAGGAGTACCTCGAGCACTGCCGCCTCAGGCAGTCGGATACCACGACTGTGGAGGTGAAATCGGGACGCAGAGGAATGCCTCAATCTTTAGGGGCAACACTGTGTGCCTTTGCCAATATGCCTCGCGGAGGCACGGTCATCATTGGCGTCTCAGAACCGGACTTTGTGGTGCAGGGAGTTGACAGCCCTGCCACCATCGAGAGCGCCTTGGCAGACCAGGCGCGCACTCTCGTAGAGCCGGCTCCGTATATCGAAACGCAGACCCTGTATGTGGCGGGCCGCGCTGTTGTACTGGGACACGTGGAAGGGTTACTTCCACACCAGCGGCCAGCGTTGTATCGCGGCCGCCCCTATTTGCGCATGGCTGATGGTGACTACGTGATGAGCTCAAATGACCTCCGCATGGTGGAGGTTGACAAGCTTCATGCGCGTGAGGCCATGGCCTACGATTCAGTACCTGTACCAGGCTCTGGACTGGACGTCTGCGAAGAATCAAAAGTGAAATCAACCATAGCGGAATTGCGTAAAGCTACGCCTCGCCTCACAGAGGTCAGCGATACGGAGCTGCTTGAGCTTTTCCGCGTGGTGGATGCTCAGGGACAGTTAAGCGTGGCTGGGCTCTACGCATTGGGGCGCTTTCCACAGGGGTTCTTTCCGGACCTTCATATTTCAGCCGCAATCCAATATCCAGCTGGGGACGAAGGGCCGCGTACTCGCAATCTTGAAGAATTCTATGGCTCCGTGCCTGAGCTTGTGGATGCCGCGGTGGCGTGGGTGGAACGTAACATCGATGTTGACTTGGTGTACGGCACTGATGGCCATGTGCGCGAAGTGCCGGAGCTTCCCATGGCGGCGGTACGCGAGGTCATAGCCAATGCCGTGGTCCATAGAGACCTCGGGCCAGAAAGCCTGGGTGCCGGAAAATTCATCACTATTCGGCTTACCCGTCAGGCACTTATCGTGACCAGTCCTGGTGGGTTACGCGGCATCTCCGTGGAGGAATTATCGGGCACAATTTTGTCGCCGGTGGCGGTAAATCCGCGGCTGTACACTTTGGCGACCAAGCTGCGCCTTGACGACGGTGAGCGGGTCATCGAAGGCCAGGGCGGAGGCATGCGTGTGGTGTTTGATTCGCTGAGACGTGTTGGGCTGCGCCCGCCGACGCTTATCGATACTGGCGTGCGCTTCACCGTCATTATGTGGCGCCCGACAAAGGACAACGAGCTCGACAACGCTTTGTTACACCAAGCGCCGGTAGAGCCGCCACTTGTTTCTCCACCGAGTGCTGTGGAACCCACCAGCAGCGTGGTGGAGGACAGTCTTGTTGCCCAACTCGGTGGAAACGCGGCTCTTGTTCTTTCTGCTTTGAGGCGGCAGGGAGCACTGCCCCTCGTTGACATTGTGGCTAACACTCGCCTCACACGCGGCCAAGTTCGTTACGCCTTGGACAAGCTCATGAAGTCTGGGCGGGTAGTGATGAACGGCAAACATGGAGATCGTGCCACGCGTTATGCCCCGCATGATCCGGACACAGAGTAAGTGCATGCCAGGTACTCGGCTGACGAAATGGCTAAATAAGAGTAGGTGCCGTACTCTGGTCTGAGCAATGAGCATTACCGATAACGCCACCGGCGGCGTGAACGAGCCGGAAGAATTCAATATGTCGGAATCTCAGGAAAACTCGCAAGGTGGCGAAGCGCAGGACGCTTCGCAGGCTTCTAGCCAGGACACCGGGGCTGCGAATAACCCTGAGGACACCGGCGCTGAAGAAACTTCAGCCACTGACAACTCCCAGGGTTTTGCACACCTCGGTTTGCCTGATGACGTTCAGGAAGCCGTAGCCAAGGTGGGCTTTACCCAGCCATCCCCGATCCAAGCAGAGACCATCCCGATCCTGATGGAGGGGCGCGACGTCGTCGGCCTCGCCCAGACCGGTACGGGTAAAACCGCAGCCTTTGCGCTGCCGGTTCTCTCCCAGATCGATACTGATGCCCGCCATCCGCAGGCACTCGTTCTCGCGCCCACGCGCGAGCTGGCCCTCCAGGTCGCGGACTCCTTCCAGTCCTTCGCCGACCACCTGGGACGCATCGAGGTCCTGCCCATCTATGGTGGCCAGGCCTATGGCATCCAGCTGTCTGGATTGCGCCGAGGCGCCCAGGTCATCGTGGGTACCCCGGGCCGTGTCATCGACCACCTGGAGAAGGGCTCGCTGGACATCTCCCAGCTGCGTTTCCTCGTCCTCGATGAGGCGGACGAGATGCTCAACATGGGTTTCCAAGAAGACGTTGAGCGCATTCTTGAGGACACTCCGGAGGATAAGCAGGTCGCGCTGTTCTCGGCCACCATGCCGAACTCCATTCGCCGCCTGTCCAAGCAGTACCTCAACAACCCGGCAGAGGTTACGGTCAAGTCGGAGCGCCGCACGAATGACAACATCACACAGCGCTTCCTACTGACCCCACACCGCCACAAGATGGATGCCTTTACCCGCATCCTTGAGGTCATTGACTACGACGCCATCATCGTTTTCTGCCGCACCAAGCATGAGACTGAAGAGGTTGCGGACAACCTCAAGGAGGCTGGCTACAACGCTGCCGCCATCAATGGCGACATTGCCCAGCAGCAGCGTGAGCGCACCGTGGACCAGCTCAAGGACGGCCGCCTCGACATCCTCGTGGCAACCGACGTGGCTGCGCGTGGTCTCGACGTGGACCGCATTACCCACGTGGTCAACTACGATATTCCGAATGACACTGAGTCTTACGTGCACCGCATCGGCCGCACCGGCCGTGCTGGCCGCACTGGTGAGGCCATCCTGTTCGTCACTCCACGTGAGCGCCGTATGCTGCGCTCCATTGAGCGCGTGACCAACGCTCGCTTGGAAGAGATGGACCTGCCGACTGCCGACGAAGTCAACGCGAAGCGCAAGGAGAAGTTCTTCAACTCCATCGGCGCCTCGCAGGAGGACAAGCAGTTCGAGTTCTTCCGCGACATGGTGCGCGAGTACTCCGCTGCAGAAAACGTGGCCATGGATGACATCGCTGCATCCATTGCAGTGCTGCTGCAGGGCGGTACGGACTTCCTGCTGAAGGAACGTCCCGTCACCAAGAAGGACCGCCGTGAGCGTGAGCGCTTTGAGCGTGATGGCCGCGGCCGTGATCGCGACGGCCGTGGCCGTGACCGCGGTGGCCGCGACCGTGACCGTGGCCCGCGCCGCCCAGACGGTGACTTTGAGACCTACCGTCTGGACGTGGGCAAGCGTCAGAACGTGCGCCCAGGTGCCATCGTTGGTGCACTGGCCAACGAAGGCGGACTGACCTCCAAGGACTTTGGCCGCATCACCATCGCGGTAGGCCACACCCTGGTGGATCTGCCGAAGAATCTGGACCCGGCAGTACTGGACCGTCTCAAGGACACCCGCATCTCCGGCCAGCTCATCAAGATTCAAAAGGATACCGGCCGCCCGCCACGCCGCAACTTCGACGATGACCGCGGTGGCCGCGGTGGCCGTGGGGGCCGTGGCGGATATCGTGACCGTGACCGCGGTGGACGTGGCGGCCGTGGAGGCTGGCGCGACTAAGCAACTGTCGGCACTGGTGACGTACTAGTGCCAACGCAGAAAACCTCCCGAACTCTGAAAAGTCTTCGCCCAGATGGGGGATTTATGAGCAGACTTTCTAGTGTTCGGGAGGTTTTACGTTAGCGAAGCGCTGTCCCTCCGCTGCGCAAGTGTGTTAGACGTACATGAGGATGGCGCAGACAACCCACAGCAGGTTGAAGATACCGGAGAACATCGCCAGCTGCTTCTTCAGCTTGGCAACATCGGCGGTGCCGGGGGACGTGATGGCAGCCAAAGCCTTGTTCTGCTTCGGAATAACCATGGCGAGCAGGATGACCCATGCGATGACTGCGAGCAGGATTGCAATGTGGAACTGGACCTGGGACTTATAGGCGTCAAGGTCAGTAAGGAAGACTGCCAGACCGATAACCGGAACGATGGTAGAGATGTAGCCATAGGTGGTGGTGATCTTGTTGAGGACGCCCGCAGCACCAGCAGCGGACGCATCGCCAGCAGCGGCCTTCTCAAGTTGGCCCGGGAAGGCAGAAGTGGAGACACACACGGTACCGACCAACAAAATAGCGGCGAAGGCGTGGAGGAAGATGAGCAAGCTAGTCATGAGGAGAAGTATTTACCTTTCTGGTCATGGGTTTCCCTGCGAAAGTCTAACGGCGCTCCGTAATGAAATCGAATCGACACTGATGACGCATGGCCTCGTAGTCGCGGACGGGAAGTGGTAGTTCATACTTCCGCGCCACGGCAGCGAGCCTTCGCGAATAGTCACACCGGTCTGTCGGTGGAAGCCAGTCACCAGGCAGTGAATCTGACTTTGCTTGGTTGAGAGTTCGAGCGGTGGCAACGAGGTTGAGTGGGTCGTTAGCAAACGCGAGCTTGTGCTCTCTTGTCCACGTCGACGCACCGAGGTCCCATGCTGCGGAGAGTGGAAAGACGTGGTCCACTTCAACGCGGTCCGGGGCAGGGCCGCTGGAGTAAGGGTCATAAAGGATGCCGTTGACGGTTTGGGTGTCTTTGATGGCCTCGCGTGTGCCGGGCAGCCAACCACCAAAGTCAGCACGTTCATAGCCCGGTGTCGATACGCGCGCGGGCACTGTGGCCACTCCTAGGTTGGGGCCGGGGAAGAAGTGGTAGACCCCGTAGACCAGGGTCGCAACGGAAAGCAGACTGATGTAGGCGGTGCGCGCGTTCATGCTCTTTTAGACTGTGCGCAATGTGGAGAGGTTCCTAAAAACTGACTGAAAAGGGGGCGACAATAGAGTCGAGTGGGTGTCAACAAAATTTGACACAACCCATCAAAGATTAATAATTAGCTTGGCACTCAATTAAAAAGTGCCGAGATCTATTAATCGCGCTATCACTGCTGGAAGAAAGGAAATGCAGTGAAAACTCCGCTCCCCATTTTCACCGCGGCATGTCTCGTTGTCGCAACAAGCCCTCTTGCCTTTGCGCAGGACGTCGCGCCGGAACTGCCGGAATCTGCTTTGGTTGAGGAAGCTCTCAAAGACCCCGTCACAACGCAGAGCCCGGAGGAATCCGGTGATATTAAGGAAGCCGCTGAGGAGCTAAAGAACTACTCCACGGTTCCTGCACCTGATACCACCAACTTGGTCGGCGATGAATACTCAGCCTTTTACCACGATGTCGTTGATGTGGAGTCATCTGCTCCCGGCCAGCTTTTCCGCTCCGAGCCTGTTCGTAATCCGTCGAATACCCTCGGAATTACGAACATTGGCCCGTACAAGGCTCAGCGCATCCTGTATTCCTCTACCAACCGCACGGGAGAGAAAACGGCAGTCAGCGGCATTGTTATTGAGCCCAAAGCAGCATGGACGAAGCCTGGACCACGCCCGGTTGTAGCATTCGCCCCTGGTACCCAGGGGGTGGCAGACCGCTGTGCACCATCGCGCAAAATTGCAGAAGGTGTGGGAGATTATGAGCAGTTCTTCTTTGAGCAATACTTGAAGAAGGGATATGCGGTGGTGGTTACAGACTATGAAGGTCTTGGCACCCCAGGCATGCACACCTATATGGATCGAATCTCCCAAGGGCACGCTGTCTTGGATAGTGTGCGAGCAGCCCAGCAGCTGAGCGGCTGGGATATTAGTGGTGACAACCCCGTGTTCATTAACGGCTATTCGCAGGGCGGTGGGGCAGCGGCATCTGCAGCGGAACTCTATGATGATTACGCGCCTGAGCTTAACGTCAAACTAGCAACCATTGGTGCTGCACCCGCTGATCTGACGTTGCTGCCGCCGGCTCTCGACGGCACGCTGTATTTCCTGTTTGAATCCTATGCGTTGTTGGGCTTGAGTAACTCCTATGGGGAAGACTTGTACTCTCATCTCAATGAGGAGGGTGCTGCAATCCTCAAGCGCGCCACCAACACCTGCACCTTAGGGCTTACTGGCTTTGCAGGAAACACCATCGAAAAGATTAGCAATGAGGGCAAGAACGTGGACCAATTCATTGCTACTGCTCCCTATGACCGGATCCTAGCGGACCAGCACATTGGCTACGACGCGCCGTCGATTCCGGTGGTTGTTACGCACGGCCGTGGCGATGATGTGATTCCTTTCTCCACCGCTGAGCAGCTGGTTGAACAGTGGACTTCGCGTGGTGCACACGTGACCTTCATCCCGAATGATGCCCGCTCTCATGTGGCTGGTACCGTCCCGCACATCACTGAATCTGTCAAGGCTGTTGAGGCAGCGTTGTCTTAAAGTCTCTGGTTCAAAAGTCAAACCCCCTCGCCGGAGCATCGTTGATTGAACTAGCTCAGCAAGGGGGTTAATTAGAGGTGGGCAATGCGGTGAGAGATTACTTCTGAACCTTCTCCGCGGCCTCCTCGAAGTCGAGGTCCTTGTCCTTTTCGACGAGCTTGGCCAAGCGGGTGGCCTCTTCAAACTCCTGGGTGACCTTCTCATCCGGAGCCTTGGTGGCTAGGGATACACCGATAGCCACAAGCAGGGCGGAGATGAAGCCCGGAACCAGCTCGTAGAGGGTATCGCCCAGCGGGCTCATGCCCCAGCCGATGGCCACGACGGCGCCGGTGAGCATGCCGGCGATGGCGCCGGTGGAGTTCAAGCGCTTCCAGTACAGCGACAGAAGGACAATCGGGCCGAAGGCGGAACCGAAGCCAGCCCAGGCGAAGCCAACCAGACCCAGAATCGAGTCGGACGGGTTGATGGCCAGCAGAGCGGCGATGACGGCAATGGCCACGACGGCGGTGCGGGACAGGTTGATCAGGACGTCCTGGCTCGGCTTCTTCTTAGCGAAGATGAGGTAGAGGTCCTCAATCAGGGAGGTGGAAACAACCAGCATCTGGGAGGACATGGTGGACATGATGGCCGCCAGAACAGCGGTGAGGACCAGACCAGCGAACAGCGGGTGGAACATAACCTGTGCCATGTCCAGGAAGATGGTCTCGTAGTTTTCCTGGTCAGTAATCGAGTGGTTGGTCTCAGTGAAGAAGACGGTACCGGACAGTGCCACGAAGATAGCACCAATCAGGGAGATGCCCATCCAGCTGACGCCGTAGAAACGACCCGCGCGGGCATCGGAAGGCTTACGCAGCGCCATGAAGCGCACGATGATGTGCGGCTGGCCAAAGTAGCCCAGGCCCCACGCCAAGTTACCAATGATGACGGCAGCGGAAACGCCGGAGAACAACGAGAAGTAGTTCGGGTTCTCAATAACGCCACCGGTGGCGTAGGGGTTCTCAGCAGCGAAGCTGAAGATCTCGCCCGGGTTGTCCAGTGAGAAGAGCACCATGATCGGCACGATGATGAGGGAAGCGAACATGAGCAGGCCCTGGACGGTATCGGTATAGGACACCGCGAGGAAGCCACCGACGAAGGTGTAGAACACCGTCACGGCAGCCACGACGAGCATGCCGACCATGTAGTCGCCGCCGAAGCTGGACTCGAAGTAGCGGCCACCGGCGACCATGCCGGAGGACACGTAGAAGGTGAAGAAGAAGATAATGATGGCCGCAGCGATGATGCGCAGCATGCGTGATTTATCGTGCAGACGGTTCTCGAAGAAGGACGGCACGGTAATGGAGTTGCCGGCAATTTCGGAGTAGGAGCGCAGACGCGGCGCAACCCACTTCCAGTTTGCCCAAGCACCGGCAAGAAGGCCGATGGCCATCCAGAGCTCGGACATACCGGTGAGGAACAGGGCGCCAGGCAGGCCCATGAGAAGCCAGCCGGACATATCGGACGCACCGGCGGACAGTGCGGCTACGAACGGGTGAAGCCCGCGGCCGGCTAGAACATAGTCGTCGTATTCATCCGTCTGCTTGTAGCTCCAGAAGCCGATGCCGGCCATGGCAAGCAGATAGATGATCATCGCAACGACGTACCAAGTGGAGTCTTGCACTGATCTCTCCTTGAGATTGAGATTAAGAGTAGGACTCATTCACGCTAACGAGGTAAACGGCCCTGCCCAACTGAAAATCGGCAAGGTGACCAGTATTCGGTTACCTTGGTCACAGCTTAATGTACGGTCTTACTGGTGTAACGCCGAAATGTAACGAGACTATAACGATTGGGTATTTCGGCAGCATTTGGGAACTTTCTGTACAAAGTGCCCCCAGATGGTGTGCTGCTAAACTGGCCGTTATGGCTTCTTACCTGCTGCATGGCCTCTGGCTGCCCGTCTCTGGCCTGAGTCTGTGGATCGAACAGGTCGAAGGACACAAGATCGTCATGCCCTCCGCCGTTCCTGAGGGCACCTTCCCCGATGTCGTCGACACCATCTTGGAGAAGAAGACGTTTCGCAACCGAGCGCGGGTATCGCTGCGCACGCCGAAGGGAAAAGACGTCTCCCTTATGGTGCCCATGGCCATGTTCGCGCCGGACGAGGCAGTTGAGACCCTGGCCAAATTGGAATTTCTCGATACTGGCAGTCAAGCGGTGACGGCAGAGCAGCGCTTGACCATTGCCCCAGATCTCATGTGGCTCATCCGGGCTTACCGCGGTCTCTACCGCTTTGTGCGCGCCGGACGCGTAACTATTCGCCTCTCCTACCAAGCCGGCGAGTGGTACCCCATGTGGCAGCTCGCCTCCGGATTAGGAGAGCGCAGCTGGCTGGCGGAGATGCTTGCCTCAGCACCCGGCATCCTGACGATTAATAACCGTGCGCTCTCAGATGATTTAGCTGATGAGCTCACGCACTGGATCGCCTATACCCAGCTGCGCCCGCAGATCGATGCTCCGCGTGCAGCGCCCTGGCATGATTTCGCCCTCTCGCTGCTGAAGACCTCACCGGTGAAAAAGGGCCGCGCCCAGCTGCTTCGCGGGCTCAACGAGTGGAAAGACTCCATCACATCGGTAGATCTGCAGCTGGTTTTCCTCGTTGAAGAGCCCAGCAATGATGAGGACCCCGAGGAGACCATCTGGCCCATCCGCGTGCTTGTGCGCTCCGGCACCGATTCACCGCGCCCAGTGAAGCAGGAGCAGTTGGATCGGGGGAGCGTCGAGAAGCTGCGCGATGCCCGCCGCCACGCCTTTGACGTGGCCCCGCGTCTGAAATACAACTCGGGGGCGCCCTCGCCCTACGCCGGTGACTGGGACGTGTATCTGACGACCGAACAGCTCGTGGAGTTTGTCACCCACGATGCTGCAGCCCTGCGCAAGGCCGGTTTCACCGTCATGCTTCCGAAGTCCTGGTCGCATATGGAGACCAAAGCCAAGCTGGAGACCGTCGAGGCTCACGATCCAGCCGAGGGCGCCACGAAGGCCCATATCGGCATGGAAAAACTCGTCAACTATGACTGGAAGCTCTCCGTCGGTGACACGCAGCTGACCGACGCCGAAATGGAGGAGCTGGTTAAGTCCAAGTCCGGCCTCATCAAGTTGCGCGGCGAGTGGGTTATGGCGGATACCCAGGCACTTAACAAGATTCAGCAGTACATGCGTGAGCTTGCCGATACCGCCCGCAGGCGAGCCCTCAAGGAACTCGAACAGCTCGCAAAAACCGCAGAGATGGCCCGCCAGCTGGAGCAACCCGGCTGGGAGGAGCTCGTTGCTGAAGTAGAGCGTCGCCGCAAGGAATTCAACGAAGGCGAAGAAGAAAACCTTGTCTCCATCGCGGATCTGCGCGAGATGGCGCTTAAATCCATGGCGGAGGATCCCATCGCCTTTACCGGCTCGCAGTGGCACACCTCGTTGCTTGGAGGCCTGGAGACCACCGCCCCGGACCGCGTGGATATCCCAGACACCGTCCACGCAGAGCTGCGCGATTACCAGCGCCGCGGCGTGGACTGGCTCTACTGGATGTCCCAGAACAATATTGGAGCAGTGCTTGCCGACGACATGGGGTTGGGCAAAACCCTCCAACTACTGTCGCTGCTGGCCGTCGAAAAGGCGGCGTGGGCGAAAGCCCACGCCGCGGGAGATACGGAAGCCCACGCCGCGGAAGACAAGGAGGCCACGGCGTGGAACCCCACGCTGGTTGTCGCCCCCACCTCCGTCGTGGGCAACTGGGCCCGTGAGGCCGCGCGCTTCGTGCCGAGCTTCAAAGTCGTGGTCCAGCACGGCACCGGCAGGCTCAAAGGCGACAAACTTGTGGAGGCAGCACAGAACGCTGACGTCGTCATCACCTCCTACGGCACCGTGGCCCGTGACTTCCTCACCTTGAGCAAGGTGGACTGGGACCGCGTTGTCCTCGATGAAGCACAAGCCATCAAGAATGCGGCGACACGCTCGTCCAAGGCGGTGCGCGCTATCCCGTCGCGCCACCGCGTGGCACTGACCGGTACGCCGATTGAAAACCGCTTGTCAGAGATGCGCTCCATCCTGGACTACTGCAACCCCGGCATTCTCGGCTCAGCATCTTTCTTCCGCAACCACTTCTCCAAGTCCATCGAACGCGAAGGCAACGAGGAAATGGCCGAGCGCCTGCGCCTTCTCACCGCGCCGTTTATCCTGCGTCGGCTGAAGACGGACCCAAACATCATCGATGACCTGCCTGACAAATCCGAGCAGATCATCACCGTGCGCATGACCGACGAGCAAGCAGCGCTCTATAAGGCACTCGTTGCTGACGTGGAACAAGCCCTGGGCAAAAAGGAAGGCATGTCGCGCCGCGGGCTCGTGCTGGCCTCGCTCACGCGTATCAAACAGATTTGTAACCACCCGGCCCACTTCCTTGGTGACGGCAGCGCGGTCACCATCAAGGGCAGGCATCGCTCCGGCAAAGTGGAAGAGCTCATGCGCATTGTGGACCAGGCGATTGAATCCCGCGAGCGCGTGCTCATCTTTACCCAATACAAGGCCTTCGGCGATATTCTCCAGCCTTATCTATCCGACCAGTTGGGCACTGACATTCCTTTCCTCCACGGCGGGGTAAGCAAGAACAAACGTGATCAGATGGTGCAGGATTTCCAAGCCGACGATGGCGCTCCCGTCATGTTGCTCTCGCTCAAGGCGGGAGGTACGGGGTTGAATCTCACGGCGGCGTCGATTGTCGTGCACATGGACCGCTGGTGGAACCCGGCCGTGGAGAACCAGGCCACCGACCGCGCCTTTCGCATTGGCCAGGAGCGCAACGTACAGGTCTACAAGATGATTACCGCCGGCACGCTGGAGGAATCCATCCAAGACATCCTCGACGGCAAGACCCAGCTCGCCGGCGCCGTGGTGGGCGAGGGCGAAGGCTGGCTCACGGAACTAACTCCGGAGCAGCTGGCAGATCTCATGAGCTACAAGGGACAGGAGAACTAGATGGCACCGGCACGCCCCAGCGATGACAACGTCATTTACGCTAACTTTGGCACCCGCAAGCGCGTCAGCACCCCTGAGGAGGTCCACCGCGTAGACCGCGTGCGCACTATGCAGCCGGCAGCCACGCGGGTGGTGAACTTTGTCAACGGGCATACGGACTCTGGGCGCATCAGCCGCGGCCGCCAATACGCTACGGAAGGTCACGTCGTGGGCCTTGACGTGCGCAATGGTGCGGTTCACGGCAAGGTTGCCGGCTCCCAGAACGAGCCTTTCGCGGTGCTCATCCAGGTCCCGTACCGCAACAACGAGGACATCGGCCGTTTGTCGGAGATGTTCGCGCGCACCCCCAACTCCGTGGCGAAGGCGAGGGAGGGCCTGCTTGCCGACGACGCCCTTGACATCCTCTTCGCCGAGTTTGCCGACGACCTGAGGTTCTCCTGCACCTGCCCTGATCCGGAATATGTGTGCAAACACATCGTCGCCGTGGCAGACCGCCTTGCTGCCCGCATGGATGCCGATCCGTCTGTCATCTTCGCCCTGCGCGGACTGGACTTTGCTCGTTTGGAGCAATCCGTTATGGAGCAGGCCAAGGCGGCCTCCGAGGATTCCTATAGCGGCGTGGAGATGGACCCTGAAGAGCGCAATGCTCTGTTCTGGGAAGGGCGCGAACTGCCACCGCTTCCCGAACCTAAGTACGCACCCGCAGTGGATGATTCTGACCCTGACCTGCTGCGCCGTGCCATGCGTGCGGTGAGCCATACGAACATAGATGTGCTTCGCGCAGTCTCCGATGTCGATGACCTTTACTACCATCTGACGCATTAGAATTGTCGTCTCCGCGACCCGTGAGGAGTAAGAATTCATGGCCGCTGTCACGTTCATCCATACCTCCGACTTTCAGCTGGGGATGACCCGCTGGTTTCTTTCCCCCGCAGCGCAATCGCGCTTCGATGATGACCGGGAGGAGGCGGTAGCGCGTCTCGGTGAGCTAGCCAGCGAAACGGGTGCCGAATTCATCGTGGTGGCTGGTGACGTTTTTGAACATAACTCCCTCAACAAGTCCACGTTGCTGCGCGCAAAAGAGGTATTTAAGAACTTGCCCGTGCCCGTCTACCTGTTGCCAGGCAACCACGACCCGCTCGTGGCGGACTCCATTTTCTTTCACTCCTTTGCGGATAACGTCTACGTTATTGAAGATTCCGAGCCCATCGAGGTACGCCCAGGGGTAGAAATCGTCGGCGCGCCCTACCTGTCGAAACGCGCGAATTACGACCTCGTGCGCCGTGCACTGGAGCCCTTGGAGCCATTCGATAAGGCAGCGGGCGGGATTGCCCGCATCGCGGTGGGCCACGGCCAAGTGGAATCCCGCGCAGGTGAATCTGCTGATACCGATGCAGACACCATTGACTTGGCATTCGTGGAGCGCTGCCTCGACGAAGGAATTATTGATTACCTGGCGCTCGGGGATACTCACTCCACGGCCTCTCTTGGCCGCACCGGCAAGGTGTGGTTCTCCGGTAGCCCGGAAACCACGGCCTTCGATGATCGCGAGCGCGATTCCGGTAATGCGTTGGTGGTGACGGTTGAGGGTGAGCGGGTGGACGTCGCCAAGCACAGCGTTGGACGCTGGCACTTCCGCGCCATCGATGCTGACCTCAACTCGATGGAGGAGGTCGAGCGTTTCCTGTCGGAGCTAGATGAGCTGCCGGGAAAGACGCGCACCGCGGTGAAGTACAGCCTGCGCGGAACGCTGGGCCTGAATGCGCAGGCGCGCCTGGAGCAGGGCCTGGCGGATTTGGAAGAGGTCTTTGCCTCCCTGAAACCGCGGGAGCGGACGATGGACCTGCACCTGGCTCCGTCGGAGGAGGAATTGGGCGAGTTGAGTCTGAGTGGCTATGCAGCAGATGCGCTGACAGAGTTGCTTGAGGATCTGGACAATCCCACCGCCCGTGATGCAGCCAACCTGCTGTTTCGTCTCAGCGCGAAGGGAGCTTAAACCATGATGCAGCTACACTCTGTTGAACTGAATAACGTCCGCGCTGTGGAACGCCTGGTGGTTTCAGACTTGCCGGAGACGGGTGTCGTGGTGATTGGCGGGCCGAACGAGGCCGGTAAGTCCACGCTGGTGGAGGCCATCGATTTTGTACTGACGGAAAAGCACACGGCGGGCTCGAAGAAGATTAAGGCGCTTAAACCCGTGGGCCGTGACGTAGCGCCCGAGGTCACGCTGGAAGCGACCGTGGGTCCGTACCGTTTCCGCATCCACAAGAGGTGGTTGAAGAAGCGTGCCTCGGAATTGCAGGTGTTGTCTCCGCGCCCCGGGCAATGGACGGGAGCTGAGGCCGATGATGAGCTCGACCGCATCTTGAGCGAACACCTTGACCGCGCGCTGCTCGATGCACTGTTTGTGCGCCAGGATGACCAGAATGAGGGCATCGCTGCAGTAGGTATTCCGTCTCTGACTGCCGCACTGGAAGAAGAAACCGGGTCGAGCGCTGTGGCTGAGGATTCCGAGCTGCTCACGCGCATCGAAACTGAGTACACGCAGTACTACACCGCCAAGACGGATAAACCGGCAGGGGAGTATAAGGCTGCTATTGCGGCTTTAAAGGAAGCAGAGGAGGCCCATGTCTCTGCTGAAGCCGCCCTGCGCGAGCTCGATGGCGTGGTGGAGCGCTACGAGGCTGCGGAGCTCAAGCAGAGTGAAGCTGAGACCGCCCTGCCTGCTGCTGAGGAGGATTGTGCTCGCCTTGATACGGAACTTGCTGCGGCGCGCGCGGCTCAGGAGAAGGTGAGTGCTCAAGAGGCTGCCGTGACCCGCGCTGCGGAGGCCGTGACCCGTGCCCAGGAGGATGCCGAGCGCCGCCAGGTGCTCGTGGAGGAGCACTCCCTCGCGGTCAAGGCTGCTGAGCGCGCTGCGGCGGTTCTGGCGCAGGCAACTGAACGCGCGGAAAATGAGGCAGCCGCACGGGTAAAACTCGACCAAGAGCGCGCTGAGGTACAAAAGCGCTATGACGCAGTGCGTGAGGAGCGCCAGCGGGCTCGCCATGCGCAGCAGCGCGCGGAGCACGAAGCACTGGGGACACGTTTAGAAACGCTGAATACTCTTGAGGAGACCCTGGCGGTTCGCCGCCGTGACCTAGCCGCAGCGCCCGCCATTGCGAACCTTGATGCGCTGGAGGACGCTGAACGTGAGGTCAGCATTCAGAAGCGCCTGCGTGCGGCCGCTGCCGCGAAGCTCTATGTCACCGGCTCGGGTGATATCTCGGTGGATGGTGAGCCTCTGGCTCTTGTTTCCGGTGAAGAAACCCCGGTTGAGCTGCATGATGGAACGATGGTGCGCATCGGTGAGGTCACTGCTCGTTATGCCGCCGCTACCGGCGAATCCGGAGTCGATGGTGTTGAGAAAGCCCAAGCAGAGCTAGCCCGCCTTCTGGACAACGCCGGCTGCGAAAGTGTCGAGGATGCTCGCGTTGCCCACGAGAAGCACGAGCAGCTCGCTACAGCGGTAGACAGCGCTTCCCGCGAGCTGGCTGCTGCCTTGAGCGGTGATGATTTGGGCGAGCTCCGCGCACGCTTTGAGGTTAGTGCCATCGAGGAATCAGAGGCTGTCGCTGACTCCGATGAAGAGCTGCGAGAGCTCGCCGTTGTGGAGAAGGAAGAAGAAGAGCTGCGCACTCAGCTCGACGAGCTGGACCGTGCGTTGGCTCCCTACCGCGAGAATAAGGCTGGCGCGGCCCTCGACGTCGCTCAGGTCCGCGCCGAGGAAGCTGAATCGCAGCGTGGCCTCAAGGCCCAGGCCCTTGCCGCCGCCCGAGAGCAGCGTAGTGACGACGACGTCCAGGCTGCTATAGAGAAAGCCCGTACCGCACAGGCCAACGAAGAAGCCGTCCTCGAAGAGATGTCGGGCGTGGATGTTGCCACCGCAGAAAGCTTGGCGCAGGGCGCGCGGACACACGTGGAGTCACTCAAAGCCGCTGTGACTTATGCCAACGGTGAGAAGCGTGAGCTTACTGGCCGCATTGAAATGCATTCCGGTGCGGCTGAAGCACTAGAGAGAGCTGCCGCTGAGCTGGAGATGGCCCGCGAACGCCACGCCGCCACCGAACGCCGGGCTGAGGCTGCCCGTTATCTGCGCATGCTCATGCTGCGCCACCGCGATGCCGCCCGCCAGCGCTATGCGGAGCCGTTTGTCACGGCACTCAATGGTTTGGCGCGCACCGTCTTTGGCAGCGACGTGGATTTCCACCTGTCAGAAGAACTTAAGGTGGAAACGCGCAGCCGTAATGGTGACACCGTGGCTTTTGAGGGCCTATCCGGTGGTGCCAAAGAACAATTGGGAATTCTGACGCGGTTTGCCATCGCACAGCTCGTCTCTGGGGATTCCGTGCCCATCATTATTGATGATGCATTGGGGTCTACCGATTCTTCCCGCCTGCAGCTCATGGCAGCGCTTTTCACTAAGGCAGGAAAGAGTTCCCAGGTCATCGTGCTGACCTGTATGCCGCAGCGCTACTCCTGGGTTGGCGGGCGTACCGAGTTGAGCATGGAAGAATTAAAAAGCTGTAACCCCAAGGTGTAGGGTTGTTGTCATGACTGCGGAAACTCGATGGCTCAACGAAGACGAACAAGACCTGTGGCGTCACCTCCTTGCCTGCATCCGCAAAATCAACCGCGGCATGGAGGAGACCCTCTTGGCCTGCGGAGATATCTCGATGTCTGAGTATTCCGTGCTCGTGTCCCTTTCGGAGGCTCAGAACCACCGGTTGCGCCTGCGTGAGTTGTGCTCGGAGCTGGAGTGGGACCGCTCCCGCGCCTCGCACCAAATCACGCGTATGGAAAAGCGTGGTCTTGTGACCAAAGAAAGGTGCGAAGGCGATGCTAGGGGAGTGGAGGTCATTATCACGCGACTCGGCTTTGAGCGCCTTCAAGCATCCGTACCGGAACACGTCGAGTCCGTTCGCCGAATGGTCTTCGATCACCTCGACCCCGCAGATGCCCCGGCGCTCCTGCGGTTCTGCGAAGGCGTGCTGGCGGAGAATAACCTGCCCGGTTATAAGGACTTCGTTCCCGATGAGCTCCTGCGCGGAAGCCGCTCCTAAGACGGAGCGATTCGCAGGTACAGTGGGCTCGGACCGCATTCTCACCAGGAGGTGAATCCCCACATCATGATGGGACAAGAACTTTTCGAGCACCCGGAACGCCAGTACGCTCAGTACCGCATTGAGGCGCTGAAGGAGCTGAGCGCACAGGTGGGCCCAGTCGAGGACGTCGACGAGCTCAACGATGAGCAGGCCGCGGCTTTGGAGCAGGCTCTAGAACAGCACCCAGAAAGTGCTGTGACCTTCGATGAGCTTTCCCAGCAATGGATTGTTGGTGCTGAGGATGACATCAATCGCATGTTCCAAGACCGCGAAGAATTCATCGAAGCACTGGAGAAAAACGAGGATCCTGGGGTCTAGCTCACACACGGTGTCAAACTTCCGACGGATAGCGACGGAAAATCAGCGGATAACTACGGCCGGTATTGCATAACCTGCTAACATACTTTGTGTTAATGGGCGAGCGTCCCTCAGCCGTGGGGGAGATGACTCCAGCATGAGCTCCTCGGATAAGGGAGCTAAGTGAAAGGATTGAACATGACCAATCAGCGTGATTTTGCTCAGGAACAGCGCGAGGCTGCCGCACGCGACAAGTCTGACGGTTGGGTATCCGTCTTCGTTCAGTGGATCCCCATGATGCTCATCGCCTTGGTTATCCTGACTGCCCTCTTCTTCGGCATGTACTACATCGAGCACGGCACCTTGGACATCACTCAGGAGATCGTAAACCCGTTCATCACTCAGTAACTCGAACGGACCCGCGGACGCTGTAAAGCCTCCGCAGCCCGTGGCGCAGTAGCCACGGCACCAACAACGCCCCGGCAGCTCAACGCAGAAGCTGCTGGGGCTTTGTCATGCCTTTTATCATGCGGCCATGCCGCTAGCACGCTGGCTAATCGATGGGAGCCACGCGAACACGGTTACCGTCGGGATCAGCAACGACAAACGTGGTGCCGAAGACATCCTCGTGCGGTTCTTCAAGGACGTCTACGCCTGTGGCCGTCCAGTTGTCGTAAACCTTGAGTACTTCGTCCTTGTCCACATTGAGGCAGACTTCCGAGGTGCGCGTCGGGGCAGAGGAGAGTGCTTGGCTTTCGCCGCTCCACACGGCGAGTGAAACTCCATCGCCTAGAGCGAAGGTGACGTAACGGGGTGAGGTGAAGTCAACCGCGAGTCCAAGATGCTGTGAATAGAACTCAACGGATTTCTCGACGTTACTGGCATAGACAATGAAGACGATTTCACGATTCGGCATGCGTAAAACTCTACCTAT
>NZ_KV810489.1 GCF_001812805.1 Corynebacterium sp. HMSC078H07 | reverse complement strand
GGCCACATGGTTTGTTGATGGTCGAAGTCTTGCCCAAGGAGATTTCGTGCCCATCGACTTCGACGCGGTGGCTAAAGCACGCACCGGCCGAAACAAAGTCACTCTCCAAGTCTTGTGGGGTCGCTACACCACCCAACCTGCTCGTCCGTCTCAGCGTTACTACAGCTACGAGCGGTTCCGCCAGCTTGTCGCCGAACACGTTGATGCCACAGGACTTACCGCACGCATTACGCATATCCCGGCACACACTATGCAAGTCGACTGGGCCGGTACCACGATGCGGCTGTTTGACCCGATTGATGCCCGGGGTGCAAAAGTCAGTATTTTCGTGGCGTCACTGCCGTATTCGGGAATGCTGTTTGCCTGTGCTTGCCCGAACCAGCGGCAAGCGGCGTGGCTGTGGGCGCATATCCAAGCGTTTGAATACTTCGGTGGCGTTGCTGAAGTCATTGTGCCTGATAATGCTTCGACAGCGTCACACGCAATTGGTGCTGCTGACCGCAACCGGCAGGTTAATTCCACCTA
>NZ_KV810488.1 GCF_001812805.1 Corynebacterium sp. HMSC078H07 | reverse complement strand
GGCCATTTCTTCGTCGGTGATACCGGCGAGTTGTTCATCGGTTGCGATCTGATGTGCCGCCATTGCCTGGCGGGCCTTTTGAACTGTGGTATGCGAGCAACGCACAGTCGAGCAGATTTGACGGACGGACCAGCCTTGTAAGACAAGATCCATCACGGCCCGGTAATCAGTCACGATCGGACTCCTCTGATTATGCCGCGAGCCCTTTTGTCACGCGGTCAGAAGAATCTTCTCCCAAAGTGTTACTCGATACTCACCATCCCGTTACTGGATAGTCACCACGGTGTTACTAGATACCCC
>NZ_KV810487.1 GCF_001812805.1 Corynebacterium sp. HMSC078H07 | reverse complement strand
GCGTGTTTCAACGAGTTAGGTCTTGCTGCAGCAAGCGGTGATGATCCGGTGTTTCGCGATCTGGTGCGTGCCCGGATCATCCATCCCGGCTCAAAGCTGGATTCCATCGAGACTCTTGCCGAGGTTGGCATCACCAGCGCAAGCTATCGCACCATCCAGAGGCGTCTTTCCTCCTTCGCTACCGAATCGTTCGGGGAGATACTAACCCAAGCGTTGGCCCATCATGCAGGTATCGGGCCAGGCGCATTCATCTTGTACGACGTGACCACCTTGTACTTTGAAACCGATACTCCTGATGAGCTTCGCAAACCCGGGTTTTCCAAAGAGCGCCGCCTCGAGCCGCAAATCCTTGTCGGGCTGCTTACTGATGCCACTGGGTTTCCATTGCATGTGGGCGCGTTTGCTGGCAACTCGGCAGAAACCCACACGATGCTGCCGATGATCACAGGGTTCTAAGAGGCTTACCAACTCGATGAAGTCACCGTCGTTGCTGATGCGGGCATGTTTTCAGCGGCGAACAAACAAGCATTGATAGATGCAGGGCTGCACTACATTTTGTCGGTGAAAACCCCCACCGTGCCTGAGGTGATCGAAACCTGGCGGCGGGACAACCCCGGTGAAGACTACGCCCACGGCCAGATCTGGACACAAGCCTCGGCAAGCGATGGGCGCAAACACACAACCCCGAATTCGGTGACGCATTACCAGTACTCTCACGACCGGGCTAGGCGCAGCCTGCGCGGAATCAAAGAGCAAGTCGAAAAAGCCAAACGCGCTGTTGACGGCGATATCGCAATCAAGCGTAACCGCTATATCGATCTTTCTGCCCCGAACAAGAAGGTCAACTACGCTCTTGCTGCCAAGCACCGAGCCCTAGCCGGGATCAAAGGCTATGAAA
>NZ_KV810486.1 GCF_001812805.1 Corynebacterium sp. HMSC078H07 | reverse complement strand
GGTTCTACCGCACCGACATGCTCGCCGCCGAACTGGCAGTCCTCCAACCCGATGACCCCGCACGGCTGAAGTTCATCCAGCACCTCCACGACGTCGACGTCTTAGTCCTCGATGACTTCCTGGGACCACACCTGTGGATGCCGCGACCGCGCACCAACTTCTCAACATCCTCGCCGGGCGAGAAGGCAAAGTCTCAACGATAGTGACCTCACAATTCACCCCACTGGAGTGGTACAAGTCCATCCCCGACGCCGTGATCTCCGAGTCAATCCTCAACCGACTCGTCTCCGGCGCCGAGATCATCACACTCGAAGGACCAAACATGCGCCTCACCACCAACACATAACCACCAACAACGCCTGAGTAAGACACCGCTACCGGATACTCACTCAGGCGCTACCAGATACTCACCACACCGCTACCATTTCAGTCTTCTGAACACCGGCGAGGCGGGCGATGGTGGGGGCGTCGCCAAGCCCGGCGGGTTCACCTGTCTGAACGGGCTTGGCCACGATGACGTGCTTGCCGGCAGCCTTGAGCTGGGCGGCGAGGGCTGCGGTGGCGATGGTCTTGCCCACGTCGGTGTTGGTTCCCGTAATGCAAATGATCATGCTGCCTCCCCGGCTGCGTGGATGGCGCGGCAGATGCGTGCGATGTTCTCGTCGGTACAGATATAGGGCGGCATAGTGTAGATGAGCCGCCCGAACGGCCGCAGCCATACTCCGTGCTCAAGGGCCGCTTCGGTGGCGGCGGCCATGTTGACCTCGTGGTCCATTTCCAGCACACCAATAGCGCCGCGGACCCTGGTGAGGCCGGGTGCGCCCTGAAGTCCCTGACGCAGACCCGCCTCAATTCGCGGTACTGCGCTGCGCCACTGGCCCTCCGCGATGAGTGCGGTGGATTCCGCAGCGACCGCGCAGGCGAGAGGATTGGCCATAAAGGTTGGGCCATGCATGAGTGCGGTGGGCTGCATGCGCTTGGCGACGTCTTCCGTGGCCAACGTTGCCGCAAGCGACATGAAGCCACCGGTCAGCGCCTTGCCAACGCACATGATGTCCGGCACAACGCCGGCGTCCTGGGTGACGAAAAGCGAGCCGGTGCGCCCAAATCCGGTGGCGATTTCATCGGCGATCATGAGAATTCCGTGCTTGTCGCACAAGCGGCGAACACTCGCTACCAGTGCGTTGTCATGAAAACGCATGCCGCCAGCGCCCTGTACGCCGGGTTCGATGATGATGGCGGCGACGTCATCAGTAATGAGGCGCTCCATCTTCGCTAGGTAGTCTGCGTGTTCGGATTCGCTCGCTCCTTCCGTGGGCGGGGCAGGGGCGAAGACCTGTTCTGTCAGTGTGCCTGCCCAGAGCGAATGCATGCCGCCCTGCGGATCGCAGACGCTCATCGCGCCAAAAGTATCGCCGTGGTACCCTGAGCGCCAGGTCAGCAGTTTGGTACGGCCAGGTGGGGAGGCTTGCAGGGCCATTTTGATGGCGACTTCAACGGACACGGATCCGGAATCTGAGTAGAAGACATGGGAGAAATCTCCGCGGGTCAGTTCCATGAGCTGAGTGGTCAGGCGTGCTGCGGGCTCGTGGGTAAGTCCACCGAACATGACGTGGCTAAAGCGATCAATCTGTTCTTTGGCGGCATTGACTAGTCGGGGGTGCGAGTGCCCATGACAGGCAGCCCACCAGGAACTCATGCCGTCGATAACGCGGCGGCCATCGGCGAGGTCAAGATAGGCACCATCGGTGCCGGTGACCTCCAACGCGGGCGCGCCGGGTGCGGCATACGGGTGCCACACGTTGGCTGCATCTATTGTCGCTACTTGAACACTGTTCAAAAACTTCACGCATTTATCTGTACCACATACGAAAGTTGTGCATAATTACTTGGTATGACAGTAATTGAACAGCGTTCAAGTAAAACGTTTTCACCCGCCATTCCTGCGGTTGCGGGCATCGAGATGTGGGAGCGTTTTAGTTTCTATGGAATGCAGGCCATTTTGGCCTACTACCTCTATGACCAGGCGGGTGGGCTAGGAATTGAGCAAACCCATGCGACTGCGCTCGTTGGCGCGTATGGTGCTGTGCTCTACCTCTTCACGTTTGTCGGCGGCTGGGTCTCCGACCGTGTTCTCGGTGCTGAGCGCACTCTGCTGGTGGGTGCATTCCTGTTGATGTGTGGGCATGTATCGCTGTCCCTGATTCCAGGGTTCCCCGGCTTGTTCGCGGGGCTGTTCCCGCTTGCACTCGGTTCCGGCTTGCTCAAAACCGCAGCTATTACGGTTTTAGGGGCAGCGTTTCCGGCTGAGGGCAACAATAGTGCTTTCCAGATTTTCTACCTCGGTATTAACGTCGGTGCAGTTGCTGGGCCGACGCTGACTGGTTGGCTATCCACGGCCTATGGCTATCACGCAGGTTTTGGTGCCGCTGCGGGCTTGATGCTTATCGGTTGCGTGTCTTACTTGCTGCTGCGCTCACGCCCTTTGGCCAGCATCAGCGTTGACATCACCCGTCCTTCAAACCCGATTGCCCCGAAGCATCTCGCCCCAGTGGCAGGTGCTGCCGTTCTAGTCTGCGCATTAGGAGTCTGGTGCCTAGCCTCGGGCGCTTTAACGCCTGACCGCATGGCTTTTGTTTTGCTCCTCACTACTGTGGCGGTGGCAGTTGGCCTGATTGTCACTATGTTGGTCTCCCCGCAAGTGAGTGCGCCTGAGCGCCGTCGGGTCAGGGCGTTCCTTCCGCTTTTTGTGGCCTCTACAATGTATTGGGCGCTGCAATCCCAAACTTATGGAGTGCTTGCGGTGTATTCCGATCAGCGCCTAGATCGCAGCATCGCTGGTTTTGAGATTCCAGCGGCGTGGACGCAGTCCCTCAATCCCTTCTTCATTTTGGTCTTCGCGCTGCCCATTGCTGCATTTTTGGCAAAAAGGAACGTGCACCGCAACCGTGTGATGGGCGGTGGTCTGGCGCTAGCAGGTGCGGGGCTGTTTATCCTTCTGCCTTTTGTGAGTGCTACAGCGGTTCCATTCCTGGCGCTAGCACTGTGCATCATGCTCATGAGCATCGGAGAGCTCTTCATCGGGCCCATTGGTATGGCGGCGACAACTGCATATGCGCCCGCAGCTTTTAAGACCCGCTTTTCGGCTCTGTTCTTCCTCTCCCTAGCTATCGGAACCTCGCTGGCCGGCAGCTTGTCCACGCTGTACTCGGTTGATACCGAGTTCTTCTATCTGGTTCTCGTGGGTATTGTCCCAGTCATTACTGGTGGTGTTATCGCTCTTTCGGGCTTAAGCAGGGCGAAGTTGTCGTAAAAGCAGGCTGGTGGCGAAGAGTCTCTTAAGCCGAGTCTTTGGAAACCGCTACCTTTGAAGGGTGATTACTAATGAACTCCGAGAATTACTGACCGTAGCCAAGACCCATGCCCAGCGCTTCCACGACGAGGAGGATCACACCGTAGCCGCGGCACTTCTTACCGAATCCGGCAAACACGTGCTCGGTTTGAACGCATACCATTTCCTCGGTGGCCCCTGTGGTGAAATCTCGGCCTTAGCTAACCACGCTGCTAGTCATCCAGAGGATCCCATCCGAGCGGTCGTCGCCGTCCACGGTCCGACTGGCCAGATGCTACCGCCCTGTGGAAAATGCCGCCAGGTGCTGTTTGATGTTGATCCGTCTATTCGGTGCATCGTGCGCGGAAGCAATGGACTTGAAGCGCTCACCGTGGAAGAGCTCTTACCGTTCGCATATAACTGGCGTGACATGGACAAAGAGCAGCGCATCTACATGTGGGAAGGCTACGAGGAATCAATTCGTAGCGGAGAAAAGCAGCAAACCATTCGAGTGGATGATCCTTTCCATGAGGGAAGCGCCCAGATTGTCTTCGAGAAGGAATCCGGTGAGGTTGTTACCATTCCTGCCGAGGTGACGTCAGTTGTTTCAACCCAGCGGAGGTCTTTGACGGAGGAACAAGCCCGAAGAGATGGGTTTGGCTCTCTTGCCGAGCTCCATGAAGCGCTTGATACTCACTATCCCGGATTAGCTGAGGATGACGAGGTCGACGTCGTTGAGTTCACACTCCGCAAGGTTTAAGAACTCTGGCAAAGACCACGTAGAGGAGACTTCACCTAGACTGTCGGTATGTTTGGGCCCGCTTCCACCCAGCCGCCGCGGCTAATAGATTTTGCCGTGCTGCGGTTACCGTTGGTGGAAGTCGTGTTTGCTGGGCTGCTGGTGAATCTCTTTGTCGAAGATATGCAGGGAACTGAAGCTGCCAGTGGCTTCGTCGCGCTCTTTGTGGCCATTCCCGCACTGTTGTTTCTTGGAATCGCATACCTCATTTCCCTGCCCATGCAACGGCGCAAAGCAAATGATTTCCGCGTCGACGCAGTCTTCCTTGTTGTCGGAGCTATTGGCCTTGCGGGGTGGGGCGGGCAACACTTTATCGCTTTGCCTCTCGCGTGCTGCTTGCCTGTAGGGCTGTCAGCTCTGATTCGAAGATTCATTGCCTTCTTGCTGTGGAAGACGGGGAAGGCCCCGCAGCTGCCGGCAGGGAAAGATGCTGAGAACTAGGCCGAGGCCACTGATTCCATCCAGCGAAGTTAACGAGATCAGCGCATGTGCACAGTCGCTGATAAAGTAACGCCTTGTGTTCTCAGGTTTCCTCGCATCTGTTCTGTCTGTCCTTACCGCAGTAGCGTCTATGTTTGGTATTAATCACGCTGCCGCCGACGATTCCGGCGCGCGTGACGTTCTACAGGCCACGAGCACGGTCGCCGCGAAGGACGACCGAGTTGCCGCACTATGGCAGAACGAGTCGCGGGAATGCTCGGCCGGCTACATCGGCAATGACTGGTGGCTCACCGCTACCCACTGCTTGGGCCGCAACCTGCGCCTTACCCAGGCAGACGGTGATAGCGCCAAAGTTGTCGCCTCCACTCCGGTGGCGGAGAAGTCAGACATTGCCTTGCTCAAGGCGGAACCCATGGAGGCTGAGGCCTTCGAGCTGCCCACCCGCCCTCTGCGTGTGAACGAAAAGCTCCTCCTCGTGGGCTTCGGCGGGTCCCACACGTTTTCCTCGGAGGCCGTGTCCCGCATTGAGGAGACTGGTGTAACGCACGAAATCGAAGGCCACGAATTTGAGAACCTGCTTAGATCGCACTCCTTGTTCTCCTCACGCTCCTGCAGCGGTGACTCCGGCGCCCCGCTCTACCAGGACACCACGATCTTTGCGGTGCATACCGGCGGTGAAGAGAATGAGTCTTGCGCAGACGGCACGCGCCGCCGCATGTGGCATAGTGAAATCTACCCCCACGTCGCGACGCTCACTGCGCTCATGGAGAGTTATGACGAGGAGGAGGCAGTCACCCAACGCGAGGAGGCGGAAGCCGAGAGCGTGCGCCAAGCCCGCGCCCAAGAACGCCGCCAGGCCCCCGCGGAAAAGCCCTCCGAACAGCGCATCGAGCAGCCGAAGAAAGACCGCGGCAGCAGCCTGAGCAGTCTCTCTTCCCGTTAACAGCGCCTATACAGCGAGCGCTCAGACTTAAGCGTTAAGCTCGCTCCTTATGAAAAACGGCTTCCTGCAGCGCGCGTTCCTCGCTATCCTTCTCGGCACCGCGGCCCCCATACCCGCGCACGCTGAGACCATGGAGACCTCCGCGGCACAGGACCTGGGTATAAATGATCCTGACTGCCAGCCCACTGGCCCCGTCACCGAGCCCGTCGTCCTCCTTCACGGAACGTCGGCCAATTCGGCCGAATGGAATGATCTGATCCCGAAGCTCACCGAGCAGGGCATGTGCGTGTGGGCCTTCGACTATGGCGCGGATGACCTCACCTTCCAGAACGCCTATCCCTATATGAAGGGCATTGCGGATTTGGAGTCCTCTGGGCGTGAAATCGCCCAGCATATCGAGCACATCCGCGACGTCACTGGGGCAGAGAAAGTGAACCTCGTGGGCTTTTCCCAGGGTGGCCTGCACACGAAGTCCTTCACACAGCTCTATGGTTCACCCGATGAGGTGCGCCGCGTGGTCACGGTTGGCGCGAATTTTCACGGGACAACGTGGGGCGACAGGGCAACGCCCCTAAGCACGGCGGCAAAAATCGCGCCCGATGTGACCAAGTTTGTTGGAACCAGTGCCGGTATCCAGCAGCTGCAAGGTTCGGACTTTATGGAGAATCTCAACCAGTTGCCGGACACCGCGCCGGGTATCACCTACACCTCTATCTATTCACCCGCAGACAACACCGTGACGCCGAATGAGACCTCGCAGCTGACTGCAGTGCCGGGCGCCGACGTGGCCAACGTGGAGTCAGTGCCGGTCGAGCATGGAAAGCTGCCCCATGATCCGCGCGTGCACGAGCAGATTCTGTGGGGGCTCACGCGCTAGGCCGGGGTCGGTGCAGATTTGCGGGTGCGTGAAGCAATAACGAAGGTGGCCGTCAAGCAGATAGCGAGGGCCACGAAAGGCAACGCATTCGACAGCCAGTAGGCGGTGGTGAAGGGGAGAGAATAGGCGGCGACGATGCGGATGATTGCTTCAAGTAGGAACACGACGCCCCACACGATAGTGATGTAGCGCTGAGAGGCGCGAAAGGTTGGGTATTTCCACAACCCGTTCCAGTAAGAGACACCTTCCTCCGTGCCGTCGGTGCCAAAGCGCTGGCCAAAGTAGAAGGCAAGGGGCTTGCCCAAGGCAAGGCTGCCGAGGAAGAGCAGGCCGAAAATGCCGGTAATAACGCTGCCTTTAACCAGCAGGAGGCGCTCATCGGTGCCACCGACCAGCGTTGCCAAGGCCGCGGCAAGGTTAAAGGCCAGGATCAGTGCAGAAATCCCAGAAAAAGACTTCTGGCGTACATGCTGGATGATGCCACCGATGAGGGGACCGATGCTGGCGGCTAGGTAGGCGTAGACGTGGTTGCCGGTTGCGGAATCAACCAGTTGAAACAGGAGGATGGCGAGGCCGACGTCGAAGACGCCGAGGATGAGGAAGTTGAGCAGGCGCGGATTGAGACTCATGCCACATAGTGTGCCACAAAACATACGTAACGGTTTGTCTGTGACACATAAAAACCTTAGGGTTGGGGCATGGCTGACGTTGGACCAGGAACCGTTGGATATCTCTGCGGGTTAGCTGGCCGCGAGGAACTCCCCGGGCCCGTGCTGACACCGATCCTTACTGGGCTGGGTCTGTCGCCGGCTGGCGTTCGCACCTTTCTGTCCCGCATGGTGCGCGCGGGCGATCTATCCTCGCGCCGAGCCGGGCGATACTCCGTGTATTCCATGGTGGGGAACTACCTTGCGGAGTTTCGTCGCCTAGGCTCGCCGCGCGCCCTCCACTGGGACGGGGCGTTTCACACCGTTATCTTCGATATCAGCGAGGATCGCCGTACAGAAAGGGATGCCCTCCTGCGTGCCGCGCAGGCCAGCGGTTTCCGGCAGCTGCGGCCCGGAGTCCTGGTGGGTGCCCACGCGCCGGGGGAGTGGGCACAGAAAACCTTTGTCGGCACTTGGTCCGTGGATACGGACACCGCCCGCGACGTTATTGCCACCGCGTGGGACCTTGAGGAGAGCGCTGCCCGCATTAGCGCGCTGGGCGACGTCCCCCCTCTGCCCACCGATGACGTTGGCGTCGTCGTCGAAACCACGCGCCGCCATTCCGCCGTCTTCGCGGCGCTGCGCCACACCCCGCCCTTCCCTGCCGAGCTTCTTCCCGCTGACTTCCCTTCGGACATGCTGGAGAGCCGCCTGCGCATGGACGTCACGCCGGCCTATCGGGCGATGGCGCGGCTGTTAGAGTCGTGGCCATGATCCAGGGAGCCATCGACGCGGCAGGGCGGTGCCGGCACTGGCACACGCTTGTCGACGTCGTCGCGAACAAGTGCAGCACCTGCGGCGGCTGGTTCGCCTGTTCTTTGTGCCATGCAGAGTTGACCGACCACGAGTTTGGCGCCATGCCGAAGGACGAACTTTGCGTCATGTGCGGTGCGTGCGGCCATCAGATGGCCTTCGCGGAGTATTCGGCATATAAATGCCCCGCGTGCGGGCATGCCTTCAATACTGGCTGCGCGCTGCACGCGGGGACGTATTTCCGCTAGTTACTTAAGGCTGCTGCTTAGGGCAGCAGCGGGGCGAGCGGGGTGCCCTCGACGAGGGTCTTGAGGTAGGCCACGATGTCCGGGACGTGAATGGTGAAGTTACCGAAGGTCACTGGAATCGTCGGAAAAGCGTTGTTGGCCGGGGCCTTATTGCCACCGTTTTCATTGTTGTTAGCCGGGGCTGGCTGGTTGTTGTGAGCCGGTGCGCCCTGGTTGTTGCCATTATTGTTCGCGGGGGCAGGCTTGTCCCCGCCGCCGTTGTTTGCGGGGGCAGCATTGCCGCTACCGTTGCCACCGTTGAGGCCGCAGCGAGCGATGGCCTCGTCGGCGCGGGCGATAGCGTCGCGGATTTCGCCGCCACGCGGGTGGAAGTTCGCAGCAGCAAGGGCCTGGGACTTCTTGCTGTTGTAGTCGGACGGGTTGGTGTAGTACTTCGTGGCCTGCTCACAGGAGATCTGACCGGCCGGCACCTTGGCCAGGTAGTCATCGACCATATCGGCCGAGGCAGCAGGGCTAGCAAGGCCGACGGTGACGGCCGCAGCAGCGGAACACAGGACAAGCTTGTTTCTCATGCGCCACATTGTGCCACACCTTTTACACTTTCGCGCGAGCGCTAGCGCCCCAGGAAGCGATTTACCAGCGAAGAATACGCCTTCACAGTCAAATCCAAGTCTTCCAGGTAGAGGTGCTCATCGTGGCTGTGCAGCTGCGAGTTGGCACTGGCCATGTCCCGATCCTCCGCATGCAGCGCGAAGCCGTAGGCGTTGCCGCCGCGTCGCCGCGCCACACGAAGATCCGAGCCACCCGTCGCCAGCACCGGCAGCACCTTCTTATCGGGGAAGAACTCGTGCGCGGTGTCCTCAATGCAGCGCCACAGCTCAGTATCGGTAGAAGACTGCGTGGCGTCCTCAGTAATAAGGTGCTCAATTTCTACTTCGTCGGCCATATCGCCCAGCGCCTCACGAAGGAACTCGTCGAGCTCCTCCTGCGTCTGGCCAGGGAAGGGGCGGATGTCCATCTCTAGATAGGCGTGGGAAGGCAGCACGTTGATAGCGCCACCGGCGCGCAGGACGGTTTGGGCAATCGTCGTGTGTGAGAAGGCATGGGCATAGGCCGCCAAATTACCGAACTTTTCGTAGTCGGCGGTGGTAGCGGAGCCGTCGAGAAGCGCTGCTTCCGTTGCGGGGTCAAAACGGAAGGTCTTGACGAATCCCTGCCACACCTCATCCATCGCCACGGGCGGCTCAGCCGCGGCGATGTGGCGGGCAACCTCACCAATCTTGACGATGGCAAAGTCCTTCCCAAACGGCGTCGAGCCATGGCCAGCATCGCCATGCACGTGCAGGCGGCGCTGGCCGGCACCTTTCTCACCCACGTTGAAACCCAGCGCGCCGGGCAGGTGGCTGCCGCCGGTCTCCGAGAGGCAGTTGCGCACCGAGTAGGCCTCAGGGTGATGCTTATCCATCCAGATGGAACCCAGGCCGCCGCGGGCCTCCTCGTCAGCCATGCCGACAAACGCTAAGGTGCCGCCGGGGTTGCCGCGCTTGGCGACGTCCCTCGTTACCGCCGCCATCGTCGCCGTAATAAAAAGCATGTCCACCGCGCCGCGGCCATACAGCTTGCCATCCTCGATGACGGCGTCGAAAGGCGGCTTGGTCCACTTCGGCTCGTCCACGGGCACGACGTCCGTATGACCCATAAGCGTGAGCGGCTCCTTGCCCGGGTCACCCGGAACGGTCACCACGATGGTGACGCGGCCCGGATGGGACTCGTAGCGCTGAATCTCCACCGCGGTGCCGTCGAAGAACTTCTCCAAGGTATCGGCGTTGCGGACCTCGTGGCCGGAATCCGGCGTGAGATCGTTAACGCAAGCATTGCGGATGAGTTCCTGAAGCAGGGCGAGGGTGTCGTCGTAGAGAGTCATGGCCTTCAAGGGTAGTCCGCGGAAGGAAAAGGGGGAGATTTTCCACAACTTGAACGCCGTTCAAGTAAGCTTTCGGCCATGAGCATCGTAGATATCGCACGCGAGAAGGCCCTCGAGCAGGGCATTGGCCTCAACGAAGAGGAACTCCTCCAGGTCCTCCAGATCCCCGATGAGCAGCTGGAAGAGATCGCTGACATCGCCCACAAGACCCGCCTCAAGTGGTGTGGACCCGACGTGTCCGTCGAGGGCATCATCTCCATTAAGACCGGCGGCTGCCCGGAGGATTGTCACTTCTGTTCGCAGTCTGGCTTGTTCGAGTCGCCCGTACGTGCGGCTCGCCTCAACATCCCTGAATTGGTGGAGGCTGCCAAGAAGACCGCCAAGACCGGTGCGACAGAGTTCTGCATCGTCGCCGCGGTGAAGTCCCCGGATGAGAACCTCCTGAGCCAGGTCGCGGAGGCTATCCCGGCCATCCTCGACGAGGTGGACATTGAAATCTCCCTCTCCCTCGGCACGCTGACCCTCGAGCAGGCGCAGCGCCTCATGGACATGGGCGCCCAGCGCTACAACCACAACTTGGAGACTTCTAAGTCCTTCTTCCCCAACGTGGTCACGACCCACTCCTGGGAAGAGCGCAAGGAGACTCTCGACAACGTCCGCGCGGTGGGCATGGAGGTCTGCTCCGGCGGCATCATCGGTATGGGTGAATCCCTCGAAGACCGCGCCGAATTCGCTTACCAGCTGGCCCAGATCGAGCCGTGTGAGGTGCCGATGAACTTCCTCGACCCGCGCCCGGGCACCCCGTTTGCGGATCGCCCGCTGGTTCCGCTCGGTGAGGCACTGCGAGCTGTGGCCGCCTTCCGCCTGGCCATGCCGTCGGTAACGCTGCGCTTTGCCGGTGGCCGCGAGCTTTCCCTCGGTGACGACGGCACGGAGAAGGGCCTCCTCGGTGGCATCAACGCCATCATCGCCGGCAACTACCTCACCACGCTGGGCAAGCAGATTGAAAAGGACGTCGACATGCTCGGCCGCATCGACCTGCCCATTAAGGCCCTCTAATGGGCTTTTCACAGGGCGAATCGACGGAGCTTAGGGCTGCCGTCCTCGCCGGGGAGGAGCCGCAGTTCCACCCCAACACCGGCAAGCCGCTCAGTGAGAACTTTCCCCTCCACCCAGCGGCTGCGGCCGGCCTTGACGTGCCTCGGTATTGCCAGCTGTGCGGACGCCGCATGGTGGTCCAAGTCCGCCCGGACGGCTGGAGCGCGCGCTGCTCGCGCCACGGCGAGCTCGACTCGGAGGATATCTACGAGGAAACCCTGGGCTAACTAGAGTGGGCGCCATGGATCCCGCCGTCGCCCACGCCCATCAGTCCGCGCTGCGCTCGATTTCCCGCGTCGTCACGGAAATCGCCTCACCCACGCCACCGGAGCAGGCGCTTGCCGACGTCTCCCAGCAACTCACCCACGGCAACGTCATGGTCCTCACGGGCGCGGGCGTGTCAACGGAATCCGGCGTGCCGGACTACCGCGGCCCACAGGGCTCGCTCAGCCGCCACCGTCCCATGACGTACCAGGAGTTTCTCCACGACCCAGATGCTTCGCACCGTTATTGGGCGCGGGCTTTCGTCGGCTGGCGCGTCATGCAGGCCGCACGTCCCAACCGCACGCACTATGCGCTGGTGGAACTTGAGCGCGCCGGGCTGCTGAAAGGTGTGGTGACCCAGAACGTGGATGGCCTCCACGAGGAGGCGGGGCAGCGCAACCTCATTGCACTGCACGGCGATATGCAGCACGTGGTGTGTTTGAGCTGTGGGTATGAAGAAAAGCGGGAGGATTACGATGCCCGCGCGGCCGCGGCCAACCCGGGATTTCTCGAGCGCTGGGTGGTGGATAAGGCGGATGTGAACCCGGATGGCGACGTGGCTTTGAGCCAGGAAGCGGTCGCGGAGTTCCGCATGCCCGGCTGCGTGCGCTGCGGCTCGCCGCGGCTTAAGCCAGACGTGGTCTACTTCGGCGAGCCCGTGCCCACCGCCAAGAAAGACGCGGCCTACGCGATGGTCACGGCCGCAGATTCCCTGCTCGTCGCGGGATCCTCACTGGCGGTGATGAGCGGCTTCCGTTTCGTGCTTGAAGCGCAGAAGCAGGGCAAACGCGTGGCCACCATTAATGGCGGGCCGGGGCGTGCTGACGACCGCGTGGATACCCTGTGGCGCACCCAGGTGGGCCCGGCGTTCGATGCGCTTCTCGACGCCCTCGACCTCTAACGCTTCGTCTGGCCCCTTAGCTCGCCGGTCTGGCCCCTTAGCTTGCCGAAGTTATAGCTTCGGCGAGGCTTTCGACATCTTCCAGAACTATCTGGCAGACCCGTTTATCCATGGGCATGTCCTCGTGGCGAATGAGGGCGCGGCGGTCAATGTCTTGGACAAAGAGGTTGCGCACCTTCTGGCCGTTGAGGAAGCACGTGGTGGGAGGAACGACGACGGCGTCGGATCGCGTGGCGATGCACGTGTAGCTCACATCGTCTTCGACCTCGCTGCCGCGGTTGGTGGCCTCGATGATGTCGCTGCCGGCGACTTGTTGCATGCCGGCGGGGCCAAACCAGCCGTCGATAAGCGAGCGCACCACGTCTTCCTGGCGCTCGCTGCGGAAGAGGGGACTGGCAATACCTCCCTGCGTCGTCCCATGATTCGGAGAGCTGATGCACACCACGTGGTGGACGCGATCCGCACGATCGTGCATGCGCAACCAATACCGCGCGAGCAGCCCGCCCTGAGAATGGCCCACGAGGATGGCCTGTTCTGACCCGGTAACAGTGAGGACGGCGTCGATGTACGCATCCAGCTGACGTGCCGATTCCTGAATCGGGCCGGTAGCGCGGTTGCCATAATCCGGGGCAAAGACCGCCCAGCCGTTCTCGCGCAACAGACCGGCGAGAACCTGCCACACGCCTTTGGTGTCACACGTTCCGTGGATAAGGATGATAGGCCAGGGTCGTTCGGCCGTGGGGCGCGCGGACCAGTCGTCTTCACACACGCCGCGGGTACGCAATCGGGCACCGAGAGGAAGCGGGGGAGTGGACATGGCGCCTCATTTTACGCCGTGTGCCCTACCGCCATCGGCGGCATAAACGCCGACCGTTTGATTGCTGCGGCCGTCGTGCAAAGAAAAATCATTAAGGTATCCTCGCTGTCATGTCTCTCCATCTTGAAGACCAGCTGTGCTTTTCGCTGTACCGAGCCGCGCGTTCGGTGATCCGTTCTTATGCCCCGTTGCTCGACGAGCTCGGAATTACGTACCAGCAGTACCTCATGCTCATGATCCTGTGGGATAGCGAGGAGCCGGTGACGCTGGAATCCATGGAGAAGCGCCTCCAGCCAGAGTCTGGCACCTTTGAGGGCTTGGTGAAGGGCTTGGAAGAATCCGGCCTCGCTACCGTCGAGGACGGCAAGGTCATCATCACCCAGAAGGGCAGTGACCTGGAGCCGCGCGCGGTGTGCATCCCGGAGACCATCCTCAACGAGTACCGCAAGTCCGGCGTGGACCTCGTGGAGTTCCGCGAGTCCTTGGAGATCGTGCGTGAAGCCGGTGAGGCTTCCAAGTTGGAGTATCCCAACTAGACTGGCCGGCATGACCGACCTGCAGCATGCCCACTCCGTCACCGAGGCGGTCAACCGCCTCTGCGAGCTCTATGAAAGCTCCTGCGAGCTGGCGCGCGAAGCGCTCGCCTCGGGGGACCATGACGCCTACCGCCACGTGGTCTATCCCAAGATCATCGTGCAGGTCCGTGAATGGACTCCCATCGACCGCTCCGAGCCCTTCGGTTACGTAGACCAGGAGGGGCGCTATTCGGCGGTTATGTCCAAACCGTGGCTCATCCGCGGCTACCTGCTTGAGCAGCTAACCAGGCTGACCAGCAATTATCCCTGCGATATCTACGTGGGCCAGTCGGACGAGCGCATCCCCCCAGAGTACATTCGGGGCGCCGGCCCTTTGCCTGAGAATCGTGGAGAGATTCCCCGGCCCACCTTGGATGCGGTGCATGATGGCATCGTCGACGGCGCGTGGAAGGCTTTCCACGGCAAGGAGAAGCCGCTTTTCCACTTCGGCCCGCAGCGCTTCGACATTGCATGCGCCCGCATTGAGCACTACACGGGCATCGAGGTGAATTCGGTCCAGAAGTACATCCTGTTCACCAACTACGCCATGCACACCACCGAGTTCGTCAAGTTTGGCCTGCGCGAGCTGGCGCGGGAGGATTCGCGCTACACGGCGCTGGTGTTGCCGACAGGTGAGACGATTCACCCCAATGACGCCGTGCTTCTCGACGTCGACGAGCTCACCCTCACCTCGCGCTTCCAGATGCCCCGCTTCGACCTCATCACGGCGGGTGGCGATGGCATCACGATGATCAATATCGGCGTAGGCCCCTCGAACGCCAAGACCATTACGGACTGCTTGGCGGTGCTGCGCCCGGAGGCGTGGATCATGATCGGCCACTGCGCAGGGCTCGATGGCCGCATGCGCATTGGTGACCTCATCTTGGGCAACGCCTACCAGCGCGAGGACCACATACTCGACGGCACCGTCGCGGCCGGCAACCCGATTCCCGCTATCCCGGAGATCCAGCGAATGCTGGAAGCCTCGGTGGAGGAAGTGTATGGCGAAGATAATTCGCTCATGCGCACCGGCACGGTGCTCTCCACCGATGATCGCAACTGGGAATGGCGCACCTCCCGCGATTTGTGGGAGTGGCTGCGCCACTCCACCGCCGTGGCCGTGGACATGGAATCCTGCACGCTGGCTGCTAATGGCTACCGCTACCGCATCCCTTACGGCACGCTGCTATCCGTGTCCGATCTGCCTCTGCATGCAGTGCCCAAGCTTCCTGCCCAAGCGCAGGCCTTTTACTCCAATTCCAAGGAGGCGCACGTGATGTGCGCGGTGCGCGCGGTGGAGGCCTTGGCGGAGAATCCTGAGCGCCTGCGCACCCGCAAGTTGCGCCGAACGGTAGCGGAGGTTCCGTTCCGCTAAGGGAGATGATTAGACTGAGGGAAATGAAAAATCTGGCGAAGGAGACCTAGACAATGAGCACCCCGGAATGGTGGAACCCGGAACGCGAAAACCTAACGTGGGAGGTCTTCGGCGAGGCGAGCCGCTACCTGTCCCAGGAGATTGTGGATTCGGGCTGGTTCCCGGACCTCATTGTCGGTGTAGCCCGTGGTGGCCTCATTCCGGCTGGTGCCATTGGTTACGCCATCGGCGTGAAGGAAATGGGCGCCATCAACGTGGAGTTCTACACCGACATCGGTGAAACCCTCCCGGAGCCCATCCTGCTCAACCCGCAGCTGGATACGGACTCGCTCAAGGACAAGAAGGTTCTCGTCGTCGATGACGTGGCTGACTCCGGCAAGACCCTCGACCTAGTAGTCAACCTGCTGGAGCAAACGGCCTCCGAGGTCAAGTCCGCCGTTATTTACACCAAGCCCACCACCATCTTCGAGCCGGACTTTTCCTGGAAGAAGACCGACCAGTGGATTAACTTCGCCTGGTCCGTCCTTCCGGTCATCACGCGCGATGGCTCTTACAAGGAAGGTCATTAATGCCAGAAGCCTCCGCCGGAACTTTCCGCGCGGCCTTCACCTCGCCCGCCCGCTTCCGCAAGGAAGTGTTTGGCGGGCTTGCTGTTGCGCTAGCCCTGATTCCGGAAGTCCTAAGTTTCTCCATCCTCGCCGGCCTTGACCCCAAGGTGGGCCTATTCGCCTCCGTCATCATGGCGATGTCCATCGCTCTCACCGGCGGCCGCCCCGCCATGATTTCCGCCGCGGCGGGCTCGGTCGCCGTGGTCATCGCGCCGCTGGCCCACGAGTATGGCCTGCAGTACGTGCTCCTCACCATCTGGATGGCGGGGTTGATGCAGGTGGTGATGGCTTTGGTGGGCGTCGCCAAGCTCATGCGTTTTATTCCGCGCAGCGTCATGGTGGGATTCGTCAACGCGCTAGGCATCCTCATGTTTACGGCGCAGCTGAGCCACCTGTGGAACGTATCGTGGCTGGTCTATGCGCTCGTGGCGCTGGGGCTGGTCATCATGGTGGTGTGGCCGCGGATTACGACCGTGGTGCCGGCGCCGCTGGTGGCGATTCTTGTTGTCAGCGTGTTGACCGCGCTGTGTGGTTGGGATGTTCCGGACGTGGCGGACCAGGGCGAGCTGCCCACGTCCTTGCCTGGTTTTGTCATCCCGGATGTGCCGTGGACCATGGATACGCTTTTGTTGTGCCTGCCGTATGCGCTGGGAGTGGCGCTGGTGGGGCTGATGGAGTCGCTGCTGACCGCCAAGCTTGTCGACGACCTCACGGATACCCATTCCGACAAGACCCGCGAATCCGTAGGCCAGGGGATTGGCAATATGCTTGCCGCCGCGATTGGTGGCATGGGCGTGTGCGCGATGATTGGGCAGACCATGATCAACGTCAAGGAATCCCAGGCACGCACGCGCTTGTCGACGTTCCTCGCTGGCGTCTTCCTCCTTATCCTCATTCTCGTGCTGGGCGATACCGTGGGGCGCATTCCTATGGCCGCGCTCGTAGCGGTCATGTTCATGGTGTCCTTCCACACGGTGGATTGGCACTCGGTGCGCACGCTGCGCCGCATGCCGTTGAGTGAGACCGTCGTCATGCTCGTTACGGTGGTGGGAACGTTGGCCACGAACAACCTGGCCGTGGGCGTGGTGCTGGGAGTTGTGGCGGCATCGGTAGCCTTTGCGCGCCGCGTGGCGCACCTAGTGTCTGTGGAGCTGGAAGGCAACGTCTACACCGTGCGCGGCCAGCTCTTTTTCGCTTCTTCCAACGATCTGGTCTACGCCTTTGATTACACCCTGCCGGTGAAGGAGGTCATCGTGGACTTCAGTCGGGCCGATATTTGGGACGCGTCGACCGTGGCGGTACTCGACTCCGTGGAGAGTAAATACGCTGCGCGCGGGGTCACGGTGTCCTTCCGTGGGCTGGATGTGGCGAATGAGCAACGCTACCGCCGTCTCAGCCAGGGGTTGCGGAAATAGCAGGCGCAGCTTAGGTAAAGCTGTCCCAAAAACTGTTATGACGTGCGAATTTGCTAAAGCTTACCTTGCTAGCGCGGGCGGAGTTTTTTTCTGTATTGTGGGTAACTGAAAAACACACGAAAGGAATGACTCTCATGGATGAGAAACTGCAAACGCTCCTAAACGCCCAGGTCAACAACGAGCACGGCGCGGCCCTGATTTACACTCAGCTGGCCTACGAGATGGACAACCTGTCCTTCCCGGGCATGCGCGATTGGTTCTTCAAGCAGGCAGAGGAAGAGCGCGAGCACGCGCAGAAGTTTGCTGAGCACCTGCTGGACCGTGGCTACCGCGTCGAGCTGGAGGATATCCAGGTGGGCTCCGTCAAGGCAGCCACCCCGCTCGATGCCTTCGAGGCCTCCCTCGCGCATGAGCAGAAGGTCTCGGAGCAGATCCGGGAGATTGCCCGCACCGCGGATGCCGCTGGCGATCTCGATTCCCGCCCCCTCATCAACTGGTTCCTCGATGAACAGGTGGAGGAAGAGGCCAGCGTGTCTGAGGTTATCGACCAGCTGAAGCTGGTCGGCAACGATGGCTCCGGCCTCCTGCGCATCGATAGCTCGCTGGCAGAACGGTAACGAAGCCATATAGTTTGGACGAATTCTCCCACAGCCCTCGCGGTTGATGGGAGAATTTCTTGTATGACTAACACGCGGCTGATGCTTCTGGGCGGTGCCCTCGCCGGGCTGGCAATGGCACTGGTGGGTGGTATCTGGCTAGCCGCGACTAATGTGGCGCTGGGGACCTTCTTCTTTGCGTTGGCACTGATGTTGGGCCCGTTCCTCGGCGTGGCCCTGTTGGTATGTGCCGCGGCGGCGTCGACCGCGCTGAGCCGCTCTCTGTTTAGCGTCGGAGGATTGTTCTTGGTGGGGGCAATCTCCACCCTGGGCGCGCTGCCGTGGGGCCGCGTGAGTGTCTCGCTGCCGCTCTTCATCGTTGGCACGCTGACTGGTGCGGTGGCGGTGTGGCTACACTGGGCGCATGGCCACTCTGCTCTTCGATCTGTACGGCGTGCTCATGCGCTCAGCCACGCCCGCCGGGCACGCTGAGCTTGAAGAGTACGTCCGCCCGGTCAACCCGGATCACTTTTGGTCCACCTATGAGGAGTTTCGCCCAGCCTATGATGCCGGGCACCTGAGTGATTCGCAGTATTGGGGCCGCATTCGTGCCCTGACGGATCTTGCGCCTTTCGACGTCTCCCAGGCGGTGGAGCTAGACACGGAGCACCTGCTGGAGGCCGACGAAGAGATGGTGAACCTTGTCCTGCGGTTCATCGGAGAGGGCCACAGCGTTGGTATCCTCTCCAATGTTTCCGCGGCATTGGGGGCGAAGGTCCGTGCGTCGCAGCCTTGGTTGGAAGAGTGTGCCGCCGTGACGTTGAGCTGCGATATCGGCGTGGCGAAGCCCGACCCGGAGGCCTATCACGTGGCTGTCGATGCCCTCGGCGCCCAAGCCAAGGACACTTACTTCTTCGACGACCGCCCGGACTTTGTTGCGGGCGCGCAGCGCGTGGGTCTCAAGGCTCACCTTTTTACGGGCCCCGATTCGGTGCGTTTTTAGCGTCCAACCGGCAGCTGGGATCGCCGATGTCGCGGAGGCCCTGTGGTGGGCGTCCGCGTGGCGATTTACCCGCCGGGCGGCCCGTTTGGGCGCCTGCACGACCGGTGATGCGTGTCCGGTAGTGCGTGGCGGTTTAACCGGGTTTGTCTGGTCCCCGTGCTGTAGCTTGCTGTGCTTGTTGGTAGGCCGCCTGGGCGGTGATTGGTTCTGCCCACGGTGGGACGTAGGTGACGTCGCCGCGTAATCGGAAGACGTAGCCAGCACCGGTGGGTTTGTCCGGGTCGTCATCGTTGATGCCGTTGTGATAGGCACACAACATTGTCAGATTCGGCGGGTTGGTAGCTCCACCGGCCTTCCACGGCACCAGGTGATGCACCT
>NZ_KV810485.1 GCF_001812805.1 Corynebacterium sp. HMSC078H07 | reverse complement strand
TGAGAAAAATACGCCAACGGAACAGAAGAAGAAGAAGTTGTGGTTGCCACCATAAGTGACACCCCCCTTAAATACTAGACAATACGAACACCCTTTCTAGCCACCACACTACCCAACCAACCCAACACCACACCAGACCCCACAACACACCACCACAACTAGACCAAAACAACACACCCATTCGAACATACTCTTGCCAACACCACATATAGACGGCGGATTATCAAACACCCCACACCACACTGTGACAAACACCACAAAGTAAACCGGCGGCCAACACCAGTTAAGGTGTCGGCCGCCGGCTAAATAAGGCGACGGTGAGAACTAGTCCCTGAAGTAGCTCAGCAGACGCAGAATCTCGGTGTAGAGCCAGACCAGGGTCACGGCCAGGCCAAGGGCGATACCCCAGGCGTACTGGGCCGGAGCCCCCTGGCGGATAAGGCGGTCAGCCTGGTCAAAGTCCGTCATGAAGGACAGAGACGCCAGGACGATGCAAACCAAAGAGAAGATAATGGCAATCGCGCCACCGTCACGCAGCGGGTTGAAGTCGAAGAAGATAGCGCCCAGGAAATTAACCAATGCCAAGACGGCAACACCAGTAATGAGGCCGAACATAATCTTGTTGAACTTCGGGGTTACCTTCACTGCACCGGTCTTGTAGACCATGAGCATGCCGATGAAGACGCCGACCGTACCCATAATGGCCTGGCCGATGCCTACACCGATCTCGCCTAGGTCGGCGAGTGCCATGCCACCAGACTTATCAAGAGAACCACCGGCAACGATGTACGAAAAGCCGCCAACGAAAAGACCTTCAAATGCGGCGTAGATAAGAGTCACGGCGGCAGAACCGAACTTCTTGCCAAACGTCGAAACCAACACTGTGATAAACCCACCAATGGCACCAAGCAAAGTCAGGCCCATCGTCACAACGGGGCTGACCAGCGCGCCAATGCAAAAGTTAAGAACAGCCAGCGCGATGATGACAGCGAGGGTGATACCGGTCTTGGTCACCACGTCATCAACGGTCAACGGGCGGTCGGCGCTACGGGTGGCCTCGTTAAACGGGCTATCGCTCTGGCCAAACGGATTGCTCTGAGTCTGGTTCTGGTTTTGGCTGGATGAGAGGGAACTCATGACGGGGTTGCTAGAACGCACGTGAATCCCGATTCCTTTCACAGTATTTCTCAATAAAGACGGCCCCATAAGGGCCGCCGTGTTCATGTTCTCACTAGTTCCAACGCACTCGATTGCTAGGAAGTTCCCAAAAATCCCAAACTTTGCAAAATATTCTTAAAGAGAGGCGTCGCGAAGCACTGCGCTTGTCGACGCCTCCCCTACCGCACATCGGCCACATACCTGGTCGCCTGCACTGATAGCGACGTATAGCTCAGCACTATTAAATGGACACTTTTGGACACTTTTGCGCCAGATTGCCCACTCTCACCAGCGTTTCCGCTGGTCATGGTGCCCCCAGTGGTGCCCCCAGTGGTGCCCCCAGTGGGACTCGAACCCACACTGAATCGATTTTAAGTCGACTGCCTCTGCCGATTGGGCTATGGGGGCCTAACCGTGCCCATTTATTTTAGGGCACGGGTCCTCGCACACTAGATATTGGGTCAGGCTGTAGCGAGGCCAGCAATAATTCCGTCGAGAATATCCTTCTCACTGATAAAGAAGGAACGGGCGCTGCTGTTGCGCTCAATCATGGTCATGATGCCTTCCACAGCGACACATCCACCTCCGATGACATCAGCGCGGCCTGGGTGAATGACCGGATTGAGGGCGCGTACATCCGAAGCCAGACCTATCATTTGGCGAGTCAGTACGCGCAGGGCGTCGAAACGCAGCTCGGAACCGTGGATGGAGTCGGCATCATAGCGCTCCATGCCCTGCGCAAGAGCAGACAGCGTAGTGAACGTTCCGGCGCAGCCGACGAAGGTGACGGCCTTGTCGATGGGCACTATTTTCTCCACGTCAGCCATGCGCTCAGCAACATAGTCGGTGGCAATTTCGATTTCTGCTTCTGTAGGCGGATCGCTGCGCATCATGCGCTCGGTGAGACGCACACAGCCCATCTGGGCGGAGTGAGAGCCGAGGATTTCACCGTCGATAGTGCCGACGACAAACTCGGTAGAGCCGCCACCCAAATCAATGACGCAATAAGGCCCCTTCTCCGAGCTGAGGTCCGCCACAGCGCCGGTAAAGGACAACAGGGCTTCCTCCTCACCGGAGATAACTTCCGCGCGAGCGCCTGGCTGAATCTGACCGAGAAGCTCCGCCGTCATGTCAAAGAAATCGCGGTGGTTTTTGGCATCTCGCGTGGCTGAGGTAGCCACCATGCGCACGCGCTCAACCTTTTCGAACTTCATCTGCTTGACGTACTCCTCCAAGGCGGCGCGGGTACGCGCGAGGGCCTCTGGAGCGAACTCGCCGGTAGCGTCGACGCCTTGACCAAGGCGAACAATTTCCATCGTGCGGGAAATGTCCCGAATCTTTCCATCGTCTTGAATCTCACTGATGAGCAGACGGATGGAGTTGGTTCCGCAGTCGACAGCAGCGACGCGAGTCATAGGTCAAGCCTTTCTGTTAACCGGCGTTAGAAAAATCAAACTGGGCCATGTCAATGCCCAAGTCCCCCACGGTAGGCCACTCTTCTGGGATGGCGCTGCCACGAAGTTTACCGTGTTCGGCTGCCATTGCGACGGCTTCCGTGCCGAAGCGTACGCGGTCCGGGCCTTCGGCCAAGGCATACGCAATAAGCACGTGGAGGCACTTGACACGCTCTGGCATACCACCACCGGAGAACTGTGTGCCGAGATCCTCCATCTCGTTACGAGTGGCCAGGTAGTGTTCGTGTGCCGCACGGTAGTCCTTTTGTAGGACCTCATCTTCTGCGAGGCGCTGCTCCATCCACTTCATAACGTGTGCAACTTCAAGGCGCGAAGCTTCGGCGGTCAGGCGGGGGTCGGTAAGGTAGTAGAGAGTGGGGAACGGGGTGCCGTCGGGAAGCTTCGGCGCAGTCTTAATCACTGCAGGCGCTCCGTCGGGGGTGCGGTAGGCAATGTCTACGACGCCGCGCGGGGTGCGGCCCAGTTGTTCGCGGACAACGTCAAGATCAGCATCGGTCACGGTCATGGCAACCATTGTGACATGGCGACTGGGATGAGTCCTATTCAGCGGGGCGATCGGCTACTGCTGGGTCCGTCTCCGCCTCTTCAGATACGGAGTCCCACAGCACGGTGTACCACTCGCGCTCATCGATGTCCTCGCGGTGCTCTGAGGTCACGGTGTCACCAGAATCCATGCGGGGATCCATGATTCGGAAGGCGGTTTCGCCTTCGTCCATAACGCCGAAGCGGCGACGGGCCTCTTGTTTGATGTACTCATCTGAACGGTACTTATCGATTTCCGCGAGGAGCTTATCCTTGCGCTCCTGCTTGGCAGCGATTGAGCTTTCCAGGCGGGCGATTTCGGACTGGCCGTGATAATAGTTGCGCAATGGCACGGCGATGGTGAGCAAGACGACAAGCACCACCGCAATGATGACGCCTACCCCGAGAATATCGAGGCCCTGTGGCTTCTTCGGGCGCTTCGTGGTTTTGTGGGCGTCGCGGGCACGCGTGTGGACCGGAACGGTGTTCCGGCGCTTCGTACGGGTAGGGGTAGTGCGTGCCATCGGAGAGTAGTCTAGCTCCCAACCGTCAGGGTTCGGGACGGCACGCGTGGAAGTCACAAAAATAACAGGTGTCACGCCAAAGGCGCCACAGTTTCCTGTGACGCCTTTAAACGTGGCCCACAATCACGGGGCACAATGAAGCTTCGGGGAGATGATTAACCCTGGAAGCGCGGGAATGCAGAGCGGCCAGCGTAGACGGCGGCACTGCCCAGTTCCTGCTCGATGCGCAGAAGCTGGTTGTACTTAGCAACGCGCTCGGAACGAGCCGGAGCACCGGTCTTGATCTGGCCACAGTTCAGGGCAACTGCGAGGTCAGCAATGGTGGTGTCCTCGGTTTCGCCGGAGCGGTGGGACATCATGGTGCGGTAGCCATTGCGGTGAGCCAGCTCAACGGCATCAAAGGTCTCAGTGAGGGTACCGATCTGGTTAACCTTCACGAGCAGGGCGTTAGCAGCCTTCTTGTCGATGCCCTCCTGGAGACGTGCCGGGTTGGTGACGAAGAAGTCATCGCCAACGATCTGAACCTTGTCACCGATGGTCTCGGTGAGCTTGGTGTAGCCCTCCCAGTCATCCTCCTGCAGCGGGTCCTCAATGGAGACGATCGGGTAGTTGGCAATGAGGTCCTCGTAAACCTTGGCCATCTCCTCAGCGGTGTGCTCGCCGCCCTCGAAGTGGTACTTGCCATCCTTGTAGAACTCGGAGGAAGCCACGTCCAGTGCAAGGGCAACGTCCTTGCCCGGCTCAAAGCCAGCCTTCTTGATGGCTTCAATGATGAGGTCGAGTGCAGCCTTGGTGGACTCAGCCTCCGGAGCGAAACCGCCCTCGTCACCGAGGCCGGTGGACAGGCCCTTGGACTTGATAACAGACTTCAGTGCGTGGTACACCTCAGCACCCATGCGCAGGGCCTCGCTGAAGGTCTCTGCACCGATCGGGGCAATCATGAACTCCTGAACGTCAACGCCGGAGTCAGCGTGTGCACCACCGTTGACAATGTTCATCATCGGAACAGGCAGGACGTGAGCGTTCGGTCCACCAATGTAGCGGTAGAGCGGCAGGCCGGCAGACTCAGCGGCAGCCTTGGCTACGGCGATGGAAACGCCGAGGATGGCGTTAGCACCGAGGCGGGACTTGTTCTCCGTACCGTCAAGCTTGATGAGCGCTTCGTCGATGAGACGCTGATCATCAGCCTCGAAGCCAGCGATCTCGTCGGTGATTTCTTCGTTGACGTTTTCAACTGCCTTGAGCACACCCTTGCCCAAGTAGCGCTCGCCGCCGTCACGCAGCTCGTGTGCCTCGTGGACACCGGTGGAAGCGCCAGACGGAACGCCGGCGACGCCGCGCGCACCGTCATCGAGGAAAACCTCAGCCTCAACAGTCGGGTTACCGCGGGAATCAAGAATTTCGCGTGCCATTACGTGGATGATGTCAGCCATGCTGCTTTCACTCCTATAGAACCAAATTGAGTGTGGTTTTGTGCTTCGGGAGGGCTCCCAAATCACCTGCTGCCCATTGTTCCAGAAAAGTTCGGAACTTGTCGGGCATAACCGGACAACGTGACAAAGATCTAGGAGGTTGCCGGCTGCTCGATCGCGTAAGAATTGGCAGCACCCGCCACTTTACGCAAATAATCCTCGGATTGGTTGTAGTTGAGAATCGCCGAGCGCCACCCTTCCGGCGTAGACAGGTCCCGATCGCCAAAGCACAACAGGGCGGCGGCACCGAGTGCAGCGTCATCAATCTGATTGGGGTCCGCCACACCATCGCCGTTTGCATCGCGCCCCAAATGATCCCACGAGGAAGCAATGAACTGCATGGGACCTACTGCGCGATCAAACTCAGCGTCACCATCAATCGCTCCGCCATCACTGTCTGGCACCAGCGTTGTGTTATTCGACCCGTCTAGAGGAATACCCACGATGGGTGGGTCAGGGTAACCATCCTCATTCAAAGAAGATCGGTGGAACATTTTTCCGTTATACGTACCGTGGCGGGTTTCTACCCATCCAATGCCGGCAAGAGTATTCCAGCGCAGGTTGCAGTTGGGCCAGGCCGTCTTCGCAATTAGTTCAGCGTTGCCATAGGCGCGCAAGGCCTGTTCGGGAATGCTCGTGGAGTCCTTTAACTGATCCGACCACCACGTCAATTTATCGGAGGTACGCCCAGGGGCCTCGACATCAATCGCGGGCACCTCTGCCCCACCAACTGGCGGTAGGTCTTGGGGAACAGGCTCGAGCTGACGGAACGGCGAAGGTTTGCCCAAAAAGGACAAACTCCAGCCCACGAGGGAAATAATGAGGATAATGGCCAAGACAATACCGAGGCCGCAGCCCCCGATTCTCCTCAGCCCCTTGGTCATAGGCAGGGATACTACAGCCCACCTTTAGGGTCAGCCCGGACCGACACAGAATGGTAAAAATTATGTCATAGTGTTCCCATGCGTAACATTGTGCGCTACACTACGCCATTGAACGGCTCGCCGAGCCGGGAAAAGTGCTGTTCTCTACTCATAATTCAAGGAGATCCATGTCCATCCGCCGTATTGCCGCCACCGCTGCCACTGTTGTCACCCTCGGTGCTGCTGTTCCTGCCACCGCATCCGCTGCTTCCTTCGAGGAGCTCGGTGGTTTTCTGTCCCAGGGCATCCAGACCGCTGACTGCGACACCCTGCGCAACACCCTGAACCTCATCGATCAGACCACCGAGGGCGACCTGCTCACCGAAAACACCACCCGCAACCAGCTGTCCAAGAACCTCACTGCCCTCGGTGGTTCTGAGGACCTCGGCCCGCTGGCGCTCGTCGCTGTGAAGTACGCCGGCCAGACCGCTGACCGCGCCCTCGAGTGCAAGATCGTCAAGGAAGACACCATCGCCACCGGCGGTACCGGCCTGTCCTCCAAGATTGCGGACTACGCCCCGCTGCTGTCCTCCGTTCTGAAGCAGAGCTAAAAGCTCACCTAACGGTTCTCACGGGCTTTCCCCTCAGCCCACAAGCGCTCCTGCTCCTCTACCCCGACGACGTCCTCTGTGCCGTCAAAAAGGTAGGGCGCGCGGGAGCGCATTTTTGTCACAAAGGACCCTGCGACATCATCCAAAGTGAAAGCACCTCGTCGAGCGGCAATCTCTGCGTGAAAAAGAACTTGGAGAAAAACGTCTCCTAACTCTTTAAGAAGCTCAGCGTCAGACGCGCCATTCTTCACCGCGTCAGCAAACTCCGCAGACTCTTCGGCAAGGTAGGGCAACAACGTCGCGTGCGTTTGATCGCGTTCCCACTCACCGATACTGCGAGCCTTCGACATGACCTCCCGCGCCTGCCACAGGGGGTCGTCGAGAGAAGGGGCGAGGATGAGGTCATGGGAGGCGTCGAGAAGCGCCCGCACCTGAGGGTCGGACGCATTCGTGCTTACCAGCACACCTTGACCTTTAGGATCCTCACCGCACAGTAGCTCGTCGAAGTTCCAGCGCACTTTTACCGGCACTTCATCGGTAAAAACCGCAGGTCCGAACAGCTTTCCATAGGCTTCCATGGGGATCATCGTGGGCCAGCGCGGATCGAGCAACAGCACAGTCATAAGCACCGAGTATAGGGCTCTGCCCTAGCAAGCTATTGCAACAGTTACGCACAAGTCCGCCATAAGGGGTACTTTTGACCAATGACCTCTTCATCACTCACCGAATCGCCGCGCACGCACTCCGTGACGCTGTGGACGCTCGTTGCGCTCATCATCGGTTCCACGGTGGGCGCCGGCATCTTCTCTCTGCCGCAAAACATCGCCTCCGTGGCTGGCCCCGGCGCCATGCTGCTGGGTTGGCTCATCGCAGGCGTCGGCATGCTTTCTGTTGCTTTCGTTTTTCAGATTCTTGCCCACCGCAAGCCACACCTCGACTCTGGCGTGTACTCCTATGTCCGCGCCGGCTTGGGCGACTTCATTGGCTTTACGTCCGGCTGGGGCTACTGGCTAGGCTCCGTCATGGCGCAGGTGGGCTACGCCACCTTGTTCTTCAATACCATTGGCCACTACGTGCCCTTCTTTGATGCGGACCACCAGTGGGTCTCCGCCATTGCGGTGTCGCTGTTGTCGTGGGGCATCTTCGCCGTGCTGGCCCGCGGCATTAAACAAGCAGCCATCATGAACATGGTGACCTCCGTGGCCAAGATCGTGCCTATCCTGGCTTTCATCGTGCTCATCGCTTTCCTCGGCTTTAGCTGGGACAAGTTCACCCTGGATTTCTGGGGCGAGCGTTCCGATAAATCCCTTTTTGAGCAGGTCCAGGGCATCATGCTCTTTACCGTGTGGGTCTTCATCGGTGTGGAAGGCGCTTCGGTGTACTCCAAGCAGGCCCGTACCCGCACTGACGTTGGCCGCGCTACGGTGATTGGTTTTATCAGCGTTCTGGCGCTTTTGGTGTCCGTTTCCACCTTGAGTTTCGGCGTGCTTACTCAGGAAGAGCTGGCGGCACTGCCGGATAACTCCATGGCATCCGTCCTCACCGCCGCGGTAGGACCATGGGGCGGGGCGCTCATCTCCCTGGGCCTGTGCCTATCTGTGTTGGGTGCGTATGTGTCCTGGCAGATGCTGTGCGCGGAGCCGATTGTCCTCATGGCTGTCGATGGCCTTATCCCTCGCAAGATCGGCACCGTTAACGTCGCGGGCGCACCGTGGGTAGCGCAGCTCATTTCTACCCTAGCGATTCAGCTCTTCGTCATCGTGTTCTTCCTCAACGAGACCTCCTATAACGCCATGGTGCAGTTGGCCACCATCATGTACCTGCTGCCCTACATTTTCTCCTCGCTGTACTTGCTTCTCCTTACCGTGCGCGGCAAGGGGCTTACCCACCCGCATGCAGGTGTGAAGTTTGATCTTTCCGGCCCGGAGGTAGGACGCCGCGACAATCGACGCCACTTCTTCATCGGCCTCGTCGCCTTCATCTATTCCGTATGGCTCATTTACGCCGCGGATCCGGTCTACGTGCTCCTCGGCGCGCTTGCCGTGGTTCCGAGCATGATCCCGTACGTGGCTACTCGCCTGTATAAGAAGGAGCGCGTGTTCAATACCTTCGAGTGGTGTGTAGTGGCGATCGTGATTATTGGCGCCATTGCTGCTGTATGGGGATTGAGCACCGGCAAGCTCGTTCTCTAAAGCACCGGGGGCTGTTGGCGGTGAGATTTCACCGCATAAACAATGCAGCTCACTAGCCACAGCACGTGGCCGATAGCGCTGATTCCGAGAAATAGCATGCCGGTAATCGTGGCTGCGTCCTCGTTGCCGAACCACCATGCGGGGACACCGGCAGGGCCAGTATCGCCAAAGTCCGGAAGATTGGCGCCGCCGATGATAAATCCGATGAAGACCATAGCCAGCCCCGCCCATGCCCACACCAGGTTGCTGTCATAGTCCCTGAGAATAAACAGCGGGATAAAACCCAGGAGCATCCATACTCCTAGGGGCACCACCCCACCCAACATGAGCATGACGGCGTACCAGCCTGCATTCCCGCTCACAAACTTCAGCGCCAACACCGCAGGAATGCTCACCAGCGCCGCGACAATCCACACCACCAACAGAGCTATTCGTGAATTAGAGCGCGGCTTCACACTAGGGCTGTTGGTGGCATCCATTACTTTTCTCCTACGCTAATGACGTTCTTCTTCGTCTTAGCACCGCTGACGTCGATTCGCTCGAGCTCAAACATCGATGCTAGGAAATCTGCCATCCACTGGAGAAGTTCAACGTCACGCAGCTTGGGGTCTGTGACGTTGCGTCCGGCCTTGGGGAAGTTGAGCTGGATGGCCTTGGCGGCCGCACGGTAGTTGGAGCCTGGGAAGAGGCGCTTGAGGCGCACTTGCTTTGAATCCGCGAGCTCCACCGGGTGGACCTTGATGCGGGTTCCCTGCACCGTAATGTCGGCGACACCAGCCCGGCGCGCCAGGTGGCGCAAGCGAGCCACAGCCAGAAGGCGTTGCACCGGCTCCGGAACGGGACCGTAGCGGTCCTCCATCTCCTCCACGGTGTTCTGGAGGTCCGCATTGTCTTTGGAGGCCGCCAACTTGCGGTAGACCTCAAGGCGCAGGCGTTCGGAGTTGATGTAGGACTCTGGAATGTGGGCGTCGACAGGCAAGTCAATGCGGATTTCCTTCGGTCCTTCGTCCGTGACGATCGGGGCTTCTCCCCTAGCAAGCGCCTTAAAGGTCTCCACAGCCTCGCCCACGAGCCGGACGTAGAGGTCAAAGCCCACGCCAGCGATGTGGCCGGATTGCTCAGCTCCGAGCACGTTGCCGGCCCCTCGCATCTCCAGATCCTTCATGGCCACGGCCATACCTGCGCCCAGATCATTGTTCTGGGCAATGGTGGCTAGGCGGTCGTAGGAGGTTTCAGTGAGCGTAGCGCCCTTCGGGTAGAGGAAGTAGGCATAGCCTCGCTCGCGAGAGCGGCCCACGCGCCCACGCAGCTGGTGCAGCTGGGATAGGCCCATGTGATGGGCGTTTTCCACGATGAGGGTATTCGCATTGGCGATGTCCAGGCCTGTTTCCACGATGGTGGTACAGACCAGCACGTCGAACTCGCGGTCCCAGAAGCCCTGGACGGTCTGCTCGAGAACCTCTTCGTTCATCTGTCCGTGGGCCACCACGATGCGGGCTTCTGGCACGAGATCACGCAGCTCACGGGCCTTCTTCTCAATGTCCGCGACCTTGTTGTGAATGAAGAAGACCTGACCGTCACGCAGTAACTCGCGGCGAATTGCAGCAGCGACCTGCTTATCTTCGTAGGCACCCACATAGGTCAAGACTGGATGGCGGTCCTCTGGCGGAGTCAAGATGGTGGACATCTCGCGGATGCCCGCCATGGACATCTCCAAGGTGCGGGGAATCGGAGTTGCAGACATGGTGAGCACGTCCACACTCGCCTTGAGGGCCTTGATGTGTTCCTTGTGCTCCACGCCGAAGCGCTGCTCCTCATCCACCACGATGAGGCCCAGGTTCTTCCACTGCACGCCTGTCTGCAGCAGGCGGTGGGTACCGATGACGATGTCCACGGAACCATCCGCCAAGCCAGCCAGGATCTCCTTGGATTCCTTGGCCGAGGTAAAGCGCGAGAGCACCTCGATGTCTACGGGGAAGCCTTGCATGCGCTCGCGGAATGTATCGGCGTGCTGCTGGGCCAGCAGCGTGGTGGGCACGAGGACTGCGACCTGCTTGCCGTCTTGGACTGCCTTGAAGGCAGCGCGCACCGCCACCTCAGTCTTGCCATAGCCCACGTCACCGACAACGACGCGGTCCATCGGCACCGTAGATTCCATGTCTTCCTTGACGGCATCAATGGCCAGCATCTGGTCTTCGGTTTCGACGAAGGGGAAGTTATCCTCCATCTCCGCCTGCCACGGCGTATCGGGCCCAAATTGGTGACCGGGTGCGGCTTGGCGCTTGGCGTAGAGTTCTACCAGCTCGCCAGCGATTTCGCGGACGGCAGCGCGCGCCTTCTTCTTGGTGTTCTTCCAATCCGAGCCGCCCATCTTGGACAGCGTTGGCGCCTCACCACCGGTGTACTTGCTCAGCAGATCCAGCGAGTCCATGGGGACCCAGAGCTGGTCGGCGGGCTGACCGCGCTTGGACGCGGCGTATTCGAGGACGATGTACTCGCGGCGCGAGGTCTCGTCACCGGTCTGGATGGTGCGCTCGGCCATCTTGAGGAATTTGCCGATGCCATGTGTTTCATGCACCACGTAGTCGCCCTGCTTAAGTGCTAGCGGATCAACGCGGTTGCGGCGCTTTGCTGGGCGACGTTTAGCGCCCGCAATATCGCCCACGCGGTTACCCGTCAGGTCCGTTTCAGTCACCACAACAAGCGGAAGCGCTTCAGCGTCCTTAAGCTTGCGTACCTTGGGGAAAACCAGACCAGCATGGCTCAGCGCTTGATAGAGCGTGACTTCACCAGGGCTAGGCTCCCATCCAGGCGTAGCAACCTTGGTGGGAATCCCCTTCTCCGCGAAACGCTCCACCATGCGCTTGATAGCGCCCTGGGCAGGAGCGATGAAAGCTGCCCGCCCACCCGCGGTGGTGTGGGCCAACAGCTGCGCCATCATGGCGTCAATCTGCTCAATATCGCCACGCGGTGTGGGGCCAGGCTCGTAGTCGAGCGGCAGGGTCTCCGATTCCGCAGCGGCAAACATACCTGGGGGCGCAAAAGTCCACAGGGGAGCCTCAATCTGCGCGCACGTGGCCTCCAAAGACTCATAGGAGCGATAACTCGACGCCTCCGTGTCCAGCCCCTCTGCGGCCAACGGGCCGTCCGCGCCCATGGCGGCGGCTTCCCAGCCAGCAGCCAAGAACTCGGCGTCAGTGGATTCCAAGTCTGCGATACGGGTGCGGATCTTCTCCGGTGCCACGAGGAGCACGTGCGTTCCGGTGGGGAGGAGTTCGGGGAGGGTGACAAAGGGGGCATCGGCAAGCACGGCGAGCAGCGCCTCCATACCTTCGGCCGGGATGTGTTCACCGACCTTTGTAAGCAGCTCAGCCAGTGCCGCATTGCCGCCAAACTTCTGTGCTAGGTCACGAGCCCGTGCGGCCACCTCGTTGGTGATGGGAAGCTCGCGCGCAGGGTAGATGGCGACCTCCCCGACCTCAATCTCCTGAATAGCTCGCTGGTCCGCTACGGAGAATTGGCGAATATCCGTAATCTCATCGCCCCAAAACTCCACACGCACCGGGTAATCGGACGTCGTGGGAAAAATATCGAGGATGCCGCCGCGCGTCGCGTACTCTCCGCGCTTCGCCACCATATCGACGTGTTTATACGCGCGAAACTCCAATTCAGAGACGATATGAGAAAACTCGTGTTCCGCCTCTTCTTTGAGGAAAATCGGCGCACGGCCCTCCACCTTGCTGAGGATGGGCTGGCAGTATCCGCGCGCTGAGGTCACCACGACCTGGGCCTTGCCCGCACCAACTAGGTCGAGGACTTGGGCGCGCTTGCCGACGATATCCGGGGCCGGCGAGAGCCGCTCATGAGGCAGCGTTTCCCATGCGGGGAAATACGCCACCTTATCTCCCAACAACGCGGTGAGCTCCGCCCTGAGATCCTCGGCCTCGCGCCCCGACGCTGCCACAACGAGAACAGGCGCATGGTGCGCCAGGGTGCCAAGAGCCCAGGGACGGGCCTGGTCGATGCCCGTTATATGTAGTGACTGCGTACCTACCTGGGAGGCAAGGCCTTTCAGTTTGGGATCGGAGGCAGCTACCTTGAGTAGCCCTCCCAGCATCGGAGTTGCCACCTACTCATCTCCCTTCAACTTCGGTGCAGCTTCCATTCCGGCCAGGCCATTCCAGCACAAGTTCACGATGTGCGCGGCAACCGTCTCGCGGGAAGGCTCGCGCTCATCCAGCCACCATTGGGCCGTGGTAGCCACCATGCCCACCAACGCCTGGCCGTAGAGCACCGCAAGCTCAGGGTCGAGCCCACGGTGTTCAAAGGCCTCTCCCAAAATGTGGGCAATCTGGTTCACCGCAGTATTGAGCAGCGTGGAGAAACTACGCTCATCACCGGGTTTGGAATCACGCACCAGGATGAGGAAGCCATCAGTCTCCTCTTCCACATAGGTCAACAGCGCCACCACGCCGCGCTCGATGCGCTCGCGCCAAGAGCCCTCCTGCAAGGACTCAGTGACCACCTTTTCCAAGGCCACCAGTTCACGGTCAATGACCACTGCGTAGAGGCCTTCCTTGCCACCGAAGTGCTCGTACACCACCGGCTTGGACACACCTGCGCGCGCGGCGATCTCCTCTACGCTGGCGCCATCGAAGCCGAGCTCCGCGAAGGCCGCCCGGCCAATGGAAATCAACTGTTCACGGCGCTCACGGCCGGTCATCCTTTGTCGAACCATGCTCCTACTCTATCTCCCCCACCGGACATGACCCGCACTCCCGGCTAAAGCTGGCATGTGTTTAGGACTCTCGGACCCCCGTCAGGTAACATGTCCTCCAGCGCTCATAACGTGTGCGCTGTTTCCCCATGGTGTAATCGGCAACACTACGGTTTTTGGTACCGTCATTCTAGGTTCGAGTCCTGGTGGGGAAGCTTTTTGTGTTTTTTACTTCCACGGCGAAAGCCCTTCAGCTCCGCCTTCTTCGCAATCGACGCCACCTGTGCGGCGGTGTAGTTGAGAGGAGCTATCCCGGCTCGCGGAAGTACCCATCCACGCCAGTAGGCCAGGATGGCCAAGCCGCATCCAACAATGGGCGAAATAATCATGCCGAGGGCGAACTTGTCGAAGTGCGCGAAGGACGCCATCACGATTCCGGTAAGCACTGCCGGCACCGCATAGAGCGGGCTTCCGCCAAAGACTGAAGGAATCATTCCGGAGGCCACATCGCGCACCATGCCACCGCCTACTGCGGTCAGGACACCTAAGAAAACGCAGGCGATAAACGGCATTCCATATGCCAGTGCCTTCACACAGCCAGTGGTGCACCACACGCCCAAAATGACAGCATCCGCGTGCTCAAGAAAGATCTCCCATGCCTTGCCCTTCAAGTCAATCAAGAACGCACTGAGAGCGCCTACGCACGCGAGCGTGAGATACAGCGGGTCGGAGATCGCTGCTGCTGGGCCACTAGAAATCAGCATGTCACGGATCATGCCGCCCGCCAGCGCCGAAAAGAGCGCGAGGAAAACAAAGCCAATGATGTCGAATTCCCTGCGGCGCGCAATCGTGCCGCCAATGATGCCGTTGAGTACCACTCCGATGAGGTCAAAGACTTGGTACAGGGATTGAATGAGCGGGTCGATGTCCTGAATCACATTTACTGACCCTAGCGCACGGATAAGGCTCCGAGGCCTCTATTGGGAGTCGCAAATCTGAGGAAAGCAACGACCCCAAGCGCTAAGCTTGGGGCCGCGGGGGATAATGCGCCAACCTACGTTGACGCTCTCACTAGGGAGGGTAGCACACAGGGATAGAACCCTTGGACGCCCTGGAAATGCAATCGCGCAAGAGGTCGGCTTCAACCGCTAATGCACTGCTTTGCGACGACCAGTAGATCTGCACTTTTGTAGAAGCCGGGCCCAACCATTTCTGTGATACACACTGATGCTCTGATAGTGGAAACACAGTGCTGTGGGTTTACACTGTTACGAATTCGTTCACTCTTCTCTCTTAAGGTCAATCATGCTCCCTAACGATGCGCAGCAACAGCCTCAACAAACACCAGGTTCGAACCCGTTCTCTAACGCAGCACAGCCAGTTGATTCTAAGACGTCAGCCCGGCCCAAGCCCCCAAAAGCTGCGTGGTGGATGGTTGCCGTTGCCGCTCTAGTCGGCGGAGCGGTGGGTGCAGGTGCCACCTTCGCTTTCATCGGCTCTGAACCGGAGCAAGTTTCCGCAACTCCTTCAGAACCAGAATCCTCACAGTCAGGCGAGGTGAGCAACGCCGACAGCCCAAACACACAAGATGGCAGCACCGAAGGTCAATCCCTCGACGATCTCCCCAAGCTTGGCGAACCGGCCGTGAGCGGAAACGAGAAGGTCATCATCGATTCCGTAACCCTCGCTCCCTCAGTGGAACTTAGACGCGAAGACTTCGTTCCCGGCGCACCGGATACACTCATTGAAGGCCCTAGGAACGAAGGCGCGCAATTCGTCATCGTTTCCGGAACAGTCTCCAATGAAGGGAAAACTCCGTTTACCGCAGACTTCAGCTTATTCGCCTGGATTGCTGACCAAGAAGGACGGATGTACACCCCTCTCGATGACCACTGGCGGGTTCAAGCCAATCGGGATGTGCAGGGTAACTCCATCGGCCCAGGGTTCTCCACGCCATACACCTGGGTATTTGAGGTTCCTGGCGATTTCACCCCCGTAGCTTTCGCATACGATGACTGCAGTGACCACACAATTGGAAACAGGATTGTTTCCATCGACGTGCGCAACTAGCACACATGGCGACGAAACCGGCCTCAGCTAACAAGCACATCCTCAAGCTGCTGAAACCCTGATTTGCCTCGTGCCTAGGCCGTCGCTTCCGGCGACGCATACGGACTACGCGAAGAGTCCACGACTTGGCTGGCGTGCCCAGCATGGCCGGAAGCGTCCTTGTCAAAGACGAGGGCGCCCGGTTTGACGCGCACGTCGGGTTTCTCGCCCTTGTCCACGATGACGTACTGCCCCATCATGCCTTGGTCCTCATGCAGGAGCATGTGGCAGTGGTACATGTACGGGATGGTCTTGTCTGGGAAGTGGCCAAACTCCACTAGCAGGCGCGCGGTGGCCTTTGGCGGGAGATTGACAATGTCCTTCCAGCCGGAGTTGAAGACGTTCATCTTCTCATCGCCGTCCCAGTCCACGACCTTGAAGCGGGCGTTGTGGATGTGGAAGTTGTGCGGCCAGTCGGAGTTCTCGTTGGTGACGGTCCACAGCTCCAGAGCATCCTCGTCGATGACGGTATCGACGCGAGCCATGTCCATCTGTTCACCATTGATCATGAAGGTGTTGAGGATGAACTCGCGCTCAGTAAGGCCAACAGTGGACGGGGTCTCCCCCGCAGCGCGATCGAGCGTGGCTGGCAGCGCCGCGGGTTCCGGAGCGGACTCTTCGGGGCCAACAATGGTGAGTAAATCAAAGGAATCCCGGAAGCCGAAGTCAGCGGCGTTGTCGTCAGTAGGCACACCGAAGTTGTCCTTGCGGGGAACCGAGCGCAGCTGGATATCCTTGCCGGGCTCCAGGTCCACGATGACCTCGGCACGCTCGCCGGGACCGAGGAGGAGGGAGTCGACTTCCACGGGGGCGTCGAGAAGCCCGGCGTCCGTCGCAATCACGTGGAAGGGCTTCTCCCCTACCTCAAGTGTGTAAAAGCGCATGGAGGCACCGTTGAGCAGGCGCAGACGTACCCGGCGCGTCGTGGCCTCAAAGCGGGCATTGGTGATGCCGTTGACCACCGGCGTGGTGCCTAAAAGGCCCAGGGTGTTGTCGCTTTTCTCATCGAACTGATCATCCTCTGTGAACTTAGCGTCCATGATGACCACGGGGATATCGTCCACGCCATACTCGTGCGGCAAGTCGAGGCTGTCAGAAACGTCATCGTCGATGATGAACATCCCTGCCAAGCCGCGGTAGGCATGCGTCGCCGTGGCCAGGTGCGGGTGCGGGTGATACCACACCGTGGCGGCAGGCTGAATGATGCCCCACTCCGGCTTCCACGTTTCACCGACCTGAATCGGCGAATGTGGGCCACCATCGGAGTAGGCCGGAAGCTGCATGCCGTGCCAGTGCACCGTGGTCATTTCAATGAGGTCATTGGTGATTTCGGCACGGATTTTATCCCCACGGCGGGCACGCAGCGTCGGCCCCAGGAAGGGCCCGTTGAAGCCCCATGTCCGTGTGCGGTCTTTGCCGGGGAGGACCTCCGAGTGGCCGTCCTGGGCCGTGAGCTTAAAGACTCGGGTGTCACCGTCCATCGTGCCCTCTTCCACCGGTGGGATGGGAAGGGCGCGGGGCTCACCGTCGTAGCCGAGGGGCTCAGGCTGGTCAGAGGATGTCGAGCAGGCACTGAGCCCAGCCACGGAGGCCCCGGCAACAGTGAGTACGGTGCCCTGAACGAAAACTCTGCGAGACACAGAGCGAGACGCGGTGACAGACATGCATCCCAGGATAGGTGGTCAGGCACACCTTAGCCCTTGCATTGGCCTAGCCGGGCTTAAGATCACAGTCATGTCTCTCCCCGCGAAAGAATCCGCCAATGCCCGGAAGTTTGTGTGGTCTAACGGCCTCCAGGGCGTGGGCGACCAGCTCCTGTCTGGCAAGACGGTCCTGCCCTGGCTCTTTAGCGCTGCTGGTGTACCGGGATTTTTCACCGGCCTCCTCGTGCCGTTGCGGGAATCCGGTTCGATGCTTCCGCAGGCAGCGCTTACTCCGTGGGTCACCTCGCATCCGGCGCGCAAGCGCCTGTGGCTGCTGGGCTCTGTGGGTCAGGGCGGGTGTGCGGCGATCATTGCGGCGGCCGCGGTGCTTCTCGACGGCCCCCTCCTCGGCCTCGTCGTCTGCCTCGCCCTGGCTGTGCTCGCGCTTCTGCGCGCACTGTGTTCCCTCACCGGCAAAGACGTGCAAGGCCGCACCATTTCGAAGGGCAGCCGCGGTCTGGTCACCGGCCGCGCAACACAGTTAGGTGGTGCGGTCACGCTCGTTACAGGTGGCATCCTGGCCTTCCTTGGTGAGCTACCTCGCTGGGGACTTGCGGTTCTCTTGGCTATCGGTGCGGCCACGTGGTTCCTCGCTGCAGTGGTGTTTCGCACCATTGATGAACCCGTGCCAGACAACACCGGCCAGCAGGGCATGAACACCAGCTGGTGGAAAGACACATGGCAGCTTTATACCCAGGACGCCCGCTTCCGCAGCTTCGTCAACGTCCGTGCGCTGCTCTTGGTTTCAGCGCTATCGACGTCCTTTATTGTTGTGCTCTCCCAAAGTATCGGTTCCCAAGCGCTAAGCGGACTCGGCGGCTTCGTCCTCGCCTCCGGTTTAGCCAGCCTGGTGGGTGGGCGCGTATCGGGTGTCCTCTCAGATAAGTCTTCCCGCCTGGTCATGTCCTGGGCCGCGGGATGTGCTGCGGTCATCTTGCTGGCGATTGTGGCCTGCGCAGCGTGGGCGCCGGCGTCGATAAGCGCTTGGGCTCTGCCCATAGGGTTCTTCCTGGTGAACCTGGCACACGCCGGTATTCGTGTGGCCCGCAAGACGTATGTCGTGGACATGGCTGGCGAGGACAAGCGCACCCGCTACGTCGGTGCTGCGAACACGATGATGGGCGTCATCCTCCTCATCGTCGGTGGTATTTCAGCCGTCATTGCGCTGGCGGGACCGTCCGCGGCTATCCTCTTCCTCGCTATCGTTGGTCTGCTCGGTGCGTGGCGAGCTCGCGCTCTACCGGAGGTTTCTCACGGAAAGTAGCGCGGGCGCGTTATGATGAATCGCAGTAAGTCCTGACACCCCAAACACAGGAGACGCACACACTCGTGGCTGAAACAACCGACTGCGCCGCCATCGTTCTAGCGGCTGGCGCGGGCACCCGCATGAAATCCTCAACCCAGAAGACTTTGCATGAGATTGGCGGGCGGTCACTGCTCGGCCATGCACTCCATGCTGCAGCCGGGGTACACCCGGAGCACCTCGTGGTCGTCGTAGGCCACCAGCGTGACCAGGTCTCCCCCGCCGTCGAGTCCATTGCGGAGGAGCTTGACTGCGAGGTATCCCAGGCCGTCCAGGAAGAACAGAATGGTACCGGCCATGCTGTGCAGTGTGGCCTGAGCGCCCTGCCGGATTTCACCGGCACCGTTATCGTCACCAACGGTGACGTTCCGCTCCTGCGCCCGGAAACTCTCCGCGAGCTGCATGAGAGCCACACCAGCCAAGGCAATGCCGTGACTGTCCTGTCCATGACTCTGGAGGATCCGACCGGCTACGGTCGTGTCCTGCGCGCTGAGGATGACTCCGTGACCGCCATCGTGGAACAGAAGGATGCCTCCGAGGAGCAGCGCGCGGTGCGCGAGGTGAACTCTGGAGTGTTCGCGTTTGATGGCGCCGTGCTTCGCGACGCCCTCACGAAGCTCAACTCCGACAACGCCCAGGGCGAGCTCTACATCACCGACGTGCTGGAGATTGCCCGTGAGGCCGGCCACCGCGTTGGTGCTCACGTGGCTAGTGATCCCGATGAACTTTCTGGTGTCAACGACCGCGTGCAGCTGGCCGCAGCTGGCCGCTTGCTCAACCGCCGCATGGTGGAAAAGGCCATGCGTGGCGGCGCCACCATCGTTGACCCGGAAACCACCTGGATTGGGGTAAACGTCACCATTGGCCAGGATGTCACCATCCACCCCAACACCCAGCTGTGGGGCGCGACCACCATCGCCGATGGCGCCGAAGTGGGCCCAGATACCACCCTGACGAACATGCAGGTTGGTGCCGGCGCAAGTGTCGTGCGCACGCACGGCTTTGACTCCGTTATTGGTACGGACGCCACGGTTGGTCCCTTCACCTACATCCGCCCCGGTGTCATCGTGGGCCAGGAGGGCAAGCTGGGCGGCTTCGTCGAGGCCAAGAAGGCACAGATCGGTCGTGGCACGAAGGTCCCGCACCTGACCTACATCGGTGATGCCACCGTCGGTGACTATTCCAACATCGGTGCTTCCTCTGTCTTCGTGAACTACGACGGCGTGAATAAGCACCACACCACCATTGGCAGCCACGTGCGTACGGGCTCCGACACCATGTTTATCGCTCCTGTCACCGTGGGTGACGGAGCCTACTCTGGGGCGGGTACAGTGATTAAGGACGACGTTCCCCCAGGAGCACTCGCCGTCTCTGGCGGCAAGCAGCGCAACATCGAGGGCTGGGTTCAGAAGAAGCGCCCGGGCACGCCAGCGGCTGAGGCCGCGGCACAGGCTCAGGACGCTCCGGCTGATGACCAGACCACTAACTAACAACACGTAAAGGGATATTTTCTGATGACTGGCAAGGTTACCGGCAGCAGCAAGAACATGAAGCTCTTCACCGGGCGTGCACACCCGGCGTTGGCAGAAGCTGTGGCCAAGGAGCTCAAGACTGAACTGGTTCCGACCACCGCCCGCGACTTCGCCAACGGCGAAATCTTCATCCGCTTCGAGGAGTCCGTACGTGGTGCCGACTGTTTCGTGATGCAGTCCCACTCCCAGCCGCTCAACAAGTGGCTTGTGGAGCAGCTCATCATGATTGATGCGCTCAAGCGCGGTTCCGCCAAGCGCATCACCGCTATCCTGCCGTTCTACCCTTATGCCCGCCAGGACAAGAAGCACCTTGGCCGCGAGCCCATTTCCGCACGCCTCGTTGCTGACTTGCTCGCTGCTGCTGGTGCTGACCGCATTGTGTCCGTGGACCTGCACACTGACCAGATTCAGGGCTTCTTCGACGGCCCGGTCGATCATATGCACGCCATGCCGATCCTGACTGACCACATCAAGAAGAACTACTCGCTGGATAACCTCGCGGTGGTCTCCCCCGATGCCGGCCGCGTCAAGGTGGCAGAGAAGTGGGCACACGAGCTGGGTGACGCTCCGCTGTCCTTCGTCCACAAGACCCGTTCCACCACCGAGGCCAACAAGACAGTCTCCAACCGCGTCGTGGGTGACGTGGAGGGCAAGGACTGCGTGCTTCTCGACGACATGATTGACACCGGCGGCACCATCGCCGGCGCGGTTCGCGTCCTCAAGGAAGCTGGCGCTAAGTCCGTCATCATTGCCTGCACCCACGGTGTCTTCTCCGATCCGGCCCGCGAGCGCCTCTCGCAGTGCGGCGCTGAGGAAGTCATCACCACCGATACCCTGCCGCAGTCCACCGAAGGCTGGGACAACCTCACGGTGCTGTCCATCGCTCCACTGCTGGCGCGCACCATTCACGAGATCTTCGAGAACGGTTCCGTGACCACGCTCTTCGAAACCCACTAAATTTGGTTTGGCGACAGCGCTGCTGTTAAAATCTTGTGCGTCTCGGCGAGGGAGAAATCCGTTATCGACGCGATAGCACAAGTTAAGCAGTGAATCTAGAATTAAGCCTGCGATGACTCGTCCAAGACGTCCATCGGCAGGCTTTTGTCGTATCTACACGGTCCTTCATCAGCCCTTGCCGCACAACGATACTTTAAGGAGATTTACTTATGGCTTCTGAGCGCCCCGTACTCAAAGGTGAAGTCCGCTCTGAGTTTGGCAAGGGCTTTGCTCGCCGCCTGCGCGCTGCAGGCAAGATCCCAGGCGTTGTCTACGGCCACGCCGTCGACGTTCTTCACTTCGCCGTTGACCGCCTGGAAATGACCGCACTGGTCCGTAACCACGGCGTCAACGCCGTGTTCGAGCTGGAGCTCGAGGGCGAGCAGCACCTGGTCATGGTCAAGCACATCGACCAGAACGTCCTGACCTTCGACATCGACCACATCGACCTGCTCTCCATTAAGCGTGGCGAGAAGGTTGAGGTTGAGGTTCCGCTTACCATCGAGGGCGAGCCGGCACCGGGCCTCATGTTCATCCAGGATGCAGACGTCCTCCTCGTCGAGTCCGACGTACTCAACATTCCGGAAGAGATCGTCGTGTCCATCGAGGGTCTCGAGGATGGCACCGTGGTTACCGCTGGCGAAATCACCCTGCCGGAGGGCACCACCCTCGCGGCCGAGGAAGACACCGTCATCGTCTCCATCTCCGAGCCGGAGGTTGATGAGGACCTCGAGGCTGCCGCTGAGGCTGCTGAAGACGGCGGCGCTGAGGCTGGCGCCGACTCCGCAGAAGACGCTGAGGCTTCCGCGGAGAAGGGCGACGAGGAGTAAATCCTCTTCCCTCCTTCCGCTTAACGCACCGCGCCTGCTTGCCCTGCTTATGGGGTGGCAGGCGCGGTTCGCCGTTTTCTCCCACCTGCTGTTTAGAATGGTCAGCGTGACTCATTCTTCTTTCCTCGTCGTGGGGCTAGGCAACCCTGGCCCGAAATACGCCGGTACCCGCCACAACATCGGCTTTGACGTGGCTGATGAACTAGCCCACGAGCTTTTCGCTTCTTTTTCCGTTCACAAGAAGACGAACACGGATATCGCCGAAGCACGGCGTGGGGACACCAAAGTAATCGTCGCGAAGCCGCGCAGCTTCATGAATCTCTCCGGCGGTCCCATCAAGGCCCTCGCGCAGTACTTCAACGTCTCCCCTGCACACATCATTGTGGTCCACGATGAACTTGAGCTGGACTTTGGCCAGATCACGTTGCGCCTCGGCGGCGGGGACCACGGCCACAATGGTCTGCGTTCGACGACGAAATCGTTGGGCACGAAGGACTACCAGCGTCTCTCCGTGGGTATTGGGCGCCCGCCTGGACGCATGGATCCTGCCGCCTTCGTGCTCAAGCCGTGGAGCAAGCAGGAGGCCCAGGAGGTTCCCATCATGTGCGCCGACGCGGTGGATGAGATTCTCCGCGCGTTAGACTAGCGGCTATGAAGCTCGCTACTCTCCGCACCAGTTTTGGCACCTGTGCCATCCGCATCGACGGCCCGAATGTGGGCACGGAGTTGGACTACGAGGACGTCGGCAAGCTGCTCGCTAGCCCGGACTGGCGCAAGGCGGCACAGCTGTCAGGAGAACCCGTCGTTTTTGACGCCGCCGACCTTGCCCCCGTCATTCCGAACCCGGGAAAGATCATCTGTGTGGGCGTGAATTACGCCAAACATGCGCGGGAAATGGGCCGCGAGCTTCCGACACAGCCCACGTTGTTCATCAAGTTTCCGGAGGCACTCACTGGCCCCTACGACGACGTGTACGTGCCCAACTTCGCCACGAAGAAGCTGGATTACGAAGGCGAGCTTGCCGTCGTCATTGGGCACCGCGCACACCGCGTGTCGGTGGCGGAGGCTCTGAACCACGTGGCGGGCTATGCCATCATGAACGACTACACGCTGCGCGATTATCAGCGCGCTACCTCGCAGTTTCACGCCGGCAAGTCCTTCTACCGCACCGCCGGATTCGGTCCGTGGCTCACCACTGCCGATGACTGGGCACCGGGGCGTGGCGCGCGGCTCATCACGACAGTTGACGGCGAGGTACGCCAAGACGACAACACCGATGACCTCATCTTCTCCGTGGCCGAGCTCATCGCCTTCTGTTCTTCCTTGTATCCACTCAACCCCGGTGATGTCATTGCCACCGGCACTCCGGAAGGCGTGGGATTCGCACGCGGTGCGGACGCGATGCTTGGCGACGGTTCCGTGACCCGCATTAGCATCGACGGTCTGGGCTCGATCGAGAACACCACGCGTTTTGGGGAACCGCCCACCAACCGCTGCGGTGAGGGATGCACCTGCGCTTCGGGCTAGACCTTTTATTTATTCTGCGAGCTACTCGACGTATCGCTACTGTAGGGAACCACATTTCCCCAACCTTTAAGGATAAGCCTTTTTATGACTCTTCTCTCCCGTGTCATTGCCGCTAGCATTGCAGTGTCTGCGTCTGCAGCACTGGCCGCCTGTTCTTCAGACAAGGAGGCAGACCCAGCTCCCGCAACGACTCCTCCCCCGATGGAGACCGTCACTGAAACGCCGGCAACGACGGTGGTCGAGCAGGACGACGATGACCGTGATGACCACGACGACCAGCAGGCAGAATCCGCCGACTCACTCACTGGTGACGATGCCTTGGCCGCCGCTTATGCCCATGCCGGTGTGGACGCCAGCACCGTCACGGACAAGGAAGTTGAACTCGATGACGGTGACGATGGCAAGGGCCCGCACTGGGAAATTGAGTTCACATCCAACGGCCAGGAGTATGAGTACGATGTCGACGCTGCCACTGGCGCGGTGCTCGAGCATGAGGTCGACTAGACTCCCTGCGTTTAGGTATTTTCCCAGCTAAAGGGTATATTTGAGGGTATGAGTTCAACAAAGAAGTCTCCCTCCAAACCCCCGAAGCTCGACAAGCAAGCTTATGAGGACGAGCTCAAGCGCCTCCAGGCTGAGCTCGTCGAAATGCAGCAATGGGTGGTTGAGACCGGCGCCCGCGTGGTCATCATCATGGAAGGCCGCGACGCCGCCGGTAAGGGCTCCGCTATCAAGCGTATTACGCAGTACCTCAATCCGCGTACCTGCCGTATTGAGGCACTGCCCAAGCCCACCGACCGTGAATCTGGGCAGTGGTACTTCCAGCGCTACATTGAAAAGCTTCCCACCGCAGGTGAGATCGTCATCTTCGACCGTTCCTGGTACAACCGTGCCGGTGTGGAACGCGTCATGGGTTTTTGCACCCAGCAGGAGTACGTCCGCTTCCTCCACCAGGCACCGCAGCTCGAGCACATGCTCATCGAGGATGGCATCATCCTGCTGAAGTACTGGTTCTCGGTGTCCGATGAAGAGCAGATCGCTCGTTTCAAGTCTCGCCGTAACGACCCGCTGCGCCGCTGGAAGCTCTCCCCCATGGACTTGCAGTCCATCACTCGGTGGGAGGACTACTCCCGGGCCAAGGATGAGATGTTCGTCCACACGGATACCCCATCCGCACCGTGGTACACCGTGGAGTCTGAGGACAAAAAGCGCTCACGTATCAACGTCATCAACCACATCCTCAAGACGGTTCCCTACCAGCACGTGGAGCAGGACGTACCTGAGATCCCGAACCGCCCCGAGCTCGAGGCTGAATACGTCCGTCCGCCGCGCAACGACTTTGCCTACGTTCCGGATGTCGCGGCTGACTTGGAGCGTGCCAAGGTCAACGGCGACGGCAAGAAGCAGGGCAAGAAAAAGAAGTCCAAGAAGGACAAAAAGAAGAAGTAGTACTTTCTGTATGTACTACCATGGCCGTCTATGAGCTTTTCCCGCACCGCGCGCGCCTTCCTGTCCTCGGTGCGTTTGGGTGACGCGCTGCTCGCAGGAGTCGCGGGGCTCGTAGCGGCCTTTTATTGTGCCTTGGCGTTTTCCTCTGCCGGAACGGTGGAAATTCTCCAGGCTCTCTTGTCGCTGCTGTTCATACCGCTTTTCTTAGTGTGGCGCTCGAGGCCAATCGTGAGCGCAACAGGCTTCTTAGTTCTTCTCCTGGCCTGGGCTGTCATATGGATGAGCCAGCTTCCTACTAATAGCGGCTTGACGCCTTGGGCATTAACCGCCCCGATGGCCGTGTATACCACCTCACGGTACATAAACCACAGGCTACTTCCTCGGGCGGTCCTCCTCATCACTGCGCTCGGTACCTTCATCTCCCCCTTCATGTGGCGGATCGATGCTGAGTCCTATCTTCTGCGCTATGAGGTTGACACACCCTTCCTTGCCATGGTTGTGGCTCACTGGACGGTACTAGGAAGCACATATTTCATTGCTGCCCGCTATTTCGACCGTGATCGCCAACGAGAAGTACTGGCCCGCGAGCGCTTCCACCAGGCACAAGAAGAAGAACGCCTCCTCATTGCGCGGGAGTTACACGATGTCCTCGCCCATTCCCTCACATTGATTAAGGTTCAGGCTAATGCAGGCATCGTTGCAGCGACTGCGGACTCCGGCGCGGCTGAAGAAGCACTTCTTTCTATCCGCGATAATGCGGATACCGCCCTGGGCGAGGTTCGCGGAATCGTCGCTGCCTTGCGCTCACCCGGTTCCACGGCTCTTGAGCCTGCTCAACAGCTTGAGCACATCGAAGGGATCCTCGAAGGCTTCCGTGCTGCAGGGCTAAAGGTGGACGCCAACCTCCCGCCTGAATACGCCGTTCCATCGTTGGTGCAGATGGCTTTGGTACGCATTATCACGGAAGGATTGACGAATGCTCTGCGCCATCAGGGCGTCGGCACGCGCGTCTTCGTTGAGCTTGTACTTGATGACGCCGCCACGCTCACCCTCACCTCCACCAATCCTCATCCCACACCAAGCAACGTCGCGGGAAGCGGCGTGGGCTTAGTCGGAGTGGCGGAACGAGCCCGTTCGCTCGGCGGTCGCCTCGACTATTCCGGCGATGCTCATTCCTTTTCCTTGCATGCACAGATACCGATGAAGGAGACCAAGGATGCAACCCAGCAGCTCTAGAATCCGCGTCTTATTGGCCGATGATCAAGCAATGCTGCTCTCAGCGTTGTCTACCATCCTCACTGCGCAAGAAGACATCGAGGTCGCGGCCACCGCGGCCACGGGGGCGGACGCCGTGACAGCAGCGCTGAGCCACCACATTGATGTGGCTATCCTCGACATTCGCATGCCCGGTATGGACGGCATTGCAGCGGCTCAGGCCATACTCGAACGCAAGCCCGAGTGCCGCATCATCATGCTCACCACATTCAATGATGAAGAGCTCGTGGCGCGATCCATCTCCGCTGGCGCCCACGGTTTCCTGCTGAAGGATGCCGACCCAGAGGTTCTTGTGATCGCCGTTCGCAACGTGGCGCAAGGAGAATCGGTGCTGGCCGCCGAGGTAACCGGCCCAGTGCTGGAAGCTTATCGCTCGGCGCTGACGCGCGAAAACCTCAGCGCCCAGGAACGCCAAGGACTCAGCCTCGTAACGCGCCGCGAGATGGAAGTGCTTTCGCTCATCGCGCGTGGTGCTACAAATGCGGAGATAGCCGCCGACATGGTCATCGCAGAAACCACGGTGAAAACTCACGTCTCCGCGCTCATGTCTAAACTCGCCGCACGTGACCGAGTGGCCCTCGTTCTCTTAGCGCAGCGTGCTGGGGTTGCCTAAGCTCCTACCACGGTAGGAGGTCTGCTCACTGAAGACCATCATGCAGGCGGATTACTTTATGATGCGCCCCGGCGATACTGCATTCTATGAATTGCGATATCTCTTTTGAGCACATCTCGAAATCTTTTGGTCGGCAACGAGTCCTCGATGATGTTTCCTTCCGCATCTCTCCGGGCCGCGTGCATGCACTGCTCGGGCGCAACGGGGCAGGAAAATCGACGCTCTTTTCCATCCTCTTAGGTCTCCTGCCGCCTGACTCGGGCTCCATCAACGTGGCGGGCCAACCTTGGAACCGCAATGTGCTTCGCCGTATTGGTGCCACTGTGAACGGGCCAGCTTTTTATGGTCATCTGTCTGTCACGGCGAATCTTCGCGTTCACGCTCGACTTCTGGGCCTTCCTGATTCCGAGATTGATCGGGTTCTCTCCATCGCTGGGCTCAGCGGCGTAGGCACTAAGAAGGCGAAATCCTTTTCCACCGGTATGAAGGCCCGCTTGGCTTTGGCACAAGCACTCCTCGGTGATCCAGAGATTCTTGTCCTTGATGAGCCTCAGAATGGCCTCGATCCCCAAGGCATCATGGAGTTGCGGGAGCTACTACAGCAACTGGCCGCGGCTGGGCACACCGTTATCGTAAGCTCCCACCAGCTTGGTGAAGTTTTGCATCTTGCACATGACATCACGGTCTTGGCCGAGGGCAGGATTCGATATTCCGGTTCCCTGCACGAGCTAGCACCCCGTGGCCAGTTGGAAGAGGAATTCTTCCGGCTTACCTCACCGGGCCATGCCTCCCAAGCACCTACCTCTCGGGAAGGGGAATCACGTGCCTAAGCACACCACAGCACCTCGCCCGAGTTACCTTTCGGCAGAACTACTACGCAGCCGCGGAAGTGCCCTACAGTGGTTGCCTTTGCTGGCGCTACCGCTGGTCATCATGACAATCATTTTCTCCTTAATGGCCTCAGCACGCACTGATGCCACGGGCGTCTTGGCTTGGCAATCCTTGTTTGTTACCGGCATGTATGCCCCTCTTACTGGGCTGTTCGCTGCCATTCCAGAACGCCGCGAGACCATCACTCGCAGCGGCGGAACGCAATGGAGAAACCTCAACCCGCGTCTCGAGAATGCTGCCCGCTTTATCGTTGTCATTGTCAGCCTTGCGGTCTTCCATATTCTGAACTTTGGTGTTTCCTGGTTCGTTGTCGCTGCCCAGGGGCGCGAGAATCATGAACTTATCCTCGTAGCTGGGCTCTACTCCTTCCTTGGCGCGCTTGGCATTGCTGGGCTTTCCGCAGCCTGTGCCCGTCGACTGGGCTTCGCATTAGCACTCGTGGCAGCGGTCCTGTGGCAAATAGTCAGCGTCCTTCCGAGCACTGTCGAAACAAGCAGGTGGTGGGCCTTTCCACCAGCATGGCCGCAACGGCTTCTTTTGCCCGCACTGCGTATTCATCAGAACTCGGTGCCTCTTGAGCCACACGACCCACTACTGACCAGCAGTCCGTTTCCAGCTCTCGTTTTGTGTGTCATCCTTGCCCTGCTTGGGTCATTAGCTGCGGTCTTCACGCCGCGTCGATACCGGCCAGTGTTCCCGCTGCGTTTCACCGTCGCACGGTCTACGGCGACGCGGACTAATGCCACCGTGGAAGAAGCCCAATCATGGAAACCAACGGAACATTCCCGTGCCGCAGCGCAGTCCTCGCCGTGGTCCACATTGTTGGGGCTGCACCACGCGGCTTTTAGCCCAGCGGTGTTATCTTGCCTGTTGCTCAGCGTTTCCACGCTCGGTTTTGTAGCTCTGCATCCCGCTAACTACGTCGAAGGTTTCTTTCACTTCTTTCTGCTTCCGGTCGGCGCAGGTATCTTGCCGGTCCTCGTTTGGCCCCGTGTAGCTGATTCATGGCCGTTGGTCCATATGGAAACACGGTTCGGCACATCCGGGATTCTCCTCTGGTTCCTGTGTGTCATCCTGGCGGTATGCGCTGCCGCTTACCTGGCCAGTGCGCTCGCAGGTGGCAATGTCGCTGCCCAGCTTTCGGCATTCCCCCTTGCAGTTGGGGTGGGCTTTGTCATCGCGGCTGTGTCACTCGTTTTGGTTATTCGCTTCGGCACCGTGAGCGCTATCGCCCTCACCATCGTAGGCACGATCGTCTCCGTCACCTTGGGCGGCGATATCTTGGCAGAAACCAGCCTCTGGCTCCTTGCCTTCCCTGCTTGGCCCTTAGTTGCGCACTCGCCTCTGCGCTACGCCATCGCCATGGCGCTGACCGCGGTGCTCTGTGTGGTTGCCGCGTTGCTCGCACGGCGTCTGCTCCACACACGTGCGCTGTCTCCCCGCTAAAACTGACGAATCTGACAAAAGCAGTCTAGATTTTTCGATCTTGGCCCGTACTTTTGGCAGATCGGGCAGTTGCGCGTTTGAAGCATCCTGGCAAAGCTAGGTCGCAGACCGAGCAGGACCCTAAAACAGCGAAACACCGCCCGCGCTGCATGGCGTGGGCGGTGTTCGTATTTCTAGCGTTTAGAGCTCAGAAACGTCAACGCGCTTCGGGTACACCACCGGGCGAGCACCGGCGATGTCCTCTACGATGCGGATGACCTGGTTGGAGTAGCCGAACTCGTTGTCGTACCAGACGTAGAGCACGAGGTGCTTGCCGGAGGCGATGGTCGCCAGACCATCCACGACACCAGCGTGGGTAGAGCCGACGAAGTCGGAGGACACAACCTCAGGGGAAGCAATGTAGGAAATCTGCTGGCGCAAGTCAGAGTGCAGAGAAACGTTGCGCAGGAAGTCGTTGACCTCGTCGCGGTCTACTTCCTTCTCCAGCTCCAGGTTGAGCACAGCCATGGACACGTCCGGGGTAGGAACGCGGATGGCGTTGCCGGTGAGCTTGCCCTCGAACTCCGGCAGGGCCTTGGACACGGCCTTGGCCGCACCGGTTTCGGTGAGGACCATGTTCAGGCCGGCTGCGCGGCCGCGGCGATCACCCTTGTGGAAGTTGTCGATGAGGTTCTGGTCATTGGTAAAGGAGTGCGCGGTTTCCACGTGGCCGTGAACCACACCGTAGCGGTCGTTGATGACCTTGAGAACCGGGGTAATGCCGTTGGTGGTGCAGGATGCGGCGGAGAGAATCTGGTCAGACTCCTCGATGTCACCCTGGTTGATGCCGTACACGATGTTCTTGAGGTCACCCTTGCCCGGGGCAGTCAGCAGCACGCGGGCCACACCCTTGGACTGCAGGTGCTGGGACAGACCGTCACGGTCGCGCCAGACGCCGGTGTTGTCGACGACGATAGCGTTGTCGATGCCGTACTGGGTGTAATCGATCTCTGCCGGGTTGTTGGCGTAGATCATCTGAATCTTGGTGCCGTTGGCCCAGATGACCTCATTCTCCTCATCCACGGCGATAGTGCCGTTGAAGGCACCGTGGACGGAATCGCGACGCAAGAGAGAGGCGCGCTTGAAGATGTCCATGTCACCCTTCTTGCGCACCACGATGGCACGCAGGCGCACGCCGCCGTAGGCAGCTTCGCGAGCGATGAGGATGCGGGCCAGCAGGCGGCCAATGCGACCAAAGCCGTAGAGCACAACGTCAGTGGATTCCTTGTCCACACCAGCACCGACGAGGTCTACCAGGGTCTCCTCGAGGTAGTTACGCAGATTATCGGAGCCAGACTCCTCAAAGCCCATGACCAGACGGCCCAGGTCAATGGAGGCGGTGCCCAGGTTCATCGTGCACAGTTCCTTGAGGATGGGCAGAGTCTCAGCGGTGGAGAGTTCACGCTCAGCAATGCGGCGGGCGTAACGGTGAGCCTTGATGATGTCAATATCGGTCATGCCGATAAGCATGCGGCCGTAAATGGAGGTCACGACGTTGTTGTTGCGGTGCAGCTGGTGGATGAGCGGGATCATCTCCTGGGCCAGCTCCAGACGTTCGTTCCAGTCCTCGTGCCCAATGTGCGCGTTTGCAGTCACGTGCTATGTATCCTTTACTTCTCAAAGAGGGGTGTATTTCTCTGTCCAACCGTAAATATTAACTGTTAAAGATGTCCGTTTGGGCATAGTTGCGTGAGGATCTGCGCCACACTACCCCCGCTCAATTTCTCCACGTCGGTGCCGACGAGACAGTACCCAACCTCCGCGTCATGGCGGGCGCGACGCGGTTTCAACAGCTCGTTGAGATACGGATACACCAAGGGCAGGTCGGGGTGGGTCCGGGTGTACTCCGTTTCGAGTCCCCGGGCATAGCGCCCGGAGAAGGCTCTCGTGGATACGGTAGACCCACCGCGCCGAAGCAATGCGCGGTTGTGCTCGCTCGTACCTGCTTCCTCGCTCAGCAAGAAAGCCGAGCCACAGCTGACCGCAACCACGCCAGGCCAGGAGAGAGCTTCAGCAACATCCTCAGCGGTGCGCACTCCTCCGGCAGCAATAAGCGGAAGGTCGGTGACGTGGTGGATGGCACCGACAAGTTCCGCCAGCGGGCGCTGATCTGGTTCAGCAGCCGGGTCCCACACGCCGCGGTGGCCACCTGCTTCCGGGCCCTGTACGCACAGCACGTCGACGCCCCGGCTGGCGGCAACGAGAGCTTCCTCCGGCGTGGTTACCGTGGTCCACGCTTCCGCGCCGACTGCGTGGATGCGCTGAACTTCGTCGTCGCTAAAAACACCGAACATGGACCACAGCACCGCTGCCCCACCGTCCAGCGCATTGGTGAGTTTCTCGTGCCAGCCGAAGGTCAGGGGGACGTCGTCAAGCACAGCGTCCTCTTCCGCCGCGAGAGATTCCGCCGCAGCCCGTTCGGTGGCGGTGAGCTCACGCTGTGGGGTAAAGAGGTTGACACCAAAGCGCGTGCCAGCGCAGGCATCAATAGCCTCCTGCGCCGCTTCAACAGACGCACTGCCCAGCCCTAATGCGCTGAAAGAACCGGCGGCTGTGGCCGCGCGAACCAGAGCCGGTGTGGTGGGCCCACCGGCCATCGGGGCAGGTAGAACCGGGCAAGTGATAGTCTCAAGAAGCTTACTCATGGCCCCAGAATATAGAACTTCCCAGAAGGGAGTAGTTGTGTCCTCCATCCGTGACTTCTTTGCCCGACTTTTCGGCAGCAGCGATGCCCCGTCACCGCAACCGGCTGTTGGGCTGGACCCCGCTGCGCTCAACGCTGAATGGCTCATCGTGGGCTTGGGCAATCCCGGCGCGAAGTATGCGGCGACGCGCCACAATGTGGGCTACATGGCCGTTGATGATCTCCTGGCTGAGGGAGGCGATGTCCTTGAGCCGGTGACGGGACACAAGCTCAGCGCCGCGCCCGTCGATGTGAACGGCACACAAGTTTTAGCCGTGCGCTCACACACCTACATGAATCTTTCTGGGGACCCGATTGCGCCCCTGGCTGCACAACTCGAGGTGCCGGCAGAACGTATTATTGTCATCCACGATGAGCTCGATTTGCCCGCCGGCAGCGTGCGCATCAAGAAGGGCGGCAATGAGAACGGACACAACGGTTTGAAGTCGCTGACTGAGCGCCTAGGAACCCGTGATTATCTGCGGGTACGCGTAGGCATTGGCCGCCCGCCCAAAGGTGGCTCGATTCCGGATTGGGTACTCGCGCCTGTCGACGCCTCCCCAGCCTTCGATAACTCTATCGCCACCGCTGCGGAAGCCGCGCGCCTCATCGTGGCCGAAGGAATGCCCAAGGCACAAAACGAGATCCATTCGCGAGGGAAGTAAACCCGCGCGCCCGCGTGGATCGCCCTAAACTAGCGGAGTATGAGCCACGCCTTGTCATCGAACCAGGATCCACGGACCATCGTCATTACCGGTGCCTCAGACGGAGTGGGGGCCTCCGCCGCCCGCATTCTGCACAAGCGCCGTCCACAGGACACGCTCGTACTCGTTGGGCGCAACCCGCAGAAAACACAGGCCGTGGCTGAAGACATCGATGCGCACTACCACGTGGCGGACTTCGAATCTTTGGGTCAGGTGCGTCGCCTGGCGGAGGAACTACGCCAGTACGAACACATCCATGCCTTGGGCAACAACGCCGGCGGAATTTTTGATGGCCCCTTTGCCACTGCCGATGGCTTTGAGCGCACCTGGCAGGTCAACGTGGTGGCCCCATTCCTGCTTACGTCCTTGTTGCGCGATATCTTGCGGGATAGCGATGCGACGGTGGTGCAGACTTCCTCTGTAGCAAACATGCTCATGTCCTCCTTTGATCCTGGTGACCCGAACACTTTTGAGAAGTTCACCGCGGAGCGCGCCTATGGCAATGCCAAGCTTGGCGATATTTTGCTTACCCGCTATTTCGACTCCCATGGTCTGACCGCCGTGGCTTTCCACCCAGGCGTGCTCAAGACGAATTTTGCGAAGACCTCGACGAGCACAACAAACGCGCTATATTCCAGCGTCCTGGGCAAGCGCTTTGGCACTGCGGATCAGGGTGGCGAGAACCTCGCTTTCTTCCTCACCGGCACCCCGGGCATCCATTTCGAGTCCGGTGAGTACTACAACAACAAGCGCAAGCCAGGACTGCGGCGCCCGATTGCAAAGAAGCTCTCGGTGGCGCGGCGCATCTTTGATGATTTAGGCCGCCAGCTCGATGTGGAGTGGTAGCACCCAGCGGCTAAACTAACCGGCATGAGTATTGCCTCCGAAGCTTCCCGCCGCCGCACATTCGCCGTCATCGCCCACCCGGATGCTGGTAAGTCCACGCTGACGGAGGCGCTGGCGCTGCATGCCCACGTCATTAATGAGGCCGGCGCGGTGCATGGCAAGGGTAACCGCAAGTCCACGGTGTCTGACTGGATGGAGATGGAAAAGGACCGCGGTATTTCCGTTGCGTCCTCGGCCCTGCAGTTTGAGTACGCCCCGGAGGGCCATGCGGGCGAGCCTTACATGATCAACCTCGTCGATACCCCGGGCCACGCGGACTTCTCAGAGGATACGTACCGCGTGCTCACGGCAGTGGATGCTGCTGTGATGCTTATCGACGCCGCCAAGGGCCTCGAGCCGCAGACCCTCAAGCTTTTCCGCGTGTGTAAGGCCCGTGGCCTGCCGATTGTCACGGTGATCAATAAGTGGGACCGCGTCGGCCGCGAACCGCTGGAGCTTGTCGACGAAATCGTCAACGAAATCCAGCTGCAGCCCACCCCGCTGTACTGGCCGGTCGGCATTGCCGGTGACTTCCGCGGTCTAGCCCACATTAATGATGATGGCGAGGCCGACGAGTACATCCACTTCCTGCGCACCGCAGGTGGCTCCACCATTGCTCCGGAAGAACATTACGCTCCTGACGCTGCCGCGGAGAAGGAAGAAGACGCCTGGGAAACGGCCGTTGAGGAAGCCGAATTGCTGGCTGCCGACGGCGCCCTGCACGACCAAGAGCTCTTTGAGCAGTGCGTGACTTCCCCGCTCATTTTCGCCTCCGCCATGCTGAACTTCGGCGTGCACCAAATCCTCGATACGCTGTGCGCCATTGCCCCGGCTCCGCGCTCGCGCGAGTCAGATCCTCAGGCCATTGAAGCTGCCGGCTCCGGTGGTGCAGCTGCCATCGATGAGGTCCGTGAGGTCACTGATGAATTCTCCGGCGTCATCTTCAAGGTGCAGGCAGGTATGGACCGCAAGCACCGCGATAACCTGGCTTTCATGCGCGTCGTCTCCGGTGAGTTTGAACGCGGTATGCAGGTCAACCACGCCCAGTCTGGACGCAGCTTCTCTACGAAATACGCCTTGACGGTCTTTGGCCGTACCCGCGATACCGTGGACTCCGCCTTCCCGGGTGACATCGTGGGCTTGGTCAACGCCGGTTCCTTGGCACCGGGTGACACCATTTATACGGGCAAGAAGGTCCAATTCAAGCCCATGCCGCAGTTCGCCCCTGAATCATTCCAGATTCTGCGTGCAAAGTCTTTGGGTGATTACAAAGCCTTCCGCAAGGGACTGGACCAGCTTGCGGCCGAGGGCGTTGTCCAAATCTTGCGCAACGATACCCGTGGTGACGCCGCCCCCGTCATGGCTGCCGTGGGCCCCATGCAGTTCGAAGTCATGCAGGCCCGCATGGAGGTCGAGTACAACGTGGAGACCGTCACCGAGCCCATCCCCTACTCCGTGGCGCGCCGCACCGACGCTGAGTCCGCACCAGAGCTGGGCCGCCAGCGCGGCGTAGAAATCTTCACCCGCACCGACGGCGAGCTCATCGCCCTCTTTGGCGATAAGTGGAAGCTGGCCTTCATTGAGAAGGAGCACCCGGAGCTCACCATCGAAACGCTCGTGGCGGACTAGATGTTCTTTGCTGTCTAGATAGTCAGCATGATGGGAATGACCGCAATCTTGACTATCTGCGCCACCACGATGGTGGCTGCGTAGCCGGTCATGATGCGGGAGTCAGAGCTCATCCCCGTGGCGTAGTTGACCACGGCTGGCTGGCCGAACATTCCCGAGATACCACCAGCGGTGCGGGTCTCCGACTGGCCAAGGAAGCGGTTCGCCACGGCGAAAATCGCGATGGCAACCACAGTGATGATGGCGGCCAGCAGCATGCACTTCACACCCATCCACGAGAATGCGGTGGAGAGGAAAGCATCACTGGAGGCAAGGCCCACTGAGGCCAGGAAGATAACGAGTCCCCACTGCTGGAAGGCAGTGTTGATGGAGGCCGGAACCTTCCACGGCACGCGGCGGGTGCGGTGCAGTGCACCAAGAATGAGACCGGTAATGAGTGGGCCGAGCGCGAAGCCCAATTCAAAGGACGCGCCGCCCGGCATCGGGACAACGACGAGTGCCAAGAGATAACCCAAGAACAGGCCGCCGCCGACGGCGATCCAGTTCAGCTCCGAATAGCCCTGAACCGAGTTGCCAAAATAGTTACGGATATCGCCCAGATGGTCCTGGTCCACAATGATGTCGACACGGTCGCCGGAATCGAGGTGCGTATCAAAGCTGGCGAGGAACTCCTCATCACCGCGGCGAATGCGGATAATGCGGCCACCATAGCGCTTAAATAGGTCAAGTTCCTCGATGGTGCGCCCGGCAATATCCGAGTTCGACACCACGACGTTCTCAATGACAAGACGCTTATCAATGAAGGGAACCTGCGGCTGACGCTTACCCAGGGCGGCCGTAAGCTCATGTTTCTTCGCCTTCGTCACGAGAACGCGAAGGATATCGCCCTTGCGGATTTCCGGATGGTCACCGGCCACAGTCCTCGTATTGCCGCGGCGAATCGTGGCGATGACGAAATGGTCCTCAAAGCGCTCGAGGAGCTCGTCGTAGGTGATGTCCTTCGTCACGCGAATAGTGCGGGAACGGAAGATTTCCTCGGCAGAAGTGTCCTTGTCCTTTGACCCAGGCCAAGACTGTTTCAGCAGTACCGCCACAAGCAGAATGGCGACGGCAACGCCGACCGGATATCCCAGGGAATAACCCACGGCCGGCAGCTCTTCACCTGTCTGCTGCTGGGCAACGGCCAGTGACGCAGTCGAGGTCGTCGCACCCGAGAACACACCAACAGAAGCCAAGGGTGACAATCCAAGCCAACCGCCTGCGAGCAGCGCCACGGCAGCGGCCGCAATCACCGCGATGGCCGCAGTAATCATGTGCTTGAGCTGTTCAGAAAACCCTTTGAAGAATCGCTCACCGGCAGACAAGCCCTGCATGTAAATGAAGAGACCAAGGCCCATCTCCTGCAAGCTGCTGAGGATTGTGCCATCGAGCTCAATGAAGGCGCCGAAAGCCAAACCAACGAACAACGTACCCGCCGCGCCAAAGCGCAGCGGGCCGAAGGGAATCATGCCAAACAGTGTGCCGAGCAAAGCAATAAAGAAAATGCTCAGCCAAATATTTCCATCAAAAAGTGCCAACACGGTCTGTCATTCTAGGAAACTGCACAGAAAACGCCATGTGAAAGGCGTTTTCCGCAGACATCCTTAACCGCATCCATGCAGCGCACAGCCTTATCCATAATGTTGCTACGACTACAACAGAGGCACGTCTCACACTCGTGGGCTCCCAGTGATCAACGCCGGCAGGTGCTACCAGTCGGCTAAGCGGTAAGAAATTCCCTCCATGCCGGCCACTCCGCGTAGGTCTGTGCGCGGCCCGCCTCAAAATTGGCGCGCAGCTTGGCCACGTCGTGTTCAGTAGACGTCACCTGCATATCCTCGGGGAAGAAGAGCTGGGCGCGCCCCTCCTTTTCCAATTCAAGGAGACGGTCTTTGGAGTGGTTGTATTTCGGTGGGCGGGCAATCATGGCTTCAGCCACGGCCGGGTACTTGCGGAAGACGCGGCGCAGCGCCGCGGGGCGGCTGACTTTGGGGCGTACATAGCCGCGTGGCTTGGAGCCGAGAAAAAGGAACTTCTCAAACCCAGCTCTTTCTGCTTGTTCAATGAGGATGCCGCCTGATTCCCCCATGGCTCCATCCACATAAGGTGCGCCGTCGATGACACGCATGGGCATGATGAGTGGCAGCGTCGAGGACGCACGCACGCGCACCATGAGGTCATCCAGGCTCGCAATATCCTCACGCCCCCAGTAGACACTTTCCCCTGTGTCGGCCCGGGCAGCCGAGATACACATCTGTGCTGGATTAGCTTCAAAGGCTTCCCAATCGAAGGGCATATCTTTGTCGGCTGATTTCTCATAGATGTATTCAGCGTTGAAATAGCCATTGCCGCGCAGTAGAGAACCCAAGCCACCAAAGCTGGGGTTCTTGGCAAAGTCGACGAAGGATTCTTCGGAGCGAATCACGTCGCGCGAGAGGAAATTAACGGTGTGTGACGAGCCTGCGGAAACACCACCGACCCAGCCAAATTCCACCTCCTCCTGAAGTAGTTTGACGATGCATGCCGCGGTATAGGAATTGCGCATGCCGCCGCCTTCAATGACGAGTGCTGTATCTTTCGCGTCAATCACAGTGCCCGATGGTACCCGCAGGCTAGGATCGCGCCATGGGTCTCTTTTCTGCACTGAAGAATCTTGTCGGCTCCCCCGGCGCGCGTTTAGCCTCCCCCGATCCGCATGCCGTTGAGGTCGAGCTGGATCGCCTTGCCGTGCACACGGCAGACGGACTCATCATCGTGGAGACGTCCCCTTCCGGCGCTAAGGTTCTGGCGGAAGTGGCCCGTTCTGGTGAAGCTGCACAGCTACGCGGCCTCCGGACTGGCGCACACACCACGGTGTACCTGTCCCCCACGACTGCACAGGAACGCGCAGTGCACGATCCGAAGAAGGGCTGGGTTATCCCGCTCTCGCCTGAAGAACTCGCTCTTCTTAAGAACCTCAGCCCGGAGCCTGGAGATTATGAAATCTCAACGGCCCTGGCCATAGCGATTGAAGGAGTCTAAAACCATGCTTATCCTCCCCTTCCAAGGCAAGACCCCGCGTATTCACCGCAGCGCCTGGATTGCGCCGAATGCCACCATCATCGGTGATGTGACCATCGGCCCGGATTCCTCCGTGTTCTATGGCTGTGTGCTTCGCGGTGATGTGGGCACTATCCGCCTCGGTGCGCGCGTTAATATCCAGGACAATTGCGTTATCCACGTGGAGTCAACAAACCCGTGCATATTGAACGACGACGTCACGGTTGGACACATGGCTATGCTGCACGGAACGCAGGTAGGTGCCGGCACGCTAGTGGGTATGAAGGCATCACTATTGTCCGGTTCCACCGTGGGCCCAGGCTCTCTCATCGCCGCCGGCGCGGTGGTGCTGGAGGGCCAGAATATTCCCGCCGGCACCCTAGCTGCTGGGGTACCCGCCAAGGTGCGCCGTGAGTTGAGCTCGGAGGAATCCGACGCCTTCATCCCGCACGCCGGGCGCTACGTCGACATTGCTAAGAATCAGGCGCTGCTTGGCGAAGCCCTCCCCCTCGACGAAGTCCTCTACGACTAGCGCCAAGACTGTTTCAAACTGCCGTTGTTGCCAAAACTCTTGAGCCTGCCGCGGGGATCTGACCAGATCTTTGGCAACTAGGGCAGTTCCATTCCGCAAACTAAGGCCGCGAGCTAACCCCTAATCGAACGTTCTCAAGGCTAAAGTGCTAGAGCAGCGCGACGATACCCATAATGACGAGGAAGGCCGCCACGCCATAGCCGCTCCACAGCGCAACGGTGGCGGAGTTCTGACGTGCCCACGCGAATGCCCGGCCAGCCCAGGAATGAGGTTTAGCACGCACGAGCGCAATGAAAAGCCCGCACACGGTAGGCAGGGAAAGCGCGAAGCTGGCATAGAAAAAGAGCCCACCGTATTTGACGGTGTTGCTGAAATCCCCAGCCGCCAGGTGCATCAGACCATAGAAGAAGGGCACGGAGGTCAGCGACTGAATAACCCCCATGAAGTAGCCCACCGCAACGGTCTTCGGCGAGGGCGTGCGCAGTGGACCGAGAAGCTTGTGCACCATGTCATTGGGCTCACCTTTCGAGCGCCACGCTAGGACACCGAGGCCCACACCAATGACGATAAGGCCCCAGCCAATCGCCGGTGACTCCAAAGCGGCGGCCACTTTGTCCTGAATGCCCACGAAAATAAACATGACCACAGCGGCAGCGGTGAGCACGCCACACCAATCGCCCACGATGACTAGTGCTGCAATCTTTCGGTAGCTGCCACGCGGAAGCATGATGCCAATGGCCACGAGAATGCCGATGAGCAGAGCATTGACGGAATCGGCGAAGGCATTGAGCACGGCTTCAAGCATGCGGGCTAGTTTACTAGCGTCTTCTCAATGCAACTTCATCGTGCAGCCTTAGGAAACATTCACTCACTGTTTACCCAGCACGCCCTTCGTGTAAGCACTGTCAACGGTAAGGTAGATAAAAGTGTGTGCCGCCGCGCCGGAACTTTCCGTCGACGGCGGCACCATAGGTAATACCCCCGATCATGATGTGGAGAGAAAACATGAAGGTAGCGATTCTCGGCGGCGATGGTTTCTGCGGCTGGCCAGCCTCTCTCTATCTCTCCGACCAGGGCCACGAGGTCATCATCGTGGACAACCTCTCTCGCCGCGCTATCGATAAGGAACTCGGCGCAGAATCGCTCACCCCTATCGTCTCCATCGAAGAGCGCTTAGCTGCGTGGACTGAGGTCTCTGGCAAGACCATTGGCTTCCGCAACCTCGACGTGGCTCAGGACTACGACGGCCTGCTGGAGTTTCTTCAGACCGAGCGCCCAGATGCTGTTGTCCACTTCGCCGAGCAGCGCGCTGCTCCTTACTCCATGAAAAATTCGCGCAACAAGCGCTACACGGTGGATAACAACATCAACGCTACCCATAACCTGCTCGCCGCCATCGTGGAATCTGAACAGGATATCCACGTCGCGCACCTAGGCACCATGGGCGTATACGGCTACGGCACCGCTGGCATGAAGATTCCAGAGGGCTACCTGGACGTGCAGGTGGATACGGGCGAGGGGGGCGTCGTCAAGCAGCAAATCCTCTACCCCTCCAACCCCGGCTCGGTCTACCACATGACGAAGGTACTGGACCAACACCTCTTTGCCTACTATGCCAAGAATGATGAGCTGCGTATTACCGACCTCCACCAGGGCATCATCTGGGGCACGCACACCGAGCAGACCCAGAAGGATGAGCGCCTCATCAACCGCTTTGACTACGACGGTGACTACGGCACAGTTCTTAACCGCTTCCTCATCCAGGCAGGAATTGGTTACCCGCTGACCGTGCACGGAACTGGTGGCCAGACCCGCGCCTTTATCCATATCCGCGACATGGTGCGCTGTATTGATCTGGCACTGAATAATCCGCCCGCTCGTGGCGAGCGCGTCAAGATCATCAACCAGATGACCGAAACGCACCGCGTGCGCGACTTGGCCGAACTGCTGGCGAAGATCTCCGGTGCCGAGGTGGCCTACGTGCCGAACCCGCGCAAGGAATCCGCGGAAAATGAACTTCACGTCACCAATGACACCTTCCTCGAGCTCGGCCTGGAACCGACCACCTTGTCAGAAGGCCTGCTCCATGAGGTTGAAGAGGTGGCCCGCAAGTACGCCGAGCGCGTGGACCGCGACAAAATTCCAGCGCAATCCCTGTGGACTAAGCAGCAGCACGCGGGTGTTCCCGACTCCGTGGCGAACAACGCTGCCGACACCGCACAGGCATAAGCGTCTCTTCCATGCGCATCGCGATTGTTACTGAGGTTTTCCTGCCCAAAATCGACGGCGTGGTCACCCGCATTACCCGCACGCTAGATCAGCTAGCGGCGATGGGCCACGAGGTCCGCATCTTCGCCACGGGCAAGGCGCCAGCCACGTATGCAGGTTTCGAGGTCACCCGCATTCCAAGCCTTTCGCTCTGGGTCTACCCGGAAATCAAATTCGGCTTGCCCTCGTGGAAGTTCTTTAAAGAGATTCGGGATTTTGACCCCGATGTCATCCATGCGGTCAACCCGATTTGGACCGCAGCACTCGGCGTCTTTGCCGCGCAGCGTGACGCTGTTCCGCTTGTGGCCAGCTTCCACACCAATGTGCCCGAGTACGTCGATGCTTTGGGCATTGGCTGGACTCGCCCGCTGACAGAGGCCGCGCTGAAGTACCTACACAACCAGGCAGCAGTCAACCTGTGCACGTCCGGTCCCATGGTGGACAAGGCTGGTGAGATGGGCATTCGCAACGTCAAGCTGTGGCCCAAGGCCGTGGACACGGACACCTATCAGCCCTCCCGCGCCACCGAGTCGATGCGCGAGCGCCTCACCGGAGGCAACCCCGATGCGCCACTGCTTACCTACATCGGCCGAGTCTCCAAAGAAAAGGACTTGGAGCGCCTCGACCACGTCATGCAATTGGTACGCGCTGAGCTTGGCGCCGCCCGCCTCGCCATTGTCGGTGACGGCCCCTTCCTGGACGAGCTCAAGGAAGGCTTCGATCCCTCCTACACCGTCTTTCCCGGTTATCTCTCTGGTGACGAGCTTGCCGCCGCCTTTGCCGTCGGTGATGTCTTCCTGTTCCCTTCTGCCACGGAAACCCTGGGACTTGTGGCGCTGGAGTCTTTCGCTTCGGGGGTTCCTGTCATCGGAACCCGCGCCGGCGGAATCCCCTTCGTCATTGAAGAAGGAGTCACAGGTCATCTCATTGCCCCTGATGCCGACGACGCTGCGTGGGCCGACGCCGCAGTGAATCTACTCCGTGATCCTTCCCGGCGATCCGAGATGGGCATAGCCGCCCGACGCGAAGCGGAGAAATATTCCTGGGTAGAATCCACCCAAGCCCTTCTTACGGCCTATGAGGAAGCCATTGAACACCCCTACCGCAGGGACTAAACCGAACTAGTCAAGGAGCACGCATGGATTCAGTGAGAAACCTGTACTCCGCCGGCGCGTTTATTCAGGCCGGCATCGACGCCGCCTTTGCCCGTCGCCTCGGCCCCATCACGGACGTGGAGGTCAACTTCGTCCCCGTCGAGTCCGACCAGCCTGAGCATGACCAGCGCGCTACGGTGCGTTTCACCACCAGCAGCGGCGTTCATGACTTTGACGGTCTGCGCTTGGCGTCCATCCAGGATGGCCAGTTCCACTGGACCACAGGTTTGGCGCAGCAGGCAGATCTGCCTGAGTTCCACGGCCCCCAGCCGGATACGGCTCTGCTCAAGGGCCTGGCGCGCCGTCTTGTTGGTGATCGCCCCGTCGTCCGCGTTCCACAGGGCGATGCTGAGGCACTCGTAGCGGTGGACTTTACGGAGATTGACCCGAACCCCATCAGCGCCGTGTTCGCTGGTCTGGAAAAGAGCGGGGATATCGAAGGCGGCGTGGACGAGCGTATCGCCACCACTGAGCTCGCTTCCTATATGAATGTGCCCGGCAATAACCCGGAAGCACTTGCCCAGTTTGAGGGCTCCCGCATCGTTGCCCTTCGCCAGCTCAATGGCCAGGTGGGGCTTCGGGCACGGGATATTCTTGCGGATGCTCACTTCCTTGCCACCGAGCACAACTTTTTCCTCGATGCCCGCTTCCCCAACCTGAGGGCCGAGCTCGATCCCGGGACCTCCCGCACGGTGGTGAGCACAGCGCACGGTTCGTTGGCTGTTCCAGCACACCTGATTGCCACCCTGGATGAAGCTGCCGGTACATTTACCTGGGCATGGGCGGACGAGTTCGCCTCCACGATGTCTGCGCAGGCGGCAGGCAACCTGCGGCGCTTCGCTTATGACCGCGCCGTGCCGGAGCTCCTTCGCGCACGTGTCCCTATTGCGGATGCCCGGCAGGCACGTTTGCCGCAACTAGCTATGCCCATCCTGGGCCTGTGGACCCTGTTGCCGGTGCACCTTCCGGACGGCCGACTGGGCCTCGCGCTTTCCGACGCCCCCGCCTTCCGCCTTCCTGCGCCATCCCCAGCCGCCACGCAGGCCACTCTCAACGTGGCGGTTCCCCCGGGCGTGGACGAGCAGCGCGCCCGCGCCGCGTACCAGCGCCAGCGCGGTTTCTAGCTTTCTTCCTTAAGCGTTGAGGATCGCGCGGAATTCCTCCGGATCGACCTCCTGGGTCGTGGCGGGGTCGAACTTCGCGTCCTGGGTCTTATCAACGAGGACTGCGCGCACACCCTCGGAGAAATCCGGGCGACGGTACATGTACATGCCGAGCTTGAGCTCCAGCAGGAGCGCCTCGCGAATATCATCAACCTTGGCCTCAGCCTCAAAGAGCTCATTGGCCGCGATAATCGCTGCGGGGCAGGCACCCGCCATGAGGCGCTTCACTTCCCCAGCGATCTGCGGGCGCGTCTCTAGCTCGGCGGAAATCTCTTCCCATGTCGGGAGTGCAAAGGTCTCTTCCAAATCCTTGGCTACCTGCTCCAGCGGCGCTGGCTCCTGCGGCGCAGGCAAGGCGAGATCTGCAAGGGCGGCGTCAATACCGCGATCGATGGCAGCCTCAATCAGCTCAGCGGCGTCCTTGACCACGTGGGTCGCCACGCCGGTCCACAGCATATCTGCGGCATACATGCGGTAGCCCGAAATGCCCCAGAACTTAGCCAATCCAGGCGATGCTACGCCACGGGTGCCGACCATGCGCTGTGCGGCGTAGGCCACTCCCACATCCGTGACGTAGCCGATGTTCATCTCCGGCATCGAAGCAAAGGCACGTTCTGTCACCACGCGGTGCGAGCCGTGGAGGGAAATACCAAGGCCACCGCCCATAACGACACCATCAATCACGGCAATATAGGGCTTCGGGAACTCAGCGATATCACCGTTGGTGAGGTACTCGGAGGCAAAGAAGGCATCGACATCTTCGAGCTTGCCCTCCGCTATTCCTTCGCGAGCATGGCGGACGTCACCGCCAGCACAAAATGCTTTCTCACTGGCAGAGTGAATGAGAACCTGTTCGATGTTGTCGTCCTCTGCCCACTCCTCGAGGGAGCGGCGAATGATGTCAATCATGTCCGGATTCAGCGAGTTCAGTGCCTTAGGGCGATTGAGCTCGAGGACTCCGGTATGGTTGCGGACGGAAACGAGTACTGGATCAGTCGTAGTCATACGCACCAGTGTTCCATATCACAGATTTTTCGGCCACCAATTTTCAAGACCGCCGAAACCTCAGACGAGACCATAGAAACGGTGTAACTTTTCGTGCTCCCACAGCTTGTTGCCCTCGACATGGATGGCACGCTCCTTGATGCCCACGGCCAGCTTCCCGCTGATTTCCCGGAGCTCCAGAAACTAGCGGCTGAGCGCCACTGCGAGCTGGTACCGGCGTCAGGCCGTCAGCTGGCCACGCTCAAGGACATGTTCCCTCACATCGACACCTTCATCGCGGAAAATGGCTCGGTAGTTATGCGCGGCGGTGAAATCATCGCCACCTTCCCCATTGCGGAGGAAACCGTACGCGCTGCCCGCACTGCGGCTGATTCCATCACCGAACCGCACACCACGGTGCTATGCACGCCAGAGACTGCTTTTGTGGCCGAAGATGTATCTGACGCAGCACGAGTTGAGTTGACTAAGTACTACAAGGCTGTCACGTGGGTGCCGGAGCTTTCCTCCGTCCCTGATTCCGACATCATCAAAATCGCCATCTTTTGCGAGTCAGGATCGGAAGCCCATGTCTATGAGCCGATTCGTCAGGCCGTCCCTGACGATAACGTCGCAGTCTCCGGCAAGGTATGGCTCGATGTCATGGCTCGCGGGGTGGATAAAGGTGCCGCGTTGACCAAGCTCGCCGAGTTATCAGAGGTGCCCATTACGGCCACCTTGGCCTTCGGTGATTACCTCAACGACCTGGAGATGCTGCAGGCAGCGGGCACAGCTGTGGCCATGGAGAATGCTCACCCACAGCTCAAGGAGGTCGCGGACATCATCGCACCCGCCAACACTGACAACGGTGTCAGCGTGGTGCTGCGTCAGCTACTGAGCTCCTAACACGCTCCCAGGAAACCTGCCTGGTTCACGCATTCCCCCGGAGTAGGATTACTCGGGTTCCCTAGCCCTCTGATCCCCACAAGCGGAGTGTAGTTGTGAAGAGTTTTCTGCGGTCGATCTTGTCAGGCTCGACGAAGCACGAGAAGTCTTCCTCAAGTCCCTCACAGCCTAAATCTGCCTCCCCTGCGCCGGCTGCGCCGACACCAGTGTCTGTGCCAAAGGCAAAGCCGGCGCCGAAGGCAAAGCGCACGTCAGAGCCTGCACCGGCGCCGAAACGCAGACGCCCGCAGCGCGGCGAGAATTCCTCGCTCGAACTGAACGCAGCGTCCCTCCCGAAAGCCTCCGCCGTGCGAAAGGCACAGCTCACTAAGGCCCGCGAGGAGGCTGAGGACAGTAAACCGCGCCGACGCCGCCCCATCCCACGGGCGGTCACACCACAGCGTTCTGTCACTCCCCAGCGCTCAGCCACAGCCGAGCCTACTGCTCAAGCTCAGCCCGCTGCAGCGAAAGACAAAGACACGGTAACGCCTGCATCAGCTGCGAAGGAAGCAACAGAACTCCCCGAGCCACAACCAGCCAAGGTAACTCCTGATGCTGAGATCTCACGTGCTTTAGCGCGACGCTCTCAGCCCGTCGGGACGCCTACCGAACAGCAACTCAAGCCCACCACACCTACCCGCGCGCAGCGCCGAGCTCCCGCCCGTGTGGATGCTGCCGAAGGTAGCAATGACGTGCTGGCGGTGCCAAAGGAATCCGCTACCGTCAAGCAGCAGCGTCGCGCCCGCTTGCGCCAAGTTCCGGGGCTTGATGGCCTGCGCGGTCTCGCTGTTATGGCCGTAGTGATCTACCACTTCTTCGGTGATCTGCTGCCCGGCGGTTACCTGGGTGTGGACATGTTCTTCGTCCTCTCTGGGTTCCTCATCACGTCACTGCTGATTCGTGAGTTCAACGTCACTGGGCGTATCAACCTCAGAGATTTTTGGATAAGGCGCTTTCGGCGAATACTTCCTGCCGCACTCGTGGTGCTATGTCTGTGCACCGCTATCGTTGCGGCCATTGGGGGCGACCTAGCTGTTGGCATCCGCGAGCAATTCCTGGGCACGTTGTTCTTTGTCAATAACTGGACGCAGATCGCCACCAGCCAAACCTACTTCGCGCCCAATGAAGTGCAGGTCTTTGCACACTATTGGTCGCTCGCTGTGGAGGAGCAGTTCTACCTCATCTGGCCGCTGCTCATGGCAGGCGTCTTTGCTGTTTCGCGCCGCAAGCCTAAGCGTTTGCCTATCGCGGTAGCACTTGTGCTTGCGACGGCGTCTGCCCTCGCCATGGCTTTTCTCTTCGCACCGGGCGCGGATCCCACCCGCGTGTATTACGGGACTGATACCCACGCTTTCGGTCTACTTATCGGCGCGCTCTTGTCCTTCATGCTCACCTCGACGTCGAAGGAGGCGGGGGCGGACTCGTGGGCGTCGACAAGCAAAGGCGTCCTTGCCGGTTCCGTTGGTGTCCTTGCTTTGCTCGCCTACCTAGCACAGCTGGTGTGGATGGGCGCGGACCGTGAGTTCACCTACCGCGGCGGCCTCGTCCTCACCAGCGTGCTGGGTGCAGCGATGATCTGGTCCGTTGTGTGCGAAACCGGTCCCTTGACGTGGCTGTTCCGTACACGCGTCATGCGGTGGCTGGGGCAGCGTTCTTTCTCGCTGTACTTGTGGCACTGGCCCATCATCATGATCCTTATAGCCGTGTCCGACGCTCCAGCATGGGCACTGGGCATTCTTGCTCTGCCACTGTCCTTCGTCCTAGCAGAGGTGACGTACCAGTTTGTGGAGAACCCCTTCCGCCGCGGGGGCTACATCAAGACGTGGCACGATTACTGGGCTTCCCGTCCCTCCCTGCATGAGATGAAAGTCGGCTTCGGCAAAGCCATGTGGCCGGTTGTGCCAGCACTCGTCGTGCTTTCTGCCATTGGTGTGGCCTATGGTGTGGCGACTTCTGAGGATAAGACGGAGCTCGAGCGCGAACTTGAGCGCATGGCGCAGGCCAATGAGCAGGCGGCAGCGTCAGCGCCAGCGCAGCCTACTAACAAGCCCAAGGAGAAGCGTTCTGTTCCCACGGGTAAGGAGATCACTGCGTTGGGTGATTCCGTCATGCTTGCTTCTTCCGATGCCCTCACGGAGCGTTTTCCAGGCATCCTTATTGATGCTGCGGTCTCCCGCCAATACTCTGAAGCCATTGATTCGCTGCGTGCCCTGAAGGATTCTGGGCAACTGCGCTCAACGATCTTCTTGGGGCTGGGAACCAATGGCTCTGCAGATGCTGGACGCCTGGATGAGCTGCTCGACCTTGTGGGCCCCGAGCGCACTGTGGTCTTCGCTGTGCCCTATGGCGAACGTGATTGGATGGGCCAAGCACGCGCAGAGATCGTGCAGGCAGCATCGCAGCGTGAGAACGTCTACCTAGCGGATTGGTGCGGCACCGCCCAGGAGAACCCCGCGCTGATGTACGACGACGGCGTGCATCCGTTGGCCGAAGGCGCGAACCTTTACGCCGAAGATTTTGAACAGGCCCTTGAACAGTATGCCAATGGCGACAAGTCTCTCGCGACAACGTGCGAAGCTTGATCCGACCCCAACGGAGTTAAGCCTGCCTACCTGTTCCTCCCCTTAAAATGCCGAAAAGGGCCGCTCGAAAGCGGCGCTTTTCGGCGCTAGGCCTCAGTGAGACTGAGACGTCGTCTTAGTCGACGGAGAACTCAGCCATCTTGTCCCACTCGGTCTTTCCATCGATGTGGGTATTGATGATGTCCGGGGTCTCCACCAGGTACTTCGGGAGCTCCTCACAGGAACGCTTGAAGTGCTCGGTGTTGACGTGGTCGACGTCGGTGCCGTCCTTGTAAGACTCGAGCAGGAGGAAGCGCTGCTTGTCTTCCGGATCACGGAACCACTTGAAGTCGATGCAGCCGGACTCAGCCTGGCAGGCCTTGGTGTACCAGTCAATCTCGTCGAGGAAGGTCTCGGCGTACTCGGGCTTGACGTGGAACTGTACGTTGATCAAAATCATGGGCCCCACTGTAACCGTCTCCATGAAAACGTGCAGAAGGCCCTGCCTATGGCAGTTCATTCACGCCATAGTGAAGCAGGGCCCGTTAATGAGGCTGGTGGTGGATTACTTGTTAAAGAAGTACTCCGCCACGTAGACGTACTTTCCGTCAAAGGCCTGAGCAACGCCGAAGCCGGTGCCATCGGCCTTGGTAACCGGAACATCGCGGTTGAGCCACTTCACGCGGTCCTTAGCCTCAGACTCGGTGAGCTTGTAAATGTTGCCGCTGCCCTCCTCCAGGTGGGTGAGGCCGTCACCAGCGTTGTCGTGGAAGGTGACCTTGCCAGCAGCTGCTTGGTCAGCCCATTCCTGGGCGATCTTCTTCGCGTTGTCATCGGCATGGTGGCCCTGCTTCAGCAGGTGGGAGTGGGTAGCGCCGACGAGCTCGTTCGCTACGGACGGGGTAGGCGTCTTCACGAACGGCGGCAGCTTCACGTTGTACTGCTCGGCCAAGTCATAGGCCTGAGTGGGCAGCTCGATCTGGAGGGAGTTAATCTGCTCAGTAGCCTGAGAGGACAGCTGATTAATATCCTGCGCCTGCGCAGCGGATGCGCCGGAAACAGCCAGCGCCGCGGTCAGTACAGCGGTGGTGGACAGGCGGGAAACACGACGGAATGCATTCATGCCCTCTACCGTGCCATACAATCGCTTCGTCTGTGAACTAACCTCGCAGACTCACAGGAAATTCGATATGGCATTGTTATGCTCCAAGGCGTTGTTTTCTACGGCGCTTCTCGGAACGCGTGTGAAAGGTTGATCACTAGTGCTGGATGTCCTTACGGGCTTTGCGATTATCTTCGTGGTTATCGCTGTGGGCTTCGTACTGGCACACAAAGGTGTCATCGGCAAAGGTGAAGCCCGTTTACAGTTCAACCGTGTCGCTTTCTGGGCAGCAACGCCGGCATTGATTTTCTCCAGCGTGGCGCAGTCCGATACCTCAGCATTTGCCTCCCCCGTTGTGGCAGTTATCGCTGTCGCATCGGTGGCGACAATGGGCGTATACGGACTACTGAGTATGTTCTTCTTCCGCCGCAGCGGCGCGGAAACCATGGCGGGTGCGGCGGCCTCGAGCTACTACAATTCCGTCAACATTGGTCTGCCCATCGCCACCTACGTCATCGGTGATGCCACTTTCGTCGTGCCTGCGCTGGTGCTGCAGATGGCGGTGCTCTCACCTTTTATTATCGCTGGGCTCAATACACAAGGAACGAATCTGCGCTCAGTCATAAGTTCGGTGATGTCAGGTGTTACCGCACCCGTAGTCATCGCTGCCGTCTTGGGATTCATCGTCTCTGCTGCCGGGTGGACCGTGCCCGACGTCATCATGGCGCCGTTGGAAATCCTGGGTGGCGCCTCCATCCCCATGATTCTCATGAGCTTCGGTGCCTCCCTCAAGGGTGATTCGCTGCTGGACAACGACCGCCTGCCCACCATCGTGGCAACGGCGCTCAAGCTCATTGGTATGCCAGCCATCGCTTTCGTCGCAGGTTTAGCTTTTGGCCTCAGCGGCGACGAGCTCTACGCAGCGCTGATTTTGGCGGCGCTTCCGACCGCGCAGAATGTCTACAACTACGCGGCCACCTACCAGGTGGGAGAAACCGTGGCGCGCGATACGGTGTTCCTCACCACGTTCCTCTCTTTGCCTGCCATGCTAGGCATCGCCGCACTTTTCGGCTAAGGTCCGCTTTCCGCTTCTTTCTCCCTAGCCTTCGAGCTGCTCCCCTAGCTCGAGCCATTCCATTTCCAGTTCTTCGCGCTCGGCAGCTACAGTCTTGAGCTCAGAATCCAGTCGGGAGAGCTCTGCGGAGTCACCGTCGCCGGAGGCCATTTTCTCGGCCGCATCGGCCATCTTCTCGTTGAGCTGTGAAGTCTTCTCATCGAGCTTGGCCATTTTGCGCTCCAGCGCGTTCATCTTCTTAGTCAGCTCGCGTTCTTCTTGGGAGCTCAAGCGCTTCGTCGGTGCGGCGTTTTCCGCCGTGGTCGCATCACCCGTGATGCTATCTTCGCCAGAGCCCGTCGAAGTAGTCTTCTCGCCGAGGTCAATAACACCGCGGGAAGCAGCCGCCTCCATTTGCTGGCGGCGGCGCAGGTACTCCTCGATTCCGCCCGGCAGGTTGGTGAGCTTGCCATCCCCAAACATGGCATAGGTGCTATCCGCAATGCGCTCAATGAGGTAGCGGTCGTGCGAAATGACCACCATGGTGCCCGGCCAAGAATCTAGGAGCGACTCCAGTTCCTGGAGGGTGTCGATATCGAGGTCGTTTGTGGGCTCGTCGAGAAGCAGCACGTTTGGTTCTGCCATGAGAACACGAGTCAGTTGCAGTCGGCGACGTTCACCACCCGAGAGGTCGCCCACCGGAGTGCGCTGGCGCTTGGCCGAAAAGCCTAGACGCTCAGCCAATTGGGAAGCAGACAGCTCCTTCTTGCCCAACTGGATATAGGTGGCGACGTCCTCGACGGCGTCGAGAAGCCTGCGCTCCGGATCCAAATCATCAAGTTCCTGGCGCAACCACCCCAGGCGCACGGTCTTTCCCTCAATGCGTTTGCCGGCTGCCAGTTCCACCTCGCCTGCGAGGGCGCGCAGGAGCGTGGTCTTTCCAGAACCGTTGACGCCGACGAGGCCGATGCGCTCGCCTGGAGCCAGCCTCCACGTGAGGTGGTCTACCAGCGTGCGGCCATCCGGCGTGGTGATCTGTGCATCCTCGAGCTCAATAACGACGCGACCCTGGCGTTGCTTGGAGAAGGCCATGAGCTCAACCTTGTCGCGCGGTGCTGGGACGTCCGCAATAATCGCCTCGGCAGCCTCGATACGGTAGCGCGGCTTGGACGTGCGGGCCGGTGCACCGCGGCGCAACCACGCCAGTTCCTTGCGGGCCAAGTTCTGGCGGCGCTGCTCGATAGCATCGGCCTGGCGGGCACGCTCAGCGCGGGCAAAGGTCCAGTCGTTGTAGCCGCCTTCATAAGCATCAACAACACCGTCGTGAACTTCCCAGGTGGTTGTAGCCACGGTGTCGAGGAACCAGCGGTCGTGCGTCACGACGATAACCGCCAGTTTGCGGGACAGTAGATGATTGGCCAGCCACTGCACACCTTCCACATCCAAGTGGTTGGTGGGCTCATCGAGCACCACGGCGTCGAGATCCTGCACGAGCGCTGCGGCCAGGTTGACGCGGCGGCGCTCACCACCAGATAGTGAGCCCACCTTCGTGTCGAGTCCGAGGTCAACAATGCCCAGACCACCCAAGACATCGCGCACCTTGGCATTAGAGGCCCACTCGAAAGTCTCCAAACCCAACGGCTCGATGATGACTTGGGAGATGGTGAGAGACTCGTCGACCTCAAAACGCTGCGTCACCACAGCCATACGCAAATCCGAGTTGTGAGATACTCGGCCTGAGTCCGGCGGCTCGATGCCGGTGAGGACCTCCAGCAGCGTGGTCTTGCCGCCACCGTTAACACCGACGATGCCAATCCGGTCGCCGGTTTGGACGCCGAGGGAGACCCCGTTGAGAAGGGTCTTGAGACCAAAAGATTTGGTTACGTTTTCGAGGTTGATGAGGTTCGCCATAACGAGGATCTATCTTAGTGCCTCGCCACGGTTACCCCCGCACTCAGAAACTTATTGCTAGTGATTTTCACTTGCAATACTGTCATTCTGTATGAAGAACCACACCCTTACCCTGTGCGCTGCACTATCCGCAGCGGCCATCGCCATTACGTCTTGCTCCGCCCCTGATAACGACAGCACTCCCCCAAGCAGTACTGAACCCTCAGCTGCTGATTCTGCAGACTCAGCCCACAGCCACGATGGATTCGAGTCCGCTGAGGGCGAGACCGAGGTAGCGCAGCTGCCCACACGTATTGTGCTCTCCCACAAAGATGGTCTCACCACTATTGACGGCGAAACCGGCGAAGTCATTGGCACCGAGGACATGAAGGCCTTTCTACGCCTCAGTGATGCCGGCGATAACCGCCATGTCATGGTGACCAAGGGCGATAGCTTCCTCACCTTCGACACTGGGCGCATCACCAAGCCGCATGGCGACCACAAGCACTATTACACGGCGGAGCCGAAGCTTGGTGATGACTCCCTCGATGCCCCTCATGCCGGCCATGTTGTTCATCATGACGGCTTTACCGCGCTCTTTTCCGATGGTGACGGCGTGGCGAAAATCTACAAGACGGATGACATCGGCAATGCGGACGCCGAGCCGGTCAACACCGTTGAGACCGGCGCAGCACATCACGGGGTGGCCGTGCCGCTCAAGGACGGCTCCGTGGTCATCACCAAGGGCACTGAAGACGAACGCCACACCATCCAGCACCTTGACAAGTCCGGAAAAGTCCTGGCGGAGACTACCGCATGCCCCGGCGTACACGGCGAAGCAGCCGCCGGCAACGGCACGCTCTTCTTCGGATGCGAAGACGGACCGGTGGTCTTCGACGGCACGGACTTCCACAAGGTAGATGTCTCTGCCTATGCCGGCAAAGACGGCTATCAGCGCTCAGGCAATTCTGCCGGCTCGGAGGAGTCCAACGTCATCTTGGCAGACAACAAGACGGATAAGGACGCCGAATTCGAGCGCCCGACCTCGGTCACGCTCATTAATACTGAGGATTACTCCGCCCAGAAGGTCGAGCTCGGGGAATCCTATTGGTTCCGCTCCTTGGCCCGCGGCCCGCTTGGGGAAGCACTGGTTCTCACCACCGACGGCAAGCTCAACATTATTGACCCTGAATCCGGCGAGGTGACGAAGAAGATCGACGCTATTGCTCCGTGGAAGGAAAACGAGGAATGGCAGCTGCCCGGACCTATCCTGAAGGCGGCCAATGGCTATGCCTACATCACGGACGCAGCTAAAGAAGAGCTTGTCATCGTCGATCTGCTCGGAGACAAGGAACCACAGCGCATTCCGCTGGAGATGAAACCAGTGGAGATGGCGGTTATGTAGCTCCTCCCCTATACGCCTTTAGCCGAATACTTAGACCAGCGAGGCGCCGCTGGCTGGGCCCGTTGTCACCAGGCCGCGGGTGCCGCGGTTATCGGCACAGACTTGAGCCACGACCTCAGCTGCTGTCTCCTCATCCTCACAGAGGAAAGCGCAGGTAGGGCCAGAGCCAGAGACAATCCCCTTCAGAGCGCCGGCGGCTTCGCCGGTCTCAAGGATTTTGCGCAGGTCTGGCCGCAGGGACAGCGCGGCCGGTTGGAGATCATTGTGCATGACTGCGGCAAGTTCACGTGGGTTGCCGCTTATGAGGGCTTGGCCAACCGCTTCGGTATCGAGGTGCGGGGAGCTTCCGCGGCCAGCTGCACGAAGCTCATCGAGCTTGTGGAAGACCGTCGGGGTAGACAGCCCCTCAGCGTTAGTGATGATGGCCCAGATATAGCGTCCGCGCGACAACATCGAGGTGAGCAGTTCGCCACGCCCCCGACCCAAGGCGGTACCACCCAGGAGCGTGAAGGGCACATCGGAGCCTAGTTCTGCGGCAAGTTCAAAAAGATTCTCCTCGGTTACTGGTTCCCTGGAGAATTCGGTGCTTAATGCATGGTTGGCAAGGAGCAAGGCTGCGGCGGCATCGGCCGAACCGCCAGCCATGCCACCGGCAGCCGGGATGTTTTTCTCCATCGTCAGGATGCCCGTCGCTGGGAGCATGAGGCGTTGTGCGACCAGCTCCACAGCCCGCCAAGCCAGGTTATCTGTCGTGGCGGGCACGCCTTGTGCGTGGCGGCCGGTGACCTCCACCGTGGTGTCTTCTGACCAGCGATAGCTGACGACGTCATGAACCTCGAGCGCTTGGAAAACCGTAGCGAGTTCATGGAATCCGTCCTCGCGGGCATCGCCGACGCCAAGGTGCAGGTTGACTTTGGCGTGTGCGCGGGCCTGCCACAGCTGTGCGGACGGCGCGAGTGGCTGACTCATGATTGGCCCGCCAATCGGACAAAGTCCTCCACACCGAGTTTCTCACCGCGCAGGCGCGGATCGATGCCGGCTGCGTGTAGTGCTTCTTCGGCAGCTGCGGCGGAGCCATAGTGACCAGCGAGTGCCGCACGCAGAGTTTTGCGGCGTTGGGCAAAGGCAGCATCGACAAGCGCGAAAAGCTGCGGACGCAGTGCTTCATCATAGGGACGCGTGCAGTCAATGCGCACGAGACCGGACTCGATCTTAGGAGCGGGCCAGAAGACATTTTTGCCAATTGTTCCGGCCTGGCGCACGGGACCATAGAAAGCAGCTTTGACACTCGGCACGCCATAGACCTTGCTTCCCGGCGCGGCCGCGAGGCGCTCGGCCACTTCCAGCTGAACCATGACGAGGACACGGCGGATTGAGGGGTACAGCTCCAACAGGTGTAGCAACACTGGAACGGCCACGTTATAGGGAAGGTTCGCCACGAGCGCTGTAGGCTCGCCCAACTCGCCCTTTTCCACGGTAAGGGCGTCTTTTTCCACCAAGGTCAGGCGGTGTGCCTGCTCCGGAGCACGCTGGGCCACGGTCTCCGGGAGCTTGGCCGCTAAGCGCGGGTCAATCTCTACTGCGGTGACGTGTTCTACTTCCCCCAGCAGACCCAAAGTCAGTGAGCCGAGGCCGGGGCCAACCTCCACTACGCGGTCCTCAGCGGAGAGGTCCGCGGCGGCAACGATACGCCGAATGGTGTTGGGGTCATGGAGAAAGTTCTGGCCCAGCTTCTTCGTCGGGGTGACGTCGAGCTCAGCAGCGAGCTCGCGGATCTCCACCGGGCCCAGCAGGTGGGGTTGTGTCATGTCTTCCAGACTAATACGCGGCGCGCCGCAGTTTTAGCGCAGGCCAAGCTTTGCGGTGCAGGCAGGCCATGCGCCCCAGCCCTGAGCTGCCTGGACCTTCTGAGCCACTGCAATCTGCTGCTCACGGGTTGCCTGCCATGCCTGCGGTGCGTACTCGTTACCGCCGAAGGCGGCCCAGGTGGACGGGGTGAACTGCAGACCGCCGGAGAAACCGTTACCGGTGTTGATAGACCAGTTACCGGTAGCCTCACACTGCGCAATAGCATCCCAGACGGAACCTTCAGCTACGGCAGGGGCAGTGGACTTCGGCTTGGTGCCGCGGGCAATACGTGCGGCTACGGGTTCAGTGTGGACGTCTTCCTTGATGACGTCGTTGGATTCTTCTTTACCGTTAACCTTGACGATCTTGCGGGTCACGGTGCGCGAGCCTGGAGTTCCCTCCTCACGGACCTCTTCAGAGCCTTCCTCAAGCTCCGGATCATCAAAGTAGTCAGCCGGAGCATCGAAGTCTTCGGTCTTCTCTTCCTCGGAGACTTCAACGCGATCCACGGTGATGCTCATGCCGGCGGTGACCGGGGTATCCAGAGCGGGGCTGACACGGTCATCCTTATCCACAGTGATGCCACGAGCTTCGAGGGCATCCCCCACGGTCTTGGCAGCGATGCTGGCGTAGGAGACTGAGCCGCCGTCGGAGACCTTCACGATCTTCGGGGAGACTACCTCGATGTTCATGCCTTCGGTCACCACCTCATCGTCCTCAACGGTCTTCGACCCGGAGGTTACCGCAGCGCCAGGCACGATGCCGTCGAGGCCACCCAGCAGATCGGAAATGGTGAGGTCAGTGGAGGACAGTTGCGTTTCCACGCCGTCGATGGTCACAGCAACCGGCTTGGCGGTGCGGACCGTGATGGAGTCACCATCAGCTAGTTCCTCGGACAAGGCCGGGTAGACAAGGTCATCGCCCGCCACGTCAACGCCCGCGGCCTCCAAGGCGCTGTTGACATCACTCGCAAAGGTGGCCAGAGTAGTCGTCTCACCGTTGACGTCAAGGGTGACATCCTTCTGAGCGCCAACGGCAACGACACCGCCGACAGCCAGGGTGCCCAAGACGCCGCCGGTGGCCATACGCAGCGGCAGGGAGCGGGAGTTGTTAATACGCTTGATCTGCTTCTTCGGGGACATAAACCTCTACTCGTCTCTGCAGTATTTCGTGCCAGGCATCTGCCCAGCAGTTGATTCTGCGCGACAGAATGCGCGCCCCGGCAACATCAAGGCCGGGCTAACTTTGGATAACGATACGGTAACAGCACGTAACGATCTAGAAGTCCTCACACGCCGCAACCACTAGCAGCACACTCGTCACACCAAACACGCCCGCCACCCTTGAGCAGCCGGTTTTCAAATAGTGAAGATCGTCACACTGTGGGCGGGTAGCTACACTCCAAACACGCTCGCGAAGGTTTCCTTCACTTCAGCTGCCAGCTCTTCCACGTCTTGACCACGGGCCTCAGCAATACAGGCATAAGTGTGGCCAATAAGCGACGGTTCATTGCGCGCACCGCGGAAAGGCTCCGGAGTCATGTACGGAGCGTCGGTCTCAATGAGCAGCTGTCCGGCTGGGGCAAGCGCTGCGGCCTGGCGCATCTCTTCGTTACGCTTGAAGGTCACGTTGCCAGCAAAAGACAACACATAGCCGCGCTCAAGAGCTTCCTTGGCCACTTCCAGCGGTGAGGAGAAGCAGTGCAGCATCACCTTCGGCGCCTCCGCACACTCCCCTAGTACTCGCATAAGGTCCTCATCGGCCTCACGGTTGTGGATCATGAGCGTCTTTCCTACTTTCGCCGCCAACGCGGCGTGCCAGCGCAGGGCTTCCTCCTGGACCTCCAGGGGTGCCGTGGTCTCCGGCTCGTGGTGGATCCAGTACGTGTCCAGGCCGGTTTCACCGATGGCCACGCAGCGCGGGTCCGCTGCCATCTCACTCAGGCGTGCACGGGCGGCCTCATCTAGTTTCTGCGCCTTCGTCGGGTGAATCGCACACGCGGCATACACGTTGCCGAATTCGTGCGCTGCGACCAGCGCCTTCTCCGCCTCAGCCAATCCGTCACCCACGGTGACAATGCGCTCAACTCCAGCGGCATGAGCGCGGGCAACAAGGTCAGCGTCGGCGTCGCGGCAGGAGGCGAGGTGCGTGTGGGCGTCGATAAGCTGGCTCAAACCTTCAGCGGGCACGGGCGTGGGGCGTGGCTTCTTCTTAGACATGGCTGCGAGTGTAGTCTTGCGCGCATGATTATCCGTGAAGCGACGGACGCCGACGTCCCCGCGATGACCGCTACTCTGAATTGGGCTATTCAGGAAACCCTCTTCATTTTCCGTAGTGAGCCCGCCACGGTGGAAGAACGCACCGAGTATCTCCACCAGTTGCGCCGCGAGAACTGCCCGTGTTTCGTTGCTTACGCGGACGATGGCACCTACCTAGGCTGGGCGCTCTACCGCCCCTACCGCGATCCGAAGGTGTGGCTGGGGTGCTATGAGACCACGATTTATGTGGATCCCGCGGCCCACGGGAAAGGGGTGGGAACACGCCTGCTCGAGGCAGTTGTTCAGCATGCCCGTCAAGCTGAACAGGTTCATACGCTGCTGGCACTCATCGTGCCGGACAACACCGCATCCATCAAGTTGCATGAGAAGTTCGGTTTTGCCACTGTAGGAACTCTAAAAGAAGTCAGCCGCAAAGCTGGGCAGTGGTTAGACTTGGCCCACTTGCAACTCATGGTTTAAGGATTACCCGTATGCACGTTCGTCCCGCAGTGCTTGACGACGCCCCCTCCATCGCCACCATCTACAACGCCGCGTCCGCCGCAACGCCGGCGGCCAACCTGGTGACCTGGCAGGAATCCGTCGAGGACCGTAAGCAATGGCTGGCACAGATGGAGAAAGACGACTACCCCGTCTTCGTCGCCGTGGACGACGACGAAATCGTCGGCTGGGCCGCGTACTTCCAGTTCGTTACTCCCGCCATCTATTACGGCACTGCGGAGGACTCCGTCTACATTGCCGAATCCGCACGCGGCAAAGGCGTGGGCAGTGAGCTCATGGCCACGCTCATGGATCACGCCCAAGACAACGACTACGTCCAGACCATGATCACCTACATCGTGGATACCAACGAGGCGTCCATTGCCCTGCACAAGAAGTTCGGCTTCGTGGAAACCGGCCGCATGCCCAACATTCACACCAAGGACGGCGTGCGCCTCGGCTTGGTTCACTTGCAGCGCGACTTCGACCGTTCCTAGCGCGGTGCCGCCACACTTTTCATTACGCCGAGGCCGCTTCAAACGGCTCAATCACCTCTAAATCCGAGAGGATTTTGTCCTCCGCAACATCCAAGTCGTAATGCGCCTGGAGACCTAGCCAAAACTGCGGAGTCATGCCAAAAAATTTGGCCAGTCGAAGTGCCGTATCAGCGGTGATAGTCCGCTTTCCGTGGACAATTTCATTAATCCGCCGTGGCGGAACTCCAATCGATACGGCGAGTTTGTGCTGAGTTATCCCCATTTCCTTCAGGAAATCCTCCATAAGAACCTCACCGGGATGAACTGGGGGGAGCTTGTTAGTGGTAGTCAACGATCTCAACCTCCTGTGGACCTGCAGCGGTCCACCGGAAGCAGATCCGCCATTGACTATTGACACGAATGCTGTACTGACCCCGCCGATCGCCCTTTAACGCTTCGAGCCTGTTCCCCGGAGGTATTCGGAGCTCATCCAACGTCTGGACATAGCCCAGTTGCCTGAGCTTACGGAGGGCAACCGAGTGAATACGTGGATCGATTGAGCGCACTCTCTCACGATTCCACAAACGCTCGGTGTCCTTGTCCGCAAACGACTGGATCACAAACTCACCCTACCCCCCATAACGTATCGCGTCAATAACGCGGTCCGTTAAATACTTCTTCGTTGTAGATAAAAGGGTACCTCCTTGACTCTAAACTCTCTAGGCAACGAGCTCGTCGTCGATATAGACCCGCGCGGTCGCGCGCAGGCCTGCCACCAGCATGCATAGTGACAGGACCATGAGGCCCATCAGCACGGCAGTCCAGTTGCCGGTGGCGCCACGCACGACGCCAACAAGCAACGGCACGAGCCCCGCGAGGATGTAGCCGCCGGGCTGAACGAAGCCGGACAAGCGCGCAGTGGTCAGCGCGCTGCGCGTCCGGGCGGTGAGTAGAGCCAGCGCCAAGGGGAAACACATGCCGCCGATTCCCATGAGGGATGCCCAGGCCAGCGGGGCAGCGTCGGCAGCCAGCAGCACACCGGCCCATCCTGCACACGTGCACAGGGCTAGCACCACGGGCACAGGTGCCAACCGGTCCAGCCGTGAAATGAGCCACGGCATGATTACACCGCCGGCAATGTTAAACACACCGATAATGGCTAAGGCCACGCTGGCCGTGTTCTCCCCCACGCCTGTGTCCACGAGCATGCGCGGCAACCAGCCCATCTGGACATAGGCCATGGTGGATTGCAGGCCAAAGAAGAAGAGCATGGCCACGGCAGTGGGCGAGGTGTACATGGGGCGCGGGGTGTCAGCGCCATCGACTGCGCCTTGTGCGACATCGCGACCAGCGCGCGGCAGCACCACGCCCCACGCGATGAGCTGAGCGACCGCCGGCAAACACCACACCCACAGTGCGCCTTGCCAAGTCTTCTGGGTCACCGCGGACAATGGTCCCAACGCGCTGGAGACACCCAACATCGTGGTGTACGTCGTCATGAGCGCTACCAGCGTGCGGCCAGAGCCGTGCTGTTTAATCCACGCGGGAAGCAGGACATTCGCCAACGCAATTCCCGCCACCACGCACAAGGTCAGCGCGACGAACAGCGGGAAGCTGTCTACCCACGGGCGCAACGCCAACCCCACAACGAGCGAGAGCGTTCCGGCTGCCAAAGTCCGGCTTAGTCCCACGCGGCGCGCAATGGGAACGGCGGCAAGGCCCATCACAGCAAAGCACAATCCAGGCAGCGCAGTGAGAAGACCCGCGGCGCCGGAACTAATACCAAAGTAGTCTTGGATTTGCCCTAAAACCGGCGCCACTGACGCAATGCCGGATCGCAAATTCACCGCCGTGAGGCACACGACGGTGAAGAGCAAGGCAGGCGCAAGAGTGCGCCGGAACGCCTGACCCATCAAACTATTTCTGAACTGGGGCCCACTCCGGGCCGGTCTCACCGAGCTCAGGGTCAAGTTTGGCCACGAGTGGCTTCGGCTTCTGCAGCACCGTGCCGGGGGTGACATCGATGCGCTGCCACACTGCCTGCTGGCCCGTGTAATCACCCGTGATGATCGGGTACGGGTGGTTCTCCGGTGGGAGATTCACGCCGACGAGCTCAACCGGAATATCGTCAACGACGTCCTCAACACGTGGCTGCGCGGCCCACTCGCCCTCACGGCCTAGGGTCTCGTGCACCTTCTGCGCGGTAAACGGCAGAAAAGGTGTGAGCATGACGTTGCAGTCAGACACCACCTGCAGTGCTGTCCACAGGACGGTGGCCAGACGCTCGCGCTGGGTCTCATCCTTGGCCAGCTTCCACGGTTCCATGGCGGCAACGTAGGCATTGGCCTCACCGACAACGTGCATGATGGCGGTCATGGCCTGCTTGAACTTGGACTGCTCGAGGAACTCCGCGGCGGTGGCGAAGGTCTCCTCAGACAGCGCCAAAATATCCTTATCGGCCTGTTCCAGAGCGGCCGGTGCAGGTACTTCGCCGAAGTTCTTGAACGCCATGGACACAGTGCGGTTGACCAGGTTGCCCCAGCCATTCGCCAGCTCATTGTTGATACGGCGGACGAACTCATCCCAGGTGAAGTCGGTGTCATTGTTTTCAGGTCCAGCCACCGCAATGAAGTAGCGCAGGGCATCCGGACCAAACTCCTTAAGGAAGTCCTTGACGTAGATGACCACGCCCTTGGAGGAGGAGAACTTGGATCCCGACATAGTCAGGTACTCCGAGGAGACGATTTCCGTGGGCAGGTTCAACTCACCATACGCGTGTACCTCGCCGCCCTTGGCTCCCTTGCCGGCATAACCCAGCAACTGGGCTGGCCAAATCTGAGAGTGAAAGGTGATGTTGTCTTTGCCTTGGAAGTAGTAGTGGCGAGCCTCCGGGTTCTGCCAGTACTGCTTCCACGCATCCGGGTTGCCGGTGCGGTGGGCCCACTCAATGGAGGAGGACAGGTAGCCGATGACGGCATCGAACCACACGTATAGCTTCTTCGCGCCGTTGTCCTGCCAGCCCTCAACCGGAATTGGAATACCCCAGTCAATATCGCGGGTCATGGTGCGCGGGCGCATATCCTCCAGCAGGTTGAGGGAGAACTTCAGTACGTTCGGGCGCCAATCCTCACGGGTCTTGAGCCACTCCTCAAGCGCATCCTTGACGGAGGGAAGGTCGAGCAGGAAGTGCTCGGTCTCAATGAATTCCGGTGTTTCGCCGTTAATTTTGGACACGGGGTTGATGAGGTCCACCGGATCGAGCTGGTTGCCACACTCATCGCACTGGTCACCGCGGGCACCATCGGCGCCACAAATAGGACAGGTGCCTTCAATGTAGCGGTCCGGCAAGGTACGGCCCGTGGAAGGTGAAATGGCACCCTTGGTGGTTTCCTTAATCATGTAGCCGTTCTCGTAGAGACCCTTGAACAGCTCCTGCACTACCGCGTAGTGGTTGCGCGTGGTGGTGCGGGTAAAAAGGTCATAAGACAGACCGAGCCCAGCCAAGTCGGTAACAATCTGACGGTTGTAGCGGTCCGCCAGCTCGCGGACGGTCACGCCTTCCTTGTCCGCCTGAACGAGCAGCGGGGTGCCGTGTTCATCGGTACCGGAGACCATGAGAACATCATTTCCGCGCATTCGTTGGAAGCGGGCAAACACATCTGAAGGAACGCCGAAGCCCGCCACGTGTCCGATGTGGCGGGGTCCGTTGGCGTAAGGCCAAGCAACATTAACGACAACTGTCTCAGTCATGCCCTCTACTCTATCGAACACCCCCTCACCGTACGTGCAGTGAGGGGGTGTAAAAAGAGCGCGCAGCGAGGCGCTTGACGGGCGATTCTTCGCCAGGGCTTTAAGCGTTAGTGCTTCGGCTTGTGCTGGCGGCGGCGCTCCTTGTAGGCCTGTTCGCGCTGGAACTCGCGGTGCAGACGACGCTCACGAGCCAGCTTGCGCTGGAAGGCCTGGGATTCGCGGTATTCCTTGTAGATGACGTCGTTGCTCAAGTCCTTGTAGATAGCAAACATGAGACCGACGACGATGAAGAGGAAGGGCAGGGCTGCCACGATAGTGACATTCTGCAGGTTGGACAGGGAATCCTCGCTCGAGAGCAGCAGGGTCAGGCCAACCGCCGCGGTGAGCACGCCCCAGACAGCGGACAGCCACGGCTTAGCGGTGGTGGCACCAGACTGGGACATGGAACCCATGACGGTGGACGCGGAGTCTGCCGACGTAATGAAGAAGGTAGCCAGCAGGATTGCGGCGACGATGCCAGCGATGAAGCCACCAGGCAGGTTCTGCAGTAGGTTAAACAGCTCCTGCTCCGCGGAGTCACCAGAGATGGAATTGCCATTCTGCTCCATATGAATGGCGGTGCCGCCGAAGATGGCGAACCATACGGTGGACACACCAGCCGGAACGAGAAGCACGCCGATGCAGAACTCGCGTACGGAGCGACCGCGGGAAATGCGGGCCAGGAACATGCCGACGAACGGGGACCACGAGACCCACCACGCCCAGTAGAAGATGGTCCACGTGGATAGCCACTCACCAGCAGTACCGTTGTTGGACTCGGCGGTGCGAGCGATCATCTCGGTGAAGTTGGCCAAGTAGTTACCAATGGAACCAGGGATCTGGTTGAGAATCGTCACCGTGGGGCCCAGGATGAACACGAAGATGGCCAGTAGGGCAGCCAGGATCATGTTGGCGTTGGACAGGTACTGAATCCCCTTACCCACACCGGACATCGCGGACAGGATGAAGGCTAGGGTCAGCACGAGAACGATGCCAATGACCACGCTCTGGGAAGGATTCTCAATGAGACCAGAAGCCTCGAGGCCTGCCTGGATCTGAGTAGCGCCGAGGCCTAGGGAGCAGGCGGTACCGAAGACGGTGGCAAAAATGGCGAGGATATCAATGAGCTTGCCCACGGCACCGTCAGCATTGCGCTGACCAATGAGCGGCACAAAGGCCTGGCTCAGCAGCTGCTTGCGGCCGATGCGGAAGGTGGAGTACGCAATGGCCAGACCCACAATGGCGTAAACCGCCCATGGGTGCAGCGTCCAGTGGAACATGGCAGTGGCCATGGAGGTACCGACTTCATGTTCACCGTGGCCGGGAACGCCGTTCTTGAAATAGTTGAGCGGCTCGGACGCACCATAGAACATCAGACCAATGCCCATACCAGCGGCGAACATCATGGCAATCCACGACACCGTGGTGAACTCGGGTTCTTCATTAATTTCACCCAAGCGGATGGTGCCGAATTTCGACAGCGCAATGAAGAGCACGAAGACGACGAAGATGGTGCCGAAGAGCACGTAGGCCCAACCGAAGTCGTTGACCACAAAGTTCAACGCGTTGCTGGCGAAGGTACCAAAGTTATCCGGTGCCGCCAGTCCCCATGCCACGATGGCGGCGATGAGGATGCCGGCGAAGCTGACGATGGTCCAATCGATCGGCGAGTCAATACCGCCGGGGCCGAACTTGTCGTCCTCCGTGTCCTTCTCCTCTGCCGGAACCGCGTGGGCCTCAGGGTTGAAGGACTTGTTGGTGAGCATGTCTTGGAGCTGGCTCGTGGCCGAGGCAGCCTCGAGGCGCTCATCAACAGTGTGGTAGTCGTCCACCGCGCTCGGGGAGCTAGCTCCGCTCGGGACGGCCGACGACACCTCCGTGTCCTTTAGGTTGTCTGCATTGGTCGAGTCTGTCATAGCTTCAGACCTTGGTGTTATGCCACCAACTAGTCAACCTGCAAGACAGGTAAAATGCACTGTACCCCGCCGTTATGCCTGGAGTGGGCGCCCCAGCCTGCGCTTTCCGACGTCTCCCCAATCCCCGTTTCAGACCATCATCCACCTGCGACTGCGCAGCTGACGGCGGATTTTAGGCCAACGCACAGAGCAAACACAGGCGAGATCTATAACGAAGCAATAACAATTGACGTAAAAGAGACTGTGCTCACCATCATGCGTCAGTGCTGGACAAGCCCACATTCACGGCCACTACTCGTCGCGGGCAGCAAGATACGCGTCATACACCTCGCGGTTTGACCACTCGGTACCGGCGGCCACCTGCTTGCACGCATCCTTAGCGCGCACACCGCGATCTACTTCGGCGCGGACCTGCGCGACGAGCTCGTCCAGCGAGGCCGGTTCGGCTGCGCCGCCTTCGATGACCACGGTGATTTCTCCTCGCGCATTCTCTTCGGCCCACTCCGCGAGCTCGCCCAAGGTGCCACGCTTAATCTCTTCGTAGGTCTTCGTCAGCTCGCGGCAGACGGCAGCGCGGCGTTCGGCGCCGAGGATTAAGGAGGCGTCGGCAAGCGTCTGCGCCAGGCGGTGAGGCGACTCAAAGAAGGCAATCGCGCGGCGCTCACCGACCAAAGACTCCAGCCACGCCTTGCGGGGTCCGGGCTTGCGCGGAGGGAAGGCATCGAAAAGGAAGTGCCCGACACCCAGACCTGAGAGCGCCAAAGCGGTAGGCACTGCCGAAGGTCCCGGGAAGCAGGTGACCGGAACCCCTGCCTCCACGGCAGCATCCACAATGGAGTGGCCAGGGTCGGACACGAGCGGCATGCCGGCGTCTGAGACGACGAGAACCGTGCCCGTGCGGGCAGCGTCCACGAGCATGCGGGAGCGTTCCGCCTCGTTATGGTCAAAATTGGAGACCACCTTGCCGCGGATCTCCGCCCCTAAGGCAGCGGCCAGATTCCGCACGCGGCGGGTATCTTCCGCGGCAATAATATCGGCATGGCTCAAGGCCTGAATGAGGCGTGCGGACGCATCACCAGGATTGCCCAGGGGTGTCGCGGCGAGAATGACACCGCGCGGCAAAGGTTCAAGCTGAAGACTCATACTCCCCAGCATGGCACACGCACGCTAAACTCTTCCGAGTGAGTATCGCAGAGTCCATCGCCCGACCCGTCCGACAGGACCGCACGGCTGTGTCCGGTCGCCACGCGCGCCCAGCACCGCCCGCACCCCGTCCCTACGTGTGGACCCGTTCGGACACGATCAGTACGGCCATTATCGCCGTGCTGGCGTTCATCACGCGTTTCGCGGGCCTTACCAGCCCTGTGTCTGAAGGAACCCCGGTCTTCGATGAGAAGCACTACGTTCCTCAAGCCTGGGACATGGTCACCAGCTGGCACAACCTCTTTTTGGGCGGCATCGAATCCAATCCTGGATACGGCCTTGTGGTACACCCGCCGCTAGCCAAGCAAATTGTGGCGCTCTCCGAATCAGTCTTTGGCTATACACCGCTGGGCTGGCGTTGTATGACCGCACTCTTTGGCGTCGGTACCGTGCTGCTCACCATGGCGCTGGCTCGCCGTCTTTCTGGTTCCTGGCAGGTAGGTTTCCTGGCGGGTCTCCTAGCAGTATGTGATGGTGTGCTGCTGGTGTCCTCGAAGTTCGGCATGCTCGATATTTTCCAGGTCTTCTTCGTCGTCGCTGCCGCGTGGGCGCTGGCGCGCGATCACCAGCAGATGCGTGAGCGTCTGCACACCGCCTTTGTGAACGGGACGATGGGAACGTCCGACTTCGGCCCGCGTTTTGGTTTCCGTTGGTGGCGCTTCACCGCCGGCGTTTTCTTGGGACTTACTCTGTCGGTGAAGTGGTCAGGCCTGTACTACATCATGTTCTTCGGGCTCATGAGCGTCTTTTCCGATCTGGCCCTGCGCCGCCTATACGGTGTTCGCCGCTATGTCGTGGGCACCCTGATTCGCGATACCCCGGCGGCACTGGCCTCCCTTGTTGCTGTGCCGGTAGCACTCTATGCGTGGTCATGGCGCGCGTGGTTCGCCGATGAAACTGCTGTATACCGTCACGCCAAGGTCGACGGCACCATTGAGGAGGGATCCTGGCTCCTTCACCTCCCCGAGCCTATCGCTGGCTGGTTCTACTACCACACCTCTGTGCTGGAGTTTCACGCCTCGCTGACATCCTCAGGCGGCCACAGCCACCCGTGGGACTCCAAGCCGTGGGCCTGGCTGGTGGCAGCACGCCCCATTCTCTATTATTCCTCCACCGACCTCACCTGCCGGGGAGGTGGCGAGTGCCGCAAGATGCTGTTCCTCTTTGGTACTCCCGCCATTTGGTGGCTGGTGATCCCCGCTGTGCTGTGGGGCCTGTGGTCGCTCCTCGTGCGCCGCAACCGAGCTTTCCTTGTTCCACTCGTGGGCGCGGCAGCCGGTTTCTTGCCGTGGCTCATGGTTTTTGACCGCCAGATGTACTTCTTCTATGCCACGGCTTTTATCCCCTTTGTCATCGTGCTTATCGCCCTCGCTTTGGGTCAGATGATTGGTCGTGGACGCGAACTCACATGGCCGTGGATTACGTCGCTCTTTGGCTCCGCGGTCCCCCTGGGCACCTTCCTCACAGTGTGCTATGCCGCGCTGGTGGTAGCCATGTTCGCGTACTTCTCCCCTATCCTCTACGGATTCATGATTCCCGAGTCCTGGTATCAGTCGATGATGTGGCTACCGTCGTGGACCTAGTCCCTAGCGGGGGCTCGCAGTAAGCGCGCGGTACACATCGCGCAACACAAAGCCTCGGTCTGCGGCCCACGCCCAGCCAAGTCCGGCAGCAGCCAAACCAGTAGCGATGAGAATGTAGATCTGTCCAGCGCCCACGGTGCCCAAGGCGATGTCGCGCATGGTGAATCCAAAGAGGAAGGCAAACATGGTGCAGGCCACCGGCAACAGGCCAGGCGCCGATGCCGGACGCCATGCGGCAAAACCTAATCCACTAGCCAGACCGAAACGCAACGCGGCTGCTTCCATGAGCAGGCGGGCCCGCTCTGGGTCCGCGCCTTCCGCTAGGGTTCCCTCTGTGCCAGTGGTGGTCAGGCCGGAAGCACTCACCACAACCACGACGGCCCATACGAGAAAAACAGCGGACAGGGCACCAAGGCTTACCCGTGCCAGCGTTAGTGACGCCTGACGAGCACTGGAGGCGCGCTGCCATTCCGGTTCCACACCGGCGAGGATCACTTCAGACAAATCTCGGGGTGGTGCCCCAGCCGGTTCCACTTGACTCAGCGACCGCGACAACGCAGCAGCCTTATCCCGGAATGCAGCACACTCCGCACAGCCAGAAACATGGGCATCGATAACGTCTGGTGACAATTGAGGGACTTCACCATCAAGCTGTGCGGAAATAGCCGCCTGCACTTGCTCATGCGTCAGCACGGCTCAACACTCCATCTACGCTGGCACGGCCGGAGCCGAACACGACGATCATGAGCAGAGACACGATGAGAACCAGCGGGTATTCAATGCCGCCATCTGCGCTAAAGAGCCCATTGCCCAAGTGGACAAAATACAGGGCACAGGCCATAAGAAGGGCCAATGCACCTGCCACAAACGTGGTGAGCAACCCCACGACGAGGGCCGCCCCACCAATCATTTCCGCGATGCTGGCCAAGTAGGCCGACAACTGCGGCTGCGGAATGCCCAGTGCAGAAAATTGTCCGGTGGTTTCATCCATACCGGTAAAAAACATTTTGTCCACGCCGTGTGCCACAAAGATGATTCCCAGCACTGCGCGGAGGATGAGCAGTGCGGCATCGCGAACGGCGGGTCGATTCATGCTTCATAGACTACCCTGGATGCCCACTGCCCCACGAAAGGACTCCCACACCATGTGCACTTGGCTCACCGTGGATTCACCAGTTGGCCCGCTTACCCTCGTCGCGAGCGCTCAGGGCTTGTCCCACGTGTATTTTTCTTCCGAGGAACCGGTCCTCAACACGGCCACGAAAGCCACTCATGCCACGGAATCTGCGCTTGCCCACAACGATCAGTGTGAGGACACAGCGTTGACGGTGCTCAACGACGCCTCCCGGCAACTCGCCGAGTACTTCGCCGGGAACCGAAAGAGTTTTGAGCTGCTTGTCGACGTCCCCACTCCCCCACTCACCTTCCGCAGCCGCGCCCAGCATGCGCTAAGAAGCATTCCCTATGGCACGCGCTGGACGTATGCCCAGCTAGCCCAGGCAGCGGGAAGCGAAGGTGCGGTACGTGCAGCGGGTAGTGCCTGCGCCACCAACCCGCTGCCCATCGTAGTTCCCTGTCACCGCGTGGTGCGCGCGGACGGTCACATTGGCGCTTACCGTGGCGGCCCAGAAACCAAGAAATTCCTCTTAGAGCTTGAAGAACGCCACAGTCGAGAGCTCTCCAGCGGGAACCGTTGAGAGGTGTGCGCAGTCTAAGAAGGTATGACTGTTACAGAGATGACGAATACAGAGATGACGAATGACACGGGACTGGTGTACGACGGAGACGGCCTCGGCCGCCCTGCATGGGCAGTGGCCTCACCGCTCCTCAAACACTATTACGACACGGAATGGGGTATGCCCATCCACGAAGAATCAGGCTTGCTGGAGCGCCTATGCCTCGAGGGCTTTCAAGCTGGATTGAGCTGGGAGCTTGTGTTGCGCAAGCGGGAGGCTTTTCGCGAGGCCTTTGTTGGATTTGATGCGGATTTACTCGCCAGCTTTGGTGACGAAGAAGTTGAACGTCTCATGGACAATGAGCGCATTATCCGCAACCGGCTGAAGATTACCTCTGTGCTCACCAACGCCAAGGCCACGGTGGCCTTGCGCGAGGAAGGCGGGCTCGATGAGTTTATATGGAGCTTCCTCCCAGAGGAGACCATCGCACCTGAGCGGGAGGAAGATATCCCCAAATACACGCAGGAAGCTCAAGACATGTCCAAGGCTCTCAAGAAAGCTGGTTTCAAGTTTGTCGGCCCGGTAACGTGCTTTTCTCTCATGGAGGCCATCGGCATGGTCGATGCCCACCTCGTGGGCTCGCACCGCCGCGGAACCTCTGGAATCTGGCCGGCTTAGCCAGCCGCCCGGACACCCCCCGAGGACCTCGCAGCGCTAGAGACGCCAGTGCTTGTGGAACTAACCCACGCGGCGGGCGGCGAGGTCATCACGGCGTTGACGTGGTGAGCTGTGTGGGCCGTCAAAGCCACCATCGCTATCGTCCTCGTCATAGACCGGCAGGTAGTCGAAATCAGGGCTTTCATCGTCGATTTCCAAGACGAGTGCGCCCGGTCGGCGAAGGTTCGGTGGCAGGGATTCGGCCGGGTTGTCCGCGTTACGGACTCCTAGGCGGGCGCGGCGCAGGTGGTAGACACGGCGACGCAACAGCTCTTGTTCACGGCGCACCTGGGAACGCAAAGCTACCAAGTAGATAAAGGTAATGGCACCCGTAATGCCGGCGAACCACCAGGTCCATCCACCCACCACGATGCCGAGGCACACAGTGGCTACCACGGCGATGGCCAAGCCAATGAGCGTGCGCTGGCGGCGCTGATAGCGAGTCGCCGAGGCTTCCTTCTCCTTGACGGGGTCCCAGCCGCCACGTCCGAGGCGGCGTTGTGCGAAAGCAAGCTCTTCCGCAGACAGTTCAGTATCGGAGTCACTGGTCGGCTGCTCGTCAACGTCCGAGTCCGAGTCCGCCGTGATGGTCTCGCTCATGGGTAGGGCAACGCCAGACTCAGCGGCGTCCGATTCCCCGGCCTCCACAGCGCCGTCAGAATCGGCCGCTGCGTTCGCACCAATGGCCACGTCTGCGCTATCCGACGCATCGATAGCGCCTGGGTACAGAAGGTCCACCGGTGAAGTGTAAGTTTCATCGTGTGCGTAAGCGTCCTCAGCCACGGAAGCATTAGCTGGAACTGTGAAAACCTCGGCCGCAGAAGCGTCAACGTGGTCAGCGTCGTTCTCAGCACCCTCTGCGTCTTCTACACGTTCCTCATCCACGATTACGGCATCGTCGTCATCTCCGTCGTCGGTTTGCGTGTCAGACTTCGCAGCGCTAGCAGGCACCGCCTGCACCTGCGCAGCATCTGCGCCCGCGTTACTTTCGATGCCATCTTCAGACACTGTGTCAGACTCAGAGGCTGCTTCGACAACTTCACCGTCGATAGTCGCGGCAACAGCATCAGCATCATCCGCCTCCCCGTGGGAAGGCTCAGCGAAGTGGGTGTGATCCGCAGCGGGATCATCAGCAATCACTAGCTCATAATCAGCGTCTGCGTCGTCGGCTGCACTGTAGCTGCTCGGGCGCACATCTTCTTTGCTGAGTCGGGGCTTGCGGCGCCCGGGAACCGAACCGGAATCGCCCTCAAAAAGCACACGGGTCTCTTCGAATGCCTCACCAGTGTGGCTCATTGGGCGCTGGGAGCGCAGCAGCCAAGGGGCGAGGATGAAAAGCCACACCACAATGACGAGGATGATAGGCACAGTGGTCATCATGAGGAAGGGTCCCACTTTCCAGGGTCGACGAAAAGGGAGTACAACTAGGCCCCCACTCTAGCCGCCTACGGGCCCACTTCGGGCATTGTCAGCCACAAAATTACAAGGTTGTGACTTATGTGAAAGCAGAGGTAGTTAAGCTTTAGACAACTCGGCCGGCAGCCCTAAGACGCTCCACAGCGCTGGACGCAAAGTCTTCCCGGTTAAGCGCCAAGAAGTGATGATCACGCCACGCACCGTCAATATGGAGATTGCGGCGCAGAAAACCTTCATCTCGGAAGCCGTTATTGTGCAGCACTTTGCCGGAGGCAGGATTTTCTGGGAGGTACGTCGCGGTGACGCGGTGCAAGCCAACACGGTAAAAAGCATGATCCACCCCCAAGGCACAGGCGGCGGTAGCGATGCCGGCGCGGTGTACACCCGAATGCACCCAGTAGCCAATCCAACATTCACTGACCCCGCCGTGCTGAATATTGCCTAAGGTCAGCTGGCCACGAAAATGACCATCGACCTCAATGACGAGGGGAACGACCGTCCCTGAGCGTGCCGATTCACGCAAGAACATCAGATGGTTCCACCAGGCGGACTGGGAGTGCGCGGAGGTCCACTCTGTCGGAAGCGTTGGTTCCACAGGCTTGAGAAAATCACGGTCCTCAATGCGCTGCTGACGCCACGCGCTACCGTCGCTGCGCAGCAATGGACGCAGCCGAACGTTCAAGCCCTGAGGGAAAGCCGTGGTGCCCCGCATTCTTAGTGACGGCGTGGCCTCCGGCCAGCCAGGGTGGTCAGGATTGACCGCGCCGCTGGCAGGGCTCGACAGCCGCCCAGCGGCGGTTCCAAATGGATCGAGCATGGTCCTAGCTGCGTTGGGTTAGGAACATGACGTCAACGACATCGCCCGGGCGAATCTCCGTCACGTCCTCGGGAATACGAATCATGGCGTTGGCCTCGGACAAGCCGGCGAGCAAATGGGCCGGCGCGCCCGTGGCACCGCCGAGGCCTTCCACCAGGTAATCTGACGTTTCCGCATCTCGCATAAGACGTGCACGAATAAATCCACGACGGCCGGGGCGGGATTCCACATGGTTAAGTACGCGTGCTCGTACCACGCGGCGCTGACCAGAACGTTTGCCCAGTGACAGCTTGATGAGTGGGCGAACGAACACTTCAAAAATGACGAGAGCCGAGACCGGATTTGAAGGCAACAAGAAGGTAGGAATGCGCTCCTCACCCAAAAGGCCAAAGCCCTGAACTGAGCCTGGGTGCATTGCGACGCGAGAGGTATCGACATCACCCAGCTCATCTAGGACCTCACGGATCTCCTCCGCGCCGGCACCGCCCACGGCACCTGAAATGACTAGGACTTCGCTGCGCGCCAGATAAGTCTCTAGGGCTTCGCGCACGCGGCGCGGTTCGCCTGCCGCAATACCCACGCGCTGTACGTCAGCTCCTGCCTCTTTCGCGGCAGCCGCCAACGAATAGGAGTTGACGTCGAAGACTTGGCCTAGGCCAGGTTCGCGATCAATGTCGACGAGCTCTTTGCCGTAGGACACGATGGTCACGCGCGGGCGCGGATAAGCCAGAACCTTGGAACGGCCCACTGCGGCGAGCAATCCAATCTGTGCTGGCCCCAGGATGGTTCCCGACGACACCGCCACGTCACCCGGCTGTATATCATCGCCTACTCGGCGCACGAAATCACCCGAACGCACTGGACGATGTGAGGTGACGCGCTTGCGTCCGCGGTCAGACCATTCGAGTGGAAGGACGGCGTCAGCCAACGTCGGCAACGGTGCACCCGTATAGACACGAACCGCCTGCTTGGGCTGCAGGCGTAGCGGCTGGCGGGAGCCTGCAGGTACCTCGCCGACCACAGGCAGCGAGCGCTCGATCTCTGGCTCCGTAGCAGAGCCATCGGCGTCCTCCTCAGACGGTCGCGAGCGGGCCTTGAGTGCTCGTTCGCCTCCCACGTCGACGGCACGAACAGCATAGCCGTCAATCGCTGCCTGCGGAAATCCCGGCAATGGTTGGTTGGCCTGCACCTCCTCGGCGCATTTGAGGCCCAGAGCATTCGCGATAGCGATGCGCACCGGTTCTGGAGTCACCGCTGCATCAAGAATGAATGCCATCTGGTCATCGACCGAACGCATATACCGCCTACCTTTGCTGTGGGCTCTTCAGGGATGGACTAAATCATAATGTGCAGAGGCTAACCCTTCAGGCCGTTCTCTGCCTCGTACTCATCCAGGATCTGCTTAATCGCCTTGTACAGCGCCGGACCGTACTTCTCATCTCGTAGACCAAAATCAACGTTAGCTGGGATATAGCCGCCTGGGTTACCCAAGTCATGGCGCTTGCCTTGGTGTACCACGACGTGAACCGGGTGACCTTCGGTGATAAGCAGCTCGATAGCATCCGTGAGCTGCAGCTCGCCACCCTTACCGGGCTTAATGCGGCGCAAAGCATCAAAAATCTTGCGGTCGAGCAGATAGCGGCCAGTTGCCACGAGATTCGACGGCGCGTCCTCGGGGTCGGGCTTTTCCACCATGCCGACAACCTTCTTGACTCCCGGGACATTGGTGTCTTCCACATCAAAGACGCCGTAATTAAAGGTCTCTTCGCGGGAGACCTCGAAAGCACACAGCACGCTGCCGCCTAGTGCAGCTCGCACGCGTGCCATCTCCCCCATGACGGTGGCAGGCAGAACAATGTCATCCGGCAGCATGACGGCGAAGTACTCCTCGTCATCATCCAAAACGGATTCTGCCAGCCCCACCGCGTGTCCCAAACCCAGCGGCTTTTCCTGAGGGACGGAAATGGGGTGAATTAGTTGGGCAGCGCGCTTAACCTTTCCTACCTGCTCGTCTTTACCGCGAGCATCAAGTGTATCGACGAGTTCAGGAAACTCCTCGAAGTGACGCATCACTTCCTGTTTGTTCGGTGCGGTGATAACAGCCAGGCGCTGGGCGCCGACGGACGCGGCTTCCTCCGCGATCAGCTCAATACCCGGCGTATCAACGACGGGGAGCAGCTCCTTCGGCACAGTCTTAGTGGCGGGCAGAAAGCGGGTGCCCATGCCGGCAGCGGGAACAACAACCGTGGCGATTCCCGTCGGGGAATCCTCATGTGCAATAGCCATAGATTCCAGTTTACAATGCACCCTCCGTGTCACTGCACTGCGCTACGCAACCATTCTATGATTTATATCCATGACAACTTCCGCTAAGGATACTCTCAGAGCTCAGCTTCTCCATGCCCGACGCACACGTAGTGCCGAGCAGCGCGCTGAGGATAATAAAGCCTGGTGTAAAGGGGTACGCGCCCTGCTGACTCCCGAAATGACCGTCGCGGCTTACTATCCACTGGGAACTGAGCCCGGTGGCTCCGAGTTTGTGGAGACTATCAAGGCTGCCTGCGCGGAGGTATATCTGCCCATCTCCGCGCCGAAAGGCCTACTGCTGTGGACGCGGTACGACGGCCCAGACTCCATGCGTCCCGGCGCGCTTGGCATTGCGGAGCCCCAAGGCGAGCGCCACTCAAGTGCGATTCTGGCTACGGTGGATCTCATCCTGGCACCGGCCATGGCTGTGAGCCCCTCCGGCATGCGACTCGGTAAAGGTGCCGGCTACTACGACCGCGCCCTCAGCCCGCTTCCCACTGGGCACCCACCGGTTGTCGCGCTCGTGCACTCCACAGAGGTTCGCGAGGTTCCTTTTGAGAAGCATGATCGCCCTGTGGACGGCATCCTTACCGAGCGCGAGATGCACTGGATATAGAGCTCTGGGAATAGCGCTCTGGGAACCGACTGGTGCTAATCCCAGTCTAAGAAGGCATGGACCTTCTCCAGCTTCTACGCACACCAGGCCACCGACGCAGCGTGCTCCTGCGCCGCGTACTGGCCTGCGTCCTGCTCGTGGCCGCTGGCCTCAGCGCTGTGGCTTCAACGCGTGAGCAGCCCCGCGCCATTGTCATGGCTCGAGAGGTCAGCGCAGGTGAGAAACTCACCCGTAATGATGTCTCCCTGGCTCGCGTCCCTTCCTCCCTACTTCCCGCCACTGCTGTGGGCGGCACCCCAGATGACGTCGTGGGCCGAGTGCTCCTAGCATCTGCCAGTCCAGGAGAGATTCTCACGACGACGCGCCTACTGAGCTCAGACCTCATCGCAAACTTCGGCATGGAGGATGCCCATCTCATCCCACTCACATTGGCTGAACCCGAGATTGCCTCCAACCTGCACCACGGCGATACAGTCAATATCGTTGGCGGAAGCACCGGCGAGGAAGAAACGCTGGACTTTGAACATTCGGCTATACATGGTTCAACTATCGCTAGCGGTGCCCGTGTAATTTCCGTTGGCACAAGTGATGACGGCGCGCGGGGACGCACATTGCTCGTTGCGCTACCAGCTGATGCTGCCGAAGCCGTCGCGGCGGCCTCCCTAGCTCAGCCGCTTACGGTCGTCATTGTGGGCGACCGAGCACACAGCTGACCTCAACTGTGATAATCAGCTCGTTTAGGTGCGCCGCTGTCTCTACATCTTGCTGGCATCACCACAATCAGACTACGGTAGCTCTGTCCACCCAGGCGCCACAGCCCAACAGCGCAGACGCTGCTGCCGGCACCGCGCCGCCACGTGGCCTCTCAACACACAGTAGTTTTCCACTCAGCCTCGCTTCCCCCTAGCGTTTGCCCACTGCCGCACCGATCGCCCTGCGTTCGAGCGCCTCAGTGAGGCGCGAGGCTATAGCAGATAAGGACATTTCCATGCTCAAGGGCTTTAAAGATTTCATCATGCGCGGCAACGTCATCGAACTGGCCGTAGCAGTCATCATCGGTTCTGCCTTCACCGCCATTGTCACCGCCGTGACGGATCACCTCATCCAGCCGCTCATCAACTCTTTCGGTTCTGCAGACATGGGTGCCCTCGGCTTCGCTATCACTGACAACCCAGACACCTTTCTCGATTTCGGTGCAGTGATCACCGCCGCCATCAACTTCCTCATCATCGCTGCTGTGGTCTACTTCGGCATCGTTGCTCCGATGAACGCTCTGACCGAGCGCGCTAAGCGCCGCCAGGGTGTGGACCCGGAGGAAGCTGCCCCGACCACCGAGCAGCTGCTGAGCGAGATCCGCGACCTTCTCGCTGCTGAGAATGGTGGCACCACCACGACCACCAAGTAGGTTCGACCGTTCACAAGCTTTCAAGCTTGTTGTAGGGCCGGCTCTTTCTCCGCGAAGGGGCTGGCCCTCTTCTGCTTCCTAGGGCAGCAGCCTTCTCTGAGCTTGTAACTCTTGTGTCCCTTGCCCCTCTAGCCCCCTATTGAGTGGAACCAAAGTGTGGCGGCATATTCTCGCGGTAAAAAGCTTCCCCGGTGGGATCGTCATCGCCGCCCACGGCCGCCGCTTCATCGAAGGAGACACTTCGTAGTTCATCTTCTCCCCCATCGCTCTCGGTAGTACGAGCACCTGCGGTGGGGGCATCAAAACTGCGGTCATAATTCTCCGCAGTGGACGGGCGCTGCGCGCGACGGCGACGGCGCGCAGGACGCTGCTCAGATTGTGCCATTAGACGCTTGACTTCTGGAGCTGGTCAACAAGGTGGTGCACCAACGGGGTCAGCGTGGCCATACCGTCGCGCACAGCGGCGCGAGAGGAGGCCACATTCACAATTACGGTGGAGCCAGACACACCAGAGATTCCGCGGGACGTACACGCATCCACTGCTCCACAGGCCTGGCCGGAGGAACGCAGTGCCTGTGCAATTCCGGGGACCATCTGGTCCAACACCGCCCGAGTAGCTTCCGGAGTCTTATCACGCGGGCCCACGCCGGTACCGCCAATCGTGAGGACAAGATCCACTCCACCGACAACACCAGTCTCAATGGCCTGGCGAATCTTGGATTTCTTCGAGCGAACAATCACCGCACCATCGACGGTGAAATTGGCTTCCGCCAGCAGCTCACCTGCCAAGCGGGAAGTATCTTGTGCAGTGTCATCCGGATGGTCCGTAACGATGACGATAAGCGCGCGGCGCGGCGCCTGGAGGCTCTGTTCTTGTTCACTGGCGAAAAGGAACGCATCATCGGGTTCGTTGACGTCATCCAACTCGTGGGGGGCGTCGCGTCCCAGCAAGTCTGTGGTGTCGGTTGTCTCTGCCAAGGCGGTGTCTCCTTAAGACCGAAGGCTTAGTGTCGTCTCGGTGTTGTTTTGCGTCGTCTCTATGTCGGGCGTCTGGTGGTCGCTACGCGGCCTAGAGGAACAGAGGCTTCTAGGCCGCGCGGTTATCTGTAAACTTACTCGCTCGCCAGCGTTACCTCTACCTTTCGCGAATCTTCACCGTCTCGGCTCGTCACCTCAAGAGTGACGGTCGCACCAAATTCCTGCGAGCGTGTTGCCGCGATGAGGGAATCAGAACTCTCAATGAGACGGTCATCGACACGAGTGACAACATCGCCTGACTTCAGCCCCGCCTTATCCGCTGGACTATCGGGGTCAACCTCAACGATTTCAGCGCCATAGACATCGCTTTGTGCACGTACCTTCACACCCAAAGTGGGGTGCTTCACTTTGCCATTGTTAATAAGCTCATCGGCCATACGCTTGGCAAAGTTTGACGGGATGGCAAAGCCCAGACCGATAGAACCGCCTTCTGAACCCGTACCACCCGACAGCGAGGCAATCATCGAGTTCATACCGATGATGTTGCCTTCCATGTCCACCAATGGACCACCTGAGTTGCCGGGGTTGACCGCGGCGTCGGTCTGGATGGCGTCGATAAGCGATGACTCACCGCCCTCCTGTGAAGCACGCACCGGACGGTTCTTCGCTGAGACGATGCCAGACGTCACCGTTGCATTGAGTCCCAGCGGGGAACCCACTGCCACGACTTCCTGACCCACAGCTGCTGAGTCGGAATCACCAAACTGCAGGAAAGGAAGATCCTTGGCGTCATCAATCTTAATGACCGCAACGTCCGTCGTTGCATCCGACGCCACAAAAGTCGCGGTGTGGTGTGAACCGTCATTCATCGTGACCTCAAGGCGTCCGCCTTGGTCAGCACCGGCAACCACGTGGTGGTTAGTCAATACGTAGCCGTCCGGGGAAATGATAGAGCCAGAACCTTCAGCACCACCTGAACGAGTGATACTGAAGATGGATACCACTGCAGGTAGTACCTTCGATGCGACGTCCTCCACTGAACCTGCTGCAGGTTCTTTGCCGGTACTGTTGGCCACCGGCTGATTTTGCAGAACCTCGTTGACGGTTGAGGTGGAGTCGCCATTAGTGCCCATCGCACCCACGACAGCGCCGGTGACACCTCCGACTGCCACTGCTCCCACGAGCATCATCGCCAGTGCCGTGCCCAATCCCATCTTGCGCTTGGGCTTATCTTGCTGCTCATTCGGCACAATGTGTACACCAGATGCTTGCTGGTTCTCAGATGCTTGCTCGTTCTGAAGCGTCGACTGAGGAGTCTCGAAACCGCGACCAGCGTAAGGTTGCTGGGTCTGGGGACGCTGTCCGCCAAAGCCATAGGTGCCGCCGTTGTACGGCCCCTGGTTGTTGGCGGGTGTCTGGCCACTGTACGGGGCCTGGGGGGTGCGGGATGCTGGCGAGGACGGAGCTCCCGTTGCGCCCTGGTTCATCTGGTTCATGTGGTGGCCGCCACTCGGACGGTTACCAAAACCGTTGGAGCCTTGTGCGCCTTGAGCATCAGTGCGGGGCTGGTTCCAACCAGTAGACTCGCTTCCCGCGTGAGTGCGGCGGGGATCCTGCGAGTTATCCATGTTTGAGTTCCTCATGTTCATGCCATCTAGTGTGCCCTACTGTGCTGGCGTAGATCTGTAGCTGCACTGCTTTTCTGCTACGAGATGCTGAACATTTCCTGTGTGCAATGAACTGGGATGGAACACCCAAACTAGCCTTGGTTGAACCAGCGCTCCGCGAAGATCTGACCACGGTCAGCAGAGTTCGCTGCCTGAAATTCATTGGGCTGCTCTTCGAGGCCATCCACCATGGCATCGCCCTCGACCGGATAGCCGGGCAAAATGACCTCCATACGTGTACCGCCATCAGCGGATTCCTTGATGGTGATGACGCCATTGTGGCGCTCAACAACGGCCTTGACGATGGCCAAGCCCAAACCGGAACCCGGCATCGAGCGAGCCTCCGCGGAGCGATAAAAGCGTTCAAAGACCTTTTCGCGCTCTTCCGGAGCAATACCTGGACCGGAGTCGTCGACACGCAAACACACCTTATCCTCTGCCACCTGGCGCATGGATACGCGTACCGTGCCGGTGGGCGGGGACCATTTAGCGGCGTTGTCCATGAGGTTGAGCGTGGCGCGCCCCAAGGCGAAGGGGTCACCGTCAAGCCCCCACGGGATAAAGCGCACACGGAAGTCAACGTCTGGGCGGCGACGGCGAGCACGGTTGAGGGAGTTTTCCAGAACCTCATGAAGTTCGACTGGTTCTGGCTCCTTCTCCGTCGCATCCTCGCGGGCAAGGTCCACGAGGTCACCAATAAGCGTGGAGAGCTCTGACATCTGCGCCATCACGTCTTCTTCAAGGTCACGGCGATCTTCGTCGCTAATGCCGAAGCCGCCACCAGACTTGTTCAGCATCATGAGCAACTCGATGTTGGTACGCATCGAGGTCAGCGGGGTCTTAAGCTCATGGCCGGCATCCGCGACAAACTGGGACTGCTGCACACGTGCGTGCCGGAGGGCACTCAGCATTCGGTTGAAGGACACCGTCAGCTGCGCCATCTCATCGTTGCTCACAACTTCAATCGGGCGCAGGTCGTTGGTCTGGGTGACGTAATCCACGGCGCGCTTGAGGCGTGCAATCGGCTGCATGCCTGTCTTCGACACCACCATGCCGGCAAAAATGGCCAACAATACACCGAAGGCCACAATCATGAGCAAGGCGGAGCCAACAGCAGAGATCAACTCTTCGGTAGGCTTTAGGTCTTGCGCCAACACCACTGCGGCCCCGCCATCATGAATCCTGGCCAAGACACGCTCGCCGCCCACCGTACGGATGGAAGTCTCCGTAGTGTCACCATCACGCTTAAAATCGCCGCCAACTGGAAGCGCATCGCCATACGCAAAGGTTTCCGATGCCGGGGAGATAGACACCCGCGTGTCAGGGTTATAGAACTTGAATGACGCGATCACCTGGTCAATGTTGTCGACAAAGCTCGGGTCCTGGGCCTGGCGAATCAACACACCGGCCTGCTGGTCCATGTGCTTGTCCACGCTGGCGGTCATCGACACTGCTACCAACCAGTACGTCACCAACGTCGTGACCGCCACAGAGACGGCTACTACGACACCGGTAACGAGAGAAAGGCGCCATCGCAGTGACGCCCGTGAAGCCCACCCGCGACCGGGTGTCATGGCTACCTCAGTGGTAGCCGATGAAGCTTCAGAAGGCACCGCGGGAGGCGCGGGCCTTCGGAGAATCACGCGGTGGCCTCCCTCATCACGTAGCCCACGCCACGCACGGTATGGATGAGTCGGGGTTCGCCATCTTCTTCAGTCTTCTTACGCAGGTAACCAATGTAGACTTCCAGCGCATTGCCCGAGGTCGGGAAATCGTAACCCCACACCTCTTCGAGGATGGTGTTGCGGGAAAGCACCTTGCGGGGGTTCTCCATCAGCAGATGCAACAGAGCGAACTCCGTGCGGGTCAGAGAAATCTGACGGCTGCCACGAGTTACCTCACGTGTATCAGCATCGAGTTTCAGGTCCTCAAAGCTCAGCTGAGTCTCGACCGGCTGCTTGGAGCCAATGGAGTCAGCTGCCGCACGGCGTACCAAGGAACGCACTCGGGCAAGGAGCTCCTCCAGCGCGAAAGGCTTGGGCAGGTAATCATCGGCGCCTGCGTCAAGGCCGGCGACACGGTCAGAAACGCCATCGCGAGCGGTCAACACGAGGATTGGACGGTCCCAGCCTTCACTGCGCAGAGTGCGGCACACCTCAAGGCCGTCCATGTTCGGCATCATGACGTCGAGGATGAGCAATTCAGGGTTATCCCGGTGCACTGCCTCAACAGCCTGTACACCATCGGCAGCCAACGCTACATCGTAGCCATTGAACTTCAAGGATCGGCGAAGCGATTCGCGTACGGCTTGCTCATCATCCACGACTAGAATCTTCATAGAGCCAATTATGACTTATGAAGGGCATTTTCACGAAGCGAAGAGAATTTTTTCGCCCCCTTAAATCCCCCCTTAAGGGAAAAAGTCACATCCTCTTCCATTGCACGGACGTTAACATCGGTAGTAAGAGAGGAAAGGCGAGTAAAAGAAGCAAAAATCCCCGGACATTCACTCAGGATGAATGAATGCTCCGGGGATGCTAGTCACGCAGCAGGCTTAATACCTTAGAACTGCTCGACGTCGATGAGGCCGAGCTTGGCAGCCTTCACCAGACGACGCGGGATGCGAACGGTCTGGCCGTCAATGGTGACTTCCTGGAGGGCGACGTTGTCGGCCTTCCACTGGGAACGGCGAGAGTGGGTATTCGCGCGGGACTTCTTAAACTTAGGAGTTGCCATCTTTTCCTATCCTCCTTACGCGTTCTTCTTCTTGCGGCGAGCCATTGCGCCGAAGCGCTGGTTGAACTTCTCAACACGACCAGCGGTATCCATGACGCGCTGTGCACCGGTCCAGAACGGATGGGACTCAGCAGTCACGTCAACGACGATGAGCGGGTACTCGTTGCCGTCTTCCCACTCAACGGTGCGGTCGGAGGTAGCGGTGGACTTGGTCAGGAAGGAGTGGCCGGTACCGGCGTCCTTGAAGACCACCGGGTGGTAATCCGGGTGGATATCTTTCTTCATATGTCGATTCCCTCAGGGTTGAACTACGGGTCGGTTCCCTCTCTCCGCACGATAGGAACATGGCCTGCGCATTGCTTGAGTTGCTGCGCTGACGATATTCAACTGTGCGCGTAAGGATCGTGCCCGAGTTGGGTCTCAATGCTTACAAACTGTGCGGCTTGCGCCGACAACTCGGAATATCCTACAGGCCACCGGCCCTAAAACCTAAATCGGCGCGTAGCCGCTTACTCCCTTACCTCTATAATGGCGTTATCCACCCTGCAATTCCCCAGCAGGTATCTCCGCGGCACTGATCAGCGATTAGGTTCTGAGCTGGCTGGCATGTAAGATTTCCCCTTGCTGTTGTCAAAGTAATCGTTTTACGCCCTCATCAACTGGTGTTCAACGGAATTATGCCTCCTGCTCAACCTCACTTTTCGAGCGCCGCGCCTCACCGCGGATTAGGCACTCCGTTAGTCGCTTTCGATGTGGGCGGCTAGGAGAAAGAAGACCCATGTCGGCTATTTGCCAGGTAACGGGCCGCAAGCCGGAATTCGGCAAGCAGGTCTCGCACTCGCACCGCCGCACCTCGCGCCGTTGGAACCCCAACGTGCAGCGTCGTCGGTACTACCTGCCCTCCGAGGGCCGTACCATCACCCTGACTGTTTCCACCAAGGGCATGAAGATCATCGACCGTGACGGCATCGAGTCCGTTGTGGCCAAGATTCGCGCACGTGGGGAGAAGATCTAACGATGGCACGTAATGATATCCGTCCAATCATCAAACTGAAGTCCACCGCGGGCACCGGCTACACCTACGTGACCCGCAAGAACAAGCGCAACAACCCGGATCGCATCACTCTCAAGAAGTTCGATCCGATTGTCCGCAAGCACGTCGAATTCCGCGAGGAGCGATAATCTATGGCTAAGAAGTCTAAGATCGCCAAGAACGAGCAGCGCAAGGAAATCGTCGCCCGCTACGCGGAGCGTCGCGCTGAGCTCAAGGCAATCATCAAGAACCCGAACACCCCGGACGACGAGCGCCTCGAGGCGCAGTTCGAGCTGAACCGTCAGCCGCGCGACGCCGCCCGCGTCCGCGTCCGTAACCGCGACGCCGCCGATGGCCGCCCGCGCGGTTACCTCCGCAAGTTCGGTCTGTCCCGTGTCCGTATGCGCGGCATGGCTCACCGTGGTGAGCTGCCGGGCGTTCGCAAGTCCAGCTGGTAAAGGGGTAACCACACAATGGCTGTCAAGCGTAATAACCACAAGAAGTTCCGTATGGAGCAGACCCGCCGCCCGAAGAAGAACCCGCTCAAGGCTGAAGGCATCGAGCAGGTTGACTACAAGGAGATCAAGACCCTGCGTCTGTTCATCTCCGATCGTGGCAAGATCCGCTCCCGTCGCGTCACCGGTCTGACCCCGCAGCAGCAGCGTCAGGTTGCTACTGCCGTCAAGAACGCACGCGAAATGGCTCTCCTGCCGTTCACGTCCCGCTAAACACTAGCTGGTTTCAACAGCGCACTTTTGCCGCTGTACTCGTGACTCACTAGGACAGGACAAAAGAGCTTCTCAATCGCCGCCTCGTTTCTCATATGGAGGAACTGGGGCGGCGATTGTCGTTTTCTTCGCTTCCGCCCGCAGCCGCACACCTAACTCAGACCACCCACCGCGCTGCTCGTGCCCCTTGTGCTGCTACATTGAAGACAAGAATCACCCTGACCGAAAGGGGCGTTGAACCTCATGTCGCTGCACGAGTCGTTGACTGATCTGAGCGAGCTAGCTGCCCACTGCCACTCCCCCGCGCATGCCCGCGGCCTTTTGGAAGAGGCACAGGACCTCCTGCGTAATGCCACAGCGCACCGCGCCGATAGCCTCGAACTCGCAGCCTGGTTTTCCCGCATCGTGACAGATCTCGTGCGGTCTCCGGGCCTCTCCAGCCCAGTGCGCCTGACCGGGCCAGCTGCTCGCGGCGATTTGCTCCCTTCTATGCGCATCACGTGGCTCGGTGAGGATGAGCAGCTCGAAGGTGTCATTACTGAGGCCGGGCTGAAGTGTTCTGCGGTGGAGGAAACCACGTCCGCGCGCGCCGATGCTGGATTACCCGTGGGTCATGGCGGTGAAGAGGAACTGTACGCCGATGCCTTGGCGAAGCGCCCAGCCCCGCTCACTCTCGTTGATGGGTTGCCTGACCGCGCCGCAGACGTCGCCATCCGTGCCACGTTGCTAGCTCCCGTGTCAGCCATTGCGCGCTGGGCTGCCCCGGCCCCGCGCCCGACACCGGACCGTTTGGCTATTGGTGTCGAGCGCGAACTGCTCACCGCCAGTGAGGCCGAAGGCCTGAGCCTAGCGTGGGGCACGGGCATGGCGCTGGAGTTGGGGCGCTGGTACGAGGGCGTCGACAAGCACAGCGTCGCCCTTGGTGACCTTCCCCCATTGGATCGCACCGCTTATGGTTCCGCGTGCCGAACGGTTTCTGCAACTGTGGAAGCCATTGTGGCACGGCACGGTAGGGTGGTAGGCAGTATAGCTGGGTAGTGAATTCACTGCTTCCCGCTGTAGGGAGTACGATAGTTAAGCTGAAAATAATTAATGAGTGACGCTCACCGAAGGGAGTCCGCCTGATGGCAGGTACCGTTGGCAGGCCGCGTAAGAATAGCCCGCGCCGCCGGGGCAACACCGCGCGCGAGGAAATCCTCGACGCCTCATCCGAGCTGTTCACCACACAGGGTTTCGCCACGACTTCCACGCACCAGATTGCCGATGCCGTAGGTATCCGTCAGGCTTCGCTGTACTATCACTTCCCGTCCAAGACGGATATTTTCCTTACTCTGCTGAACTCCACTATTGAGCCTTCTCTTGAGCTCGCAGAAGAGCTCGCCGCCTCCGATGCGGCGCCAGCGCAACGCCTGTGGTCCCTCGTTGCTGCGGAGTCCCGTCTGCTGCTGACCTCTGCGTGGAACGTAGGCCGCCTGTACCAGCTGCCGGTGGCTAATTCCCCCGAATTTGGTGAGTACCACGTGCAGCGTGACCGCCTGAAGGAACATTTCCGTTCCGCCGCCGCCGGCCTTGTGGGCACGGATGACCCGCGCATCGAGCTGCCCTTCCATATCGCACTGTCAGTTATTGAGATGCGCCCCAACAACGGCACCGCGCCGTTTGATGCCGCGCAGCGGGTACCGGAGCAATCCGCCATGCTTGCCGACGCCGCCTTGGCCGTCCTCGGCGCCACTCCCCCGGACAATGCAGAGGCAACGACTCTGGAGCTGCTCAAGAACCGTAACGACTCCATCTCCTCGGCCGCCGCTGCCGCCGCGGACCGCAAGAAGGCCACGCGCTAGCGCGGCCCCAGCAGTCCAAAGCCCCAGCGCCTAAACCCCAACGGTCTTAGGCCGCTTTTAGCGTCCGTGGCGGATGGCGTAGTGCGCCAAGAACGTCTTATAGGGTTTATAGACTTTCTCTCCATCCGCTTTGAGGCTGTCGACGAGGCGATCCATCTTGTGGTTCGTCTTCTTTTCTGTCCATTCGAGGGCATCGGAGATCTCGCGCACTGAAGGGATATCAGCGTCTGACGAGCCTGGCTTTTTAAGGTAGCTGGCTAGCTGGCGCAACAGCTCTTCCTGCTCATCATTGGGCACATGCCGGGTGCGGGTACGCTCCTCCTCCATCTCCTGCTCGCGCCTTGTACGCCGCGCAACATTGGAGTTCTCGACGTCGATGTACAGCTCATAGGGGCATTCCGGAGTCTCAAATGTAATTCGAGACGGTCCTGGTGGAACCGCAGCCACTGCTCGCGGTCCAAGGTCGATACGGGAGAACCCCTTGACTCCACGTAGCTCGATGCGCAACGGGATGTGGCTACCAATGTTGCTGATCATCCATCCCTGCCCGCCGTACCACAGTTGGAAGAGGTGGCGGTGAAGGGTAAGGTCTCCCTCGCCCACGCGGAAATCACCTGCGCGGCCGACGATAACTTCTTCTCCTGGTGCGACAATCCTCACGCCGCCGATCAGGTCATCGATACGCAGCCTCGGGCCCCGTGCCACCTGCTGCGGCTGGGGTGTCTGTTGCGTGTTCATAGTCACCTCCGTTAAAAACACTCCGGACACAACGCGAAAGTTGTACCGCAAAAATTGTCCTTCAGTGTAGCGGGAACTTCCACCCAGCTTCTAGGACACTTCCTTTTATGCCACGATTGCCCAGGTCACCAGGAAAATAAGGATGATGACCACGACTGTTGCGGTGATGATTAGGGCGTTGCCGTTATCTTTCTTCGGCGCTGAGCTCAGTGCCAAAGAACCCCCCGACTGTCTCCGGGCTACGGGACTTGGCGGAGTCACGGGAGTTGATGGCCGCACATGCGCGGTTGTGGAAATGGGATTTGCGGGTGCCACGAATCCAGTAGGCCGCATGTTTTCGGTGGGCTGCGGGGGCTCTGGCCACTTCTGCGTAGGCGCCGAAGGTGATGCTTGCTCCGAGCGCGGTTCCCGATGTGCCGTGGTCGAATTCTGGGGCACGTTAGATGAAGAAGTGCTTGATATCTTCTCCAGTGCTTGAATGAACTCTTCTGCTGTGGCATAGCGCTGCATAGGCACACTATCGAGGGCCTTACTCAGCACATCTTGTACCTGGCTAGCCACTGCAGCGGTGTCGGGGGCTAGTACATCTGAAAAAGCCGCACTCGATAGGTCTGGAAGGCGGCGCTCACTACGCCACTCGCTGCGTGGCATCGTGTCCTTGAGGTGATGGAGCGTGAGCATTTCGAAAGCGATGAGCGCCAAAGAGTAGTCGTCGGCACGCGCAGACAAATCATCATCGCCGTAAGCATGACCTTTATTCTCCGGCGCTAGATACTTCTCCGTTCCCACGATGTGCCCAATTTTGGTCAGGCGTGACTGCCCTTCCTCAATGCTGATGCCAAAATCTGAAAGCACAGCCGGCGGAAGGCTACCGGGATTCTTCCTGAGTAGGATATTTGCGGGCTTAACATCGCGATGCACCCATCCGGGATGCAGCTCATGATGCATATAGTCCAAGGCTGAGGCAATCGGCGTGAGGTAGTACACGACCTCCTTCACGGTGAATCCTTGGCCAGTACGAGCGCGATCTTTAATCGCATGCGCCAGCGTTCCACCGTTAATAAACGCCATGACCATGACATCGTCGCCACGCGGCGTCGATTCTTTGGAATAGAACTGCACCACGCCCGGGTGGCTACCAATGCGGGTAAGCGCCTTCATCTCGTTGTGGAAACGAGCGCGGGAGGCTTCATCGCGGACGTCGTCCAGCAGCACCTTAACCGCTAGCTCACGGGAGAGATCTGGATCCGTTGCGTGAAAGACTTGACCCATGCCGCCTTCACCCAGCAGGTACACCGTGGTGTAGCGCTTATGCTGGGTTAGCCACTGAACGAAATAGGAACTAGTCACCGCACCATTGCACCATATGCACTAGGTCTCATGATGTTGCCGTGTCGCGTCTCCCCCGAATGGAGGGTACTCCCCCTGGGATAATGGTGGTTCGGACTCAACGATTATGATTTCTGTTGTTCTCAATCGTCTTTCCAAGGACTCTATGACCACCCCAGGATTTGGCAACAATTCTTTTTCCGAGCACCCTACCCCTACCCCGGCTTCTGCTCTCCCGGCGTCGACTGCCTCTGAGCAGCGCAACAACGTGCCAATTATTTGTGCCATCGCCATCCTCATTGCGTTGACTATCTCTGGCTTCATCATTTGGAATGACGTGCGATCCACCAGCCAGGAGGTACCAACGAGCGGGCAATCCTCCGACGCTGCTCCCATGACGATGGAGTCAGAAACCGAGTCCGGCTCCGATTCCTCGGAAGACGATGTAAGTGGGAAAGCTAGCGCTTCCGAGGATGCGCCGCAGGAATCCGCTGATACCGCCGACGTGCCGCCTGGACTGACTGCTGCTGGCTGGTCAGATATTCCCGAGGCACGCTGCCAGCAAGGCGAAGAAATGGTCTTTGCCGCTGCTAGCGCGGATGATGATTCGCACATTGTCATCTGCGAGAGCAAGGATTCTCTCTTCTACCGCGGCATCTGGTCCAGCGGCGCTGCCTTTGGCCCAGCGAAGGGTGAGGGGACCGACTTTAGCGTTGCGATTCTCGATCCCACGAGTGGTGCCGATACCGGCTCGGTACTCACCATCCATAGCGAGCACTACGACATTGATGGCAAGACCGGAGATTTTGACGTCTACTGGCCAAAGTAAGTCCAGCCGTGGTCGAGGGGCATGGCGCCGGTAGCTACACCGCTCCCTGCTGGCAGCCAGCTGCCGGCCACTCGACCTCAGCCGACTCAAGCTGGGCGGCGAGGCGCGTGAGCATCTGCTGGGCATCGCCGTAGTCCCCGGAGTCGGCGCTGGCGTAGATGGCCACGGCAACGGTGTGGCCGCCGAGGGTCACAAGGCCCATCTGACGCGCTTCATAGGATCCATCTTCGGCTGGGCCCCAGCCACCTTTCTTGACGGCGCCCTCAAGGGTGCCCAGGCCGTAGCTCTGGGCGGGATCGGGCTGGCCCATGGCGGCGAGGACTGGCTCCGCGCCGTCCATACAGCCAAGGGATGCCACGAACTCTGCTTGCTGCGTTACCGACCACTGCGTTTGACCAACGGCACTAAACCCTGGGCGCGGCGGGGTGGCGGGCACCGAGGTTCCACCGATGACTTCTTGCGTGGCCTGTGCTGCCTCCTGTCCGCCGCCCAGGGCTTCCCATAACGAGTCAGCAGCAGCATTGTCGGAGTATGTAATTGCCTGGGTGACAGTGCCTTCTTCCGCTACCCCGGCGTGCTCAGCGGCGATGGCGAGGGGAACCTTCGCGGTTGACCACGCGGCAACGGGATCCGTCATGCCAGCAGCGAATACTCCTCCCCCACCGGCCACGGCGATGCCCGTTCCGGGATTGTCCGCAGCAATGGCGTCGAGGGCTTCTTGCGGGTCAGTGGCCTCAATCACGGGCAGGTCCTCCGTGGTGACGGGTGCGGGTGCGGTTGTGGATTCAGGCAGCGTGGGCTGCGGCGCCGATTCCCCTTCGGCGCCCCGGGGAGCGGTCTCGGCATCGTTGTTACCGGAGACATCACCAATAGTGCAGGCGCTCAGCAGGGCGACGGACATGGCGGTCGCAGTGGCGAGCGCGGCTGTGCGAATGTTGTGGATGCGGCGCATTAGACGATGTACACAATCGCGTTATTGCCACCCTTGCAGGTGACAAACTTACCGTTGTCGGAGCAGTCCATTCTGTAGGTCTGCTCGGTGATGGGACTGTAGGCGTCGATAGTCGCGTTAAGCTCCTTTGTATCCACGTAGTGCTTGACGTACTCATCACGCACGATGTTGGCGAAAGGTTCGGTCGTTACCGAGGATCCGCGGTAGACATTATTGAAATCGCCGCCGGGTTCGTTGTTACGTGCAGCATCGTTGACCGGCTGTGCGCCGTCGGGAAGCGCTGGGTGTTCGGGGCGCTTTTCCGGTTCGGCACTGGTGGTCTTTTCTTCGGAGGTCGTTGTCTCTGCGGCGGAGGTTGCCTCTTCTTCGCCGCCGGCGGTCTCCTCAGAGACTTGCGCCTCGGTGGTCAGCGGCGGCTGGGCCTGATTGCTGGTCGCGGAGTTCTTAAAGAAGAAGAGGTAGGCCAGCGCAGCAATGACGAGCAGAACGGCCAGGATAAGGACGGCGATGAGGATAATCTTTCCGCCGTTGGAGGACCCGGAGTGGGCAGCGGCCTGCTGCGGGTACGCAGCGTTATAGCCGCCGGCCGGTGGCTGTTGGTCGCTCCACTGATCCTGCTGTACCTGGTGACCAGCCCAGCCCTGCTGGTTCTGCTGCCCCTGGTGGCCAGTCCAGTCTTGATGGCCCGGCTGGCCCGGCTGTGCCTGCGGGGCGGAAAAGTGTTGGGTGGGCTGCTGATCAGCTGGCGCGGCGAAAGGATTGGAGTATTGGCGCTCTTGTGACAGCGGGGATTCAAAGTCCACGGTTTCTGGGTGCGTGTCCTTGCGGTTCTGGTTCGGTTGACCGCCGTGTCCCTGCGGCCGGGGCGCACCGAAACCGTGGTTGTGTTCTGAGTCAGTCACCGGAGCCTCCGTTTCTACAGTGTCTGTAGTGCCTGTCGCTACCGCATATACGGTGTCTTCTATCTTTGCACAGTGTTGCCCTGACTATAGTGATTAAACTTCTAGCCCAGCCCCACACCCACGGGGAGTATCCCTCGAATCTGCCGGGACGCCCGCGCGTTGTGCGCGATACGGTTTAAGTTGTTTAAAGACACTTCCCTCGCTTGCGGAAAGGCTTTCACGAACCCATGACTTTTTCTCCTGGACCTTCAGGCACGCCACCAGGACACTCCGGGTCTAACTCCGGTTTTGGTGCTCCCCGCCCCGGCTTTGGTCAGCCAGGTGGTGGCACCAATAACCCCGGCACGCCCGGTGGTTTTGGTGCCCCGCCGCCGTTCGGAAGCCGCCCGCACACAGCGGGGGCGTATCAGAGCCCTCATTCAGGCTCCCCTGCCGGTGGAGGTGGTGCGAACGCTCAGCCAGTCTTTGGTGGCGCGCCTACTCCACCGCCGGGACACTCTCACTACCCGGGCCAACCGCAGCCCCCACAAGCAACGCCGTACTCCACCCCATCTTCCCCGAAGGGCAAAGGAAAGTTTAGTGGCGCGATAGCCGCGCTCATCGCCATATTGGTCGTCCTCGCTATTGCATTGGGAGTAGGCGCCTGGTTTATCTGGGGACGCGACTCCTCAGAAAGTGAACAAGCAGGCGCATCCGCAGAACCGACGACAACTGCCGCATTAGCGGGAAACCCGATTGGCGCGCACGGAGGCATCAATACCGACCTCACCGAGGAAGATGCGGTCATCGCTCGTACACTGTTCCCGGATTCCTATGTCTCCCGCGGGGGCAGCACCAATATCGCCGATATCCAGCTGGCACAAGGTCAAAGCCAGCTCAATGCGGTCTTTGGTTTTATCGATGACCGCGTCAACACGGACGTGGCCACCGCGAGTGTTACCGTCACTGGGAGCGACGGCTCCGAGCTCGCAACCTTCGATGTCCCCGCGGATGAGGCCCTTGAAATGCCCATCCACGTCGGCGAGCATCAGGAGCTGCGGTTTACCTTTACGTACAAAGATAAAGACGGAAACCCCGCTGACAATACTGGCTTTGCGGTGGCCTCACTAAACGCGCAGTGACGCCACCGGCAAAGTTCTAGTGGAAGAAGTGGCGGGTTCCGGTGAAGTACATGGTCACGCCAGCCTTCTTGGCGGCCTCAATGACCTCTTCATCGCGGATGGATCCGCCCGGCTGAACCACGGCCTTAATACCAGCCTCGAGGAGAACCTCTAGGCCATCAGCAAACGGGAAGAAGGCATCGGAAGCGGCGAAGGATCCCTCGGTGCGGTTGGTGCCGTCGGCCAGCGTGTTGGCGCGCTCGACAGCGAGCTTGGCGGAATCCACGCGGTTAACCTGGCCCATGCCCACCCCGACGGTGGCATTGTCCTTAGCCAAAAGGATGGCGTTGGACTTCACCGCACGAACGGAGCGCCAGGCGAACTCGAGCTGCGCAAGATCGGACTCGTTGAGAGCCTCGCCCGCAGCCAGCGTCCAGTTGGCCGGGTTATCGCCCTCGGCCTGGTAGGTATCCGGCTCCTGGGTGAGCATGCCGCCGGAGATGAATTTAACTTCTTCCTCCGGTGCTTCGTGCTCTGCCTGCAGCACGCGCAGGTTCTTCTTGGCCTTAAGAACCTCGATGGCGCCTTCTTCATAGGACGGCGCCACGATGACCTCGGTGAAAATCTCCTTGACCTGCTCCGCCATCTCCACGGTGACCTCCCGGTTGACGGCGATAACGCCGCCGAAGGCGGACATCGGGTCGCAGGCATGGGCCGCGCGGTGAGCAGCAGCAATCGACTCCTCAGACACCGCGATGCCGCACGGGTTGGCGTGCTTGATAATGGCCACGCAGGGGCGCTCGTGGTCCCAGGCGGCGCGCCAGGCGGCGTCGGCGTCCTGGTAGTTGTTGTAGCTCATCTCTTTGCCGTTGAACTGCTTCGCATTGGCCAAACCGGTGGTACCAATGCGGGTCACGGTGGCCTTTTGGTGAGAGTTCTCGCCGTAGCGCAGCGGGGTGGTCGCCTCCCCCTCGCTGAGCTGGTCAACGAACCATGCAGACACCGCGGCGTCGTAATCAGCGGTGTGCAAGAAGGCATCGCGGGCAAGGCCACGGCGCTCATCCAGAGTGAAGCCACCCTTAGCCACAGCATCGGCCACATCACTGTAGCGAGCCGGGTCCACCACCACGGCAACCGATGGGTGATTCTTCGCGGCCGCGCGCACCATGGACGGGCCGCCGATATCGATCTGCTCCACGCAGCCATCGAAGTCAGCGCCGGAAGCCACGGTCTCACGGAAGGGGTACAGGTTCACCACGACGAGCTGGAAAGGTTCAACCTCGAGCTCGGAGAGCTGATTGAGGTGGTCTTCCTTGCGGGTATCCGCCAAGATGCCGGCATGCACGCGCGGGTGCAGGGTCTTGACGCGGCCTTCCAGACACTCGGGGAAGCCGGTGAGCTTTTCCACCGGGGTGACCTCGATGCCCAGATCCGCGATCTTCTTCGCGGTGGAACCGGTGGAGACAATCTCCACGCCGGCCTTGTCGAGGGCCTGGGCAAGGTCCTCCAAACCGGTCTTGTCGTAGACGCTAATGAGTGCGCGTTTGATGTTCTTACGATCCTCGCTCATGGTGTGGGGACTCTAGCCTTCCTAACGTTTGTTGCAGCGATTGTTAAAGCTCAATGGTCACTGCTGCGTCCTGCACGCAGATAGCGCGCAGGACAGTGACAATAAGTTCTCGCTCGACCACCTTGATGCGCTCGTGCAGGCTGGCCTCGTCATCCTCTGGCAGCACGCGCACGGGTTCTTGGGCGATGATGGCGCCCGTATCGACGCCAGCATCTACAAAGTGGACGGTCGAGCCTGTGACCTTGGCACCGTAGGCCAGCGCATCGCGCACGCCATGTGCTCCTTTGAAAGCGGGCAGGAGTGCCGGGTGAGTATTGATGGTGCGACCTTCAAAGCGGTCCAGAAAATCCTTACCTAGGATTTTCATGAAGCCCGCAGAAACAACAACGTCTGGCTGTGCAGCATCTACTGCATCAACCAGACGTCTATTCCATTCGGCGCGATCTTTACCCATCTCCACAACTTCAGTGGCGATTCCCGCTGCCTGTGCGCGCTCAATGCCCTGACAAGGCACGTCCGCAATAACTTTCACCACACCAAAGTGCTCGTCCTGACCATCAAGGATGGCCTGCAGCAAAGAGCCGGTTCCAGAGACCAGAACGACGACGTTGAGGCGGGCAGAAGCAGCGGGCTGGTGCGGTGTAGTCACGCGCTCCAGCCTAGCGCCTGCGGGGAGCAAACAGAGAATTACTTAACCCTGGGAGTCGTCCTCATCCAGGTCAGGGTCTGCGGGCATGCGCTTGGCGACGTCCCCCTCATCACCCTCCTCAGTATCTGACTCATCCGAGTCGGTCACGTCCGCAGTGTGCTCCTCGGCCTCTGGCTCTTCGTCGTCCTTATCGACGTCTTCCGCATCGACCACCTCGGCGTCAATAACATCTGGGTCTTCTGAACTCTCGGATGCGTCCTCTGGGCTTTCCGAATTGACTCCGAGCAGCGCTGAGACTGGCACAGCATTCGCGGGGCGAGTGCCCTCTGTTTGTTCTGTGTTCTTCGCGTCCTCTGCATCCCCTGCGCGCTCAGTGTGCTCAGTGTCCTTCGCAGAGGACGGTTCCTCTGCGGCAACCGCGGCGTCGCCCTCGCTTCCACGGCGAGAGAGCCAGGCCATGAGAGCATTAGCGGCGGCGAAACCAGCACCGACGACAAGGCACCACAGGGCAATAAGCCCCACGGCCGTCCACAGTTCAGGGCCGGTATAACCGTAGACGCCGAGAGTGCCAGAGGTACCGTAAATTGCAGCGAAAGCAGCGACAGCGGCAACAACGGCTGCGACCAAGGCCACCTGAAAATTCACGATCGCTCGGCGCCGCGCGAAGGCCACGCCGGCAGCAATCGCGGGAAGCACGAAAAGCGCAACAGCCCAGGAGCTAATACTCGGCGGTACTGCGGCTGCCAGTGGCAGCGGCGGCAGCGGCACCATATGGCCGCTAAACAAGCTGATACTCGTGTCCGGCCCCACGTGTAGCTCGGAGCCACTCAGCACGGAAGCCGCAGCAATGACGGCATTGGGCAGATAAAGAATGCTGAGCAAGACTAGCCCAGCCGTGCCCATCGCGTCGAGGACCGGATACGCAGCCAGCATGTCGGCTTGGCGCTGCCAGCCCACCGCCCACAGAACGAGAACGAGGACAAGGCTCACGATGGCCAGGTAGCCGAGGTAGCTAAGGCCGATCCGGGAGGCGTCGACAAGCACACGCGGCACCCCACTGCGCTTGGCCAGAGCCTTCCACAGGCGAGTGCCCATACCGCCAATGAGAGCAGCCGCATGGAGCAACAGCATGCGAGGTAGCACAACATAGAGGGCCGGCGGGGAGACGTCATAGGCCTTGCCCGCGTCCCACAGCATCAGCCACGCAAGGCACGTTAACGCTAAAGGAACCGCGAAGACGCAGGCGGTCAGCACGAGGAGGTCATTGATACTGACCTTGTCTTTAATAGCCACCCGTACGCGGCGGCCAACCAACCATGCCAGCAACACCGCGGGCAGACCAGGCAAGAAACCGAGGTCAATTCCCCCGGCCCGAATGGGTGCAAGGTTAAAGACCATCCAGGCTTCCGCGACGATGGTGTTAAACCACGCCGAGGGCGAACTCGTGAGCAACAGTGCGGCAATGACCACAACGATGATGCTCAGCACGACCACCAGATTGGGAACGGCGACCACCATGAGCATGCGCCGGATACGCTCCCGCAGCGTGGTGGGCCCCTGGGCGCGACGAGCTTTCGCCTTAGCGGACTCGGCACCCTTAATCCGTTGCGCCGGCGCGCGGCGATCGCGGCGCGTGGGGCGCTCAGTTCGCTCACTATCCTGGCCATGTCCGCGCATCTGGCTGCGCGGCCGCGTGGCCGACCGTGACTGGGGACTCGTGTTCTTATTCATTGGCGTCCACTTTGCCACGCTCCCCTCCCCCGTCGGGGGTGGCGCGGCGAGGTTAGAGCCAAATGATTGCCAGGCCGTGGTTGGCACTCGAAAAAGGAGGGCCAAAAGCCCCAGCAGCGCCTGCAATTTTTAAGCCTGCAGCCTTAAACTCTAAGATAATTGCAAATTCACTTGCGCTACCCCCGCTTGGTCACCACAGTCTTCACACAGATTACATCCAGTACCACTACTATTAGGATTTACGGCACATAAACAAGAAAAACCGCAAACCGGGTTGCTCTAACTTTCCTGAGACGCTACTGTTACATTCCGTTGGTAACAGGAAGGTCACAATCGGATAACCAACCGGCAGAGAACGTAACGTTTGCGCCGGACGGACGATAGTGAATGAAGACGGAAGTAGAGTTCATGCGAAGCAAGACTCAGCGGAGCGCAGGTCGCCACCGCAAGATCACCACCTCGCAGACCGCGAAGGGACGCATTGCAGTCGTCACCGTCGCCGCTGGTGCCGTATCCACCGCTGGCGTAGGTGGTGCAGCCGCAGGCACCATCCAGTCGGGTGGAGCTGAGGAGACCAAGACTCAGTCCATCGACTACGCCCTTCAGGCAGATACCGATCCGCTGAAGGACGTTCAGACGTCCATCGAGGATGCCGCACCCCAGATTCTCGCCATCGCCGAGTCTAAGCCGGTTGCAGATCTCTCCGCACAGCTCGACAAGGCCATCCAGGCCGCCAATGCCCGCGCCGCGGCCGATGAGGCCAACCGTGCGCCTTCCGTCGCTCGCCCGGCCGAGGGTGTATTCACCTCTGGCTTCGGCACGCGCTGGGGTTCCTTCCACTCTGGCATCGATATCGCTAACGCAGTCGGCACTCCCATCCTTTCCGTCATGGACGGCACCGTCATCGACTCCGGCCCGGCTTCCGGCTTCGGCCAGTGGATCCGCATCAAGCACGATGATGGCTCCATGAGCGTCTACGGCCACATGCAGACCCTCGACGTTGCTGTGGGCGAGCGCGTGCATGCCGGCCAGAAGATTGCAGGCATGGGTTCCGAGGGCTTTTCCACCGGCTCCCACCTTCACTTCGAAATTCACCCCACCGGTGAAGGCGCTGTAGACCCCATCCCGTGGCTCGCAGAGCGCGGCGTCAACATCTCCTAAAGCTTTCACTGCTTTATAGACCTTCCTTTACGCCGAACGGCGGCTCCGAGCAGACATGTTCCGGGCCGCCGTTCGGCGTTTTAACCTTTTACCCCCGTCTTAACCCAAACCCTTGACCACACCGAAGGTTACCGAGTAACTTACCGGGTATGCACCAACTTTTCTCCGCATCTCCGCCAGGAGGTGACCATGTCCGTTAAACACTCCGTCCTCGCTCTTCTCAGCGGGGAACCCGCTACAGCCAGCCACATCAAAACCCGCTTTGCTGATTCCTTCGATGGCCTGTGGCCACTCAACATGGGCCAGGTAGCACAGACCTTGAGCCGCCTCGAGCGCGATGGTCTCATCGCCACCGATGGTGAGCTCACTGGGCCTACCGGGCGCCGTGCGACGAGCTACGCCATCACCGACACCGGGCGCACCGAGCTTACCGAATGGTGGACGTCCACGACCCACAAAGACAGCATCGAGCGCGACGAGCTCGTTCTGAAAGTCACCCTCGCGGCTCGCCGCTCAGACGTCGATGTCATCGCCGTGCTAGACGCCCAGCGCTTCGCCACCGTTCGCCAACTCCGTGAGCTCAACCGTCAGGCCGCTGAACTTCCTGCCGAACGCAGCGCTCAACGCCTCGCTGTTGAACGGCAAATTTTCGACCTGGAATCCCTCTCACGCTGGCTCGACCGCGTGGAATCCCTCACCAACCCATCCGCCCCCACGTCTTCAGAAGAGGCCCCGAAATGACCCCAGAATCAGTGCCAGCATCCCGGAACACGCCCTACCCGCTCGAACTCGAGAACATCACCTGTGTCTTTGGTAGCGGTGCCCGTCAGGTCACTGCCTTGGATTCTGTAAACCTCCAACTGTCCCCCGGCGAACTCGTCGCCGTTATGGGACCGTCCGGTTCGGGTAAGTCCACGCTGCTCAATGTCGCTGGCCTGCTTCAACCGCCGACGTCGGGCCGCGTGCTTCTCGACGGCGCCGATGCCTCCCAGCTCTCCAAGTCCAAGGCCGCGCTTGCCCGCCGCCGCCATTTGGGCCTCGTATTCCAGCACTTCAACCTGGTCTCGTCGCTCACTGTCGGCGAGAATGTCGCCCTTCCTCTGGAACTGGACGGCCTCAATCCTGCGCAATGCCGCGAGGCAGTTGAGGAAGCACTCAGTGAGGTCGGCCTTGACGGCACCATCGACCGCTTCCCCGAGGAGATCTCTGGTGGCCAAGCGCAGCGCGTCGCCATCGCTCGCGCGCTCATCGGCCCACGCAAGGTGCTGCTCGCTGATGAGCCGACCGGCGCCCTCGATACCGCAACGAGTGAGGACATCATGAAGGTCCTGCGCTCTCGCATTGACGCCGGTGCATCAGGCATCTTGGTCACCCACGAACCGCGCTTTGCCGGCTGGGCCGATCGTGTAGTCATGGTCCGCGATGGCCGCCTCACCGGCGAGGAGGCGCGTTAACATGTCAGCCATTAATGCTGCCACCCGCCCAACACGACGTGACCTCTGGCGTCACCCGTGGCGCACGTTCGCGGCGGTCATCCTCATTGCTTTGCCGGTTGCGCTCGTGGTTGGTTTCTCACTGTTTCAACAATCAACTAGCCTGACTACTTCGCTCTTTTCCGTGGATCGCAGCATTCAGGTGCGCCAAGACCAGAAGGACGTCACCAACGCGGATGTGCCCCAGCTAGCTGCTGACATTCTTCCCCCGGGTTCCACCATCTCGCCCATCACTACCTACTACAACACCTCGATTCTGCGGGGTGAGAGTTCCACCAACTCCTGGCTCGCACAGTTCGATGCGGAAAACCCGCCGGAGAAGATCCAAGAGGTCGTCGATAAGCTCGGCCTCGGCCCCAGCGAGATCGTCCTCTCCCGCAAGTCTGCCCGTGACCTTGACGCAAAGGTGGGTGATACCGTCACGTTCCTCGGCCGAGACATTGAGGGCGAGCGTCAGGCCACGGTGGCCGCCATTGGGCCCGATAACGCCGATTTCGTCACCGCCCCTGCGTTGGGTGATATCCCGGAGCATGCGTCTGCGTCATCGCACACTACCTGGGTTATCGACGGCACTGAGCCGCTCACCCCGGAGATGGAGGCACAGGCCGCCGAGAAGGGCCTCGGCCTATGGGGACCAGAGCTCGACAGATCCCTTCCGACTCAGAGCGATCACCCGTCGGTTTCGGAAGCACTCGAAGCCATTGTGTTCTTTGTGTTCTTCGCCAGCATCTACATCATTGCTGGCCTGCTCATCCTTTTCCTCCTTGCTCCTGTGTTCACCCTCGCCATGGGGCGCAATACCCGCCTTTACGCGCTCATGTCGAGCCAGGGCGCGTTGCCACGCCACATCATGCTGGCGGTCATGGCCTACGGCTTTTTCATGGGCATCATCGGTGCCACACTCGGACTTGCCGTGGGACTGAGTGGCGGATGGATCGCATGGCTGGTGCGCTATCCGGACTTCCCCATCCGCTTGCCATGGGCTGAGTGCGTGGGCGCTTGGCTGGTCGCCGTCGTTGGTTCGGTCATCGTTTCCATCGTCCCGGCGTGGCTGGCGCAGCGCAGTGCCTTAGCCCAAGCGATTCAGGGCGGCGCTCCCGACCGCCTGCTGCGTTTCCGGCCGTGGATGGCCATCGGCCCTGTGGTGCTGCCACTGCTCCTGCTTTTTAGTTTCACCAGGATGGGCGAGTCCTTCCCTACCCTCATTGTGCTTTTTGGCGTTATCGCCATCGCTGGCTCGGCGCCGGCTCTCGTGTTCCTGTGTTCGACGGTTGTTCGCCGCGGGCCTTTGCCCCTGCGCCTTGCCGGCCGCGGGCTCACTCGTCGCAGTATGCATGCCTTGCCGACGGCCATCGCTATCGTTGCCATCACCTTCACCACCACAGTCTTCGGCGTATCCATCATGACCGCCAACGCCAAGAGCCGCGCCGAGGAGCGGACCGTCATGCCAGAGACCTCCGCACTTATTCAGGGAGGGCTTTATGGCGAACCGGTAAAGGAGTCGAATGAGGACGAACGTGCGGCTGCCGAGGCCGCAACCAACACTTCCCCCGGCTCTATTCACCCCTACTACGTCTATCCTTCCCAAAACGCGTCCTACTGGGATCAGGATGCGGGAGAGGTGTACAGCCTGAGCACCGAGTTTGATTTTGTTTGCAAGCAGGTTGACATCACGGTTCCCGTGGAAAGGGCTGTCTTCATCGACTCTCAAGGCCGCCGCACTGATGAATCACCGGAGGCCCGTGAAGAGTGCGCGCACGAGATGATGACCATGTTTGTCTACAACCCGTTAACCAATGACTCACGGCTTATCCAGGCTGACTCCACGCAGCTAGATTTGTGGCACTTCGACTCGGAGCAGGATCGCCAGGCTGCTGCCCGCACGCTCGATGCCGGAGGCATTGTCCTGCCCCACAATTCCCACGTGGGCGAGCACACTGAGGGCACGGTCACTGTGGACACCTTTAAGGATTTCTCGGCTACAGAGAAGAGCGACACAACCTCTGCCACCGTTCCTATCGCGGAGGCTCTGCCCACCATGGCGCGCGATATCGCGCTGGTAAGCCCGCAAGCAGGTGCGGCGTTGGGGATGGAGCCGTTCTACGTTGGTCGAGCGATTGCCTTTAACGAGGTTCCGGATGACAAGACTCGCCAGGAGCTTGACGACGTCGCCACCCAAGCCTCCCACTCCCAGTACTTCTTGAGCTGGGCCTCGACGCCCGTCGAAGACGTGCGCTTCTACCCCGCACTCGCTATGGGGCTAATCTGCCTGATTGTGTTGGTGCTCATCATTGCCAACGCTGCGACGAGCATGCGGCAGGAGAACAATGTTTTCCAATCCATCGGCGCTGAGCCCACACTCATGTCTCGAGTATCGGCTTGGCAGACGTGGCTGGTGGCCACAGCAAGCATGCTCTTCGGTGTGCTGACCGGTCACATAGGCGCCTATGTCTTTGCAGACAACCCCCGCTATCTATTCGATCCACCGCCATACGCGCTGCGCGGACAGGATTACTTCGTGCCGGACTGGTGGTCACTCCTCGCAGTGCTCGTGGTTCCGCTGGTGGCTGCCGCGCTTGCCGCCGCCGTAAACCGGACGCGCGAGGGAGCAGCACTGACTGCCCGTGATCGTAGTGAGAGTAGGTCTTTGACATAGAGGCCCCATCGTGACCCTACTGTCACGCTAATGTCCTCAACCTCTGCCCTGGCTCACCATTAGGTGGGCCAGGGCTTTGGTCATGAGTACACCCCCATTACTCACCCCCATTCTTTAAACCTTTACTTCACCCTTGTAACAATTTTCACTCCCGTCACACACGTAACATGCAGGGCTGTTCGATAAATTTTCGAACAATCCCTGTGTTTACCTGCATTTTCTCCCATTGCGCAGGGGGTCTGCCCGGGATAGTTTGTATCTCGTTGCCACACGGGCTCACACGACGGCGTTTCAGCGTTGGCGTGTCGCTGGCCGGGCGGCACACAGCGGCTGTTATGGCCGCATCCCATCACTCACAGGTTTCCGTGCGAGGACCGCCTCGCTGAGAGACACCGATACAGCAAGCCAGAGCAGCACATAAGGACGTGAAGTTATGAAGCGCACCCTCTGCGCACTCGCCGCCGTGGCCGCAAGCGCGACCGCGACCGTTGCAGCACCGGCGTTCGCCGCCGAACCCGCAGCGAGCGTGGACGTTTCCGATGGCTCCTCCAAGGGGACTGTCGAGACGGACATCAACGAAGAGTCCAAAGTAGACCTCTTCAAGGCTGTCACGGGACTGCTCACCTCAACGGCCGGCGCTTTGAACGGCGCATCCGTCCCTACCGTCAATGCCACTGAGAGCGGATACGACATCGTTCTTGACCCATCTAGTATTCCTGGACTCGCAGAGGCCTTCGCCCCCGATGGCGATCACTCCGGTCTCACCCCTACTCGCGGCGAGGATGCGAATGGCAACACCGTGGTGTTTCCGACGTCCGGCACGTTCACCTCTGGCTTCGGCCCACGCTGGGGTACCTTCCACAACGGTATCGATGTGGCGAACCCCATCGGCACCCCGATCTACGCCGTCATGGACGGCGAGGTCATTTCCTCTGGCGCAGCCCAGGGCTTTGGCAACTGGATTCGCATTCAGCACGATGACGGAACCATCACGGTCTACGGCCACATGCCCAGCGACCAGCTCCTGGTCAACGTGGGCGACCGCGTGGAAGCCGGCGACCAGATTTCTGTCATTGGCAACGAGGGCCACTCCACCGGCCCGCACCTGCACTTCGAGGTTCACCCAGGCGGCGGCGCAGCCGTTGACCCAGTGGAGTGGTTCGCCGAGCGCGGCATCCTCATCTAGAAGCTCGTTTAGAGCTTTTCCATCGGCACACCGCCGATGAGCATGAGGCGGACTTTGCCCGCTGAACCGAAGTCCACGGTAACCGTTGCGCGCGCACCGGTTCCGGAGGCCTCGATGACCGTGCCCAGCCCGTACTTCGCATGGTTGACGCGGTCCCCTACAACTAAATTGAGATGGTTATTCTTCGGCATTGATGTGGCCGAAGCTGGCTTGCGCTTGCGCTGCGAAGGGGAAGACGTAGCGCCTCGCGAGCCGTAGCCGCCTTGGCCGCCGCGTCCTCGGGAGCGGAAGAATCCGCTGTCCGAGCCAAAGCTGCGCCCATACTGGTAAGAATCATCTCCGCCCCACGCGCTGGACAGCGAGCTGTCTGGTTCTTCACGGCGCCAGTCGATGAGGTCCTCCGGGACCTCGGCGAGGAAGCGGCTGGCCGGGTTCGTCACCGGGTTGCCCCACGACGAACGAAGAATCGCGCGCGTGAGGTAGAGCTGCTCCCGAGCGCGGGTAATACCCACGTAGGCAAGGCGGCGTTCCTCACTGAGCTCTTTCGGGTCACCTAAAGAGCGCATGTGCGGGAACTGGCCGTCCTCCCAGCCGGTCAGGAAGACCACCGGGAATTCCAGGCCCTTTGCGGTGTGCAGAGTCATCAGTGTGACGACTCCGGATTCGTGGTCCGGAATCTGATCCGCGTCCGCCACGAGCGAGACTTTTTCAAGGAAGGCCTGCAACGAACCCGGCGCGGCTTCGCCCTCCGCAAGCTCAGGAGTCTCCTGCGCATCCGCGCCCGTAAACGCCATCTGGTTGGCTGCCTCTGAACTGAATTCACGAGCCACGGACACCAACTCGTTGAGGTTATCCAGACGGGCCCCGTCCTGCGGGTCGTTAGAGTTTTCCAGTTCGGCGCGGTAGCCGGTGGCATCAAGCAGTGCATTCAGCAGCTCCCCTAGGTCCGGCTGGCCGGTGACCTCATTGGTCATGCCCGGCAGCTGTTCACGCACGCCGTCCATCATCTCGTTAAATTTGCTTACGGCATTGACCGCGCGTGTGCCCAGCCCAGCGACTTGTCCTTCCGCAGCATCCCGCAGAGCAGCACCAAAACTGATGCCTAGGTTCTCCGCATGCAGGGCAATCTGTGCTTGGGCTTTGTCACCGATGGCGCGCTTGGGAACATTGATAATGCGGCGCAGGCTCACCGTGTCATCTGGGTTATCCATAATGCGCAGGTAAGCCACGAGGTCTCGAATCTCGCGGCGCTCGTAGAAGCGTGTTCCGCCTACCACCTTGTAGGGAATGCCGGAACGCACGAACACATCCTCAAGCGCACGGGAGGCATTATTCGTGCGATACATGATCGCAATATCGGAATAGGACTTCCCTTTATCCGCAAGAGAATCGATTTCAGAAGCGATGTAGCGAGCTTCATCGTGCTCGTTATCCGCCACGTATCCAACAATCTGCTCGCCTTCGCCGTGTGCCGTCCACAGATTCTTCTTGCGCCGGCCCTCGTTCTTGGCGATGACCGCATTCGCTGCATTCAAAATGGTTTGGGTCGACCGGTAATTCTGCTCCAGAAGAATCGTGTGTGCTTGCGGGTAGTCACGCTCGAATTCTTGGATATTACGAATCGTGGCTCCGCGGAAGGCATAAATGGACTGGTCCGAGTCACCCACCACGCACAATTCAGGGGCATCGTGGGGAAGCTCTCCCCTACCTACCAAGGCAGATACGAGAGCGTACTGCGCGTGGTTGGTGTCCTGGTATTCGTCGATAAGCACATGCCTAAAGCGGCGACGATAGAACTCCACCACCTGTGGGTGCTGGTTGAAGATGCGCACAACCTCACCAATGAGGTCATCAAAATCCACTGAGTTCGCTGCACGCAGGCGGCGCTGGTACTCTTCGAAAACCTTCGCCACGGTGAGTTCGAAGGGATTCTTCGTCTTCTCCGCTTCAGCGCGTGCCTCCTCTGGAGAGATAAGTTCATTCTTGCGGTTCGAAATTTGATTAGCCAGAACGCGAGCAGAGTATTTCTTAAGGTCCAGCTGCATGTCTTTGGCAATCATGGTGAGCAACCGGCGTGCATCATCACCGTCATAAATGGTGAAGTTCGTGTTCAGCCCCGGCACGAGCTGCGCATTGTTACGCAAGATGCGTACACAAATGGAGTGAAACGTTGAGACCCACATGCGCTCAGCCACCGGGCCGACAAGCTGGCCGACGCGCTCCTTCATCTCTGCAGCTGCCTTGTTGGTAAAGGTGATAGCGAGAATCTGCCAAGGAGCTACTCCGCGCGAGCGCATAAGAAAGGCGATGCGTCGCGTCAACACTGCCGTCTTGCCGGATCCTGCACCGGCAACAATAAGCAGCGGCGAGCCAGAATGGGTTACGGCCTCTGCCTGCTGTGGGTTAAGTCCTTCCAGCAGGGGATCAACGCCCCTTTCCGGCTCTTCTGGTTCTGGTTCCGGCTCCATTGGTGGCTCTGGCGGCAGACCAAACAAGGCGTCGTCTGCAACTGGTTCCTTAGGGGCAGGGCTAAACGGTGAAGAGGACTGTGGCGCGGAGGGACGAGGGCTAAAAGGAGATTCGTTGTTCATAATGCTCTCCAACCTACTAGCCCCGCCGGACATTCCCCCTAAACAACATGTCACCTGCACAAACCACGGAACCACCAGAAGTGATTCCTTTTTGTCTGGAGGGGTGGCAAAATCTGATGCCATGAGCGCTTCACATGCTGATTCTTCCTCCGCGAGTCTGAACCCAGAGCACCACGACCCCAACGTGGTGGATAACGGGCTTGACATCCGTATGCCGTCTGGGACGGACGATCCGTTAAGCGATGCCGAAATTCAGCGCTACCGCGAAGAAATTAACCGGCTTGACCGCGTTATTCTTGACGCTATCAAGCGCCGCACTGATATTTCACGCACAATAGGTAAGACTCGCATGAGCTCCGGCGGTACACGTCTGGTTCATACCCGCGAGATTGCCATTCTCAATGAGTTCCGTGATGAGCTTGGTGAGGAAGGCCCCTCCATTGCCTCTGCTCTGCTCCGATTAGGTCGCGGCAAGCTGGGCTAGACCCCCAACAGGACTACTCTCTCATGAAACTTCTCTCTCGCATTCTCTCTACAGTCACCGCAGCTGCCATCGCTGTGAGCCTCTGGGCTCCTGCAGCACAGGCCCAGATGGGCTTGGCGCAGCTCAGCTCAGGGTCATCGCAGCTTGATATAGGTGGCCTCGCTGATGCCTTTGCTCCCACAGGGGATGGCGGCATCACGCTTCCAGGAAACCTGCAGCCGGAGATTTATGTCTCCGACCGGAATGCTGCTCAGTACTTCACCAACGCTGGACGCGTCGAGCCTGGATCTGCAATCTACAACCACGACGAACAGAAGAAATGCTCTGCAGGTCATATTGTGGGCGATGGGCACAACGTTTTTGTTGTCACCGCTGGGCACTGCGGCAATCCCGGTCACCGCTTCTACTACCGAGACCGCGCGGGCAACCCCGTGTTCTTCGGCCAGATGACCGTAGAGACCCGCAACACCAACCGGGACGGTTATATCTCTTCACCTGACATCGGCCTTATCCAGATCACCAACCCCGCCGCGCAGTACTCCGCGACACCAGCGCTCAAGGGCAAGGTCAATGGTTGGTTGTCCCTCGAACAAGTCGATCGGATAAAGCCAACCATCTGTCGCATTGGTGCTACCCGCGGGTACTCCTGCGGCAATTACCTCACTGCGAAACCAGAGATCGGTGCCTTCTTCTTCGGAAACGACGGCTATTTCGGTGATAGTGGCGGGGCAGTCTATGCGCTCATTGATGGTCAGTACTACCCCGTGGGTATCTACTCCGGCTCTCTGACCACAGATAACCGGATTACGATGGCTATGGAATTAGGTCACATCATGAATCACTTCGGGCTCAAGGTCTATTCCTAGGAATCAGCCCTGCATTTAAGGGCACTGTGGGGAGTCCGCCACCCCGCCAGCTGTGTCGTCACACACTCAAACCTGACTTAGGTCATGGGTGGGTGAGTAACGT
>NZ_KV810484.1 GCF_001812805.1 Corynebacterium sp. HMSC078H07 | reverse complement strand
GGTTATACGGCGTGCTCTAGTCGGCGTCGGTGGACAGCGCCGCGACGAAGGCTTCCTGCGGCACCGAAACGGAGCCGATGGACTTCATGCGCTTCTTACCGGCCTTCTGCTTCTCCAGCAGCTTGCGCTTACGGGAAATATCGCCGCCGTAGCACTTGGCCAACACGTCCTTGCGCATGGCGCGAATGTTTTCACGCGCGATGATTTTCGAACCAATCGCCGCCTGGACTGGAACCTCGAACTGCTGGCGCGGGATGAGCTCCTTGAGCTTCTTGGTCATCTTATTGCCGTACCACTGTGCGGAATCGCGGTGCACGATGGCGGAAAAGGCATCCACCGGATCGCCGTTGAGCAGAATATCCACCTTCACCAGGTCCGCCAGCTGCTCGCCGGCTTCCTCATAGTTGAGGGA
>NZ_KV810483.1 GCF_001812805.1 Corynebacterium sp. HMSC078H07 | reverse complement strand
CTTCTTCTTCTGTTCCGTTGGCGTATTTTTCTCATTCGAATCCTGATGATCCGGTATGTGTTGCGGGGATGTTTCTGCGGCGTGCGGAGTATGAGTTCTGGTTACATAATCTTCCGGCTTTGGAGGCTGATTCTGATAGTGAGGTGATGAAGCTTTCGGTCAAGACTGCTAAGACGGCAAGGCAGGTGGCGAAGAATGTGATGGGGGTTCTTCGGCTTGAGGAGTT
>NZ_KV810482.1 GCF_001812805.1 Corynebacterium sp. HMSC078H07 | reverse complement strand
TGTCTCTACCCCGGACCAGTCCAGCGCCAGGCCTGTTATGAGGGCTACGCCGGAGAATATCGGCAGCAGCAATTCTGGGTCCTTCCACCATGGCCGATCGAGCTCTTCGGTCTCCGTGGCGGGTTCGTGTTCGCAACCACACGCCGAGGTCATGCGTCCGTTCCTTCCTCGCCGCAGCCGGGCACCGAGCACTCAGGGTCAATGCACGGGGCGTTTTCGTCGACAGCTAGCGTCGCGTCTACCAGAGCGGCGAGTGCCGCCGCGAGGTGCGGATCGGCGATCTCGTAGCGGGTCTTACGGCCTTCTGGCTCGGCGACGACGATGCCGCAGTCGCGCAGGC
>NZ_KV810481.1:3236-3554 GCF_001812805.1 Corynebacterium sp. HMSC078H07 | reverse complement strand
GTTGGCGATGTCGATGACGCTTCTGCCGAAGGCAATCATCCGCAGCGCGGTGAAGTCGGCCAGGACGGATTCATCAAGGAAGCGATCTGTTGGCGGGGTTGGTGATGGCATGGGCTTTAGTTTCCTTTCTGAGCGAGGTTGTCCATGCTGAACTGTTCTACACCGCCGAGAAACGCGCCGGTGGTATCCCGGTCGGAGGGTGCTGGGCCGGTGGGCTGATTGGTTGTGGTGCTGCGCGGGGGCTGGTCTAGACCGCGGGGCCGTGTGGCGTGTTCTTTGCGTACGGCGGCCATCATGTTTTTGACCGCGGTATATGAC
>NZ_KV810481.1:0-3136 GCF_001812805.1 Corynebacterium sp. HMSC078H07 | reverse complement strand
CTTCCAGGATTGGTTTGTTGCCGTGTTTGCCCATTGACAGCACGTTTCTGCAGGACTGGTATGCCTGGGCCGGGATGGCTTTCGCCGCGATAAGTTCTTCGATGACTTGCGTGTTGCCGGGCCGGTTTTGCTGGCTTCGCGATAAAAGTAGTCGCTTGTCCACAGTCCACGGGTGGAGTCCATTCCAGATGGAATGTGCTCATAGTCAGTGACATAGGCCCCACGCTTATGCGAAACCTGGTGGGTTGCCACGGTTGTCCCCTGGTCAAAGACGGTCAAGACCTGGCCTGTGATGCGCACATCGACAGTGCGGCCAACAAGCTGGTGCGGGACGGAGTAGCGCACGGTTGAAACCGTGATATGGAAATCTGGGGCCACTTTCGCGCGCTTCCACTCGGTGTGTTGCCACGGGGTTGTCGGCAGGTCAGCAAGGAGATGTTGCTCATGTTCTTCAAAAAGATCCCTGCTGCTTGACTGCTGACTCCGAAACGGCACGGAGGTGTTGATCGCGTCGACTACGCCCACAATCTTTCCGTTGAGCTCGTCTAAGTCAACACACTGGTGGTCTTCAAGGGCGTGGATGATCTTGTGCGTGACGATCTTTACCGCAGCTTCCACATTCGCTTTATCCTTCGGCCGACGCGCGCGAGTGGGAAGTGCTGCTGTGTTGTAGTGCTCCAAGAACTGCTGGTAGGTGTCGTTGACCTTCCGATTCCTATCGGCAGTGCTGATCGCGTTCGACGCCGTCGACGCGTTATCGGGTACAACAACCTGGCAGACCCCGCCGAAGTAGTCAAACGCTTGACGGTGGGCATCAAGCCAAGACTGCTGCCGCTGGTCAACACACGCACAGGCAAACAGCATCCCTGAATACGGCAGCGAGGCGACGAAAATGCTGACTTTCTCACCCGGTGTGCCCGCAGGGTCGTACAGGCGCATCTTGGTCCCTGCCCAATCCACTTGCATCGTATGCCCTGGCGCGTGAGTGATCCGGGCGGTAAGCTCGGCCGCATCGACATGGGAGGCAACCAGCTGGCGGAACCGGTCGTAGCTGTAGTGCCGCTGGCCCGGCTGGGCGGGGGTGAAGCGTCCTGGGTTTAGTTCCGCTTCTTTTACGCCCCTGTGTTGATGGGCTGGGTGAGATAGTACTCGGTTTCTACTTCCTGTGGGGTGGCGTAGTCCAATGCTTCGTGAAGCCGCTTAGTGTTCCACCAATGCACCCACCGCAAGGTGGCCAGTTCGACTTCTCCGACCGACGTCCACGGGCCTTGGGCATGAATCAGTTCCGCCTTGTAGAGACCGTTGACGGTCTCAGCTAGAGCATTGTCATAAGAATCTCCGACTGTTCCCACACTCGGCCGGATTCCGGATTCGGCTAGCGCAGTGGAATACTTCAGTGACACGTACTGGCTGCCCCGATCACTATGGTGAATCAGCTGGTTTCCATGGATTCGCCCTGCAGTCGTTAACGCATGCTCCAAAGCCTCCATGGGCAGCGCATCGGTACGCATCGTTGAGCGTGTAGCAACACCAACAATCTTTCGGCTGTAGACATCCACGACAAACGCGGTGTAGGCGAATCCTGACAGGGTGCGAACGTAAGTAATGTCGGCAACCCACAGCCTTCCTGGTGCTTGTGCACGGAAGTTTCGCTGTACTAGGTCTGGGCGATGATCCGGTGTCTTCGGGCTAGTCGTTGTCACGGGGGTTCGTCCACGTCTGCGGCCGGAAACACCAGCTAGCTTCATCAGTCGTGCAGTCTTGTCGCGGCCGATATGAAAGCCTTCACGGTTCATCGCGTGCCACATTTTGCGGATACCGTAAACCGAGAAATTCTGCGCATGCACACGCTGTATCTCTGGGATGAGAAGGCTATCGCTTAAGGCTCTTGCGCTGGGAACACGTGTGGTGGCTTTGCGGTAGCCGCGTGAAGTAATGAATCCACGATCTGCTTGTTTAAGGACTCGGCAGATGGGCCCGGGCCCCAAACTGATCCTTATATGTGTCGATGTAGGAGATCATTTGGTCGTGGGTCGGTCGAGTTCCGCTGCGAAAAAAGCCGAAGCAGTCTTAAGAATCCCGTTTGCTCGCTTCAGCTCACGGTTTTCGCGGCGCAAACGCTTGAGCTCCTCTTCCATTGTTTCGCCGCCAGACGCGTCAGAGTCATCACGTGCTGAAGCGCTGTCACGATACCAAGCCCGCAACGTGTGGTGAGATACTCCAAGCAGCTCACCGACCTCCGTGTAGGCACGTTGCAGTGAGCAGGACTCCAAGCGGACCATTTCGATGATCTGATGGACCGCCTTCTCCTTGAACTCAACGGAATACTTTCTAGGCATAGTTCAATCCTTCCTTAGCTGAGGTAGGAACTAAACCCAGGACGCTTCAGTTCAGCAACAAGCTGCTCCCCGCTGAAGATGCTCACCAGTTGCGGGGTGAGTCTGACTGTTACCGATTCTCCTACCAACTGAAATGGCACTGAGTAGTACTGGTAGTCACAGGTGATGTGCCAGTTGCGATCGACTTTAAGCCGCTTATAAGACACTTCCGTAAATGGCGTCGGCGGAAGATCCCGCATCATTGGTGCCTCTTCTTGATCAAAGCGCATCTGCCGTGTTGAGCCATCAGGCCGCGTCATTGCGCTGTTGATATCGACAAGACGCTCCGCGATCGCCTCATTAAGCTCATCAAGGCTATAGAAGACCTCGTTGCTGAAGTAACCCAGGATTTTGGTGTAGGCGATTTTCACGGCACGCTCTACCGCTGCCTTGTCACGAGGCCTGCCGGGCCTAGTCGGCATAATCGTGACCCCGTAATAGTCAGCAAACGCTGCGTAGCGGTCAGTGACCATCCGGTATGTAGAGGTCTTCTTCGGCCGATAAGTCGCCGTAGAAGCATTATCCGCCCACGATGACCGCTGGTACTTTGCCAAGATAATTCAACGCCTTAACATGGCACTCAATCCACGCCGGCATCTTCTCATTCGCAGCAGCAGTAACGTACATCAACCCTGAGTACGGACTGACCGCGACAAACAATGACGCCTTGATGCGGTATCACCACTGGCCTGATCTACTACAGGCGCTTTGTCCCCGGCCCAGTCTGTTAGGACCACGGATTTAGTAACGCCGTGGTG
>NZ_KV810480.1 GCF_001812805.1 Corynebacterium sp. HMSC078H07 | reverse complement strand
CCCGAATAAGCCGGGTGAGGAGACCACTCCGAACCAGCCGGGCGACGAGCCGTCTGAGTCCACGACTGATGTTCCGGATGAGGGCCATGGTCGCGGCCAGGGCGACGATGAAGATGGCAAGGACAAGTCTGACCTGCCGTGGTGGCTGCTGCTCATCCCGGGTCTGGGCCTTATCAAGCTCATCATCGATGGTGGCAACGGTGGCAATGGTGGCGACCACGATGGTGGTAAGGACACCCCGGAGGTCACCGAGGGCAACGGCCGTGGTGGTGACCATGGTGAGTCCACTGGTGACAACACCGGTCGCGATGACCGCGAGATCACGGTTCTGGACGCTACCCCGCCGGAGGACGCTGGCATGCCGCTGCCGTCCAACGATGACCGCGAGATCACGGTCCTGGACGCTACCCCGCCGGAGGACGCTGGCATGCCGCTGCCGTCCAACGCTGAGCGTGTCGAGATCAAGCACGTACCGTCTGGTGCGACCAAGCTTGAGCCTGGCATGAAGGACTTCATCAAGTAGTCCGCCTCATCCGCCAGTCCCTAGCCCATATGGGCAGGGATTGGTAGGGGGGCAGAACTTGTGTAGGGCAGTCCCCTCCAGGGTTCATGGTGAACGCTGGAGGGGATTTGTCATCTATTGTTTAATTAGAAAATTTAATGCTTAAGAACGTTAGAAATCCGCAGTCAGCTGCACAGTGTGGCGGGCTGCTAGCGCTTAGAGGAGTAAGAAGTTATGGCCGATCCAGAAGAGAACAACGGTATCCCGGAGTACCCGTCGCAGGACTCCAATAGTGATTCGAACGCTGATACAGGCACTGGTACAGAATCTGCGTCCGTGCCAGCATCGGCGGGAGGAAGTAGTGGTGTCGCTCATAGGAAGCCGGAGGATGGTGAGAAGAAGGGCGGCAAGAAGGCGCTCATTGCTCTCCTAGCGCTCATCGCCATCATCCTGGTAGTTGTCCAGCTGGTGGTGTACTTCGGCCGTGGTGGCGACGATGATGATGCTGGCGATTCGGCGGCGTCGTCCACGGTAGCTGAGCAGTCGGAGGAGGCCGCAGAAACGACGAATAGTGATCCTTTCGTGGATGATTCCGGTGAGCAGGACCAAGAAATTGATGCTGCGCCAGGTGAGTTCCGCGACTTCGGTGCGATGTCCTTGGGAATCAATGAAGATTTTGCAGCGGTGGATCCGATTCAGGTCACTGATACCGGAATGCTCATTCCGCCTCGTGATGTGTCGAGGCTGGGCTGGTACTCGGCCTCGGCTGTCCCGGGTGAGCCTGGCCCGGTGGGCTCCAGTGTGATTACTGGCCACATCAACTACCAGGGCCAGGGGACTGGCTTCGCCGAGAAGTTCACCACCCTAGAGCAGGGCCAGGAGTTTGCGGTTTACATCGACGGTGAGGAGCGTAGGTTCCGCGTTACTGAGGCGCCATATCGTTTGCCTAAGGGCTCTGGTTTCCCAGACGTTATCAATGACACGGATGGTGAGAACCGTCTGGTTCTGATTACCTGTGGCGGCAAGTTTGTTGGTGGTCAGTTGGGCTACGAGGACAACATCATTACCGTCGCAGAGCCAGTAGCAGCGCCTGCTGACGAAGGTGCTGAAGCACCGGCCGAGGCGCCGGTTGAAGCACCAGCTGAGGCACCCGCTGAAGTGCCGGCGGCTTAGCGGGCGTAGCCGTCTAAGCCGGTGAATGGCTTAGACGGAGGCCTCCTTCAAGCGCGCAATGTGCAGTGCCAAATAGGAGACCTCATCGGGGGTTAGGGTGTCGTCGAGGCGGAGCTCAATGAGGTTGGAGACAATCTGGGGCCCGACCCCCGGAAAGTGGACACATCGGGG
>NZ_KV810479.1 GCF_001812805.1 Corynebacterium sp. HMSC078H07 | reverse complement strand
CCCCCGACGTGTCTACTTTCCGGGGGTCAGGCCCTGCCGCTGGTCAGCACACGCACATGCAAAGAGCATCCCTGAATACGGCAACAAAGCAACGAAAATGGTGACTTTCACCCCCGGTGTGCTTGAAGGGTCGTACAGGCGCATTTTCGTACCTGCCCAATCCACCTGCATCGTATGCCCTGGTGCATGGGTGATCCGGGCGGTCAGCCCGGCCGCGTCGACATGGGAGGCAACCAGTTGGCGGAACCGGTCGTAGCTGTAGTGACGCTGGCCCGGCTGGGCCAGCGTTGTGGTGTAGCGAGCCCACAATACTTACAGTGTTAGCTTCACACGTCTTGTGCGTGCTTTGACGACCGCGTCAAAGTCAATCGGGACGAACGTGCCTTGCCCGCTACTGCGCTTATCTACGAAAATCGCGTCCAACTCGTTATTGATGGGCATGTGAAATATGACGGAATCACCTACGGCAAACCGGTGGATGAGGTCATCCGGGCGGAGCGGCAGCGTGAAAAGCACATCCAGAATCTAGGCTTTGTTGTCTTGCCGTATTCCCCGAGCGAATTGCTTTATGAAAGACCACGAGTGGTCAGTGAGGTGCGGGCAGCGCTCAAGGCTGTGAGGTCGCACCGTAGCGCATAGTGGTGGGGTGGAAAGCGAGCCTCATCAAGCACCACCGAGTTTAGATGGTCCTTCTACTTTGGTTTCTTAGCGCTGATAAGGGACCATCTCCACACCAAAAACCTCATACAAATGGTCCCTTTGCTGAGTAAAGGGACCAGAGTAAGGGGACCATTTGCGATGAGGGTGGCGCAGGCTAGTTGTTGAGCGGCTTGCGGGTCGCGGCCATGTGCTTGGCGCGCTCCACGTTGGCGGGCAGGAGGACCAGCGGTACGTCGTACTCCACCTCGCGGTCGCAGAACTCGGTGTAGCTCAGCGAGCCGGAGCCGGTGTACATCTCCGCGAGCTTGGCCACGATGACGTGGTCGTTCTCGGTGGTGCCCTCGATGGGCCAATCGCGGTCCAAGGCAGGGGAGCCGGAGTACATCTCAATCTGCTCATCTGCGGGTGGAGTGTAGGAGTCGGCGAGGTTGCCGGCCTCCTCCACAGCGCGGGCGAGGACGTGGTCGTAGGACATGAGCACGACATCATCCGAGGAGAGGAAACCTGCCTTCTGGGCCTCGAAGGCCGAGGAGAAGTTGCGGGCGGAGGCGATGAAATCAAAGGCCTTCTGGTGGTAGTCTTCAACGCCGGCCGCCTTGAGGCGCTCCAACGAGGAGATGGTTCCCGTCCACCCGGGGTAGAGGCCCACGGTGCGCTCTGGGAAGCCGAGGCGCGTATCGGCGTGAGCAACAATGCGGTCGCAGGCCAGGGCGGTTTCGAAGCCGCCGCCCAAGGCGACGCCGCGCACAGCCGCTACGACCGGCACCGGGGCGAACTTGAGGGCGCGCAGGGTGGTGGAACCGTCCGAAAGGAGGGATTCGACGAGCGAGACGTCGCCGGATTCGCCTGCGGAGGCGATGGAAGCGAGGTCTGCGCCCGCGCAGAAGACCGGCTTGTCATTACCAATGACCAGCGCGACGAGGTTCTCCGAGGCAACAGCGCCCAGAGCAGCACGGATGACTTCGAGGGCGGGCGTCGGCAGAGAGTTCATCGGCGTGTGCAGGTCAATGATGCCAATGCGGCCAGCCGGGGTGGAGACCGCGTGGACCGCGCCTGCATCCAGAGACACGATGGTCTCCGCATCCAGAGAAGCCAGGGTGACAACACCCTCGCGCGGCGCGAGCTCTTGACGCGAACCGGTCGAGGAGAGCACCGAGCCCTTGCCGTAAAAACCGCCCGCCGAAGCCGCGGCGGAGACCAAAGCCGGGACGTTGGAGCCGTAGGCGGAGGCGACCCAGTCGATGCCGATGGCGTCGGCAAGCGCGAAGATGCCCTTCTTCCAGCCGAAACCAAGAGTAAGGCCCTCGTCGATGAGGCCCACGTGGTCCGCAATGTCAGGTGCGACCTCGCAGCAGTACGCCAGCGTGTCGAGGAAGACGGCGCGGGCAAAACGGCCGCCGGGGGAGTCGGTCTCCATGACCTCGCGCGGATCTTTGAGTCCCACGACAGGATCGGAGGGCTGGGTACGGGGCACATACTCGTAAGAGGAGTTGATGACCTCGTCACGGCCGCGATAGAAGCCACCGTCACCGGTGCGGCCGGTCAGACCGCGAGAAACGAGGCCCTCGATAAAGGAATCATCGCCCAGCGGAACGTCCAGGAGCGGATCGCCCTCGGGGAGGGCCGTCTCCAAAGACGTCCAAATCGGCTTGACCAGCTGGAGGCCGATGTAATCGAGCAGCCCGAAAATACCGGTGCGGGGGATGCCGAAGGCGCGGCCGAAGGAGGCGTCGGCAAGCTCGTAGCTCACGTCAAACTCGCGGGCGCGGGCCACACCGGTGGCCATCCAGTAGCAGCCCACGCGGTTGGCAATGAAGCCCGGGGTGTCGCGGCACTCGAGCGCAATCTTGCCCAGGGTCTGCTCGATAGTCGTGCGCAGCGTGGCTTCCGTAGACCCGGAGGCGATGAGCTCCACCAGACGCATAACCTTCGGCGGGTTAAAGAAGTGCGTGATAGCGAACTTCTCGCGGCGGGCCTCCGGCACGCCCTCCAGGAGGGAGGCCAGCGGCAGGGTCGAGGTGTTCGAGCTCAACAGAGCATCCGCAGACAAATAAGGCTCGATGGCCTCGTAGAGCGAGTGCTTGGCGCCGAGGTCCTCGAAGATGGCCTCGATGACCCACTCGCGGTCCTCCAACAGCGCGTAGTCATCGCTGGCGCGCACGCGCTCGGCGAACTCTGGCAGGTGGAAGCCCTTGCGTTTGAGCTGGATATCGACGCCCTTTTGAGCGCCCTCCACATTCTGGTCAAGCAAGACCACGTCCATGCCTGCGGACGCGCAGAGTGCTGCGATGCCAGAACCCATAGAACCTGCGCCGATAACGGCTACCTTGGTGATGTTCATTTACTTCGCTCCATTCTCAATAATCATGGCGATTCCCTGACCGCCGCCGATGCACATGGTGACCAGGCCATAGCGCTTGCCCTGGTGGCGCAGCGCATAAGCCAGCTTGGTCAGCAGGATGACGCCCGTCGCACCAACCGGGTGGCCATGCGCGACGGCGCCACCGTAGACGTTCGTCTTGGCCGGGTCGAAGCCCAGCTCGTCTTGAACGGCAATCGCCTGGGCGGCGAAGGCCTCGTTGGATTCGATGAGGTCGATGTCCTCCAGCTTTAGGCCGGCCTTGTCCAGTGCCTTCGGGACGGCGGCGATGGGGCCAATACCCATGCGCGTCGGGTCCACGCCCGCGATGGACCAAGACACAATCTTCGCCAGCGGGTCAAGGCCCCGCTTGTCCACCTCGTCGGCAGTGGCCAGCACGGCGGCCGCCGCACCATCGTTGATGCCGGAGGCGTTGCCGGCGGTAACGGTTCCGTCCTTAACAAAGACCGGCTTGAGCTTCGCCAGCTTCTCGACGTCCGTCTCCCGCACGCCCTCATCAAAGTCCAACTCGCCGACCGGGACGATTTCCTCTGAATGCACGCCCTCCGCGCGGGCCCTGGCGGCGCGCTCCTGCGATTCAGCAGAGAACTCGTCCTGGCGCTCACGGGAAATGTTGTTATCTGCAGCAACGTTTTCCGCGGTCACACCCATGTGGCCGGTGCCGAAGGGACAGGAGAGCGCGCCGGTGAGCCAGTCATAGAGCTTGCCGTCGCCCATGCGCTTGCCAAAGCGAGCGCCTTCGACAGAATAGGGAGCGTTGCTCATGGATTCCACGCCGACGGCAAGGGCCAGGGAGCCGTCGCCGGACTGCAGAAGCTGCGCCGCGCTGATGACGGCCTGGACACCGGAGCCGCACAGGCGGTTCACGCACATGGCGGTCGAAGAGTCCGGCATACCGACGTTCTTAGCGATGGACCGCGAGAGGTAGAGATCCTTCGGCACGACGGGCATGACGTTGGAGGCCACGGCGGTATCGAGGTCGGCGCCAGAAAGGCCCGAACGCTCAATAGCTGCTTCGGCGGCAAGTGAGCCGAGTTCGGTGAGGGAGAGGCGAGCGAGGCTGCCGCCGAATTTGCCGATGGGCAGGCGCGCAGCGCCAGCGATGTAGATGGCCTGAGCCATGGGGTCCTCCACAAGGTAAACGAATGACTATTAGTTAACCCAGTATCCTAGGTCACTTTTTCTCACCGCGCAATGGCTCGTCACGTCGAGGGTGCGGGTGTACCCAACCGCCTAGTTGTTTACAGATTGTTGAACAACCCTTATGCTTTGACCATTCAATAATGCGACCTGCGTCACGAAAGGTTCTCTCAAGTGAGCTCTGAATCAACCACTCCCTCCGCAGTTCCGGCCTCTGACCAGACACCTCAGCAGGCTCAACCGCCCAAGGGCATCGGCGCTATGGCCGGTGCCATGTTCCTCATGGCCACCTCGGCCATTGGCCCGGGCTTTTTAACCCAGACCTCTGTCTTTACCGTCCAGATGGGCGCGGCCTTCGCCTTCGCCATTGCGTTGTCGATCATCGTGGACATCGCCATCCAGCTCAACGTTTGGCGCGTGTTGGCCGTCTCCGGCATGCGCGCCAACGAGCTGGGCAACACCGTTCTTCCTGGTTTGGGCTGGTTCCTCGCCGTGCTCGTCTTCATCGGCGGCATGGTCTTCAACATCGGCAACATCGCCGGTTCGGGACTGGGCCTCAATGCCATGATCGGCATCGAGGCACGCTGGGGTGGCGTGATCGCTGCGGCGATCGCAGTCTTTATCTTCCTGTCTAAGCGAGCCGGCGTGGCTCTAGACCGCATCGTCGCGGCCCTCGGCGCGGTGATGATTCTGCTCATGCTCTACGTAGCCATCGTGTCCCAGCCCCCGGTAGGTGAGGCCCTGAAGAACACCGTCATGCCGGAAAACATCGACTTCTTTGTCATCACCACTCTCATCGGCGGCACGGTGGGCGGCTACATTACCTTTGCCGGCGCGCACCGCCTTATCGATTCTGGCCTCTCGGGCCCAGAGAACGTTGGCGCCATTACCAAGACGTCCGTGCTCGGCATCATCGTTACCGGCATCATGCGCGTGCTGCTCTTCCTCGCGGTCTTGGGCGTTGTCGCCACGGGCGTGGCCCTGTCCGAGGACAACACGGCTGCCGATGCCTTCCGCCACGCTGCCGGCGAGTTCGGCCTCCGCGCCTTCGGCGTCGTCCTCTTCGCCGCCGGTCTGTCCTCTGTTATCGGTGCCTCCTACACCTCGATTACCTTCGTGACCACACAGAAGACCAGCCCGCGCACCCGCAACTTCCTCACCGTCGGCTTCATTGTGGTGTGCACGATCCTCTTCGTGATTCTCAACTCCGCGCCGCAGAAGCTGCTCATCTTCGCAGGCGCCTTCAACGGCATCATCCTGCCCATCGCCTTCGCGATGGTTATGTGGGTAGCTTTCCGCCGCCACGACCTGACCCACGGTGTCAAGCAGCCGTTGTGGCTGCTCATCGCGGGCGTGCTGGCTTTGGGGCTGGAAATTATTATCGGCGTCAAGTCTATTTCTGGAATCGTTGAGCTATGGGCATAATGCACAGCCCGGCCGAAGTCCGCGCTTTCGCCCGCTCGCACGATATGGCCACCACCGCTGGTCATGCTCGCGGATTTATGCAGGCCAACCTCATCGCCCTGCCGCGCGAGTACGCCTTCGACTTCCTCCTCTTTGCCCAGCGCAATCCCAAGCCCTGCCCCATCGTCGGCGTGCTTGAGGCAGGGGAGTTCACCTCCGACCTCATCCCGGGCGGGGACATCCGCACCGACATCCCCGCCTACAACATCTACGAAGACGGCCAGCTTACGCACACGCTTAACGACGTCACGCCTTTCTACTCCCCCGATACCGTCTCCTTCCTTATCGGTTGTTCGTTTACCTTTGAGAACGCCCTTCTGGAGAACGGCATCTCCATCGCTCACATCGACCAAGGCCGAAACGTGCCGATGTATCGCACTTCCATCGCCACCACCCCAGCCGGGGTATTCTCTGGACCGATGGTCGTGTCCATGCGCCCGATCCCCGCGAACCAGGTTTCTGATGCCGTCCGCATCACATCTCGCTACCCAGCCGTCCACGGCGCGCCAGTCCATGTCGGCGACCCCGCCGCCATCGGCATCGACGACCTTTCTCAGCCGGACTTTGGCGAAGCCATCGACATCCCCGAGGACACCATCCCCGTCTTCTGGGCGTGCGGAGTGACCCCGCAAGCCATCGTCATGAACTCGCGGCCCAGCCTGGCCATTACTCACGCTCCAGGCAAGATGCTCGTTACCGACATCCCAGATCGCGACTTCCTCATCCCCTAAACTCTGCGGAACCCCGCATATGGAGCTCCGCTTCGCCCGCATATGGTTCCACTCATAAGACATCAGTCAGATGGTGTCCAACTGTTTGGTGCCTTTAGTCTGGTCCCTTTGCACAGTGAAGGGACCATGTGGATAGCAAAACCATGGCATAAACGGTCCCTTTGGTCTGGAAAGGGACCAAAGTAAAGGGGCCATCTGGGCGGTGGGGGATATGGGTCGCCGTGGGAAGCGCGGACACGCGGGGGTACGGGGCGCGCGGGATGCTGGGGAGGCAGTGGTCAGAGCACGCGGAGAATCGATTCCATCGCCCGCATGAGGTCCGCGCGGCACGCATCGGCGGCGGCATCGCGCTCGCCTTGCGCGATGAGGTGAGCTAGTTCAATGTTGGGCTGCACGTGGTTATCGTGAATCTGAGGGTAGCGCTCCAGCGTGAGCAAGAAGGTCAGCCGCATGCGGGCAAGCAGGTGGGACATGGTGCGATCCAACGTCGGGGAGCCCAAACCCGCGACGAGCTGCTGGTGGAAGCGCTGGTTGAGGATGGGGCGGGGAGCGTCGCTAAGCACGGCGGATTCCGTGAGACGAACGAGCTCGCCCGGGTCCGGGAACGTAGCGTAGCGCGCCGCAGCAGGCTCGATGGCGGCACGCGCAAGGTAGAGGTCGCGCACGAAATCCTCGTCCGGGGTCGCGATGAAGACGCCGCGGTGCGGGATGCGCTCGACGATGCGCTCCGCCGCCAACATGGCGAAGGACTCCCGCAGCGTGTTGCGGGAGCAGTCGAAGCGCTCGGACGCGCGGACCTCGTTGAGCTGCTGGCCGGGCATGTATTCGCCCTCGGAGATGGCGGCGCGCAGCGCGGCGGCGACGGAATCTGCAAGCATGCGACTTACATTAGTCTGCCGGCTAGCTGATGGTGGCGATCACCGCGCCCGGCTCGAGTCGCGCGCCTTCCTTGGCCACGAGCGAGACCGTGCCCGCGGCCGGAGCCTTGACGGCGGATTCCATTTTCATGGCCTCGATGGTCGCGATGGCCTGTCCTTCCTCGACCTTGTCGCCCTCGGCGACGTTCCACGCCACAAGGTTGGCCTCGTACGGGCAGGTCACGTCGTTTCCTCCGGTGCTGGTACCGGAGCCTGCGCTTGCCGACGCCCCCGCCGCCTGCACCGCCGGCGCACCCGCCGCCAAGAGGTCGGTAGGGAAGCCCACACTGACAATCTTGCCGTCGATTTCCAGGGCAACACGCGTGCGCTTGGCATAGATGGCCTCGACGGGCGTGACGTGGCTCGTGGCCTCAGCAGACGGGCGGTAGTTGTGGTCGAGCCAGTCGGTGTAGATGCCGGCCGTGGCTTCGGGATCCCCATGGTCCACGAGGACCTGCGAGGCCACCATGTCGCGGTGGAACGGCAACACGGTGCGCACACCTTCAATGTCGAACTCCTTCAACGCCTGCTTGGCGCGGTTCAGGGCAATCTCGCGGGTGGGTCCCCACACCAGTAGCTTCGCGACGAGCGAATCATAGTACGGCGGCACGATAGACCCGGAGCGCACGCCGGAATCGACGCGAATGCCGGGGCCCGTCGGCGGCTCGAAGCGCACGACCGTGCCTGGGCACGGCGCGAAGCCGTTGAGGATGTCTTCGGCGTTGATGCGGAACTCGAAGGCGTGGCCGTTGGACTGCGGATCGCCATCGAAGGAGAGCTGTTCGCCGGAGGCGATGCGGAACTGCTCCGCAATAATGTCCACGCCGGTGACCATCTCAGTCACGGGGTGCTCCACCTGCACACGGGTATTGACCTCAAGGAAGGAAATGGTGCCGTCCTCGGAGACGATGTACTCGACCGTGCCGGCACCGGTGTAGCCAACCTTCGCGCAGATGGCGCGGGCACCTTCATGGATGCCGTGGCGTTGGTCGTCGGAAAGCGCGGGCGCCGGGGCTTCCTCAATGAGCTTCTGGAAGCGGCGCTGGGTGGAGCAATCGCGGGTGCCCAGGACGGCGACGTTGCCGTGCGTATCAGCCAAGATCTGCGCCTCGACGTGGCGCGGGTGGGTAAGGAACTTCTCCACGTAGCATTCTGCGCGGCCGAAAGCCTCCTTGGCCTCGCGGCCAGCAGAGTTGAAGGCAGCCTCGATGTCCTCGAGATTCTCCACCACCTTCAGACCGCGGCCACCGCCGCCGTAAGCGGCCTTAATGGCGATGGGCAGGCCGTGCTCCTCGGCGAAGGCGCGGGCTTCTTGCCAGTCATCGATGGGATCGGAGGTACCTGGCGCCAGCGGGGCGCCGACCTCCTCAGCTACGCGGCGCGCAGCAATCTTGTCACCGAGCAACTCGATGGACTCAGGCGATGGGCCAATCCATGTCAGGCCGGCTTCAGCTACGGTGCGGGCAAAGTCGGCGTTCTCCGAAAGGAAGCCGTAGCCCGGGTGGATGGCATCGGCACCGGCGCGCACAGCGATATCGAGCAGCGCAGGCACGTTCATATAGGTATCTGCCGCGGTGTTACCGGGCAGAGCATAGGCTTCGTCGGCCACCTGGGTATGGAGGGCGCCGGCATCGGCCTCCGAGTAGATGGCGATGGAACGAATGCCCAGGTCGCGGGCGGTACGGGCGATACGGACGGCGATCTCGCCGCGGTTAGCAATAAGGACTGCAGAAATCATGGTTAACCTTCTGGATGTTTAAGCGAGTTCAAAGCGGACCGTAGCCCCCGGTGGGAGCTGTGCGGCAATATCAATATCTTCTTCGAGGACGGTAGCGATGACCGGATAACCACCGGTGACGGCGTGGTCGCGGAGGAAAATCACCGGCTCACCACTTGGCGGAACCTGGACGGAACCGGCCACCATGCCCTCCGACGGCAGTTCGCCCTCGCGGGAACGCTCTAGGCCGCTGTCATCCGAAGGGCCAACCAGGCGCACGCCCACGCGGTTGGACTGCGATGTCACCGTCCACTCGGTGGACACGAAGACGTTGAGGCTATCGGGCGTGAACCAGTCATCGCGCGGTCCCAGCACGCAGCGCAACACGCCTTGAGTTTGGCCGCGGGCACCTTCACCCACACGCAGTGGATTGGCCAGCTGCGCATCGGTCATGGCGGTGGAGCGGGGGAGGACACCGATGACGTCGCCAAGCCGCACCGGCTGAGGTCCCAGCCCGGAGAGCACGTCCGTGGAGGCTGAGCCCAACTCCGCATCCGCCACAATGCCGCCGCGGATGGCGATGTAATTGCGCAAGCCCACCGTAGCCGGTTCCACCGTCACCGTGGACCCGGCCGTAACGAGAACCGGGCGGGCGAGGGCCACCGGCATATCGTCCAGCAGGACGCGGGACTGGGCGCCGGTGACGCACATGACGGCGTCGGTTAGCGCGCGCAGGCGAATGCCGCCGATGTTCTCTAGAACCGTCGCACCGCGTGGGTTACCCACGGCGACGTTTGCGGTGGCCGCTGCTGCCTGGTCTGCTGCGCCCGAGGGCGTGACACCCAGATTGCCGCGGCCCGGGCGGCCTTGGTCCTGGAAAAGTGTGAGCAAACCGGCATCAAGGACCTCCATGCGGGGCAGGCGCGCCGGGGTGCGGTGACCAAAAGGCGTGGTGGACACGACATCCGGCAGCGAGCTTACCGCGCGATAGCGCACGCGGTCACCCGGTTGCACGAGCGCAGGTGGCTGGGCGTCGGACTCCCACATCGGGGTTGTCGTCGTACCCAGCAGCTGCCAGCCGCCAGGAGAAACGCGCGGGTACACCGCGGAGAAACCACCAGCGATACCCACCGCACCGGCCGGAACCGCGGTGCGCGGAGTAGCGCGACGCTCGATATTGAAGTTCTGCGCTGGGTCCGCCGGCGTGCAATACGTAAAGCCGGGTGCGAAGCCACCAAACGCTGCGAGCCACTCCGTCGACGTGTGCCACTCAATAAGCCCCTCACGAGACATGCCCATGAGCTCGGCGGCCTCATCCAGATCCTCGCCGTCATACAGCACATCAATCTCCACCAGGCGCGGATCCTCGCCCGTATGCGCGGTGGGGCGGAAACCCTGCAACCTCTCGGCGGCCGCTGCAGCAGAATTCGGGGTGGCAAACGTCAATAGCAGTGTGGTTGCTGCCGCGATGGCGTCGACTTGGTCTTTGAGCGGATGGGCATCCAGCGCCGCATGCCACGCCATGACCTGGGACAAATCCTCTAGTTCAATGAGCAGCGCGCGGGTTCCCACAGGGTGGATATGCATTAGACAACGCTCCGAATCTCAATACCGCGCGCCTTCAGCTCCTCCACCACGCCGCGCAGCAGTGCTACCGCACCAGGCGAATCTCCATGCGTACATACCGACTGCGCATCCACGTTGAGGACGGTGCCGTCGATGGCCGTGATGGATCCGGTTTCGGCGACGTCGAGCACGCGCTTGACGACGTCCCCCTCATCACCCATCACCGCATTCGCCTCTCGCCGCGAGACGAGAGTTCCATCGGGGTTGTAATTGCGGTCCGCAAAGGCTTCGCGGATGACGGTGAGGCCCTTCTTCTCTGCGATATCGACAGCCACGCCACCCGGCAGGAGCATGACCGGCAGATCGCCGAAGGCCTTAATACCGTCGATGACCGCATGTGCTTGCGCTTCGTGGTGAACGATGGCGTTGTACATCGCGCCATGCGGCTTAACGTAGGCGACCTTCGTGCCGTTGGCCTGGGCCAAAGCCTGCAGGGCACCGATTTGGTAGGTGACCTCATCTGCCAGCTCAGCCGGGTCGTAGTCGATGAAACGGCGGCCGAAAGCGGCTGGGTCGTTGTAGCCGACGTGCGCGCCAACCGTCACGCCAGCCTTCGCGGCCGCCTTCACTGTTCCTGCGATGGAGTGCGGGTCACCCGCGTGGAAACCAGTGGCCACGTTAGCGGAGGAGACCAGGTGGAGCATGGCCGCATCGTCGGCGACGGGGTTGCCCGCGGTGGTCTCGCCGAGGTCAGCGTTGAGGTCTATGTGCAGCGCGCTCATGGTTCTCCCTAAATCCCGAATTGTTGAACAATCTTAGGGTGTTTAGTGTAGCCCGCGTCACGTAGGTTTGTGAAGTGTGTCCCTCATTTGCGTGAGGATGGGGGAGTGACCTGCACCGTCCGAGCTACTTGGTGGCCTGCTGGTGGTTCGGCGCACGACTTCGCCGGCTGCTTCGCCCCAGCTTCCCAGTTGGTCCGCCCACGGTCTCGCCCAGCTTCGCAGGTGGTTCTAGTCAAAGGCATTACTCATCGGGTTTGTTTGGGATCAAACAAACCTTCTGCAGCAATACACATGGTTCGTTTGCCCCCAAGCGAACCGTATGACCCGAACCGTGTGACTAGAACCAAATGCTCTTCATCTTCGTAACAACGAGATGAAGAGAAAGCCCGCTCCCCGCGACAAGGCGCGGGAGCGGGCATGGACGTGTTGGCTGCTACTTCTTAGAAAGGAAGCTTGATGCCGAGTGCACGTGCGGCGTGCGGGGCGGCCGCAGCCAGTGCACCAAGAACACTAATGACGATGGCGGCAATGCCCAGGCCGGACGGCTTGCCGTCCTCGGAGGACAATGCGCCTTCGATGGAGCTCTTCTTATCCTTGTTGCCATCCTTGTCGTCGGACGGCTGCTCCTCTTTGTCCTTGTTGCCATCCTTGTCGTCGGACGGTTGCTCCTTTTTGTCCTTATTGTCGTCCTTGTCGTCAGACGGCTTCTCGTCCTTGTCGGAGCCAGCATCGTCACCGTCGTCCTCGGAATCGGTGTCGTCGTCCTCGCGCTCGTCACTTTCGGAACCGCTGTCGTTGTCACCGCTTCCCCAATCGCCGAGGTCGATAGGCTCGGAGGAGCATACGTCTTCCTCTTCGTTAGCCAACTGGAAGATGTCGGCGCGGCTCAACGTGACGTCTTCATCGTCGGTGGCCTGCCACAGGAATTCGGTGACCTTCTTGAAGGTGTGCTCCTTGCCATCAACGGTGGCAGTGAACTCAGCGGACGGAGTGCCGCAGTCATTGGCGGAAGCGACGGTGGTGCCGGCAAGGGCGAGGGAACCAGTCAAAGTAGCGGCAAGCAGGCCGCGAGAGAAGTTAGACATGAAAACTCCGGGAATAGGTAGTAGGTGAAAAGTGGAATGAACCATTCCGCTAACCGGTATCGGTTGGGTTCGGGGTGTAATCCAGATCCCACGCGTGCGACTGGTGTTAGATGGAAAACCTGCGATTTTCGGGAGTACTCCCCATGAACGCACAAAAGCACCCCCAATCCACGCAAAGGTGGTGGGGGTGCCTGCGCGCTTATCGACGTCCCTTAGGACGTTCAAGCCTCAGTAATTAGAACGGAAGCTTGATGTTCAGAGCCTGAGCAGCGGCCGGAACGGCAGCAGCGATTGCGCCAAGGACACCGATGACGATGCCTGCGATACCCAGCTTGGTCGGCTTGCCGTCCTCGGAGGACAGCTGGGACTTAATGTCGTCGAAGGAGCTCTTCTCCTTGTTGGCATCGCCCTCGTCCGGCTTCTTGCCATTGTCCGGCTTCTTGCCATTGTCCGGC
>NZ_KV810478.1 GCF_001812805.1 Corynebacterium sp. HMSC078H07 | reverse complement strand
GCCGGGCTTTTAGGCCGGTGGGTCAAACTCGAGCGTGAGCGCCGAGGAGCCTCGGATGGGATGAGTGAGGCTGATCTTCGTGCTGAGAATGCTCGTCTGCGCCGTGAGTTGGCGGAAGCCAAGATGGATAACGAGTTTTTGTCAAAAGCGACAGCCTTCTTCGCCGCGAAGCAACGCGAGCAGAAAAGTTCGAACTAATGCAGCAGGAGAAGGCGAACTACAGCATCAAACGCATGGCACGGCTATTAAAAGTGTCTCGGTCTGGATACTACAAATGGGCCCATGTGCAGCAGAAACGACTATCCGGAAAGGATGATCGGGCAGCATTTTACGATGATGTTGACCGAAAGATTCATCAGATTTGGAAAGACTCCGATGAGGTTTATGGTGCTCCGCGGATCACCGCAGAGCTCGCCGAGCGCTACCACATTTCGCTTAACCGTAAGACTGTGGCGAAGCGGATGCGCATGATGGGCATTGAAGGGATTTCACCGCGTGCCTTTGTCCCGGTGACAACGATTCAATCCAAGCGTAAGTCAACTCTTCCTGACCTGGTCAAGCGCATGTTTGATACTGGTGAGCTTAACCGGGTGTGGATGTCGGATATTACCTACCTACGCACCAGCGAGGGATGGTTGTACTTGTGCGCGGTCCGCGATGGTCATTCCCGCAGAGTGCTGGGCTGGGCAATGGATAGTGTTCAAGACACACACCTGGTTGAACGGGCCCTGCGGATGGCGCATACGCTGCGCGGTGACGTTCCTGAAGGACTGGTGTTTCATGCTGACCGCGGAACGCAATTCACTAGCGAGAAGCTCTGGGAGGTCTGCCGCAACCTGGGCATTGCTCAGTCTGTGGGGCGTACTGGTGTGTGCTTCGATAACGCGATGGCTGAGTCGTTCTGGTCGACGCTTAAAACCGAGTTCTACGACCGTAAGCGCTGGGCGACCCGTGATGCCGCACGCAAGGCCGTTGCCTACTGGATTGAAGTCGTCTACAACCGCCGGCGCCGGCACTCTGCACTCGGGATGGTCAGCCCCGTCGACTTCGAGAACCACGCCGGCGCAATCAACAGCAGAAAAGAAATAGCTGCCTAACCACTAGGTAGCTCCACTACGTGTCCACGATTTGCGGGCAACCCCA
>NZ_KV810477.1 GCF_001812805.1 Corynebacterium sp. HMSC078H07 | reverse complement strand
CAGCCCGACACGTCCCATCACGGCCCTCAACATACTTACGCACAAAATCCGACGGACGATAAGAATCAGAAGCTTTAGGCACCTGGCTTAAATCCCGCTCAACCACCGTGGCCGCTGGAGTATCCCCACCACGCCACCCATGGCCCTGAACAAAGACCGGTACCCCCTCCACATCAGACGCCTTATAAGTATGCACCACCACTTTCGCTGCTTCAGGCTCCAGGCTGCCCGACAGCAACAGCACCATGGCATCCGCCATGGA
>NZ_KV810476.1:62991-74800 GCF_001812805.1 Corynebacterium sp. HMSC078H07 | reverse complement strand
CGATACCGCCGGTGACAATGACGGTGCGGGCAGCGTCAAGCAGGTTTGTTTTGTTGACGGATTCGAGGGTTCCGCGGATGTCGGCGATGACAGTTGGGGTGTCGGTGATGGTGATGGAGTTCGGTCCTTTAGACCGGTAGGTGAAGCGTACTCCGGGTTTAGCTACCCGTTTGGCACGAAGCTCCTTTAAACGCTTGGTGGCGACCTGGCGGATTTTGTGGGCAGGTGTTCCGGCAAGTTTTATGCGTAGGTTCCACGCGTCGAGGTCTTTGTTGACTTTGGCGGTGTAGGACTCAATCAGGGTGAGAGTGGCTAGGCCATGCTTTTGTGCCACCGCGGCGGCACGTGCTTTGCGCTGTTTGCCAGTGAAGCGAGTCTGCCCGAAGTAGATGCGATGAAGGTGCGCGAGTTCTGCGGCATCGGCTGGGTCGGCGCCGAGCGCGCGGAGCTCATCGGGTGAGCTGGATGCTTGTTCCACTAGCGCGATCCCCGAGTTGCGGTAGTGGAAGTAGGTTTCTAATACCCCCATGCGCCAAAGACTAAAACACCTTAAGTAAGCGCGCAACAGTTAGCCGACGCAGGAGCCGGTGGGGGTGGCGTCGGCAAGCATAGTGACGTCACCAATGTGGCCGCGCACCTCGTCCGCGGTAAGTGCATAGCCGGTGTCGGAATCCTCCACGGACGCACCAAAGACCACGCCCAGCACCTGGCCCTCCGGGGTAATCATGGGACCACCGGAATTGCCCTGCCGGATGTTGCCGCGCACGGTGTAGGCGTCGCGCTCCACGCGGCCGGTGGAGTAAATGTCCGGCCCGGCAATAGTGAGGCGATCCCGAATACGCGCGGTCTCCGCGCTGAACGGACCCGACTGGGGGAAGCCCAAGACAATGGCATCATCGCCGGTCACCGCAACATCCTCTGCCCACGGCAGGGGATCCAAACCTAGGCCCGGGCTATGCAGCACAGCAATGTCCACGTCCGAGTTGTAATACACCACGTCCGCTTCCTTCAGCCCCAGCACCGTATCGAGGCGCACCTTATCCGTACCGGCCACAACATGCGCATTCGTGATGACGTAATCCGGCTCCGTTACAAAACCCGAGCCCATAAGGCGCCGCGAGCAAGCCTCAGCGTCACCCAACACGTGGATGACAGAAGGCCGGACGCGCTCCAGCAGCTCCGGGTCCCCAATCTCTATTTCAGGTGCTTCCACCTCAACGTCCGCGCCGGATCGCTCCCACGGCGACACCAAAGGCGGAAGGCCGGAATCGTTGAGCATGGCCGCCAGACCATTCGGCAATGAGGCTAAACGGTCAGGAGCTGCGGCGTTAAGGCCGCTGAGAATTCGCGATTCACGCAGCGCCTGGCCTGGCTGCCCACCCAGGTTGGAGGCCAACGGCAGGGACACCAGCCAAATCACCACAACCGCCGCCACGGACTGGAAGACCGCACCGATGGAAGAATCCACGCGTTGACCCGAGCGCGTGCGCATACGGTCCCGCAACGCCGCGCCTAGCGACGCCCCCACCAACTGCCCCAGCCCCACCAAGAGAATAAGCACGCCGACAGCCAGCAGGAACCGCACTGCTGGCTGGTCCGCCAGCTGCATCGCCGCTGGAGCGGCGACCGTTCCCAGCACCAGACCTGCAATGACACCTACCGCTGCAAGCACTGCGGTCAGCGCACCCTGACGCCAGCCCACGCGCACGGCGAGAAGCACGGCAATCACAATGGCGATGTCAACAGCTAAGGACACAAAGAACACTTTCACTCAAAGGCAGCAGAACTAACCCATCTTCTCATTATTGAGTGAGCGAGTGAGTGATTCACGCAGATCATGGACCTTATTTTTATCCCACTCTACGGACCAGCCTGCATGATCCATCAATCCTGACAGCACCCCCGCAGTAAAGCCCCACACCAGGTAGCCGCGCGACCGGAAAGCAGGGCCTTTCCAGCGGCTGTGCCCCACCATGATGCGGTTTGCCGGGTCTGCCAGCTCCCGGAGCGGGACGGTGAAGACATCATCGGTCTCGGCAGGGCTGGCCGGCCACACAGTGCCGGGAGTATGCCAGTAGGCCAAAACTGGGCTTACGGTGTTACCGGTCGCCCGGATGTCCAGCTTGCCCCACTGTTCCAAAGGTGTGACCGTGGAGCGGTCGAGGCCGGTTTCTTCTTCGGCTTCGCGCAGGGCGGCGTCGACAAGCGAGGCGTCCCCCTCGTCCTTGCGTCCACCAGGGAAAGCAATCTGGCCGGAGTGCGAGCGCAGCGACGGCGAACGGTGCGTGAGCAGCACTTCGCCATCCTCGAAGCTCTGACCTTTGAGCAGCACTAACACCGCCGATTCACGGCGACGTTTCGCCGGCCTCACATGGTGAATGAGGCGCTCTTGCACCGCGCGCGTATCGACGCCCAGTGCCGGACGCAACCATTCAGGGGCACGGGCAGGGTGAAGGCGACTCACTCGAGCACCTCATCGATGGCCTCTTCCAGCTCCTTAGCTGACGTGAATGGTTTGACGAACTTTTCCACGACCTGACCATCGCGCACCACCAGCGTGATGGGGATGACGCCCGGCAGGCTAAGCTCGCCGGAAAAAGTGCCCTTTTCATCCTGGTAGCTGGGGATATCCACGCCTAAATCATCCAGGAGTGCAGCGCCGTTTGCCGCGTTCGGGTCTGCGTGCACGCCGACGACATTCCACGTGGAGTGCGAGCGCGCAATGTCTTGGAAGAAGGGAAGCTCTGTTCGGCACGGCTCGCACCACCAGGCCCACACGGTGACGATTTGGATATTCTTCGCTGCGGCCGTGCTGGCGGCACCCAGGCACGGCAGCTCCACCCCGGCGATGGGGCCTTCCGGGCACTTGGGGCGCGAAGCCACGTCCGCTTCTTGAGATTGCGGCAGGGCAACTTCCGGCTCATCATTCTCAAGGAGGTTGACCACGCCGACCAGCGCGAGTGCCGCCAGGATGCTGATGGCAATGATGCTGACCTTCACGTATCGAGGCCACCCGGAGTATTGGCTCATTGCTCCACCTTAACCCCTCGACGGGCACCACGGGGCAAGGACGCAGGCCCCACACCGCGGCGAACGGGCGGTGCAGACGCGCCGGCCGTGGAGAATGACTTGGTGAGAAAACGCGGTCTGCTCGTCTTCGGGCACGAGCTTGGCGACGTCCCTCTCAATCGCCCGTGGCGTCTTCGCCTTGGTCAGCCCTAGGCGCTGGCTCAGTCGCGTGACGTGCGTATCCACGGTGATACCAGGAAGACCAAAGGCGTTGCCGCGGACGACGAGAGCGGTTTTGCGGCCGACTCCCGGAAGCGATGTGAGTTCATCGATGCCGTGCGGAACCTGGCCATCGAATTCGCCGACAAGTTTCTCCCCGATGCCGATGAGGTGGCCGGCTTTTGCTCGCTGGAAGCCCAGCGGGCGCAGGATGCTCTCCAATTCCGTTCGGTCGGCCGCAGCATAGTCTGGGGCGGTGGGGTAGGTCGCGAAAAGGTGCGGAGTGACCTGGTTGACGCGCTCATCCGTGCATTGTGCTGACAGCACCGTGGCGACGAGAAGCTCGAGCGCGTTGGAAAAATTTAGCTCACAATCAGCGTCCGGGTATTCCGACGCGAGGGCAGCGCGGATGTGGTCGGCGCGCTCAGCGGTAGGGGTGAAGTCGCGGTGATTGTCGAGAGGCATGTGCCTCATTCTACTGGCGGCCGGGTAAGGTGGGACACATGATTTCGCTTGTTCTGCTTGTCCCGCTGGGCCTCGCGCTCTTTGCCATTCTGATGGAAAAGCTTGAGGCAAATGCCTTCGAAAACTAGTTATCTTCTCATACCGTGTGATTATTTCTCAGCCCGCTGGAAAAGGTGACAAATTACACTGTATGATATTGGGCAGTGCCTCTTGACGCACTGCCAGAGCGGCTGCGTCAACAACAAACACAACCTGCTTGCGTGTGCATCAATCTATCCTCTGCGCAGGCTTTAAGGAGTAACAGTGGAAGGCGTACAGGACATCCTCTCTCGCGCTGGAATTTTCCAAGGCGTTGACCCAGTGGCAGTTCAGAATCTGATTGAGCAGATGGAGACTGTCCGCTTCCCGCGCGGCACCACCATCTTCGATGAGGGCGAGCCGGGTGACCGTCTCTACATCATCACCTCGGGCAAGATTAAGCTTGCCCGCCACGCCCCGGACGGTCGTGAGAACCTTCTGACGGTGATGGGCCCGTCCGATATGTTCGGCGAGCTGTCCATCTTCGATCCGGGCCCGCGCACCTCCTCCGCTGTGTGTGTCACCGAGGTCACCGCCGCAACGATGAACTCTGAGATGCTCAAGCAGTGGGTTGGTGACCACCCGGCGATTGCCCAGCAGCTTCTTCGCGTGCTGGCGCGTCGCCTGCGCCGTACCAACGCTAACCTGGCTGACCTCATCTTCACCGACGTGCCTGGCCGCGTAGCAAAGACCCTGCTGCAGCTGGCCAACCGCTTCGGTTCCCAGGAAGGCGGCGCCCTGCGCGTCAACCACGACCTCACCCAGGAAGAGATCGCCCAGCTGGTCGGTGCTTCCCGTGAGACCGTGAACAAGGCCTTGGCTACCTTTGCCCACCGCGGCTGGATTCGCCTCGAGGGCAAGTCGGTCCTCATCGTTGATACCGAGCACCTTGCCCGCCGCGCGCGCTAACATGCGGCGCGCTGGAAGCGCCGCATAAGGAACCATAAGGAACGCTGAGGGCGTTCCACGCGCACCGCTGCATATGAAAAGTCCCCCGAGAATATCGGGGGACTTCGTGGTTTTCGGGTTACTTCTCAGCGTCGAGGTACTTTAACGCGGTCCGCGTGGACTGCTCGGCCGCGTGGCGCAGGACCGGGTCAACGTCGTCATACATCTCATCCACCAACGTCTTGACGTCGACATCCTCACCCAAGCGGGAACGAACTTCCTTGATCTGGTTGAGGCGGTGGTGACGGCGGTCGATGTATTTACGGGCAAACGCCGAGGTGTCCTCCAAGTCCGGACCATGGCCCGGGAACAGCGGAACGTCCTTGCCGCGCTCCTCCAAGAGGTCCAAGGTCTTGAGGTAATCGCCCAAGTCACCATCGGTCTCAGAGAGCAAGACGGTGTGGCGGCCGGCCATAGTGTCACCGGTGAGGATGCCCTCCAGGGTGGAGCTCTTAGCCTCGTCGGACCACACGAAGAAACAGGTGGAATCAGCGGTGTGGCCCGGGGTGTGGACTACCTCAAGCTGGGGGGTGACGCCGTCGATGTCGATCACTTCACCGTCGACAAGCGCGTCGGCCCCATTGCAGTAGTTCGGATCGAAAGCACGGATCGGAGCGCCAGTGAGTTGGCGAAGGCGCTGCGCGCCCGACGCGTGGTCATCGTGACGGTGGGTCAGGAGGATCAGCGCAACCTCACCCGCCTTCGCGGTGACGACGTTGAGGTGGCCCTCATCTTCGGGGCCCGGATCAACAACAATGGCGCGGGAATCCTCCCCCGCACGAACAATCCACGTGTTGGTGCCTTCCAGAGCGGTGTAGCTGGGGTTGTCACACAGCACGACACCGACGGACTGGCTCACGGGACGCAGTTGGCTATATGCAGGATGCTCCATGGTTCTAACCCTATCCGATTACTCAGCGATTTCTACGATGACTTCGATCTCAACGGGAGAATCCTTCGGCAGTACCGCCACTCCCACGGCAGACCGTGCATGCACACCGGCCTCACCAAAAAGCTCCCCCAAGAATTCCGAGGCGCCATCAATAACCGCGGCCTGCTCAGTGAAGGAAGGATCCGAGGCGACGAAGCCGACAACCTTCACCACGCGGGTGATGTTGTCCAAGCCTGCTTCGGCATCAATGGCCGCAAGAGCGTTGAGGGCTGCGGTGCGCGCCAGCTCCTGGGCACGTTCAACGGAAACTTCCGCGCCAACCTTTCCGGTGGCAGGCAGCTCGCCGTCAACGACGGGCAGCTGGCCAGAGGTCCACACCTGGTCGCCCACACGGGTGGCAGGGACATACGACGCGAGCGGAGCGGCAACGGATGGGAGCTCGATGCCGAGCTCCTCCAGACGTGCGCGCGCGGTCATTTAGGATTCCTCCAGCGGGCGCTTGAAGTAAGCAACTACGTTTTCCGGGTTCATACCCGGGGTGATGGTGACGAGCTCCCAGCCGTCTTCACCCCAGGAATCCAGGATTTGCTTGGTTGCGTGAGTAAGAACCGGCGCGGTGGCATATTCCCATTTAGTCATGGGTTCCATGCTACTAAACTCCGGCGCTTAAATCCCGACTAATTCGCCGCCTTCTGCAAGGTAGTGTGCCCAGCTGGTGATGTGCGGATTCTTGCGCAGAAGAGCGCGGCGCTGACGTTCCGTCAGGCCTCCCCACACGCCAAATTCGACGCGATTATCCAGGGCGTCCGCACGGCATTCGTTGAGCACTGGGCAGTGCCGGCAAATAACTGCGGCCTTGCGCTGTTCAGCGCCGCGTACAAACAGGGCATCCGGGTCGCCGTTGCGACACTTGGCTTGGGTAACCCACTCACCACGTTCGGTGGTCGAAGAGGCATTCTTTACCATTGCGGACCGTCCTGCACCTTTTACACTGACTGCCATGGCTAGGTAACTCCTTCCAAGCTCCCATCCCACCTCATAAAAGTGAATAACCCTCAATATGGCGGAATATTATGTACTCACCGTTAGTCTATTCACTAACCGATATGCCTGTCTAATAGGTCACACTTTAGGGGGGTCTCCCGGATCAGCCTCGAAGCACGTAGTGTGTGGAGGGTGACTGTCATCAAATCCCTGGGAAAGCTCGTTCTCTCCACAGTACTGGTGGGCCTCCTCATTGCCCTCGCACTAGCCCCCATCGCGGGTGTGAGCGGTGTGGCCGTAGCCAGGACCAACGAAACGATGCAATCGGATATTCAGGATCTCACCGACGGCGATACCCCGGGCGTGAGCACCATCCTGGACGCTAAAGGCAACACCTTGGCCTATATCTATGAGCAGCGCCGCCATTCGGTGCAACCCGATGAGATTTCGGATGCCATGAAGCAGGCCATGGTGGCCATCGAGGACCGCCGCTTCTACGAGCACGAAGGCGTGGACCTGCAGGGAAACTTCCGAGCACTGTGGACCAACTTGGCAGCAGGTGGCGTTTCCCAGGGCGCGTCCACCATTGACCAGCAGTACGTGAAGAATTACCTCCTGCTCGTCAACGCCACCACCGACGAAGAGCGCCAGGCCGCCACCGAACAATCCATGGCCCGCAAGCTGCGCGAGATGCGCATGGCCACCGATATCGATGCGAAGCTTTCCAAGGACGAGATCCTCACGAACTATCTCAACCTCGTACCCTTTGGCAACCACTCCTTCGGCGTAGAGGCGGCAGCCCGTACCTATTTTGGCACCGATGCCGCGCACCTCACCGTGCCACAGTCCGCCATGCTGGCTGGCATGGTGCAGTCCTCCGAGTACCTCAATCCCTATACCAACGAGGAAGGCGTGCGGGACCGCCGCAACGTCGTCCTGCAGGCCATGGTCAACAACGGCTCCCTCTCCCAAGAGGACGCCGATAGCTTTGCCCAGCAGCCTCTCGGCGTGCTCGATAGTCCCGCCACCTTGCCCAACGGCTGCATCGGCGCCGGCGACCGCGGATTCTTCTGCGATTATGTCTTGAGCTACCTCGCCGATAAAGGCATCGACCGTGAACACCTGGCTCGCGGTGGCCTCACCGTCAAGACCACACTCGACCCCGATGTGCAGGATCAGGCCCTAAACGCGGTGCGCAGTCATACCGCGCCGGATGCGGCGGGCGTCGCGGAAGTGATGAACGTCGTCAAGCCCGGCACTGACTCCCGCAAGGTCCTAGCCATGGTGTCGTCCCGCACCTACGGCCTGGATTTGGAGAACAATGAGACCCTGCTGCCGCAGCCGAACTCACTCGTGGGCAATGGCGCAGGTTCCGTATTCAAGCTCTTTACGGCCGCGGCCGCGCTCGAATCGGGCTACGGCATCAAGGACCGCCTCGCCGTGCCGAAGCGCTACGAAGCAGAAGGCCTTGGTTTCGGCGGCGCGGAGAACTGCCCGCCGAACAAGTACTGCGTGGAGAATGCGGGCAACTATGCCTCCACGATGACGCTGCAGGATACGTTGGCCTACTCCCCCAACACCCCCTTCATCGAGCTCATCGAGCAGCTCGGCGTGGAGCAGGTGGTGGACATGGCCGTGAAACTAGGCCTGCGCTCCTACGAAGACCCAGGCAGCTATGACGGAAACTCCTCCATTGCGGATCACATCAAGGAATCCAACCTGGGTTCCTTCACCTTGGGCCCCACGGCGGTCAATGCGCTGGAACTGTCTAATGTGGGCGCCACGGTGGCGTCGGAAGGCATGTGGTGCGAGCCGAACCCCATCGAGGAAGTTACCGATGCCCACGGTAACGAGGTCTACATCAAGCACACGCCCTGCGAGCGCGCGGTGGGCAAGGAAGTGGCTAAGGCGCTGGAGAACAACATGACGGCCGATACGGAGAAGGGCACGGCGTCGGCATCGGCACGCGCGGCGGGCTTCCGTGGCCAGGCAGCGGCTAAGACGGGTACCACGGAATCCAACCAGTCCTCGGCTTTCCTGGGCTTCAACTCGGCGGTGGCGGCCGCGCCGTACATCTATAACGACGGCACGACAACGACCCCGCTGTGTACCGGCCCGGTGCGTCAATGCGGGAGCGGCAACCTCTTCGGTGGCCTTGAGCCGGCGGCGACGTTCTACACCATGGCAGTGCGCGTGCCGGAGGCAGCACAGGGCACGGTGCCGGACTATGACCGCGCCTATGATTCGGGTACGGTCTCGCCGCTTATCGACGACCTCAAGGGCAAGTCCGAAAGCCAAGCCCGCGCCGCATTGGAGAAGGCCGGCTATACGGTCAAGACCACGGAAGTGGCCGCCCCCGGTGTGGGCTACGGCAAGGTGGTGCGCGTCATCACGGGCGCATCCGGCACCAAGAAAGGTGCGGAGGTAACGCTGCAGCTTTCCGACGGCTCCTCGGCCACCACCTCAGACGATAGTTCCACGTCAGGCACCTACAATTACCAGCCGCCCACCGACAACGGCGGCGGCGGTGGCGATGGCCAGCCACCCGCACAGCCGGAGCCCCTCATCAACCAGGATGATGTGGACCGCTTCACCAACGACGTGCGGGACTTCTTCGGGCTATAGCCCCTTAGTTCAGGGCGGCCTTCACGGCGGTGGACAGGCGCTTGCCGTCTGCGCGGCCAGCGGCCTTCGCGTTGGCGACCTTCATGACGTTGCCCATCTGCTTGATGGTGACTGGCTCGCCGGACTCCTTTTCTACCTCGGCAATTGCGTCGGCGACGAGGGCGTTTAGGGAGTCGTCGTCAAGCTGCTCGGGCTGGTAGGCCTCGAAAAAGGGGACGTCGACAAGCTCGGCCTCCGCCAACTCCGGGCGGCCATTCTCGGCGTATACCTCAGCGGACTCGCGGCGCTTCTTAATCTCGCGCGCGATGACCTTGAGAATGTCCTCATCGGTGATCTCATGGCGGGAACCGGTGGTTTCCTCCGCCTGAATGGCGGACAGGAGGGAACGGATGGCGGACGTGCGGGCCTTGTCCTTGGCCTTCATCGAGGTCTTGAGGTCGGCGCGGATAGTTTCTTTCAACTCACTCATGCCCTTCAATCTACGCTAGCTCGCCCAGGTAGGGTGGGGAGGGTGAAGATTTTTCCCATCCTTGGCGGACTCGCCGCCGCAGGCCTGGGTGTTGCCGCGTGGGCGCACTCGGAGCTCACCAAGTTTGAGCTCAAGGAGTACACGCTACCTCTGCTGGAGCCCGGCACGCTGCGCGAGGAGCCAGAATTCCGCATCCTACACGTCTCCGACCTCCACATGATTCCGGGCCAGCGCGCCAAAATCGAGTGGGTATCGGACCTCGACCGCCTCGACCCACACCTCGTGGTCAATACCGGCGACAATCTCTCCGACAAAGGCGGCGTTCCCGACGTCCTCCGTGCCCTTGGCCCGCTGTTGAGCCGCCCGGGAATGTTTTGTTTCGGCACCAATGACTACTGGGCACCGCGCATCCCGAATCCTTTCAACTACTTGATTGGCAAGAAGAACACGCCGTCCTACGTAAACCTGCCCTGGAAGGGCATGCGTGCTGCCTTCCTTGAGCACGGCTGGCACGACGCCAACCAAGCCCGCGTGGAATTCAAGGTGGGCGACGTCCGCCTCGCTGCCGCTGGTGTGGACGACCCGCATCATGACTTGGATGACTACTCCGAAATCGCCGGCGCCCCGAACGAAGACGCTGACCTCTCCCTAGCGCTGCTCCACTCCCCGGAACCGCGCGTCTTGGAGAAGTTCGCCGCTGACGGCTACCAGCTTTCCCTGTCGGGGCATACGCACGGCGGCCAGTTGTGCCTGCCGTTTAAGGTGTTGGGCTCGCGCTCCATCGTGACTAACTGCGGCATCGACCGCGCCCGCGCGCAGGGTCTACACCAGTTCGGCCCCATGTTCATGCACGTGTCCAACGGGCTAGGCACCTCCAAGTTCGTTCCCTTCCGCGTCTTCTGCCGCCCATCGGCCACGCTGCTGCGCATCACAGAGAAGTCCTCTTCAGCAACCTAAGACCTTTAAGGCCACCTGAGAAAGACCCGCCACGCTGCCGTTTTGTTCTTTCAGGCTGGGGTGCGTTACAGTATTCCGGTACCGCTTAGAGCGAGACACCGGGATATGGCGCAGCTTGGTAGCGCGCTTCGTTCGGGACGAAGAGGTCGCAGGTTCAAATCCTGTTATCCCGACCACTAACCCGCAGGAAACTGCGGGTTTTCGTCGTTTTCATCTTGACCCGCTATCGCGAGCGGATTAAGGGGCCCAAATGGCCGGATATATGCTTGCAACGCGCCTTCTTGACGCAACCGTTCAGAGCCTATAAATCCCCAATTCTAGGGCTTAAGGGACATTTCGTGTGGATAGATCGATGTGGATTCCCGGAACAGCCTGGGATAATGCCGTGATCTTGATTTTGAATCGGTTCCAACAGCCCGATCGATGAAATCAACACCGGATAGTCCTAGGTCTGTGATAGGAGGACTGCTGCTGGTGCGGTAAGGCCAATTCCTATGGCTAATAGGAATCGGCCGTCGTGTGACATGTGCGGCCATGGACTCGTTAAGAACGGCAAAACCGCGGCAGGAACCCAACGCTGGCTATGCCCTAACTGCAACGTTTCATCGATTAATACTCGGGTACACACCAGCGAGATACGCCACTTCAAAATCTTTATTGACTGGATCCTCTCCGGGGAATCCGCAGACCATCTAGCTAAACGCCTTGGGGTAACAAGGCGCACGTTAACCCGGTGGTTCAAGCTTTTGTGGTTTATCACCGTGCCAACCGCTACAGACCCCTATCGTGTTTACGACCAGGTCTTTATCGACGGCACCTACTTTCACAAGAAATGCCTGCTTGTAGCCTGCACCGATACACATGTCATCGCTTGGCATTGGTGCCTGCGTGAAAGCTCATATGAGTACCTGAAACTGCTCGACAAAATCGCGCAACCATTCATCGTCACCACCGACGGGGCAGGCGGAGCGCTCAAAGCACTGCGCACTAAATGGCCCGACGTGAGAATCCAGCGCTGCCTAGTCCACGTCCAACGCAACACTTTCGCCGACATCAGCCGCAACCCGATTCACCCAGCCCATAAAGCAATCCGGAAGCTGGGCTACATGCTTGTTCAGGTACACAGCCTTGAAGATGCTGCACGGTTTACCGCTGCAGTCCAC
>NZ_KV810476.1:0-62891 GCF_001812805.1 Corynebacterium sp. HMSC078H07 | reverse complement strand
GGTACACCCACCGCAACGCCCGCAGGGCTCTAAAGCGTTTGGAAAAGCTCATTCACGCCGGACACCTTTTTGCCTTTCTGACCCCGCCTGATGGTGCCACACACGACTTAAAAGCCACCACAAACCTGCTGGAAGGCGGCATCAACAAACAGCTCAAAGACTTAGCAGGAAACCATCGCGACATGTTCGATGAACATCAGCGCATCACCATGGACTGGTGGCTCTACACCCATACCGAAGACCCAATACCGCCACTGGAGTTAGCCAAACAACAAGACTTCGGACGCCAAGGAGAAAAAGCAGCACGCGCTGCCTGGGTGAAAGAAGAACTTAAACGGCGCGGCCACCCAGACGGGCGACCTGCCACATTCGACACCGGCATCGACAACGAATGGAACCCCAGCTTAGGCGTAAGAAAAGGCTGGGCCGGACGCTCCTAAATCCACACGAAATGTCCCTTAGTGCGACACGCCGCAAATCCACACGAAATGTCCCTTAAGCCAATTCTAGGCAGACCGTCCGGCCGTTGACCCGAAGTTGACTTCCCCAAAAATCAATAACCTCGGCGATTTGCTCCTACTTTTGTAGTGCAGGGATCGTCCCGAGGCTTTCAAAATAGAGAATAGCATGTGCAAATGAGTAATCCAAGATCGACCGCAGTACCGCTATCGCAATGGTTTTCATCCGCACGGATGAGCCGGTACGCCGAGCATCCCCGACCAGAAGCGCTATACCTTTGGAATACTCACCTCACGAAGACTTATCTCGCCGACATTGAGCATCTTGAGGTGCTCCTCCGAAACTGCATTCACAATGCCCTGGCCAGACGATACGGTGACCGATGGTTTGACGACGTTCGAATACCCTTCACCGATGTAGCCAGGAAGAACATCCGTAAGGTGAAAAGACGAGCCGGAGAAGAAGGTGCGCCGTCAGGAAAAATCATTGCTGAGCTCAGCTTCGACTTCTGGCGCTTCCTCTTAAGTAGCCACTACCAAGCAAGCATCTGGCCTCAGGTAAAGAGGGCGTTAGAGAAGACTCCTGACAGCAGACAGGAATTCGAAGAACTTGTATCCGTTGTTTACACAATGAGAAATAGATGCTCTCATCATGAATCAATCGTGCAACAACACGATATAGCCCGTGAAGGCGCACATCTCGACTCCGTTGATAGCGCCATCCAAATGGTAGCGGACTTCATCAATCCTCAAGCCGCGGCATGGATAAAGGACAATTCGCGAGTCCCCGCCATACGTGCACAGCGACCGTAGCCGCAAACCGCAACACTACGACCGGAAGCAGAAGCAATCATCAAAGTCGGCGCGCATTCAACACACAAACCTACGAGATTTTAGAAACTAGAGGAACCACCCGAACCGGAAAAGCCCGAGCTAAACCCGCTGTTGACGCCGCCGCTGCTGCCGGAGGAAGAGTCGCGCGCGGAGATAGCGTCACTGTCCCACGTGCTCACGGTATAGAACGGCACGTAGCCGTGGTAGCCGGCACCGGCGAAGAAGTTGGAATCGTAAATGTGCGTGCGTTCGGGACGCTCGTCGGCCTCGTTGCGCTTTTGCAGCTGCGCTTGCAGATGCTCCGACAGCAGCGCGGTGCGGTCAAGGAGATCGAGGTAGCGTTCCATAAACTGCGGGTGGTTCGGTTCCTTGGACAGCACCATGGCGGCGTCTTCCAACTCCTTGGCGTGCTGCTCGGCCTGCGAGTCAATATCGGACGCGACGTACGACGCTTGTGCCAAATCCTTGCCTAGCTCATAAAGCTCGTAGCGGCGAGCATCAGCATCGGCGTTTTCGATGCGGTGCAATTTCTCAATGTTGGTCTCCGCCATATCAACGCGCTCGCACAGCAAACGCGCATGAGCAAGTTCTTCCGCGCGCTCGCGGAACTGCTCGTCGGGAGCATCCGCAGGCATGGACATGAAGGAGCCGACGGTGCGGTCAAGGGCTAGGAAGTCATCGCGCAGCCCTTCCCAATCCTCACGCAAACGCTCATCCACGAGGCCGGATTGCAGCGAGTGTGCGCGGATATCAATGGATTCAAGGCGCTGTGCCACGTCGGTATAGGTCTGGGACACAAAATCCCAATCCTCGCGCGCCTGCTGTGCCTTCTTCTGCCGGCTGCGACGAGTACCGCCGACGATGCCTATACCCGCGCCACCGACGCCCAGGCCCGCCACGCCGAGGCCAAAGGCCGCCCCAATGCGCCCATCCTTCGCACTCTCGTACTGGGCATCCGCAGCACGGTCCACGTCGATAGCAGCCGCCGCACCCGCAAAGAGACCAGCAGGAATGTTGTCATCCCGCACGCCCGGCTTAATGGCTTCGATGGACCGCTCCAAATGGCCGTCACCTTTGCGCAGCTTCATCTGCCCGGCCACGTCCTCACCCGCGAAGATGAAGGCCTGGCGCGGGTCGAGGCCCACGCCGACGAAGACCTGGCCATCAGCAAACTTATCCTTGCCGATGAGCTCCGGGTGATTATCACGCAGGTACTCCTCCACGGAGTCGTTGACGTTTTCTTTGTTCTTAGCAAAGACCATGTAGTGCAGCCCTTGGACCACGTCGGGGGCGGCGATGCGGGAGACGTCGCGAAGCATGCGCTCTTCTTCCTCCGGAGTGAGCACATCGTCCGGGTCCATGATGTCAGCCTGCACCTCACGCTGCGCGGGCTGCATAACGTAGTCGGAGCGTTCAGGCGCATCGAAGGCCGCCAAGCTCGCACCCGCGCCGATTCCCCCGAGCAGCAGACCGCCCACCATGGCCGCACCGACGATGGCGTCGACCGACGTTACTTTGGGGCCACGGCTGGCGGCAAAAGGTTTGATATCGCGAGAGTCAGTCACGGTGATTCTCCAATTCTTCAGCATTCAGTGCCGCCAATTTTACCCCCACAACGGGAAACGACGCGGTGCCCCTACAGCAGCCGCGTCGCCCCTATTCCCTATCACTCACAACGGATTGGAGAAACCGTTTGCCTACCCCCTAAGTAGGCTTTGTGAGCAATTCCAACTCTAGCACTATTTCCCCTCGCAGCGATACCTAAATCAACAAAATCGTAGTATCTTAGTGCCCCGCCCAGCCTGCGCCGATAACGCGAGGCCCTGAGCTAGGCTTTTGCTTCGCTGCGGCGGCGAACGGGTGCCCCCACAACCCAGACGGACACGACGATAATTACCCCCAAAATTGCCATCGCAGCAAAAAGCTGCGGGGAGTTTCCCCCGTTGCCCGCCACAGTGATGGCAGAGGTTGCCCACTGCATGGGAAAGAGATACACGAGCGCGCTCATCGCGGTGTTAAGGTCCGTGCCGGTCGAGGCCGCTTTCCACGCCCAACCTACGATTCCCACTTGGACCAGACCCAGCAGGATCCCCAGACCCCAGCCGGGAAGACCCAGGCCGCGCACGAGGGCATAAACCGCGCTTGCCGACGCCACCCCGGCCCCCACCGCCGCAAGTGCCGCCCACGCCACAGCAGCAACGGTCACGCCGGTGGCCAGCAAGGCGGTCAAGAGCCCAACCACCACGCCGATGACTACCCCGCCCGCGATGAGGGCGAGAAGGCGGCGCTCCACGCGGGTCAGCAAAGCGCCCAACACACCACCGCCGAGGACCGCGAGTGCGGCCAGCAGCATCGCCACGATGGGGCTCAACAGCTGCGCGGGACCATCCTGCGCCTCTGCGGGTCCAGCTACGGTGGGCAGGGCACGCTGGGCGCCTTGGACTTTGTTCCTATTCTGCTGGGCCATGCCGTCAACCTTTTCGGCACCAGCCACTAACTCGTCAACGCCTTTGAGCGCCTCATCTACCTTGGCGTTGAGCTCACCAATTCCGGCGTTGAGCTGCTTGGCGCCCTCCGCTGCCTGGTACACACCATCGTGATAAGCGTAGCCGTTCACAGAGAGTTGATTGGACAGCTCACGCGAACCATCCTTGAGCTGGATGAGCTGGTCTTGGATGGACTGGTCAAACTGGAAGTTCTCCACCTGGGAGCGCAGATCACCGAGCTGTGAGCGGATCTCCTTCGCCTCGTCTGAGTTGTTGCCGTCGAGGTCCTTCACGGTGCCGTCAATGGCTTCGAGGATTTGGCCGCGGACTACGCCGAGGCCGACGACTTGATCGACGGCGCCGCCGACACCGTCGGCAAGCTCAGTGGCACCAGTGCCCAACTGCGCGGTGCCTGACTGGAGCTGCACGAGACCGTCGTAGAGCTCTTGCGAGCCGCCCGCCAACTGATCCACGCCGCCACCCAGCTCGCCAGCTCCGTTTTTGAGCTGCCCCGTGCCGTCCGCAAGCTGCTGCGTACCGTTGGCCAAGAAGCCCGCCTGGGCGTTGGCCTCGGTGAGGGCACGAGCGACGTCGTAAAGCTCAGCGGGGTCAATTGTGCCGTCACTGGGGGCACCGGCTTGCTCCTGCGACCACGCCTGCGCCGGCTGCCACTGGGACGCAGTGGCAACGATTGCGCCGACGATGAGCGGCACGAGGAGGAGCGCGGCAATCAACAGCGAGCGGGTACCCACTGGGCGTTCGTCATCAGCAGAAGAGGCAAGGCGTGAGGTCATGATATAGAAACTATCGCCCACGCTGGGCAAAAAGCATCAGGCGCGCGGAAAGACCCCGCTAGTACCGTGCTGTTCGGTAACTATCGGGGCCTTAATGCAGTGCCTTAGCGCTCTCGCGCTAGTGCGTTACTTCTTCTGCGCGAAGAGCTCACGCACGCGCTTGCCCAGCTGCGGGGAAACGGCATCCCAGTAGGCGTAGACGCGCTCCTCGGTCTCCGGGGACACGCCAGCCATAGCGTTGGTGATGTTGTCCGCCATGCGCTCCTTGGCGCCATCGTCGTAGACATTCTCGTACAGGTCGGTGGCCTGGACGGTGTCGTTGTCCTCTGCGTGGTGGATGTACGGAGCGCGGACCAGGTCGATGCCGGCCGGGTCCGGGTTGACGTAGAGATCCGGTGCGGTGGTGGTCTCCTGCTCCTTGAAGCGCAGGTTCTCATCACCATCCAGGTAGCCGCCGCCCTTAGCGTGGCGGTTCGGGGAGTACACCGGGTCCTCCGGGGCGTTGAACAGGTACTGCATCGGGCCCTCGTGCTCGTAGGTGTTGACCTGGTTGAGAGGCTGGTTCACCGGCAGCTGCTTGTAGTTCGGTCCAATGCGGTAGCGCTGCTGGTCAGAGTAAGCGAAGACACGAGCCTGCAGCATCTTGTCCGGGGACAGGCCAATGCCCGGGACGATATTGGACGGATCCAGAGCAACCTGCTCAATCTGCGCGAAGAAGTTGCGCGGATTGCGGTTGAGGACGAAGTATCCGACGTCCACCAGCGGGTAGTCCTTCTTGGACCAGGTCTTGGTGAGGTCGAATGGGTTGAAGCGGTAGTCCTCAGCCTCTGCTACCGGCATGATCTGGACCTTGACGTCCCAGACCGGGTAGTTGCCTTCTTCAATGGCGTTGTAGAGGTCCTCGCGGTGGTAGTCAGCGTTCTGGCCGGCGATCTCGCCTGCCTCAGCGTCGGTGAAGTTCTCCACGCCCTGACGGGTCTTGAAGTGATACTTGACCCAGAAAGCGTCGCCCTGCTCGTTGACCCACTGGAAGGTGTGGGAACCATAGCCGTTCTGGTGACGGGTGGTCTTCGGGGTACCGCGGTCACCCATGAGGTAGGTCACCTGGTGGGTGGTCTCCGGGTTACGGGTCCAGAAGTCCCACTGCATATCAGCATCACGCAGGCCGTTGGTGCCCAGACGCTTCTGGGAGTGGATGAAGTCCGGGAACTTGATGCCGTCGCGGATAAAGAACACCGGGGTGTTGTTGCCCACGATGTCGTAGTTGCCCTCTTCGGTGTAGAAGCGGAGTGCAAAGCCGTGGACGTCACGCCAGGTATCCGGGGAGCCCTGCTCACCGGCAACGGTGGAAAAGCGGCCCATCATCGGGGTCACGGTGCCCTTCTGGAAGAGCTTGGCCTTGGTGTATGCGGATACGTCTTCAGTAACGTGCAGCTCACCAAAGGCGCCGTGACCCTTGGCGTGCGGGGTACGCTCCGGCACGCGCTCGCGGTTGAAGTGTGCGAGCTTCTCAATAAGGTGGATGTCATTGAGCACAACTGGGCCGTTCTGGCCCACGGTGATGCTGGTGTTCTCGGTAGCAACCGGCTGACCGGACGGGCGGGTAGTGTTCGGGCCCCCCGGGGCACGCTGGCCCTTGTCCAGAACCTTGTCTGCTGCGGACTCGTTCGAAGCGTCAGTCATTAGGAAAATGCCTCCTGGATTCGCTGATAATTTGGGGTTCATTATCAATCTCGGACGTTTCATAGCCTACCGGCGAAAAATGACCCCCGCAACAGTTTTTAGAATTCCGGCTGGAGCTCACAGCGATAGGTAAGGTGGCCTACCGCTACTGGTAAGTTGTGGGAGGTGAAAGTCCACTCCGAGCGCGATGATGCGCGCGTTACCGACCTCGCCCTCAAGGCGGGACGCGGCGACCGCGCAGCTCTCACGGAGTTCATCAAATCCACCCAAGATGACGTGTGGCGCCTACTTGCTCACCTCGGCGGGGCGGATATCGCAGACGACCTCACCCAAGAGACCTACCTGCGCGTCATCAGCGCGCTTCCCCGCTTTGCCGCGCGTTCCTCCGCGCGCACATGGCTCCTGTCCCTCGCGCGCCGCGTGTGGGTGGATAATATTCGCCACGACATGGCCCGGCCCCGCAAGTCCGCCACCGAGTATGAAGATGCCGCAGCGCTCGCACCCGCCCCGGAGAACGCCAGCACGTGGAGCGAGTGGATCGACGCCCGCTCGCTTATCGACGCCCTCCCGGAGGACCGCCGCGAAGCCCTCATCCTTACCCAAGTGCTGGGCTATACCTATGAGGAGGCCGCTAAGATCGCCGGTGTGCGCGTAGGCACCATTCGCTCTAGGGTGGCCCGCGCTCGAAAAGACCTTATCGATCATCGCGGGTAATCGTTATTGACCCGTTATAATCCGCGGCGCTGAGCATGGGCACCTGCGCAGACATCGGTAACTTTTCAGGGCTGTCACACGCATCACACAGTGCGAACACCGTTTCAGCTGGCAAATACCTGTCGACCACGCCTAATGTTTCACGAGGCACACGTGACAAATCGATAGTCGAACCGGGCCCGCGAAGCTTTCCCAATTGCTCGCACCACACCTTGGGTCGTGATGGCATACCCCCGGCGCGTGTGAGATTGAGAGACCTCTTAACTTTATGTGGAAACGCGCAGTGGCCATTTCCATGGCCTTTATCGGCGTCGTCGTCGGCGCCGGCTTTGCATCCGGCCAGGAAGCGATGCAGTACTTTGTAGCCTTTGGCAACTGGGGCCTGTGGGGCGTTGTGCTTGCTGCCGCCCTCATGCTGATTACCGGTATTTCGATCCTGCAGCTGGGTTCCTACTTCCAGGCCGATGAACACACTGCCGTCTACGACAAGATCAGTGGCCCCATTATTTCCCGCGTTCTGGACTACGGCACTCTAGCAACGCTGTTCTCCATCGGCTTCGTCATGTTCGCCGGTGGCGGCTCCACCATTAGCCAGCAGTTCGAGGGCGTGCCGATTTGGGTCGGCGGCGCAGTGATGCTCGCACTGGTGCTCCTCGTCGGCCTGCTCGACGTGGACAAGGTAACCTCCGTCATCGGCGCGATTACGCCTTTCATTATTATCTTCGTCGTCCTCGCTACCGGCTACACCATCATCACTACGGACGTGGACTGGTCCTCGATCAATACCTACGCCGTGGACAACGTTGAAACCCCCATCCACAACTGGTGGCTCGCCGCGCTGAACTACACCGGCCTCAACGTGATGTGTGCAGTGTCCATGTCCATCGTTATTGGCGGCAATATTTTGGATAACCGCGCCGTGGGCATCGGCGGCTTCTTCGGCGGCATCATTTACTTGATCCTGCTGACCCTTCTCGTAGTCTCGCTGTACATGGTGGCACCTGAGGTCAACGGCCAGGACCTCCCGGTCCTCACGCTGATCAACAACGTGAACCCAGTCTTGGGTTACTTCATGACCTTCATCATCTACGGCATGGTCTTTAACACCGCGATCGGCATGTTCTATGCCATGGGTAAGCGCCTGACCCGTAAGAAGCCAAAGCTCTTCTACCCCGTCTACGCCGGCGCTTGTGTCGTGGGCTTCATCCTCTCCTTCATCGGCTTCAAGCAGCTGGTTTCCAGCGTCTACCCGATTCTGGGTTGGATTGGTCTGCTCATGATTGCCGTCATGGTCATCACCTGGATTACCCAGCGCGACAAGATCACCTCCGAGTCTGACCGTCGTGTGCGCGCCCGCACCTTGGTCAAGCGCCGCCTGGACCCGCGCGAGCACTTCACCAAGAAGAATGAGCGCGAGCTGCGCAAGCTTGCTGCAGCCTCCAATATGGAGACCGAGGAGTTCGTCGACACGGTTGCTGAGGAAATCCATGAAGAGCTTGAGGCAGACGATGAGATTGAATACGACCGCGAGGACCCGGAACCGTCCGTAACCTTCGTGGAGCACACCAAGCCTGAGGTTCCGAAGGACTAGCGCTTCTCGAATTAAGCAGACCGCTCAGCGAGCAGCTGCCCGACGCTGAAACAGGAAAAGTCCGCCGCCAGAGTGATATCTGGGGCGGACTTTTTCTCTGCGGGACACCGTGTGGCGCGTTGAAGCACCACACATGTCGTGCTACTCGCGCTAGACCAGCAGCTCCGCAATCTGAATGGTGTTAAGGGCTGCGCCCTTGCGGAGGTTATCGCCGGACACGACAAAGACAAGGCCCTTGTTGTCCGCGATGGTCTGGTCCTGGCGGATGCGGCCGACCAAGGACAGGTCGATGCCGGCGGCAGCGAGCGGCGTCGGAACGTCTACTACCTTGACGCCCGCGGCATTCGACAGCGCCTCGCGGGCCCGCTCCGGGGTAATCGACTGCTCAAACTCCGCATGCACCACCATGGTGTGGCCAGTAAAGACTGGGATACGCACGCAGGTGCCGGATACCTTGAGCTCTGGCAGGCCCAGAATCTTGCGGGACTCGTTACGCAGCTTCTGCTCCTCATCGGTCTCCTCCGTACCATCGTCCACGAGGTTGCCGGCCAGCGGCACCGCGTTGTAGGCAATCGGGGCAACGTAGGGGCCGAGCTCGTCCGGCTCAACCTCGAGAACGGAGCCATCGTGCGTCAGCTCCACGTTGCGATCACCAATGGACGCCACCTGCTTTACCAGCGTCTCCACGCCTGCCAGACCGGAACCAGATACCGCTTGGTAGGAGGCGACACGCAGGGTGGTGAGCCCGGCGACGTCGTGAAGCGCCTTGGTGACCGGCATAATCGCCATCGTGGTGCAATTGGGGTTCGCAATGATGCCCTTCGTCACCGCGTTCTTGTCCTGCGGGTTCACCTCAGAAACGATGAGGGGGACGTCTGGGTCCTTTCGCCACGCGGAGGAGTTATCCACCACGGTGGCACCCGCCTCAGCGAAGAGCGGTGCGTACTGCGTGGAGGTGGAACCGCCAGCGGAGAACAGCGCGATATCAATACCGGCGAGGCTTTCGACAGTCTGCTCTGCTAAGTCTTCCACTACGACCTTCTCCTCGCGGAAGGTGAGCTCTTGTCCTGCCGAGCGCGCAGAGGCGAAGAAGCGAACCGTGTCAGCCGGGAAGTTGCGCTCTTCCAGAATGGACCGCATCACGTGGCCAACCTGTCCGGTGGCGCCAACTACTGCAACAGTGGTCATGACCTTAACTCCTTAAACTCTAGCGTCCAGTACCAGCATAAACGGTGGCTTCTTCATCGCCACCAAGCTGGAACTTCTCGTGCAGGGCCACAGCGGCCTTCTCCAGGTCTGCCTCGCGCGTCAGCACGGAGATACGGATTTCGGACGTGGAAATGAGCTCCATGTTCACGCCTGCGTCACGCAGCGCCTCGGTAAAGTCCGCGGTCACACCTGGATGGGACTTCATGCCTGCGCCAACGAGGGAGACCTTGCCCACTTGGTCGTCGTACAGCACATTGGTCCAGTGGCCCTCCTCCTTGAGCTTAGCCAGCAGCTCCATCGCGCGCGGCCCATCGGCACGCGGGCAGGTAAAGGTGATATCGGTAGTACCAGACTCCAGGGAGGAGACGTTCTGCAGAACCATGTCGATGTTAATCTCCGCGTCCGCAATAACGCGGAAGACCTTGGCGGCCTCCCCCGGGCGGTCCGGGATACCGAGGACGGTAACCTTGGCCTCAGAGTTATCAGTAGCGATGCCGGTAAGTACTGCTTCTTCCACGGGGATATCCTCCATTGAACCGGCAATAAGTGTGCCGGGGTCGGTTGAATAAGACGAGCGAACTCGCAGGGGTACATTAAACGCGCGGGCGTATTCGACGCTGCGCAGAACCAAAATCTTGGAGCCTACTGCGGCCAGCTCCAGCATCTCCTCAAAGGAGAGCTTCTCTAGCTTCTGGGCATTAGGCACAATGCGGGGGTCGGCGGTGTAGACACCATCAACGTCCGAGTAAATCTCGCACACATCGGCCTTGAGTGCTGCGGCGAGAGCGACCGCGGTGGTATCTGAGCCACCGCGACCCAGGGTGGTGACGTCACGGGATTCTTTATTGACTCCCTGGAATCCAGCAACAATACAAATCTTGCCGTTATCGAGCGCTTCCGTAAGGCGGCCCGGGGTGACGTCGACGATCCGGGCATTACCGTGGCGCTCAGTGGTGAGCACGCCGGCTTGGGAGCCGGTGAAGGATTGAGCCTGCGCACCGAGAGACTCCACCGCCATAGCAACGAGCGCGTTAGAGATGCGCTCACCGGCAGTCAACAGCATGTCCATTTCGCGCTGCGGCGGAACAGGGTTGATCTGGGCGGCGAGGTCAAGGAGCTCATCGGTGGTGTCTCCCATGGCGGAGCACACGACGACCACGTCGTTGCCCTGCTTTTTCGTCGCCACAATTCGCTCCGCGACGGCGCGGATGCGCTCAGCGCTTTCGAGGGAGGATCCCCCGTATTTCTGTACGACTAGGGCCACTGACGGTCCCACCTTTCGTTTTCGCGAGGGCCAATACCTGTCCACCGCCCAATACCTATAGATCGGCAGTCAACTCTTTTTAGAGTACCGCTCTTCCGGCCCGACCGAAACACTGGGCACGCATTAATTCCAGGTAGGGTGGACTCGATGTTTTCTAACGTGGTTGCCGTTGCTTTTGCACTGGCCTCGGCACTGGTCATTGCCTGGGGCACAGTCATACGCCACCGTATCGTTTTGGACGCCAGCTCCACCAGCGTGATGCGCACCGCACTGCGAACCCCTCTCTGGTGGATAGGCACGGCCGCTGCCGTCATCGCCTACGCACTGCAGCTCCTTGCGCTTCACTTCGGCACGTTGCTCATCGTGCAGCCCATCCTCGTCCTTTCCCTCATGTTCACGCTGCCACTCGCGGCCTGGTATTCACGCCGCCGCATGCCCGCTCGTGAGGTTGTGTGGTGTGTGGCATTAACCATTGCTGTGGGCATTCTGGTTGTGTACGGCCGCCCCACTGCTGGCTTGACGACGCCCACGTGGTCCCAATGGTGGCCCGCCTTCGCCGTCGGCGCTCTAGCCCTAGCTGCACTGTTCGTGGCTGCCTTCAACCGCCCCGAAGAGTCAGCTCTGGCGCTAGGCACGGCCTGCGGCATTCTGTATGGCTATGTCGCACTTGTGGCGAAGGCCGTGGTGGACATCTTTGGCAACGAAGGTCCCGTGGCAGCGCTGGGGAGTTGGGAGCTCTATGCGCTGATCGGTCTCGCCGCCGGCGGTACGGTGATCCAGCAATATTCCTTCCACGCCGGCGCTTTGGCGCATTCCTTGCCGGCCATGACCATCATGGAACCAATCGTGGCCTTTGGCTTGGGCTATTGGGTGTTGGGCGAGAAGTTCCAGGTGGAATCCGCAGTGGGGTGGAGCGTTATGGGCGGATCACTCGTCATCATGATCGTCTCCACCATCGTGCTTTCCCGCCTCCCAGTGAACACGGGTACAACGAAGCGCACCGACCAAGCGCCGCGCTAAATGGCCCATTCAAAGACGACGATCATGTAGGCAGAGAACCACGCCGACCACAGCACCCATACTGCAATGCCAGACCAGGCGACGCGGGCAGGAAGCTTTTTGAACGCACGGATTACCCACGGCACAAACAGGAGCGCTGCCGGCAGAAGAAGTCGCGGGCGGGAGTGCAAAATTCCGTCTGAGAGCAACACGTTCGCCATGAGCGCTGCACTAAACCACCACGCCACCGGGTTAGCCTTGCCCCATGACGCCACAAGCAGCACCACAGCTCCGAGGATGACCAAGACGGTCAACAGGTAGCCCACATCGTTGTTCTTCGTCAGGGTGTCCCACACGAACGTCACGGTGGCGGCGCCACCATCAAAGGTCGAGTTCCAATACTTCGTCTGAATCCCGAAATAGCCCCCAACATCTGCCAGGTAACCTTTCGTCCATAGGAGATATCCCGGAAGTGGAAGTGCTGCAACACCAAGGCTCAGCCATGCCCGCCACTCCCGCCGGCCATATATCAGCACCCACAGACCAAACACCGCGAGGAAATCCACCGCAGTCAGGCGCGTAAACGACAGCGCGAAGCCCGCAGCACCAGCCCACCACCATGCGCGCTGATCTAGGGCCACCAACCCCCAGACCACGAGAGCACCGAAAAGCGCCTCGGTATACGGCATAGCGAACACAATGGACATCGGTGCGCTCGTCACCACAATCGCCGCGGCGAGCTGCCCGATGTGGCCTGCACCAAGTCGGCGCGCAAGCACCATAACGCCAGCGGCCATTACCGCAGTGAGTGCGGTGTTGAGAATCAGTGCGGCAAGCCCCAAGTTGAGCCCCGTCCAGCCCACCACGCGCAAGAGCATGGGAAAGCCGGGGAAGAAAGCCATCGTCTTTTCATACACTGGGCCGTCCGCGCTGATATCGGCGTCAAAATAGCCAACGCGTGCAATCTCGAGGTAATACTTGGCATCCCACGCCAAGAGTTGGTCCCACAGCTCACGGTCGTTCACCGAGCTCAAAAGACTCAGCATCCCAATGCGCACCGCTGCCCCTATAACGGCGATGGCAACGGCGCGCACAATGAACGTGCCGAGGGGCTGTGGGGAGGCGTCGTTTAGCGCGGCACCACCCGCAGGGGTGTCGGCAGTATCTGGAGACTTCGGCTCGGTTTTCTTTGAAAGCACGTGGGACATCTTAGCCACCCTCACATGTATCTCAGCATATGAAATTGCTTGCCACAGAATGGGAAGCGTTGTATTGTGGCTCACATGACTTTGCGGCACACCCTTCTCCTTAGTAGCCGCGGCGGGATTTAGGTTCGTGACTCCACGGCCAGCGCCCCGTCGCGGAGCGTAGTGATGCTGACACTGCAGCTGGCCGTCCCCACCACACAGCCACCACCTTTCAAGGAAGAGAACACCTTATGTCCCCCAACGATTCTTTCATCTCCGCTCCGCGTGACATCACTACCCCGAACGGCCCGCGCAACGACAACCAGCCAGCCTGGAATAAGCAGCGCGGCTCCTCCATGCCAGTAAACCGCTACCAGAGCTTTGCTCAGGAAGTAGAACCCGTCACACTGACCGACCGTACTTGGCCGGATAAGACGATCACCGTCGCTCCTCAGTGGTGCGCGGTGGATCTGCGTGACGGCAATCAGGCTCTCATCGATCCGATGAGCCCGGAACGCAAGCACCGCATGTTCGACCTGCTGGTCAAGATGGGCTACAAGGAAATTGAGGTGGGCTTCCCCTCCGCGTCCCAGACGGATTTCAACTTTGTGCGCGAAATCATCGAAGGCGACAAGATCCCCGATGACGTCACCATTCAGGTCCTGGTGCAGGCGCGTGAGCACCTCATCCGCCGAACCTTTGAGGCCTGCGAGGGCGCCAAGAACGTCATAGTTCACTTCTACAACTCGACGTCGAAGCTGCAGCGGCGCGTGGTCTTCCGCAAGGACCGCCCGGCCATCAAGAAGCTGGCAACGGATGCTGCAGAGCTCATCAAGTCCATTGCTCAGGATTACCCGGACACCAATTGGCGGTGGGAGTATTCGCCAGAGTCCTTTACTGGCACCGAGCTGGATTTTGCAGTCGAAGTCTGCAATGCGGTCGTCGACATTATGGAGGCAACCCCGGACAACCCCATGATCATCAACCTGCCGTCCACGGTGGAGATGATTAGCCCGAACGTCTACGCCGACCAGATCGAGTGGATGCACCGCAACTTTGCCAAGCGTGATTCCATCATCATGTCCCTGCACCCACACAATGACCGTGGCGAAGGTGTCGCTGCTGCGGAGCTGGGCTACATGGCCGGTGCGGACCGCATTGAGGGCTGCCTGTTTGGCAATGGTGAGCGCACCGGCAACGTCGACCTCATCACTTTGGGCCTGAACATGCTGACCCAGGGCGTAGATCCACAGATCGATTTCTCCGACCTGCCTAAGATTCGTGAGACGGTGGAATACTGCAACCAGCTGCGCGTCCCCGAGCGTCACCCCTACGGCGGCGAGTTGGTCTTCACGGCATTCTCCGGCTCCCACCAGGACGCCATCAACAAGGGCCTGGACGCCCTGGCCCAGGTTGTGCGCCCCGGCGCGAACAACACCGACGTGTCCTGGGAAGAACTGCGTGAGACCACCTGGGAGGTTCCGTACCTGCCCATCGACCCGAAGGATGTGGGCCGCGATTACCAGGCCGTTATCCGCGTGAACTCGCAATCCGGCAAGGGCGGCGTTGCCTACATCATGAAAACCGACCACGGCATCAACATGCCGCGCGCCATGCAGGCAGAGTTCTCCTCCGTTGTCCAGGCCGTCACTGACGCCGAAGGTGGCGAGGTCAACTCCAAGAACATGTGGGATATCTTTGCCGCCGAGTTCCTCGACCGCACTACCCCGCTGGAACTGGAATCCTTCCACGTTGATAACTCAACGACGGAATCGGAAGACGCCAAGGTGACTGCCTCGATTATCTACAACGGTGAGAAGCACGTCGTCTCCGGTAGCGGCAACGGCCCCATCGCCGCTTATGCCAATGCGCTGGAAAACGTTGGCATCGACTTTGAAGTCATTGACTACTCCCAGCAGTCCCGTACTGCCGGTGACGATGCTGAGGCTGCCTGCTACATCGCCGCAGAGGTCAACGGCACCCAGGTATGGGGCGCTGGCATCGCCGGCTCCACTACCCGTGCCTCCATCAACGCAATCACCTCAGCAATTAATCGCGCCGCCTAGTTCACCCTAAACCAGGCGCACGGTTGAGCCCACGTCCACAACCGCAACTAGTACACACCAATTTCAGCCAGCACCCCCAAAGCCCGTCACACTACCCCACATATCGCGGATTGCGTAACGGGCGTTTTGCCCTTACCACCTTCGCAATCCCCGCACCTAAGCGCATTGTATATACACCCAAACGAGAAAAACGCATGTACACCCGTCAACAATGCAAGATTTTTTGCTAGGTTACTGGGGGAAACATTATGCTGGACACACTAGCTTGTAGCCGCACAATGGGCACTGTAGTCTAAGCACATAGCACGATGGTGCTGCAAACTTTTTTACTATTCTTAAAAGTGAAACTCTCAGGCTAAAGCTCAGTTCGCTCTACCACGCCGATGTACTCTCTTACATCGGCCACGGTGATAGACCTGAGCCAGCCACAAAGGCGAACAATATGACGGTCACCAACTATGTGGTCCCCCACGAGGGCTTTGGTGATCCTCGCCGCCTTAGCGTCAACAACGTTGACCCGGACCTCTTTCTCAGCCTTCTGGATGAAGAAGACGATAATCAGCAGCTCACCGTGACTCTGTGTGGCCACTCCAGCTCCGGTTTCCGCGTTCGCCACGAAGACACTGTGGTGGGAATGATCTCCGCCGAGCAATCGAAAGAATATAGCGAGCTCGATTGGGTAATGAGCTCGGGCTTGAGCCCCCAAGTTACGGCAACGGTGGGCCTTAGCCAGGACGGCGACGACGAAACGACCCCTGTCTTCGAAGTCCTTCTCCCCGAACCAGGTTTGTGCGTTCCCGGCAATAACCCTCCGGCTGAACGCTGGGGACTGCTGGAGGGCGATACTGCCCTGCACATCACCGATTTCGATGCCGCACACGAGGCCCTTCCGGACCAGTCCGCTCACCTGCTCATACGTGTCGATAACAAGCGCGGCCTTGTCCATCGCCACATTGAACTCTCCTTAGATAACGTTCTCATCGCCACGATTCCCCGCGGGGAGGCTAAGTGGTTGGCCGATTCCATCGCCGCTGTTAACGACGACAGTCTTGTCGCCGTGTCGCGCGCGTACTACTCGGTGGAGGGTGACGCACCAACACTTACGATCTTCGCCGGCCACGATGCCCCCACGGGCATTCCCGCTTTGCGCACCGCGGGCATCATCGCGGCAGCTACCACCGCTGGTACTGCCGCGGCTCTGGTTCACTCTGAAGCGCACGGCGCAACGTCCCCCGCCCCGCTCATTGGCGCATCTGCGGCTTCGGATTCTGCTTCCATTTCACTCAGCTCCCTTGATGGTGCCCCACCGAAGGCAGGATTTGGCGCCAAGGTCGCTGGTGCCAGCACCGGATTAAAGCTCGCTTGCGCCGCCAGCGTTGCAGTCATCATTGGCGGCACCGCGAATTTTGCCGCTTCAGTAGTGTCACTCAGCTCTTCCAATGAACTCGTCACTGGCTCTGCCTTGGAGACCTACGAGGACCCGTTTATTAGCCCGCGTGCGGCCGGCGCACAGGACGCCGACGAAGCGGAAGCTACCAACGCTTCTGATGCCTCGGAGTCGCAAGAAAAATACGTCACCCAGGACATGAAGCAAGAACGCGTCTGGGATGCGCCTTCTCCCCTGTTTGACGACGAACCGGACGCTCTGGACGGCTCTAGCGATGCTGGCCCCGCCGCAGCGCTGGCTGACGAAGCCCCTAGTGAGAGCACTGCTACTTCTGGCCGCGCCGACAAAAACCATGAGGCCACTGCGTCACCCAATCAACTGCGACGCGGCGACGCAGCACCTACGCACCGTCCCTCGCCCAGCAACCGCACCCGCTCAACGTCGAATTTTGATTCTTCGCCGCTACGCCCAGCGGAACGCGACACTACCGCTCGTGGCGCGACACCGTCACGCCAGGTTAAGCCGAAACCGCGTCCCACAACTCCGATGGCCACCCCAACGACGCAGAACACAGTCACGCCGCCGCGAACTAAGCACCAGGCTGAGCCCACTCCTGCGAAGCCACCGGCGGAACGTCCGACCTATCTTCCGGACCCGCACCCCAGCTACGAGCCGCGCACACCACGACCCACCCCATCCGACCCTATCGGACAGGATCGTGCAGCCGTCGGCGAAGATAGCTCCCCTATTGGCCAGGATCGCTCCGCAACGGACTACGACCGTGCAGTAGCCGACCAGGAGCGCTCGCCCCGGATTGAAGACCTCATTATCGTTCCCTTCCTGCCGTTCCTTCCGCCTGAGCTATTGGAACCACTACCAGGCACCACGACCGACATCCCGCAAGAACCGACCCCTGAGTCGGAAACGGAAAGCGCGGCACCTCAAGAACCTACTGACCCCGCTCCCGTGACGGAGACAGAACCTTCCGCGACTTCCGAGGCAGAACTTGAACCGGAGGAAGAGCTTGAACCGGAGGCCGAGCTCGAACCAAAGGACGAACTCGCAGCAGAAGACGAGCCGAGCGTGGAACCAAGCGCGTCGCCGAGCGCAGAGCCAAGCGTGGAGCCACTCCCAGAACCGGAAGCGACCGACCCCACCGCGTCCCCTGAACAACAAGATGAATGGGATGAACGGGACGAACGAGAAGAGAACAAGCACAACTCGCACATCCCTCCGGGCCAGCTCAAGAAGATGGAGCGGGAAAACGGGCCAGCACCGGCGCTGCGCAATCGCTAAGAGTGTGCCCTTCCCTGGTTCCTCGGGGCGGGGTACTAAACTGTGAACAATGACGACGACACCCAGCCCCACCGAGCCCACAGCGCAACACAGCGCTGAGGCAGAAGCAGCTGTGACGTCGCCAAGCACAGGCGCCCCCAAGCCCGGCCCACGCCCCGCCACCACCGACACGTCCTCGTCCCCAAAGGACACCAGCGGGGCAAACAACTCCCAGAACACGCGGAATTCCAAACACACTGATTCCAAGCATGCTAGGGACACCGCGCGCGAGGAAGCCCTCGCGGCGTTCCCCTACGTGGCGCTCACCATCCAGACCACCGGCATTCATCCCTCGACGGGCCGCTTGCTCACCGTCGATGCGCTAACGCTGAATGACTCAGGAGACGTCGGCCAAGAATTTCACGCCGTCATCAACCCCGATGGTGACCCAGGCCCGCGTCACCTGCATGGCCTAAGCCCGGAGGAGATCAAGGCTGGCCAAGCCTTTTCCTCCTTGCTCAAGCCGCTGGACAGGCTCATCGATGGCCGCACACTCATCGTCCACGACACCACCTACACCTGGGGATTCATCGTGGCAGAGGCTCGCCGCGCCATGACCGCGGCTGCCCGCCAGAACCGCGCACGCAATCGGAACCGCAACAACAAAGGACGTCGCCGTCGCGTCAAGGTAGGCCACGTGCCGGCCCCGGTCAGCATTATCGATACGCTTGCCACCGCCCGCCGCCAGGGCGTGTGGGGCACCGACATTCGCCTCGCCGCCGTCGCCCGCGATACGGGCCTCGACGCACCTTCCCCCAAGGCCACCGTCGAGCGTGCCCAACGCACGGAAAAGGACACCTCCCGTGAGGCCACCCGCCTCCTCGTAGAGCTCTACCGCGCCCAGCGTGAAGGTACGCTGAGCACAGCCTCCCCGGAGGACCTGCGCGCAGACCGCTTCGGACTGCAGCGCTCTCATGTACGTGTCGATGCCGCCGAGGCTCCCCGCCAGCACCACAACCCCGGCCCATACGTTCCGGGCAAAGAGCTCATCCGCGGCATGGAAATCGTGGTTGCTCCAGAAATCACCGAGGACCCCGACACCATCATCGCGGCACTTACCCGTGAGGAGCTTAACTACTCTGAAAAGCTCACGCGGGAAACCTCCCTGGTGGTCTGCAATATCACCACGGATCTCGTGGGCAAGCCTATGCACGCTCACCGCAAGGACATCCCGCTGATGTCCGATACTGCTTTCCTCGCTGCGCTTGAGCGCATTGAGGACGCTCAGGGACCAGAAGAAACAGACAAGACCAGCGGCTCCAGCGCAGGTAACGGTGGGAATCACGGCAACCATGGCGGTGGCTCTGGCGGGCAGAACAACCGCAACCGCTCCTCCCACAACAAGAATCGCCGCCGCTCTCGCCGGAAATCCTCCCACCACGGTCAAGGCTCAAAGAACAACGCCAACCAGGGCCAGAACCACAAGAACACACAGGACGATTCCGGCAACAACGGATCCCCGAATAAGAACAACGCCAAGGGCGGCTCCAACAAGGGCAGTAACAACAACGGACGTCGGCGCCGGCGCCGCGGTGGACGCGGTCGGCGCGGCAACGGCAACCAGCACCAGCAGAACCAGCAAAACTCGGGACACAACCGCTCCCGCACCACAGATAACTAGCCTCCCCGACTACCCTGGGGAACATGAATTTTAACTTCCGAAACGCGCTGAGCTCGGCGCGTACCGCGGTGGCTACGACTGCCGCCTCGCTGGCCACCACCGCCTCGCGCGCCACTGGCCGCGGCGCCGGCGGAATGATTGGCGGCCTCATCGCAGGTGCCATCGACCCCACCATCATGCAGAACCTGGCCAAGAAGCGCCCGGCCGTCCTGGTGACCGGCACGAACGGTAAATCCACCACGACCCGCATGTTGGCAGCGGCCGTGCGCACTGAGCACAGCGTGGCGACCAACGACGGCGGCGACAACATGGACGCCGGCATTATCTCCGCGCTTCTTGCGGGAAAGGAAGCCTCCCACCTCGTCCTTGAGGTTGACGAACTCCATGTCCCTCACGTCGCCGATAACCTCGACCCCACCGCGCTGGTCTTGCTCAACCTCTCCCGCGACCAGCTGGACCGCGTGGGCGAAATCAACAAGATTGAGCGCGCCCTGCGCGGTGCGGTGGAGGCTCACCCGGACATGCTCGTCATCGCAAACTGCGATGACGTCCTCATGACCTCGGTGGCTTATGACGCGAAGAACGTCATCTGGGTCTCCGCCGGTGCTGGCTGGATGGGCGAGTCCGTGACCTGCCCGCGCACCGGTGGCCACATTGTGCGTGATGGCGAGGACTGGCACGCGGTCAAGCCGCTTGCCGACGGCCGCGCGTTCCGCCGCCCCACCCCCACCTGGGCCGTGACGGAGGAGGGTTTGGTGAGCCCGGGGGGTGTCGATAAGCTGCGCCTTTCCCTCCCCGGCCGTGCCAACCGTGGAAACGCCGCCCAAGCCGTCGCTGCTGCGGTGGAAGCCTTCGGCGTCGACCGCCAGAAGGCCATCGCCGCCGCTGAGGGCGTGGATGATGTGGCCGGGCGCTACTCCACCATCACGCTGGGCAAGCGCACGATTCGCCTGCTGTTGGCCAAGAACCCGGCCGGCTGGCAGGAGGCACTGTCCATGGTGGACCGCGACGCCGATGGCCTGGTCATCGCCACCAATGGCCACGTGGCCGACGGCATCGATATGTCCTGGCTGTGGGACGTGCGCTTTGAGGACTTCGAGGACATCCCGGTCAAAGCCTCCGGTGAGCGCGGGACGGACCTCGCGGTGCGCCTGGTCTATGCGGACATTTCGCATGAGCTTATCGACGACCCCCTCACCGCCATTCAGTCCTGCCCCGAAGGCCACATCGAGGTGCTGGCCAACTACACCGCCTTCCGCGACCTCAAGAAGGCACTCACCGCCGCAGTAAAGGAGCACTCCAATGACTAGCCTGCAGATAGGCCTCATCCTGCCGGACGTGCTGGGCACCTACGGCGATGATGGCAACGCACTCGTATTGCGCCAGCGCGCCCGCATGCGCGGCTACGAAGCAGAAATTGTGCCCATCAAGTTGGGTGAGCCGGTGCCGGATTCGCTCGACATCTACACCCTGGGCGGTGGTGAGGACACCGCGCAGATCCTCGCAGCTGAGCACCTCATTGCTGACGGCGGGCTTACCCGCGCGGCTGCTGCTGGCCGCCCCATCATGGCTATTTGTGCAGGTCTGCAGGTGCTAGGCGAATCTTTCCGGGCATCTGGCCGCGTCGTGGACGGCGTGGGGCTTCTCGACGCCACCACCGCCTCCCTGTCCGAGCGCGCCATCGGCGAAGTGGCCTCCGAGCCCACCAAGGCGGGCATCACCGCCGAGCTCACCGAGCCACTCACCGGTTTTGAGAACCACATGGGCGCGACGATCTTGGGCCCGGCCGCCCAGCCTTTGGGCACCCTAACTCGCGGCACCGGCAATGCTGACACCGCTGCCACCTACGACTTGTCCGACACTACTGCCCAGCGCGCCGCCGAGGGCGCCGTTCAGGGCAGCGTCATCGCCACCTACATGCACGGCCCAGTACTCGCCCGCAATCCACAGCTGGCAGATCTCCTGCTGGCCAAAGCCATGGGCGTTGCCCTCAGTGAGCTCGTACCGCTCGACATCCCCGCCATCGAGCGCCTGCGCACCGAGCGCTTCAACGCCTCCGAGCCGCCGCGCTCGCAGCGCTAAACCGTTAGGCGGCCGCTCAAAGCACGCGAAAGCGTCAGCTCATCAACGAACTCGAGGTCGCCTCCCAACGGCATACCTGAAGCCAATCGCGTGATCTTCAGCCCGGGGAAATCCCGGAGAAGGCGAACGAGATAAGCGGCAGTAGCCTCGCCCTCAGTGTTCGGGTCAGTAGCGAGGATGACCTCGGTGATTTCCGGGGTGTCGTCGTACAGCGGCTCTTCCGGAGTGGAATCCGCAAGCTCGCGGTCCGGCAGCACGCCGCCGAGGCGCTGCAGCAACTGCGAGATATTGAGGTCCTTCGGCCCCACATTCGCCAGCGGGTCCAGCGCACCGCCGAGCACGTGATAGCGACCCTCATACTCGCCAGTGCGCTCGATAACCTGAATGTCCTTCGGTTCTTCCACCACACAGATGGTGGAAGCATCGCGTTGTGAGTTGATACAGATGCGGCACACTTCTTCGCGGGAAATATTGCAGCAGATTCGGCAGAAGGTCACGCCATCGCGCACAGCGCCGAGGGCTTTCTGCAGCCGGTCGATGTCCTCCGGATCCTGATGCAGCACGTGGAAAGCGATGCGCTGTGCTGATTTCGGCCCGATTCCGGGCAGGCGCGAGAACTCATCAATGAGATCCTGCAGTGGTCCTTCAAACACGCGATGCTCCCCTTACTTCATAATCCCGAACCCAGAGTGGGCACGGGTACACAAAAGGCCGCCTTGCTCTCCCCACAAAGGAGAGCAACAACGGCCTTTTAGTGTATCGCGCGACTTACTGGTTGCCGCCGAAGACATCCTGGATGGACGGACCATCGTAGTTCTGCTGGGACTGGCCCATGCCCTGAGACAGCGGGCCGATCTTCTCCTGTGCAAGACGGCCGGCAGCAGCGTGAGCCTCCTTGAAGGCACCCACGATGAGGTCCTGCAGAGTCTCAATGTCTTCTGGGTCCACCACGGACTTATCAATGGTGATGTCCTGCAGCTCAGCGCCACCGGTCATGGTGACCTTCACCAGGCCATTACCTGCGGTGCCCTCCACGGTGGCGGCCAGGATTTCTTCCTGTGCCTTCTGCAGTTCAGCCTGGACACGGGCAGCCTGCGCCAGGATGTCGTTCATGTCGTTGGCCTGCTGCATCGGGTCGTTCTCAGTCATGCTAAAAGTCCTTTCACACGGTTATTTTCACTACGCGACAAGTGTACAGATGCCGCGCTATAGTCGCCGCGCCCCTAGCTCTTGTGCGAGAAGCTCCATGGCAACTTCCGTGGCGTTGCGATGATCCATCTCGCCGGCGTTTTGCGCGGCTTCCATCATGTCGCGTTCCTCGTCAGCGCGCGAGTACTCCGGCTGCGGTTCAGGAGCCTGCTGCGGAGCTTGCTGCGACGGCGTTTCAGGCCTGTGCCCTGCACTTTCCGGCGCTCCATCCGCTCCCGCCGGCGGCGCGTATTCCTCCGGTGGCGCCTCGTACTCACCCTCATCCGGACCTGGCTCCGGCGGCAACGGAACACCGTTTCCGAACTGCGGAACCTTGGCAAACTCCTCATCGCGTTGGGCTGCTACCTGACTCGCTTGAGCAATGCGTGTTCGCCATTGGCTGCCACGGGCCTCCCTCTTTGGGGGCACTGTCGCACCGCGCTGAGGTGTCTCCTGTCGCTGCGGTGTCGGCTCTTGCTGCCGCGGCGTCGGCTGGGTTTGCTCCGCCGTGTCAGACGACGACGGTTCCTGTCCCCCGATGCGGCGCGGTGCGCCCCACGTGTCAGTGGTGGCCGGCTGCTCACTCGCTTCCGCTTGGCCAGAATCAGAGGTTTCGGTGGAGCTAGGCGTCTCCGAACTCTCTGCCTCCTCTTCAGGCTCGGAAGCCTCACGCTGGGGTTGGTTGGGGTTCCACTGAGTACGCTGGACGGGTTTCTCCACAGTGAAGCCGTGGGCCTTGGGGTCAGTACCAATGACACACTCCACCTTGAGCTCGCGGTTGAGCTCCTCCTTGAGGACCGCGACGATGACCTCGTTGGTACCCGGCGAATTGATGCGCTCTGCCAGAGCACCCGTGGTGTGGCCAAGGACGAGGGTGTCGTCGCGCACGCCCAGGACGCGAGCTTCAGCAAGCATAATTTCCGCGACCTTGTTGCGGTGGCCAATGGTGGCACGCAGGTCAGACCAGCGAGAGCGGATGTCACTAGCTGGATCCTGCTGTGCGGTGTCCTGTTGCTGAGCTTGCTGCGGCTGCGTCTGCTGAGGCTGCACTGGCTCACGCTCGGGCTGCTGTACCGGTTGCTGCTCAGCACGCGGCTTCTCGGGGGTGGATTGAGCTGGTGCCTGGTGTGCTTGGTGCTCCTGTGCGGGACCTTGCTGTGGCTGCTGCTGTTCTTGCTGTGGCGGCGACTGCTCGCGCTGTGGCTGTTGCTGTTCCTGCTGCTGAGCGTTCTGCTTCGCTGCCTGGCGGCTGCGGCGCTGCGCAATGATGGCGGCAGCAGCGGCGGCGGGGTCCTGGGCACTGGATACTGCAGACTGCGGGCGCTGGGTCGCTGCAGCGCCCGGGCCTTGGCCCTGAGCTCCGGACTGGCCACCAGTAGCGGGGGCACCGGAGGATGCGCCCAAAGCTGGTTGCGTGGCTGCAGGAACCTGACCGGCAGCGGCGGCGGGTGCTGTGCCCACGATGAGGTGGGCACAGAGAATCTCCAGAAGCAAGCGCGGAGAGGTAGCTCCGCGCAGTGAGGACACGCGTTCATTAACGGTCTCTGCCAAGTAGGCCAACTGCGGGCCGGAGAAACGTTGCGCTTGGGCAGTGAGGATCTCCCCGCGGTCGGTCGGCGCGGACACGAGCCCCTCCTCCAAGGCGGAAGGCACGGCCTGGATGATCATGAGGTCACGCAGGCGATCGAGCAGGTCAATGGCGAAGCGGCGCGGCTCGTGGCCGGCTTCAATGACATCATCGACCAACCTGAACAACCCGGCCTTGTCCTGGTTGGCCAAGGCTTCCACGGTGTTATCGAGCAAGCCAAGGTCCGTCACGCCGAGTAGCGGACGTGCGACGTCGTAGGTCAGGCCATCGGGGCCCGCACCCGCAAGGAGCTGATCCAAAATGGACAAGGTATCACGCGGAGAACCGCCACCAGCCTGGATCACCATAGGGTAGACGGTGTCATCCACGTGGACATTTTCTGAAGCTACGGTACGTTCCAACAGGCCCTTCATAGCCGGCGGAGTCAGCAGGCGGAAAGGATAGTGGTGGGTACGCGAACGGATGGTGCCGATAATCTTTTCCGGCTCCGTCGTGGCGAAGATGAAGATAACATGCTCCGGCGGTTCCTCAACCACCTTCAGCAAGGCATTGGCGCCGGAGGCGGAAATCATGTGCGCCTCATCGATGATGAAGATGCGATAGCGCGATTCGGCTGGTGCATAGTAGGCGCGATCGCGCAGTTCACGCATATCCTCCACACCATTGTGGGAGGCCGCGTCAAGCTCTGTCACGTCCAGGTTGCCGGGGCCGCCAGGGGCTAGGGAAACACAGGAATCGCACACGCCACACGGAGTGGATGTGGGGCCCTGCTCGCAGTTGAGTGAACGGGCCATGATGCGCGCCGACGAGGTCTTTCCGCAGCCACGCGGGCCGGAAAAGAGGTACGCATGGTTAATGCGCCCCGCGTCGAGGGCGGCGGACAACGGCGTGGTGACCTGCTCTTGGCCTACCACTTCCGCGAACGTTGCTGGACGATATTTCCGGTAAAGAGCCACGGTTAGTCAGTCTAGCGCCTTGCCCGGACACGCGGATCACGCATGGAAGACCCACGAGTGGAGGCGATGATTCAGCTCTCTGAGCGCTTCCAGTCCAACAGATCGATGCCCTGCTCCGCCACTGCATGCTGCAGGGCCGGTACACCTTCATCAACCGCGAAGGCATATTCGGCATCAGTCAGCATGAGCAGCTGACACACCAACGTCAGGCGCTTGTCCTCCGCGACTTGTGGGGTCTGCCCGCCCCACAGGTAAGGAGCGATGAGCATGCCGTGGCGCACAGACAGGTGCGCGAAGCGCTCATCGTTCTCACCAAAGAGATTCGGTAACAGGAGGCCCGGCTGCGCCGGCAGCACACCGGCGGCTTTTGTCAGGAGGCTGGACGCGGCACTCACGGCGGCAGCCACCTCCGCTTGGCCGATGCGAGCAACTGCGAGAAGCTCACAGCGCACATCGATACCCTGCTCCGCGTGGGCCAACCCCGTATCCACGTCGGCGAAGTCGCAGGTGACGGCGAGCGATTGATCGTCGTCAAGCACGGCTAAGCCCACACGGTGTCCCTCAATGTTTTTGAATTCGAGGTCAACCGGAATGACGTCATCGAGCCAATAGGCCGTCTCGTCAGCGTTGATGGCCTTATGCCCCCAGCTTCTCCACGGCAGCAAGCAGGACACAGGTAGCCACGCCATCCATCGCGGCCTCTACCTCTTCCTGCGGCGGCAGGGACGGGGCAAGGCGGATGTTGTGGTCCTTGGCATCCTCACCATAGGGGAAGGCGGAGCCTGCCTGGGTCAGGAGAATGCCGGCGTCACGGGCCAGCTCCCACACGCGGGTCGCGGTGCCCTCCATCACGTTGAGGGAGATGAAGTAGCCGCCCTTGGGGTGGGTCCAGTCTGCGATCTCATGGTGGGTGAGGTTCTTATCCAGGATGCGCAGTACGGACTCAAACTTCGGTGCCAACAGTGCAGCGTGACGGCGCATCACCGCACGCACGCCCTCGGCGGAGCCAAAGTACTCGTAGTGCGCCAGCTGGTTGATCTTGTTCGGGCCAATGCCGCGAATACCTGCGTGCTCGAGGTACCACTCAAGGTTGTCCTCGGAGGAGCCGAAGAAGCTCACGCCAGAACCGGCGAAGGTGATCTTCGACGAAGAGGACATGGCCCAGAAGCGGTCCGGGTTTCCTTCCTGCTCCGCAATCTCCAGAATCGGCAGAACCTCTGGGAAGTCCTCGGTGAGAGTGTGCACGGCGTAGGCGTTGTCCCACACGATGCGGAAGTCTGATGCACCCGTCTCCATCGCAGCGAGGCGGCGGGTCTTTTCCTCGGAGATAACAGCACCCGTTGGGTTGGAGAACATCGGAACAACCCACATGCCCTTGACCTGTGGGTCCTTCGCCAGCTCTTCAACGGCGTCAATATCCGGGCCGTCCTCCTCCATCGGCACCGACAGAAGCTCAAAACCAAAGGACTCCGTAATGGTGAAATGGCGGTCATACCCCGGAGTCGGGCAGATCCACTTGATGGTCTCTTCCTTGCTCCACGGCTGCTCAGAGCTGTTGTTGCCAAACGTGTAGGACAGGTGGATCAGGTCATACATGATGTTGAGCGAGGAAGAATCCGCAGCAACAAGCAGTTCCGGATCCATATTGGTGAGCTCACCCCAGAGGTCACGCAGCTCCTTGATGCCCTTCTGGTTGCCGTAGTTGCGCAGGTCATTGCCAGCAGCGTCGGTGTAGTGGCCACGACCTGGCAGCACCAGCAAATCGTTGGACAGGTCCAGCTGTGCCTTGGACGGCTTACCGCGGGTCAAATCGAGGTTGAGACCCTCGGCCTTGAGTGCCTCGTAATCCTTGCGTACTTCAGCAGCAAGCTCCTTGAGCTCGGATGCGTCGAGATTGGAAAGCGACATCCCTCTTCCTTCCGGGACATGTGGCGGACAGATGGCACCTATAGTAACTGCCGCACGCTTCCCCCGTGTGCAAGGCCACATAAAAAAGGGGACCCCGCGCACCCGCCAGAGCCTCCTGACCCTTGCTGCATTCCTGCCCTGGGGGAGTTCAGAGGATGGACGCCACGCGGAATCCTGCGCTCTAGCCTAGCGTGCCGTGCTTGCCGACGCCAAACCGCACCCTCGCCTCCCAGCTCCCACTCTGACTCCCAGCCTGGCTTCCCCCTCTACCGTCTCTCATTCCCAAGTTCTTCGCTCTGACCTGGCGATTTTGCTTCATTAGGGGGCTCATGTAATGTTTTCCAGCGGAGGATTCGACTAGCGGCCTATGTCACACGCCTGGAACGCGTGCGGGAGTCACATCCCTCAGGGGTTCAAATCCCCTATCCTCCGCCACTGGGAAGTCCCGGTTCACCAGCATCGCGCTGTGAACCGGGATTTCTCGCATTCTGCGTCTCTCACTTGCGCCCGTAGTCGGTGTTGACCGCCCGTCAATCCGGGCCTGGCCGGTTCGAGGGCGGGCGAGGCTTGAGCCTTTTGGGCAAAGGAACCAAAGTAAAGGCACCATTTGCGGGGCCTAGGCCGGAAAACCCCAGGTGATTGCATGCGGAGCTTTGCATAAGGTGCCAGTGCTTTGGTTCCTTTGCGGCTGGGCACTCGAGCTGGGCGCCTTCACCGAACGCCCACAGTCGCACACTCCTAATCGAACTTGGGGGCCTCGACACCGTCTTCCTTGAGCCACTCCACGTGCGGCGGGGTGTTCATTCCCCACTCTGTGCGGGCAAGCAGAAAAGCCTCTTCCACCTCGTCCTCGTCAAAGCCGCCATCGCGGAGATACTGGCGGAAGCCGTGGGGACCAGGTTCTTTGATCCACAGCCAGACGTAGTCTTCCAGCGTGTGGTCGCCCAAGATGTCTTCCATACCTTCTGGCAACAACTCACGCTCGGCGCGCACGCGTTTCTCCAAGTCAGCGTCGAAGAAGTCGTAGAGGTAATCCAGGCCGTCTTCCAGCTGGGCGTACTCATAGGCATCCATTGATTCGCTCCTCTCGCCACCATTCTGAGTCACGGATCAGCACTCCCCTCAACTGTGTTTCTTTGCGCCGAGGGACATTCGGTCGACGTCGGCAAGCACTTCGTCCACAATCATGGGGTTGAATTCCCTATCGCGGCGCAGGCGCAGCAACTCTTGCTGGGCGCCGGCGAGTGCGGTCCTCCGTGCCGCGAGGGCCACCTCGCGGGCTTCAATAGCCATGCGCAGACGAGTTGTAGCGTCCTCACCGTCCTCATCCTCACCGAGGCGGTCCTCAAACCATTGAGCAATGTTCGCCGCAGTGTCGGGGTCCAGTTCCTCATACTTCGTGCGCATCGCCGCGATGCCGGCTTTACGCGCACGGGAGGTAATGGTGGCGCGCATTTTGTCCGTGGCTGCCTGCGAATATGTGGTGAGGTCGAGCTGACGCATGAGCCACGGCAGCAGCAGGCCGGGAATCACCATGGTCATGAGCAGCACCACGAGGGCAATAACGGTCAACTCGTTGTAGAAACTCAAGCCACTCGGAACGGACAGAACCAGCGCAAGAGTTACCAAACCGCGCATGCCGGACCACGTCATAAGCAGCACTTCTTGCAGGCGGAGTGGCGCCAATCGTGGCTTCCCGCGGCGCTTGTTAATGCGATAGAAGGCATACATCCACACCAAACGCACGAGAAAGGCGACAAAGGACAGGATGACGCCGACGATGACCGCATGCCAGAGATCCGCGCCCACGGCGTCAATGGCACTGAACACAGTCAAACCAATGAGGCCAAAGGCCACACCCGTGAAAAGAAGCTCGACGGTCTCCCAGAATGACTGGCCGGAGAGGCGATCTTCGGCTTGAATCGGCGCGCGGGAATGCAGTTCTACCGCGGCAATCACCACAGCAATAACACCGGAGGCACCGAGTTCCTCCGCAGCGATATACACGGCAAAAGGAATCACCCACGTCAACGCGTTACGAGCAACAACCTCATGAACCGCGCCGACAAACCACGAAGACACCCTGCCCACCAAGAGGCCAAGGATGGCGGCTACCGCCGCGGAATAGAGGAAACGAGTCACCGCTTCCCCGGCATGCATCTCACCCGAGCTCTTCACGGCTTCCAAGGCAAGATGGAAGGCCACGATGGAAGCAGCATCATTGAACAGGCCTTCAATCTGCAGCACGGAAATGATACGCCGCGGAATACCGGCAGGTTCTGCCACTGCCTCCACAGCCACCGGGTCTGGCGGGGCAATCGCAGCGCCGATGAGGATGGCTGCAGCCAGTCCCAAGCCTGGCATGAAAGCACGAGCAGTAAACCCCACCGCTAGGGTCGTGGCCACCACGAGCAGCACGGACAGTGCCAGAATGGTCATCCACTGTTCACGAATGACGCCCCACGATGTTCTCCTTGCCAGCGCCCACAACAATGGCGGCAAGAAGATGGGAAGAATGAGGTCAGCGGGCACGGAGAATTCAAATGTGCCATTCGAGAATGTGGCGTACACCGAGACCGCCACCGCCGTAAGGATAGTCAGAAGCGCCGGCCAGGGAAGTCCTATTTTGTCCCCCACCGCCATAACAATGACGGTCAACAGCATCAGGCCAATGAGAATGAACAAAACTTCCATACTGTGCTTCTTTCCCCGTTTAGAATTTTTCAGTTCTCAGACTACCGCTATGCAGCTGACTAGGGAGCGGAGCTACACAGTGCCATCCCAGACGAAAGGCTCGCGCGATAGCTTCTCCGGCTGAAACTGTTGGCACAGCTCCTGCACGGAAGAGGCCTCATATCCTAAGGACCGAGCCAAGAGCTTGACGACGTCCCCCACATCCCTCCTGTGCCCCTCGAGAAGCTGACGCAGGGTCACTGCCCCATCGCGCTTGGAAAGGCGCACTCCCTCGGAGTTGAGCACGAGCGGCACGTGGACGAACTCTGGCTCCGGAAAGCCCAGAAGATGTGCGAGATAGGCCTGGCGTGGGGCAGAGGAGAGGAGATCATCGCCGCGCACCACCTGATCCACGCCTTGGAAGGCATCGTCAACGACAACCGCCAGGTTATAGGCCCAATCCATGCCCTGGTTCGGGTCAGCTGGCGGCTGGCCGCCGCGGCGCAAGATGAAGTCATCTACCTCACCGGTGTACTCGCCCACCACGGCATCGTGGATGGTGTACGTTGCCGCCTCAGCGCGCAGGCGAATCGCGGGAACGCGGTTCTGGGCGGCGAGTTCGGCTCGTTTGGTGGCCCGTTCATCGTCGCTAAGCGCCCGGCACGTCCCCGGATATTGACCCGGAATTGCATGCGGTGCGCGGGAGGCTTCCTGGATGTCCTTACGGGAGCAGTAGCACTCGTAGCTGGGCAGCTGCGAAAGCGCCTCCTCGTAGGCGGCATAGCGATCCTGCTGGTAGATGACCTCCCCGTCCCAATCCAGTCCCAACGTTGCGAGATCCTCCAGCTGGCGCCTAGCCGATTCCCGCGAGGAACGCTGCGTATCAATGTCTTCCACGCGAACGAGGAAGCGCCGTCCGCTGCTTCGCGCATAGAGCCAGGCGAGGAGCGCCGTGCGGAGGTTGCCTAGGTGCAAATCACCAGACGGGCTCGGAGCATAGCGGCCGGCGGGAGAAAGAGAATCCATGCAGTCCAGTCTAGGGGCCGCGCGGAGGCGAGTCCTCCACTAGAATCGCCCCCATGGCTTCTGACGCGACCTATCCCCTGCTTGATTCCGCCGACGCCGAGCGCATGCTGGCCTATGCGCGCTCCCAGAGCTCTGGTCTAACACTGCCCACTACGGAGTCAGCGCACATTGACGCGCAAATTAACCGGGTCATCGCGAAGGATTCTTTCCTAGGCAGCATCGAGGATGCGCGTCCCGCTGCTCTCTACCTGGAAGCCCGCGAGACTCTCCGCCAGGCCGCAGGCACCATCGAAGATGCCAACGACTCGTTCGCTATTGCCTCCATCGGCGTGCTGACCGGCCAGCCAGATCTGGTGGCTACCGGCTACGCCCGTGTGGCACGCGCCTGGCTGGATAATGGTTTTAAGGAAGAAGCAGAGAAGTTCGCCGCCAAGGCCGCTGCTGCGGGGGATCGCTCCGTGCTCGATGAGATTGCTGCCGCGCAGACCGCTGCTAGCCACAAGGACTTTTCTGAGGCCGTCACTGCATCAATGTCCCAGCCCGTTGCCGATTCTTCGGCTGTGTCTGCTGCCTCTGGTGGGGATAGCAGCCCGTCCACACTTGCTGAACTGCGCACGCGCCTCGACGCGGCCAAGAACGGCGATGCGAAAGCTCACGCCGCTGAGTTTGTCACCATCAATGACGCGGTGACCTCCGGGAATTTTGATGGATCGGGAACATCGTTTGTGGATGTCCTCACGGTCATCCTTGAATCCGCTGTCGGTGCTCTCTGGGCATCAAACTCGCAGGACGACTGTTCCCGTGTAGCCGCGCAGTCCTTCGCCATCCTGTCGAATGCCCGCCGCGAAGAGGAATACCAGCAGATGCCACCGGCGATGCTGGCGCGCTTCTACAGCGATGCCGCAGCCAACTCAAGCGGGGACACAGCCCAGCGCCTGGCATGTTTGGAGGCAGCCGAGCGGGAGTACGCCCGCATCGGGGATGTCGACAACGAGCTGCAAGCCATCCTCAAGCGGGTAAACCTGCATGTTCTCCCCAATGACCCCCAAGAGGCCTATGACATTCTGGCCTCCCGTTATGTGGATTCTACGAAGCTGAAGAGCCTACCGGTGGCCGCTAAATGGACGGTGCTCTACTCCGAGAGCTTGCGCACGCAGGCCGAGGACATGTTCAAGTCCACGCAGGTTCTGCTTGATTTCTTGGAGAAGCACACCGCCTCCGCAGCCACGACCCCGACCGAGCAAAGCGCCCTAGCGGAAGTAGCCGAACTCCTCGGTGACCGCTATGCCGCCGGCAACGTAGCAGAACGCGCGCGGAACATGTACCACTTCGCCTACAACCTCTTCGACGCCGCCGGCAATACGCGCGCACTAGAGGAGCTGCGTAAGAAAGCCTAAGCCCCACCGAACCACTGACGGTTCACCGGCAGCCACAACAGCACGATAACCACGGCCGAGGCGATGGACACCGGCATGACCGAGCTTACGGGGATGAGCAACACTAGCACTGCGCTGATAGCGGTAAGCGCGATGCGCGCTGACTGCTGTGCATGCAGCACGTAGGTGGTCAGCACACAGACGAACAGCACCAGAACGCCCAACAGCACACCCAGCTCGGTCGACAGCTGTTCCGTGCGAGTCACTGCTTCCGGACTGTTCTCAAAGGCCACGAGCTTGCAGATATTAAACACCGCATAGGAGCAGATGAGCAGCTCAATGACTGCTGCGACTTTCAACGGCCATGGCGCCCACTGGGCCTTCATATCCGCTGCTCGGCGCGATTCCCGGGCAGCATCCGTGACGTGCCCATAGCGATAGTCCTGCGCGGCATTCGGGCCAGCCGGCGTGGGCGCTGGGGCGGGATGCTGGTGCCCCGGCTGCAAAGGCCCAGGCTGCGGGGTACCGAAGGTCATGAGACGTCCTGCGTAAACACGCCACGACGGCTCAACTGCCACCGGATGGGGTCGAGCACGCGGTAGGGCGCAATGCCGCTGCGCGCCAGCTGACGGCCCGTCGGTGCTTCACCGAGAGCAGACACGACGAAGAAGCTTCCCTCACGCGGCGCCGCGGAGTACAGCTTGTTGATGAGATCGTTCGCGCCCAGGAAGCGCAGCAGAGACTCGGCTTCCTGGTGGACCATGTAGCGGTCCGAGTCGTTGAAATTCCAGCCAGTATCGCGCCGGAAGGCCGCACCACGGTTGGACATGAGCTTCTTCCACCGCACATCATCAACCTGTTCAAGCTTCTGCACGGTATCGAACTTGGAAATAGTCACAGCCAGTGGCGGCGGGGTATCCGTATCGAGAAGATCAAGAAGGTTATCCAGCACGCTCAGCGAATCCGCGCCCAATTCACCAATGTTGGGGATAAGACCGTGGATGAAATCCTGAATCTGCTTTACGCGCAGCGGATCGAAAAGGAAAATGACGAGGTCTGCGTGGGAAAAGAACGCGAGATTCTCGCGATCAGCCTCGTTCTCCGGCGGGTTTTCCAGGTCTTCGCCCGCCACATCGCGGAAGACCAGGTAGTTCATGCGCGGTTGTCCCTGCTCATCCGGCCATACACCCAGCTCGTAAATGAGTGGGTCACGCTGGTAGGCATCCGTCGCCACAGCGCTCGGCGTGGGATCCATGGCGCGCATCTCCTCGAAGAGAGGCTTTTCATAGACCTCCGCGTAGCGCTCGCGCGTCGACTCATCCGCTGGCTGCACGGATCTATCGTGCTTGTGGGCCAACTGCTTGAGCTGCTTAATCATCACCGCCGTGTACAGCGACTTGCCGGAGTTTCGGGCACCGGCCATAGCTACGCAATGCGTAACCGCATCGGTCCACCCCTCCGGCAATTCTCGGTTCGTGTACGGGCTCACTGTCACGCCCGCCTCTAGCGGCTTGAACGTCCATGGGCAACGTGCCTGGGTCATGAGTTCCTCTCCTTCAGCATGGCAGTGACTCGGTCGGTGAGCTCGGAAAGCTCGGTATTGGCGCCGCTGTCGAGCTGCTTGACGACGTCCTCATCAATCACCGCATACGCCACCTGGCGTGGCGTGCCATTGATGTGGGCGAGCTCCAGCTCTTGGCGGCCAATAGCACTCGTGATGAGTACGACGGTAGGCACGCCGGTATCCAGCATGGACGCTACCGGGGAGTCGGTAACGTAAATAGCCAGCGACGTCGTGGACACGATGTTCGGCCCGTGCCACGGGCGCTGCCCCACGCGCTCCGCACCGTTTTCAATGACCCCACTGATGAAGCGAGTCAGCTCATCCACCTTGTGGGTCTGGATGCTGTCTTGACCATCGGTGGCGCGGAAGCGCTTGAAAGCATCCGAGAGCGCATCGATGTACTTGGCGGCTGCCTCGACAATCTTTGGTGTGACGTTCACTTGCATGGACGCAGAACCATCGACGATGACAGTGACATCATCCAGACCAGAAACATCGAGCTCGGCGCGCCGCATCTTGGAACGCACCTCACGGGCGGAATCTGTAATACCAGCGCCTTCGGTCGTGCCGAAGGCGTCAAGGCGGTAGCTGCCGGACTCCGGTGTGACTTCGGCGAGGCGCTCGGGGGAGTCCTCGGCAGCGTCGATAAGCACGCGCGGGAAAGTCACCGAATCGCCCGCGTTGCTCACCGTGAGGCGCACCTCACTGCGCTGGCCAAAGGTGCCGCCGCGCTTGGGCTGCACCACGATGGTGGCGCGCTCCGGAAGGGAGTGAACCATCAGGGACAAGTCGTGCACGCGGACAGCATCGACGCCTTCACCGACGATGGCCAACTCCATCGATGCACCACCGCTGCCCATCTCGAAGGCTTCGACGCGCAGGATGCCGTCTGAGCCGATGCGGCGGGACTCGCCGTCCCGCAATGTGTATTTAGCCATGACGCTTCTTACCTTCTTTAATCTTGCCTAGTCGTGTGTTGCCTAACATCCATCGCTTCACAGCCCCGGGCCTCTGCCCTGACCCTGTCCGCGGTTCTGCCAACCTGGTTGGTGCGGTTGGTGCCGCACGGAGCGCTCTGTGAGGAGCTGCGCCACGGCATCGAGCACCGTGGCGACGCGGCCAGTGGCATAACGCTCGCAGTTTTCAAGGTGGAACGCATTCGCAAAATGATCAGCGGTGAGGTGCGCGACGTGTTCAAGGTCGCGGTTCTCCCACGGCCGCAGTGCATCCTCAGCCAACAGAGTGAAATCCCGGGGGAAATAAAAGACCCACGAAGCAATAATCGCTGACATGAGTAGCTTGTCCAGCCCGTCACCCAACGTGGATTTGTCCAGGTACGCCAACTGGATGGAGCGGCCGCGATGGGTATCGAGGTACTCAATCCACCAGCGCGCATCAAAGGTGATGAGCTTCTGGTATTCCTCAGCACTCAAGGCTGGGACGGTCGCGTTCGACCCAAGCTGCGTGCCCGGAGTGACTGTTGCCGTGGCTGGTTCAGGAGCGGGCTCTGCCGGGGTAAAGCTGGGGGCTGCGCTTGTCGACGTCTCCCTATCCGGCCCCGCACTTGCCGACACCATAACCGCGCCAGCTGCCCCAGCTGCGAAAGGATTATCCGATGCTGCGTTCAGTGGTAGCCCATCATCGCTCGGCGAGAGCTGCTCCTCCAGGGGGCGCGAGGCTGCAAGAGGATTCGGCGGAAATGGCGCGGCGGGATCGCCGCCACCAGCAAAAGGCGAGGAACCGAAAGAAGGTGCCCCAAACGGTGCTGCCTCTTGCGCCGCCGGGGCTTCTGGCTCCGCTGCGGTTGCTTCCGTCTCATCAGACGTTCGTTCGTAGGCGCTGACATCAGGGAGGGCCTCACCCAGCACAAACACCACTGGGTTTCCGGAAATGGCGGTGTCTGCCAAGCGCTGCTTTTCGCTCGGTGGGACCACGATCATGGTGGACGTGCTCAATGGGAATTCATTGATAGCTGCGGCCCGTTCAAAAGTAGAGAATCCAAAACCGTCCTCTCCCACCTCGCGGGCAGTGGCGGCAATCCACAATGCTGCTTGATTATCAGGCGCCACGAGGATGACCAGCCCGTTCCGAGAGTTAAGCACCGTGGCCATTGCCGATACCAACTCACGGTTGAACGTGGAATCTGGGTTCGGGGTTACGGACTTAAACGGCGCCGGAAGTTTCTCCGGCTGGCGGAATTCCCCGTCGAGGAACTCGTCGAGCAAAACATCTGAATGCAGCGGACCGCGCGCCGCGATTCCTTCCGGAATCTGCACCTTATCCACCTCATAGATGGAAAAAGGAGCAGGTACATCAGGGGAATAGAGCACCGTAGAGGGAGCCGGCGGATTACCGGTTCGCGTCACGGTCGTGTAAGTGAACACATTGCCGCCGCGCCCAGTGGCATCGAGACCCGCCGGGACTGACACCATGGTTACCCACTTATCCGCTTCCGGAGTCAGCGCGAAAACTGCTGTGCGGCGAACAAGCTCAGCTCGCTGCTGCGCGGAAGGAAAATCCGGGATGGCAGTGCCGTTGTTGAGCGAGGTGGGCACGAAAGACACCAGCTCCGCGAGCTCCTCTTGAGTAAGGTCACCAACTTTCTGGCCCACTCCCCAACCGCCAGCACGGCCTTTGGCGCGGGAGAAAGATGCATAGCTAAATGCGCCGCCCATCGCTACTGGCCTCCTTGGAAGAACTGGTCCTGACCATAATTCTGGCCATAGCTCTGGTCGTAGTACTGCCCGGGCTGCGGCTCGGTGTACTGCTCAGAATACTGCGGGACATCATTCGGGCCAGCGGCGTAGAACATCAAGCGGTTCGCCACATCTCCTTCCACGACCACGGCCTTATCTGATGCGCTCAACGTGGGCGATGCCTCGCTATAGCTCTCAGCGAATCCACTGAAGGCATCATCACCGCCGAAGCTGTCGAAGGAAGAATCAACGTAGGTATCGAACCCTTCCACAGCAAACAAACGAATGAATCCACCGCGCTGTGCATACTGACCGAGCGACACAGTGAAGTCTGGGTACTGCCCACGTGAAGGGCCCAAGCCTTGTGCCACGTGGGTCGTGCTCTGCAGGTTGGTTTCCACAATGCCGAGTGCCTCACCGTCTTCCGGGAAGAGTGGCAGGCGGTCAGCTCGGTACACGACCTGGCAAGAGAACTGACGCTTATCGCCATTGCCCAGGCTCCACAGGTAGACCTTGACCTGGCCTTGGTAGACATCGACGTCAAAGTCATACGTCACGGGGCGCAGCCCCTCATACTGAATGACGCGCTCCTCGCCCTCAGTGCGCTTACCAGCAAACACCGCATAGGGCTTGAGGCGTACGGTATCTCCGTGCTGGTCGAGGTGCAGGCGGATCCCTCCTTGGAGGTCATAATCCTCTTCACGAATCTGGTCATGTTCGCGGTTTGTAGAGTATTCCACCGCGGTAGCGCCCTTCGGCCAATCGAACGTAATGAGCTGACTATCCACACGCTCGATGAGACGGAACTGGTCATCTTCAATGGACTGCACGCGCTGCAACACCTTGGATTCGCCTACCCAGGCATCGGCGTCGTTGAAGTTCACCGGGGTGATGTACACCTCGTACCAGTCCGGTGGCCACGTCATAGTGACGGTCTGGAAAGAACCCGCTTCAGAAATGCCGCGAGTCTCAGTGAATGCGCTCGATAGCGCACTTTCGACGTACGTCTTTGGTACCGCTGAGGTAGTCAGATCTGCTGGTGGAGCAGTGGGAGTGAGATAGATATTCACCTCACCTGACTTCGGTGAATACCAATCCACCTCAATGGAATCATGGCCGTACTCGCTGCGGCGTTCACAGCGCGACAGCTCCAGCTTTTCCAACTCACTGGCCAGCTTCACGGAGCGCTGCACCGCAACCTCATCCTGGCTCTGCTCGGTAGCACCATGGAACTCTGCTTGGCCCAGCAGGGAGATGACGATGGTTTGACCGGATTCTTGGACCGGGATGGTGGCCTTGCGGCCCGAGCTGTCCACGTCCTGCTCAAATCGCGGGGAAAGCAGCTCCTTCTCGCTATCACGGCAGGCATAGACCATGGCGCTGGAATGGCCTGGCAGCAGGTCCCAGGAGACTTGGATGGCCCCCTTGATGGTTGAGACTCGCACGTTGACCGGTGGGAAGACCACAGCGGTATCACCCATGAAGACCGGCTGGCTATTAACCAGTTCACGCAGATCCGTACCTTTATAAGCCCACACGGCGTAGTGCCGCAGTCCTGCTTCTCCCGGGTTGTTATCGCGGTAAGCAGTGCCCTTGGTGTACACAAGAGTATCGCCAGCGTCAGGGGAGGCAACCATCTCGGAATCATCAGCCACCACGCGATAGAACACGACCTCGTTCGGCTCATGCTCAAGCTCCGGCCACCACAGGCGTACCGGGTGGCGCTGGTCGGATTCTTCTTCTGGCTCCGGTTCTACGCCATAACCAAATTCATCACCGGACTCATCCTCGGCCGCGATGGTCTCTGGTACTTCAACCGCAAACTCAATGCCCGGTGCCACCCAGTTGGGGTCTTGGCGGTATTGGTACTCTGCCCGGATACCGAAGCCCGGGATGGTGATGTAGTCCTCTTCGTTGACCTGGGTCTTCTGCTCTTCTTCCGCTTGGAGCTCTGCCCACTCGGCCAAGAAGTCGCGCGGCGCTGAAGCAGCCGGTGCTTCCGACCCCGGCTGCACGTGAGGCTGCGTCTGCTGAACGGCAGCGGCCTGCTGCTCGTGCTGTTGACGCCGTGCTTGCTCTGCCGCTGCGCGTTCGTTGGCTGATTGCTGCGCAACCTTGTGTTCGGTCGCGCGTTCCTGTGCCACCGCTGCGTTGAGGGATTCCGCACTCAGCTCCGGGTGATCTACTTCCTCACCGTTAAATGCAGCGGCAATCTGCTCGGCAAACTGCCTAAACGGGGCGGAGACAGCCTCACGGACATCGTCAGCACTCACACGCTTCAGCTCATGCAATGTTGTGAGCTCGCTAAACGGAACATCCTTGATTGAGGGTTTCGGGGTGTGTGTCATCAACGTTCCTTAGATCAATCTTCCCTAGAAGGTTTCATCGAGGTCCGACAAGTCCGGAGTCCCCGGCTGACCAAACACGGGGTTAGCATTCGAGCCCTGCTGCCACGGCGCACTCTCCTGGGTACCACGGGAGTCGCTTGGCGCATCGGTCTGTGCTGGCGCTCCGAAGCCCATGTGGCTGGTGTCATCCAGCTCATCGAGGGACAAGTCCGCGGTGTTGTCATAGGTATGCGCACCAGGGACGGAATCGGGGATGAGGTACTTGAAATCAGTGATCTTTCCGTACTGCACCACCGTGACCGACCGGGAAAGCTGACTGGTCAGTGCGGTTTGACTATCCACTTCCACAATGCGAGTGCGGGAGCCGTCAATCTCGGTGTAGCCCTCAGCGCCGCCAGCACTGGTCAACGCATTGGGACTGAAGGCCTGCAAAGCGCCCTTTTCCTGATTCATGCCGGCGAGGAACTCGCTCGTGCTCTGGCTCCGGGCGCCCCCTTCCTCACGGAAGGTGACGTGGCCCAAGTACTGCTGCAAGCTGCGCGACATGCGCGGGTCCGTAATGACCTTCTGCCACTCTTGCTGCTTCAAGTCGCGGTCCTTCATATAAGGGTGATCAAGGTTGCGCGAGAGATTATCCAACGCAGTACTCGAACCGAGACCAGCCATTCCCCACATCTCATTGAGCGCCACGGCCGTGTGGCCAGTACGGTTGCGCTCAAAGGTGTTATTCATGTCATCCAACATGGACTTCAGCGATCGGTGCGCCCACTCCGTTTGGAAAATATGGGAACGAATCTCATCCGTCATGCGCACAGCATCGTCACGGTTGAGCACGGCCTGGGCAATACGAGCGTTCTCCGGCAGTCCGGACTGCGGAGTACGCAGGTGATCGCTCGAGGTTTCCTTGCGGCCGAATGGGGCGTAGATAGCACGGCCCAACAAGGCCGACCAGCTCAAGAACTGGTTGTAGGCATTGGAAATGCGCGCGATTTCCGCCGAAGATGTTGCCAGGTTCTGCGCTGCAATCTCTTGGTTTCGAGCAAGAAGCTTGCGGCGCTGTACATAGTCAAAAATATCGCGCTGGGCCTTGGTGAACACCGCCCACGAGCACAAGAGGAAAAGCAGAATCGCCACAATGACGCCCACCACATACCACGGCCAGTCGAACCACTGCAGGTACTCACCGAGCGGCAGATCCTGGTTGTAGCGGCCAGCCACCATGTAGGTCAGAAGCGCAAGGAACACGAAGAGGACAATCCACATCGTGCGTAGCTTGCCGGTTAGAGCTTTGTTTTCTGCGTTGAAGTCGCGTGCCTGGAAGCTGTTGGCCAGCTCCTGTAGCTCGCGGGCCATAGCGTGTGCCTCACGGTATTTCTGCTGAGCATGGCCCAACTTATCCCACAGTCCCTGGCCTACCTTCCATGCGAAGGTGGTGCTGTTCTTCGCACGCCAGGAAGCAAACTCATGCTTCTTGCGGCTGACAGCCTCATTACGGGTCTGCTGACTCGTGTACTCGATGTCGGCGGCGAAGCGCTCTGCACCTACCGGGTCGAAGGGAGCCACCGTTGCCTGCGACTCATGCGTGTACCCCAAGGTACTGGTCATGAGCGGATGGAAACCATAGAAGGAAGCGCTGACATCCTGCACGGACTGGCCACCGTACTGCACGATGTACATGTTGCCCTGGTTATTGCGAAGACCCTGGGTATCAATACTCTCGCGCCAGGAACCATCAACCAGTCCGAGCGCATAATCGTGATAGGCCTCCCAAGTGTGGGACAGCTGCGGCTCTTGGCCCAGCGAAAAGTGCTGTTCCTGTGCCACGCGCATCGTGTGTTCGCTGGCTTGGCGCAGTTCATCAACGCTGGTGGCACCGCTCCCCTTGCCGGAGTGCCCTGCCAGCACAACCTCGACACTGGAATTCTCGCCGTACAGCATCTTCTGGAGGAACGTGGCGGCGTTCTTGTTCATGGCACCGCGCTGGCCCTCGACCCAGTCCTGGGGCTTGCCGACGACCGTTGACCAGTACAGACGCAGATTATCTTTGAGCGCTGCCCAGCCACTGACCTTGTGGGACTGTAGTTCCTCATAGGCGGTAGGCGCGCTCACCAGTGGGGAGATCTGCTGGTCAATGAACATCTTGGCGCACTGATCCGTGAGTTGCTCAGGGTTTGCGTAGTGCACAGCACGGGAAATGTTGTTGACCTGCGGCTGCGGAAGACGCTGAGTGGGGTCAAAGACGGCTTTCTTGACCTTGTCCTCAATGTCACTGGCGTCGATCGTGCGGTGGAAGGCACGCACAAGCCGGAAACGCTGGCGGTCACCGGTTTCGATGACTCGGTGTGTATCGGGGTCCAGCACGGCCGGCTCCGGCATGCCGCGCCACAGGCCGAAGATGCTGGCCACGGCAGGAGCAGCAAACTGTGCGAGCTCGAAACCATCCTTGGTCCGCTTGATGGGGCGAATCCGTGAGGAGGCCGGGGTTCCACCTTCTTCCGGGGAAAGCACGAGGTTGCTCCATCCCTGCAGCGGCATTACCTCAACGTTGTCCATCGGCAAGGCGGACAGCAGCAGACGAACGCGCAGGTTTGAGGCCTGAATCAGGCGCTGGTCGACTGCACTGACCCACTCCGTGAGCTTGTTAGCGTCCTGCGGTTGTTCAGCATCCATCGGATCAATGGTGGCGAGGAGGACGTCACCGGACAAGCCGCGGAGGGCATCATCAAGCGTCGACAAGCGCGCAGTGCCCTCCTCCGTAAAGGAACGCACAACCGCTCCGTTGGTGGGGTGCGCGTAGTCGATCCATACGAAGTCTTGTAGGAGGCCGACGGCACGCAAATCGCTCAACCGCGAGCGGATATCATCCGCAGTCGCGCCGTGCCCGAAGATAATTACGTTCGTCATTAGAAGGTGTCATCCAGATCGTTGAGGTTGAATTCCGGTGAAGTGGTCTGCCCGAAATCTGACTCTGAGGTACGTGCCTGCGGGCTTGGCTGCGCCACGGGATTCTCGGCCACGGTCTTGGCTTGGTCCAGGTAGTTGCGGATAACCGGCACCATGGCGATAACGTCTTCGGCCAAGTCGCGGTAGTACGGCGTCATGGATGCCACCTCGCGGGAGCGAATCTCTGCGAATGGCTTGTTCGCGCGGCCCTGACCTGGCAAGGCGTTGGTGTGGCCCGGAACGAAGTGATCAGCACCGCGTGCGAACTTGTCCAACTCCGCGACGAAGGTTTCGTAGCGATCCTGGATGGACGTGCCCACTGTGCCGCGGTTCGGAACTTCACCGGACGCAAGGAACTGCGCCAAACGGTGGACAACCGGGTGCGTTGATGCGCCGGAGTGAGCGAAGTCGAGTCCATCGTCGAAAAGCCCACGCAGCAACTGGTACGGATACAGCGATGATGCGAAGCCGTGAGGGCCGTTCTCCTGCACCTTGGCGTATGCGATGAAGATGGATTCCAGTACCGAAGACATCCAATCCGACTTCTTGACCATGCGGCGCGGCGAGATGAGCATGGGGTTCGGGAAGTCGACCCAATTGTTCACGCCACCATCAGTGTCATCAAAGATATGGGCCGCGGCGTTGCTGGCGTCTGGGTTGGAGATGTACACGCGCCCAGTGATGCGGCCAATGATCCAACCGGCAACCATGGCCTGGCGCTCGGTCTCCGTGAGCGGCAACGCTGCCGGGAGCGGGCGGGTTCGGCGCTCCGACCACCAAGAACCATCGAAGTTGTCCTGCTTCTCAATGTCCTTGGCGATGTAATTGAACATGGAGGAGAAGACAATCGGCGAGTAGTTCGGGTAGGAGCCGAAAATCTCGATGTGCTGAACATGATCCGACATGTTCAGGGAGTTGCGGAGAGCAACCGAGGACGGGCCGTCAATCTCTGGGCGGTTGAGCACGGACTCCAGCTGCGCAGCGATACCGCTCTCTGCGGAGCCGAGCTCAGCAAATGGGATATCGGAGAATGAGTAGGTGTACTGCACTGACTTGCCATGGATGCGCTGGACCATGTCGTCATTGACAGCCGCCAGCGGGCGGGCATAGCTCAGTGCCAACTGGAAGGCCTCCACGAAGCGGCGCTGGCGCTCTGCGTGCTCGACCTCGTTGATGTCTGGGGTCAGGGTGAGGTAGCGGCGGAGGTCGACCGAGTTGAACTTCTGGAACTCGTAATCACGACGGTTAATCCACTGGCGGGAGCGCTCGAGCAGATCCGTTGGACGAATCTTGGCGTGGTAGTGCGCACGCTGGGATTCACGGGACTCACCAGTCTGCGGGTGACGCGACAGGTACTTAGAAACCCAACCAGCACGGTTGGAATATGCATCGTTCGTGCGCTTCTGCGGTGCCAAAGTGTCATTCGGCGCTTGGGCCGCGTCGAGGGATTCCCACTCACCGCGAATAACGGAACGCACTGCGAAGGGATAAGCCTGCTCATAGTTGGTGACGTCCGCCGTGGACTGCTGGCCCTGGATGGTGCGCAGCATCTGATCCTTGTAGTCAACGATGAAGGAGTTGACGTCCGTGAGCATGATTTCGTTCTCGGCACCCTTGAAGCGGGTTTCGACAACCTCATCAATTTCCGTCGGCCACGCGTTGACTTCATCGGTGCGCACATCCGCAAGCTTGTTGGTTTCAGCGCGCTTGGACACTGCCTTCTCTAGCACGGCGTGGGCATCTGCCAGCTCGCGCTTGAGGTGGAAAAGGTTCTCGTCGGCATAATCCTGGAGAACATCCTTGAGCAGGTGTGCGATGGCCATGAGCGTATAGCTGTAGAACTGGTTGTAATACAAGCCCATGAGTGCATTAACCGTCGGCGTCGGGTCCGTCATCTGGCCCTTACCGGTCAACGGGCTCAGGATGGGATCCGCGCCCTCCGGCTTCGTCAGCACGCGGGTGTTTTGGTAGTAACCGGAGTACTCTCCTAGAACCGGCATGAGGCGGTCAGAGTTCGTCAACACATCCGTAATCTTCGAGAGCATTTCGCGCACATAGGGCACGCCGACGGCCGCCAGCTCGCCCTCGACGGTGGCCAGCACGCTGTCAGTGAAGAAGTTGGCGTAGCGGTAGACAATGTCATACGCAGCGTTGTTCAGTACGGAAGCAATTGCCTGTTCGTTGCGTGGGTCAGCCATGTTGCCTTCGAACTCGTCACGCCACTCGTTGACGTTACGGCCCTGGCCTACCGGGATGTAGTTCTGCAGGTACTTCGTTGCGCTATCCGCAGCCTGCTGAGCCTGGCCACCGAAAACGCTGTTGAGCCAGTTCCAGACGCTGCCGCTATCAATCTGACCGCCGTGCGCCCAGGACGGATCAAGAGTAATGGAGCTAAAGGCGTTGGGCAGGCGCTCCTCGAGCTTCTTGGCAATCTGCATCTCACCGGCTTCGGGGTTCTGCGGATCGAGGTGGCCGTTGAAGAGACGCTCAAAGGCGCTGCGGGCTAAGCGCTGAGAGGAGTACTCGGCGAAACGGTCACGGCCCATGGATACCTGGGCATAACCAAGAGAACCCCAGGGCAAGCGGCCCCACGGAGTACCACCGGTAGGGCTATCCCAACCGAAGAAGCGGCGGCCGCCGTCACCCGCAGGAGTATTGGTCAACGCGTAGGAGACAAGGTTGTCGCTGGCCTTTGTGGATGCCATCAGGCCGGCCAATGCGCGGCCAAGACCACGATAAATGGACATGGCAGAACCATCGCCGAAACGTGCGCTGGTGGTGCCCATCTTGGAGCCAATCGGGAAAATTCGGCCGAAGGTCTGGCCCTCCGGCGGGTTACCCATATCGAAGGCTTCGAAGATGGCACGGTCATGCTTGCTGGAATTACCCATCTGGGCTGCCACGACTTCACCAAACATGGCCAGGGAGTTCGGCCAGGCGCCAGCCATGTCATCGGCCTTGTTATCGGAGAATATCTCCGGGGTGTACATGAAGACGAGGGTGCCCTGCGGATTCACATTCGGAATAGTAGTGAGCACGCGGCACACATCAAGGAACATCGAGGCACCGGCACCGCCCGCCATGGAGGAGACCACGAGGACGACCGGCTGGGAGTCACCAGTGTCAGAATCCAACTTGGTCTGCTTGTAATTCAAGCGGTTGAGTTCTTGGATTGCTTCCTGGGTGAACATTTCATCCACCGCTGCCTTGAGGGACTGGCGAATCTCCTTGAGGTGCGGCAGGGTCAGCATGCGGCCGATTGCGCGGTACTGGCCGGCACCATCAGCAAGCTTGACGTCATTGGACGCCGGGTTTCGGGTAGCCCAGGTGGCAATTTCACCGAGCTTGCCGGAGCGGCCGAGGATGCTGGATACTCCCTCGTCGAAGGTGTTGTAGTTCTGACGCGAACCAATGCCGACGTACTGGCCGCCGTTTTGAGTCACGTTGGGCAGTTTCTGCGGGCCGGCTTCCTCCTCAAGAGGCACGTCGATGTTGACGAACTGCCACGCCTTGGGCAGTTCGGTCATGTCCGGGTCAATGCTGCGCAGCTCCGCTTTGAGCTGATCCATCATGAACGCCAGGGTCTTGGCGCCGGAGCCACCGCAACCGACGACGAGGAACTTCTTCATCTTTAACTACCTTTCGAAGGGGCTTCGCTTCTGTGCTGTTGTGTGGTGCTAAACCGACTTAGTTCCGGGGTCCGAACCCGGGGTTCGGGGGAAAGCCGCCGTTGTTACCAGGGGTACCAGGATTGTTCGGGCGTTGCTGTCCCGGTTGACCGAACCCGGAGCCACCAGGCTGTCCTGGACCGCCTGGCTGATTCGGACGCTGTGGCTGGCCGAAGCCCTGTCCACCACCGAATCCTGGCCCTCCACCAAAGCCAGAGTGGCCGGGCTGATTCGGGCGGCCCGGCTGGCCGTGCTGCGGCGGGGTCTGCGGGGACGGTCCCGCAGGTTGCGAGGAACCAAAGCCACCGCGTTGCGGGGTATGTGGTTGACTGCCCTGGTGCGGAGCTCCTTGTGGTCCAGGCTGTGGGCCACCTTGCGGGCCCCACGGGCCCTGTGGAGCAGATGGTCCTGGCTGACCGGTGGGGCCAGACGGACCACCCGGTTGCTGAGGTGGGGTCTGCTGCCCTGCTGGCGGCGGGGACTGCTCCTTCTCAGCAGGGAACGCTACTTGGTCAAAGAGCGGCAGTGCCTGTCGGCTGATTTCCTTCGACATCTCGTCGTACTGGCTTGCTTGTGCCAGCGTATCGACGGTCAAGACGATCTCACCGGAGTCGCGGTCCTTCTGGTTACCAACAAAGAACCACTCATTCTGAATGGCCAGCGGCAGCACTGCGCGGTAACCGGACTTCTTGCCCTTGCCGGAAATTGTGCCGTCACGCTGAATCTCTACGTGCGCGGCAGTAAAGGGGCTCAGCCCCATCTTCACCTTGGCTTCATTGCGGCCCAGCTGAGCTGAGCGTGCCGAGGTCTCCACCGGTACTGCGCCCTGGAACTCATCCTTGCTCACGTCAAATGGACGGCCATTATCGGTGCGAACCAGGTTGGCCCCGTCGCGCTTGACCGGAATGGTCTTAACAAACATGCGTGGCTTTTCTGGAATACGACCAGAGAACCACTTCATGAAGTACAGGATGGCCAGCGGAATGAGCAGTGCAAGCAGAACTGCAAGAACAAATGCCAAGCCAAATGCGGACTTGCTCAAAGGAGCGCTCATGGAGCCCTGCAAGGTCAGCGGCAACTCCATCTGCTCGTTGTCTTCTGCTGACTGGAGATTAATTACCGGCTCCACGCGCAGCGGACCGTCAGCCATATTCTCCACGCTCAAAGTCACCGGAATGGTGGCTTTCTCGTCCTTGGACAGCTCCAGTGCAGAGTCCTCAGAGTTGTTCTTCGAGGACACAGCGATGGAGGACACTCCTCCAGGCAGCATGGCGTCTTCGGTATTCACTGTCTGGTCTGCAACCCACACCTTGCCCGGGCCGGTCACAGGGACGTCGACGGTAATTTCTTTCTCCGTCATCGTAATGGTCTGCGCCGAGCCAACAGTGGGCATGTTCACCGGAGTAATAGTCAGCGGGGTTTCGGCATTGATGGGATCCAGCTTGGAACCTGGACGATCCTTCGTGCCCTTCGTAGTGATGTCCACGCGAGTGACCAGCTGACCAGAGGCAGCGTTTTCTACTTGATCGAGCGGAATATCGACAGGCTGCCCATCAGTAATCGGGGCGTTGTCCACGAGAGTGACCGGGGAACCTTCCTCCGGTACGAACTCTGCGTGCAGCGTGCCCTCGCCCTCTAGCGTGCGGGCCTCACCTTTGCCGTCCACCAGTTGGCCCTTGAGTACCTGGTCGGAGTTAATTCCTCCTTCAACCTTGGTGCCATCCTCGCGCTTGAGGTCAAGGGTGAGACCGGGGACCATGACGACAGACGCAAGGTACTCGCCATCAGTGCCTTCAGCTACCTTGTAGCCGAAGGTCCATGCGCCAGCCCAGTCATCGCCATCCTTTTCCATAGCGATGTCCACCATGCCCGGTAGCTTATTGTTTTCGGTCACGGAGACCTTCGCGCCGGCCACCTTGGTGGTATCAGTGTGGAGCTCAACCACTTCACCATTGGGGCCGGTCAACGTGGGAATAAGGGTGCCTTCCTCCACCGAATTCTTCGGTACTGCAGACAGGCGCACTGGGGAGACGGAGTCATCCAGAACGAAGTCGAATTGGTCCTTCAGGTTTCCGTCTTTAGTCACACCACCCGAAGTTGGGATGAGATTTCGGAAGGCAGCGAACAGAGCCGCGGGGTCCTCACCAGCATCAAAGAACGCACCGTTCGGGGCACCTTGGCCACAGTCCTCACCTTCTGCCATGCGAGTCAGCTGGCTAATCTGGTCCTGCGCTTCGGCAGCGGGAACCAGGCCGACATTAAAAAGGCGAATGTTCGAGTTGCGGAAAGCAGTTACTGAAGAATTAACCTCACACAGCTTGTCTTGTGCGCCCTTCAGATCATGCGCTTCGGCATCGGTGTAGTACTTGCCATCGGTAAAGAACACGATGGCACGGCAATTGCTGCTCTCATGAGACGCGAATTCCTTGAGCGCACCCGAGTACGCAGCGCCGTAATTGGTTTCCAGATCAGAGACTCGGTCTTCCTTGCGAAACTTCTCCAGCTCGCTGTCCAGGGCATCTTCCTTACCGGAGACGTTGGTCCAGCCGCCGTATTCGGCAGGGTCACTGTAGTACTCAGAACCGAAACCAGCGAGCTTGACGTTGATGTCGGCGCCGTTATCCTCGCCGAGGTTAGCCAGCTGCTTCACAATGTCCGCCGTAGCATCCACGCGGAAAAAGTCAGCATCCGTAGGCGTTGAGCCTTCGTAACCAACGAGCGACGCCGATTGGTCCAGAACAAAAAGCAGGTCCGCGGATTTCTCGCTCGCGATACACGAGCCGAAGTCAGACAGGTTCTTTTGGGAGACTTCAGAAAGCTTGGACTCAGAACCGATACCTTCGCGGTGTTCCTCCGGAGCAGGCTTGTCCTCTGGGTGCTCGTCAGTTTTGTGGTCGCCGTTGTCCTCTGGGTGGTCTTCGGGTTTGTCGTCTGGATTCCCTTCCGGATTATCCGGCGCGGGTGCATCCGGAGCCGGAGGAGCCTCAGGAGCTGGTGCATCCGGAGCCGGCGGGGCATCTTGCGCTACGGCTCCCAAGCTACCGCCGAAACCGGCAATCATCGCTGCTGCGGACAAAGCTAGTGCACGAGTGAACTTCTTCATTAGGCGCCAACCGCCTTTCCTACATAGAAGGCGATTTCCACCGCAGCGACAATGACGAGAAGGAAACTACCGCCCATAATGACGCGGTAGAGCAAGGTTTGTGTGGTGTCCTCAATGTAGAAGGTCTCTGCTTGCCGCTGCGTGTTCTTCAAGGTGTACAGGCCCAAAAGAACAAAGGTAACGATGCCCGCCAGCAGCCATCCAAAGATCGCGAGGCCAAAGTACAGGCCCTGCGTCGGCGAAGCAACGAGGGGCGCCACGATAAGCAAAATCAGCGCAATAACTGCAGACACACCTGCTGCGATGAGCAGTGACCACGGGCCCTTCGTCGGCTCGCTCGGCGTTGCGACCTGGCGGCGGAAGTCCGGGGTTGGGGAGGACTGGCCAAAGCCATCCGACGAGCCCGGCGCGCCAAAGCCCGAACCGGAACCGGAACCAAAGCCGGAACTTGGGCCCGTGCCTGCGCTCTGCACTGAACTGGGGGTAGGGTTCGGGTTCTGCGTCGGATTGGGAACACCAAATCCGCCGGATCCACCGGGCGCACCGAACCCAGAGCCGGCGTTGTGTCCTGCGCCGGGGTTCGGCGTGGGCGCACCTTGTGGAGGGCGCCCGCCAAACTGTGGTGACGAACCTGGGGAACCAAATGTCATAGCGATACCTTCTCTATAACGGTGTTTGCCCCGACCGACCTCCCTCTCCTCCCTGCATAAGTGCGTAGAAGACAAAGAATCAGCCGGAGTGCTGAGAGCATTGAGATATAAGGTAGTCGCAGTCTCGGACACGTTCTTCTCGTGCTGACCTAAAAATTCGAACGCGCCCGAATTTCTTCGAGCGCTCAGCAAGCACAGCAGACAAGAAACGTGCAGGGAACACGACAACACTGCAAGCAAAAGAATGCCATAGTATGGCCACCTTTTCTGCCCAGTTCAGATAACTTTCTGACTAATAACCTCTTAATGGATCCCAAAAACAACCTGCTCATCTGCAGTTTTCGTTCGCGATGACACCACAGGGATTACTCCCCAGTAGTAGCGCTTGATCCACCCCATTTCTAGTTCCCCCATCTTCATGGAAAAATGCTGTGTCATGACAACTCAATCGGCAACCGCAACCACCAAATCCGGTGGCGAGAGCATCCGATTCATCCCGGTACATTCCACTCTGTACCCGTGGCTGGTCACGGTGTTCGTCGTCACGTTCCTCATCTCGAACATCAACGCCACGAAGGGCGTCCAGCTGGGCCCGCTCATTACTGACGGCGCCTTCTTCCTCTTCCCTCTCGCCTACATCGTGGGCGACGTCCTCTCCGAGTGCTATGGCTTCAAGTCCACCCGCCGCGCTGTCTACATTGGCTTCGCCATGGCTATCCTTGCCGCGCTCTCCTTCTACATCGCCATCTGGCTGCCTGCCGCGGACTTCTATGAAGGCCAGGAAGCTTTCGAAGCAACTCTCGGCCTGGTTCCGCAGATTCTTGCCGCCTCCTTGGTCGGCTACGTTGTGGGCCAGCTGCTCAATTCCTTCACCTTGGTGAAGATGAAGGCCCGCTCGGGCGAGAAGGGCCTCATCGCCCGCCTGGTCGCCTCCACCGTCGTCGGCGAGTTCGGCGATACCCTGCTGTTCTGCGCTATCGCCGCACCCGTCATCGGCATCGATTCCTTCAGCGGCTTCCTGAATTACGTCATCGTGGGCTTCTTGTGGAAGACCGCCTGCGAGGTCATCATGCTTCCGCTGACCACGCTGGTTATCTCCTGGGTCAAGCGCCGCGAGGACTACGTGCCTATCAATGAGGCCGAGACCTCTGCGGCAGCGCCATCTAAGTAGCAGCGACCTTCCCGAATTTTCACCCCCTTGGCACGCACTGTGCTGAGGGGTTCTATTTCTCCCTTCCTTTCACCAATCATGCGTAATACGATGCATTCACAATGACTAGGAGGACTTATGGCAGAATCTGAAGGCCACACGCCATCCGAATTTGCCCGTGCAGCGCTTTTGGAACGGGTCGAAGACTACTACGACCTTCAGGAACTGCGCGCAGCAATGGCAGAGGATTCCGGCGAGCGGTTTAGCCTCGATGAGGTCTTAAAGGACATTTACGATGCATAAGCATCTACGAACGTCCCTCCTCCCTTTCCTTGGCCTGACCACGGCCTTAATCCTTGTGGCGTGCTCGGGCGCCGAGGAAGTCACCACGTCGTCTGAAACGACGAGCGGCGCGGCCGCGTCGGAGTCGATGATGGTGAGCAGTGAGACGTCGCCAAGCGCAGCGCCCACCCCACCCCCGCTCAACGAGGGCCCAGAACCCGCCCTGACCGGCACGTTTGAGATGGACGGCCCAGCTACCATCACGGGCGCTACCTACGATTCAATGCCTTTCGTCCTGCCCCTCAACCCCGCCGGACCACAGGAGACCATGGTGCGCTGGGTTCAAGACTGGGGTGAGTCACCCGCCACGGCAGAACAGGGCACCACCTACGTGTTGGGCCATGCCTGGGGCCAGCAGAAACTGGTATTCAACCCTTTCTCTGAGGTGGTCACGGCCAACGTGGACCTCGCTACTCCCACGACGGTAGAGGGCCTCGACGGCGTGGAAGTGCAGCGCTTTGCGACGTCCACCCTCAACGGCTCCCACATCCGCATGACCTCCGAGGGCGGTGCGGGCCGCGAGTGGATCGTGGATAACGCCTTCCTCATCCCCAAGAATCAGCTAGGCAGCGACGCGGACCTCATGAACACCGACGCGCCCGGGCGCATCGTGCTTATCGCCTGTGCGGTAGACGGTGCCTCGGACTTGGAGTACAACGTCATCGTCACCGGTCACTTGGCGTAATAGCGCCCCATAAACTCATCGCGATAAGCCTCGTAATAGCCGCCATCGATGGACTCCCGGATGTTATCCACCAGGCGAATCATGAACTCCAGGTTGTGGATCGTGCACAGCGTGCCGGCCAGGAATTCCTTGGCTTTGAGCAGGTGGTGGATGTAGGCGCGGGAGTAGTTCTGCGAGACGTATCCACCGAATTCCTCATCCACGCCAGCAAAATCCCGTTTGAAACGCGCATTGGTGAGGTTGAGACGTCCGTCGAGGGTGTACACACCACCGCGGCGCGCCAGGCGGGTCGGTGCCACGCAGTCAAAAGTATCGGCACCAGCCTCAACGGCGGTAAAAATATCATCCGGTTCAGAGATACCCAGCAGGTGCCGGGGCTTATCGACGGGCAACTCATCGCATACCCAGCCCACAATCGTGCCCAGGTTCTCCTTCTCCAATGCGCCACCGATGCCGAAGCCACCGAAGCCTCGACGGCCATTTGCCTCGGCTCGATCAGAGAGCTCCACCAACCCGCGCGCGGCCTGGCGGCGCAGGTCCTCATACTGCGCGCCCTGGACCACGCCCCACAGGGACTGGCGCGGCTTCTGTGGGCCGCGGGCAAGCGTCAGGCGGTCGTGCTCATCGAGGCAGCGCTGCGCCCAGCGGCGTGTGCGCTCCACAGATTCCTCCTGGTAGGTGCGGGTATCCACGAGCGTGGTGAGCTCGTCGAAAGCAAACATAATGTCCGCGCCCAGGCCATGCTGGATTTGCATGGAGACCTCCGGGGTGAAGCGATGCGTGGAACCATCGATGAAGGATTTAAAGTCCACGCCGTCCTCATCCACCTGCGCCATGCGCTCTTTCTTGGCCGCACGGATATCGGACTCCGTCAAGTCCGCCACGTCCATGGCGAGGACCTTCTTGAAACCCACGCCGAGCGACATGACCTGGAATCCGCCCGAGTCGGTGTACGTCGGCCCATGCCAATTCTCGAAGGTAGCCACGCCACCGGCCTCATCCACGATGTCGTGGCCCGGCTGCAGGTAGAGGTGATAAGCGTTGGACAAGATGGCCTGCGCGCCGGTGGCCCGGATCTGTTCCGGGGTCAGCGTCTTTACCGTGGCCTTGGTGGCCACCGGGATGAAGGCCGGGGTTTGGATATCTCCATGCGGCGTATGGATAACGCCGGTGCGGCCGTGCTTTCCCGGTTGTGCTGGACCACTTAGGTCCAGCTCCTTCTTCACATCGAAGGACAGGTCGGTCTCAAGCTGCGGCTTAGGGTGGGTCATAGGGAACTATTCTACGGGCTGCGCTGCCTTATCCTCTGCCTCACGAGACGCTGCCGCGTGTTTGCGCTCCCATTCTTCCTCGAGTGCGGTGCCCTCGATATCCAGCTGTGGGATCAGCTTGTCCAGCCACTTCGGCATCCACCAGGTGGTGTGCCCCATGAGGAACATGGTGGCGGGAACGAGGGACATGCGGACTAGGAAGGCGTCGAAAAGCACGCCCGCCGCCAGCGCGAAGCCGAAGATCTGGATGAAGGGCAGCGGCTGGCTGATAAAGGCCACGAAAACGGAAATCATGATGATGGCCGCGGCGGTGACCACGCGGGCACCGGCGGTAAAGCCAGCGATAGTCGCCTCATCGTTGGCGTTGTACTTGCTGTACTTGCCACCGCTGCCCTGCGGGAAGCGGGAGAAGTGCTCGCGCATGCGGGTGACCAGGAAGACCTGATAGTCCATGGCTAGGCCGAAGGTCACGCCGATGAGGAAGATGGGCATGAAGGAAATCAGCGGGCCCGGCGCGGGCACCAGTCCGGTGAAGCCGTCCTGCCACACCAGCACGGTCAGACCGAAGGCACCGCCGACGGAGAGCAGGAAGCCTAAGCCGGCCACCAGCGGGACCAAGATGGAGCGGAATACCGCCAGCAGCAGGAAGATGGCCAGGCCCACCACGATGGCAAGGTATGGCCCCATGGCTTCTTCGAGGCGCTCGGTGATGTCGAGCTGCACCGCGGTCAGGCCCGTCATGCCGATCTCGGCACCGGTGGCATCCTCCAGCTCCGCACCGGCAGTACGCAGGGCGGAGGCGGTGCCAACCGTGGCATCATCCGTCGGCGCCGTGGTAGGGCTGACCATGATCTGCGCGGACTTCATGTCTTTGCTCACCCCCACCAGCTGGGCGTGCTTGACACCGCCCACTTGATTCAGGCGCTGCACGGAATAGATGAAGGAAGAAAGGGCCGCCTTCTTCTGCTCGTCCTCTTCACCCTCCTGGCCCTGGATATAGGGCTGCAAGGCTGCAGAGTCCGGGTTGGCGTTAGCGCCATCCACGATCACCAGGAAGGGGCCGTTGATGCCGGGGCCAAAGCCTTCGGACAGAAGATCCGCCGCCTTGCGCTGGGTGGTATCCGGGTTGGAGGTGGTATCCGCCGGAAGCGCCAGCTCCATGTGCAGAACCGGAGCGGTCAAAGCACCGAGGCCGAGCACCACCAGGGCCATGACCACGCCAGGGACACGCTGCACCGTGCGCACCCAACGGTTGCCCATCGTTGGCTTCGTGCGGCGCGGGCGGCGCTTCGTGGGGTTGCCGGCCACGCCAGGGATGCGCCCAGCGAAGGCCTTATCGCCGAGCAGGCCCAGCATCGCGGGCACCAAGGTCAGCGCCACGAGCACAGCCATGAAGACCGTGCCCGCAGCGGCCAGCCCCATGGCAGTGAGGAAGCTGATGCGCGCCACGAGCAAAGCAAAGAGCGCGATGAAGACCGTCGCGCCGGCAAAGACCACGGAGGAACCCGCCGTACCGACGGCCATGCCGGCGGCGTCTGGTCCGTCCATGCGGGAGCGCTCCTGCCGGTAGCGCGACATGATGAACAGCGCATAATCGATGCCCACGGCCAGGCCAATCATGACGGCCAGCACCGGGGTGAGGTTGTTGAGCTCAATCCAGTGGGTAGCGATCATGACACCCATCGCGCCCAGGCCCACGCCCACGACCGCGGAGATAAGTGGCATGCCCGCGGAGGCCAAGGAACCGAAGGTAATAATGAGGACGATAAACGCTACAGCTAGGCCGATGACCTCAGAAATCGAGTTGACCTGGATTTCATCACCGAAGCCCGCGCCGCCGGCCTCTACTTCCAGACCTGCCGCACGGCCGATATCCATGGCCTCATGCACCACATCTTTATCCGCGGGGTCTACCGAGTAGGGGCTTTCCGCGTCAAAGTCGAAGGTGGTGTAAGCAATCGTCTCATCGGCATTGACCATGGCCAGGTTATCGGCATCCGCCCGCGCGGTCTCCTCCGGCAATCCCATGGAAGTGAATTGCTCGATGACCTGCTGCTGCAGTGCCGGCGATACCTCAAGCGGATTACCCCAACGCTGTTGGCTTCCCTCCGGTATGTCCAGGCCCTCTGCAATGTGGCGCACCACGTCCCCGACTGCCGCTTCATTCTGCGGGTCACTGAGCTTCTGCCCTTCCGGGGCCTTGAAGACGAGGTTGACCGACGGCGCATTGGCCGGGTTACCGTTTTCCGGGAAGAGCTCCACCGCGCGGCGGGTGGCGTCAATAGCGGGCGTACCACTGATGGAGTACTCCGTGGTCATCGGCTTCATCAAGCTCAAGGTCGCTCCGCCCGCGGCCGCCACGATGAAGATCCAGGCGATGATGACCTTCCATCGATTGATGTAAGACCAGCGGCCTAGGTGGTAGAGCAGCTTTGCCACGGAATTTCCCCTTCACATGCGCGATTAATAGTCACGGCAGCTTTGGTGGTGGACACGAATGTGCACCAGTTTAAACTGTAGTGTCACAAGTTTTGCCCCTAGGCTTTTGCCCTGATTTCTATTATTGCCTGTGGCAGGTTCTGCTTCCAAAATTCGGTTTCAACCTCGGACGGGGTTCGAGTTCCCTAGGGGACATCCTCCAATACTTTCGTGACAATCTGGCGCCACCTTGAGCGTCGCATGGCGGGAACACATTCGCAGGGAAATAGTGGAACGCATCCAGGGCCTATGACCTGCGCACAATAACAAGTCTAATGATCTGCCAACGGCGCATGCTTGAGGAGACGTACATCGTAGCGGGTCAGTTTCGAATACTGAGCAACTGCGCTACATTCTCGTTGCTGTTTCGAAAGGTTCCGATTACTACGACCAGGTGAGCCCGAACGCCGCTACGACGTCACTTTTGCTCCGGGGAAGTTTCCTGAAGTCTTTGGCGGTAATAATCGCGATCGGCTTCTTGCATGCGGGCAAATTCCATGAGCAGCCCCGGCCAGGTGGGAAATGAATCTACAAGGTTTTCCGAGAAATTTAACAACGGCGAAAAGGCGATTTCGCCCCATCTGACGCCTATACCTACTCTTTCCGAGTAATCTGTACTGCTTAGGGGACCGACAGTCCATTGGCTTCCTGATGCAGCATTCATCCATGTTCCGGTTACGGCTAGGATGCGAGAGACGGTGTCTTCATAAGTGTGTTTAGACCTTAAAATGTCAAACACGATTTCGAAGGGAAACTCTTTTACGCCATTGGTAACTTGCTCCCGTTGGGAAGGTGTCAGTTCTGAGAGCGTTGTGGGGACTGCTATTGAAAGGAAGTCCTCCAGCCGGTTCCCGAATTGCTGTTGGTATCCGTCAAGCCACATGGTGTCCTTCTAGGTTATATAGAGCGGATGATCCAGGCTCCCGACCCGTTGTTTAAAGCTCTGTCGAAAGAGCAGGTTGCGGAACTAGCCCAGTACCCAGTGTTTTGTTGCGCTCTCAGGAAATCAAGTCGATTCCAGCACTCACTTTCAACAAGAAAGATTTGGCTATTGTGCCCTGAGATTTCAAGATTTGGCTCTACAGGGTGGAGCAGAGACATCGTCGTAGCGAAAAAGGCGAGAAGTGCTAATCCGAGGGATTTTACGAGCGTGGAATTCTTACTGTCTTCAGTAGATTTTAGCATGTGACTACACCATCGATGCGACCGATGTAAGGGGAGATATTTGTACAGGTTCCGGCTACCACGAGCTTGCACACTGAGTCTGTGGTACAGAATGCAGGGACGAAATATTTTTGTGCGGTGGTCATTTTCGGCTCCCCTTTCAGTTAGCGACACAATGTGTGATCGGTGACATATGCGAGTGTGACATACATTGTATATGGGCGCCGGTGTGCATCTTTGAATCCAGCAATCATTGCAAAAGTTTTATTCTCGGCCGTGTCCCGCCTTCCGTTTCAGCGCTGTTAGAGCTTTTCTCCTGCTGGCTCTCTACGCAGTGAAAGAAACCGAAGAACAAAGCACATGGTCACAAGGAAAGTGGCGCCGTCGATAAGCAATACCGTGTTGAAGCCCAAGGTGAGCACTGCCGCTGTACCGATGAGGGGGCCAGCGATAAACAGCACATCACCGAGCATCGACAGGGTCCCATTGACGCGGGTGCGCTGCTCATCGGAAAACAACTGCGACAAGAGGCTAAACCTTGCTGGCCCAAAAAATGACGAGGCACAACCGTACACGCAGCTTGAGAGCGCGAACGCAGCAATGAAATCGCCGCGAGCAACCACCCACGCTACAAGTCCCCACCGTGCCAACATCCGAACGACATCACTACCCAGCATCCAGGTCACTGGCCATTGAGGTGGCGGCAGCTTTCGGACCACCAAAGAACTAACGAAACGGCCCGCCCACAGTGCAATAAGCACCGCCGTCAAGCCGCGGCCCGACGGATCTACTCGGTGCGCCTGAAGCGCAAAAGCAATCGGGATGAGGCCGTCACCCAACCCGGAAACGACAGCGGCTGCAAGGCCGAGCGAGAACGTAGCCTTGAAAAAGGCTATTCATTAGAATCGATATCTTATAGTGTTATGAATCATAGTATTCCACTATAGAGCGACAGGACACGCGCACCCCCCTGTCCAGTCAAAGTTTTAACCGCTGAAGTGCTCTAGGAGACCCCATGTCTACTTTCGTCATCATCGCCGTCGCGGCCATCCTTATCATTGCCATCCCAGCAGGCATGATGAGCCGGCGGATTCACAAGCGCACTGAAGACCACGACCCCGAGGCGCGCCAAGCCGCGCTGGATTTCCAAAGAGATGTTGATAGAGGGCGGGCTGGCTTCTAAAACATAAAAAGTCCGGCACCCCAGAGCTAGGAACTGGAGTGCCGGATATGGCGGTGGCATCGGTGTCTGCGTTGACGACATATTTGACGCGCTAGCAGTCTTGATGCTCAGCTGGTGAGTTGATACTAGCTTGGAAAGCTCGCTTCAGACCGAGTTTTATGACCGTAGGAAGTGGCCAACCCGTGATGAGGCCAGGAAGGCTGTGGCTCGCTGGATTGAGATTGTCTACAACCTGCGCCGCCGGCATTCGTCCATCGGGATGATCGGCCCTGTCGGTTTCGAGACCCGGATCGCTAAGCAAAATGCTAAAAAGAAATCCGCTGCTTAACCACGTGTCCACGATTTGCGGGCAACCCCAGGCAAGGTAGTCTAACAGGTAGGTAACCAATATGTTAGCGTCGATAGCTTTTCTAAATCGCCTCCCGGTATTCCCAATTATGCTCGAGGAGACTCAATACAGTTTGGGTAAGCGGTAGGCCCCAAGACGGCATGGCCGTTAGGAAATAAAGAAGGAACTGCCGGAAATCGCAGATACCATAGAATTTACAATCTGCCGAACAGCCTTGATCGCATATTCATTGGACGGCGCAAAGTGGTTTCTTCCCAGCTCTCGCACACGCGCGTTGACGTCACGAAAAGTAATACCATCGAGCTCTTTGTAAAATTCTACCTTAATGTTTCCAACTTCACCTAGGATTATCAGAGTCAGGGCTTCCTGTGTAGTCGCCTCCGTTCTTCCTTTAAGGATTTCGGCGAGACGCCGACGGAGGGATTCTTCGGGCCGCTTATCAACGGTCGGAAATTTTTCCCAGCTAATCCCCAGAAACTTATTGCTGTCAATTGTAACTACACCCTGATTAGCGAGCGAATACGCGATTTCATTCTTCTGGGCGAACCAAGGAGCACGTAGAAGCTTTTCCAATGTGATACCGGGGTTCTCTATCAGAGATTGGTATCCGGAGACAATCAACTCTGGATCGGCATCAACACTCGGAGGCATCTTGAGTGCTTTGATGGTGGAGTTCTGAACTTTATTAGATTCTTCTATCTCGATAAATCCGGCTAAGACAAGATCACTAAATAGGCCAGCAGATAGAGCAATGTCCTGGTGAGAAATCCCGGCATTGGCCCAACCATTGTCGCGGGTAAGAAGGAGGAAAAGTTTTTCTACGACGAGCATAGCTGACATCCTTATCTAGGGATATATTGAGGAAGAGCGGATAGTAGCTAGCCCCAACTATTGTTTATCTGAGGCTTTATACAAGGAGACATGCCGAAGCGAGTTGACAGTGAACGGTGAACTCTCCCAGTCACCGAAACGGGCAACAACGTTAAGCCCCTGGGACAGTGCCATCATGTCCATTTCTGTAGGAAACACATAGCGGATAATTTCCTTGGCATATTCGTAACCGCTTTCTGGTCCGATGGTTACATGGTCCACGACAAGGAGCTGACGGATGCGGTCAACGACCGTTGTGTTGATCTGAAGGCGGCCGTCAGCCAGCGGAAGCGTTTCGGTTTTCGGTCCTTGCTGTGCATGGAATTCTGCGGGGTCGAAGCCTTCAAGGACGATCGTCCCACCTGGTTTCAACTGTTCCTTCATTAGCTTCATGACGTTTAGCTGGGCAGAGGGGGTAGTCGCGGCAAACAGAGTAGACAACGGAATAGCCACAACGTCGAACTTGCGTCCAGTTGATCTGGTGATGAAATCAAGTTTTTCGGTGGTGATAGTCGTCTCTGGATACTTTTCGTGAAATTTGTCTAGCATCGCCTGGGACGCATCGACCCCATGGACCGTGACACCGTGTGATGCAGTGTGAATTGCGATGCGCCCAGTACCAATACCCAGCTCTAAAACCGAGCCTTTCGGGCCAGCCAGATTGGCCAGGAATTTACCCGCAGCGTGGGCATCTGGGGTATCTGGGTACATCAAGTCGTAGACACCGGCGAGACCTTCGCCGTAGGTTTCTGTGTTGTAATCGCTGAGCATGCAGTTTCCTTCGAATATCAAATGACGGTGTGTAGTTAAAACGTGGCTTGGATCGGGTTAGTGTGGATCACGAACTGCGTTGAAAGCAAGGTTGTAGGGGTCAATGCCAGCGGCTCGGAATCTATCGATGAGCACCTCCGTGATGTCGCTTTGTGGCTGAAGGGCATAGCGAACAGCTGCTTCGGCGAGTGCATGAGAACGATGCTCTCCGAAGCTCACTGAACGCATATTGGAGCGAGGGTCGTTAGGCTCGTCGGCCAGCGCCACTCCAGGCCCTATCCGATAGGCGAAGGAAGAAGTAGAGCTTTCAAGTAGTCCCGAGCCTAAGAGGCGTTCCAAGAAAAGTTCGGCGACTTTCTCAGCCGTGTTGACCGGAAGGTAGAACACAATTGCATCACGCCGCGGGTATTCTTGTCGTTGAGAGAGAGCTTTGGTGCGGTACGGTATATCTAGATTGTTTAGTATCGGCAGAACTTCTTTCCATACGTAGGCCGCCCTGTCTGGGGAGGCGATGTGAAGGTAAACACGCCGAATTGGCTCGCCATTCAGCTGACTGAGCGGACGCGGCCCATCGATCATACAGAAGCCCTGCGAAAGTGCTGGTCGAGCTGAAGGTACACGCACTTCCACCGGAAAGCCGGGTTCTATGGGAGAAGACAGGATCCTGTCACAGGGGATTGCAATCCGGACTCCGTCGAATTCGACAACTGCGATCGTACGATTAGTAAGCCATTTGATGAATACGCCAGATGCTTCCGTTACTTTATGGGGAACGGTGGACCTTAAGTGCCGCTCTATGTACGGGTCACGTGTCAGCCGAGGGCTATCGGACACATTGTTTTTGTTCGAAAAGATACTTCCAGAGTGGAACTTCGCATATAAGGCATAGGTCAGCTGATGGATCAAGGAGCGGGTGGAGTCAGCCTCAACGGGGGATTCTCCAGGAAGCGTGGCATGATAGATACTGCTTTCCGGGTCTATGGCAACCTGAATACTCCGACAAATGGACAGGGCCTCGTCAGATATCTTCGCTCTGCCCGGGCTGGCGCTGCTGTCTGTAAGTATGGAAACGGTTTCATGTGTCATGGTGGTTAGTTTTCCTCCGTATCAGTCTTGACGCGACTGTCTCGGTATATAGCGGGCGCTAAGTGCGGTTCATAGTGATCCAGTGAGGCCTAGATTTTTTGCAGCTTCAGCCGGATTAAGGAGGATATTTCGGCCGATGCCTGCAGCAGCCCAAGAGAGCGCTGAAACGCGTGGGGCAAGTTCTGATGCAGCAAGCAGCCGGTCATAGAGATGCCACCCTGCAAATGCTGCAGTAATCGTAGCCAGTTCTTGGGTGTTCTGAATGGTCGTGTTCTGCCCCAAATAACTATTCCACAGTGCAGATATGTTTGGCATCACTCTATTGAGCGCTTCCTGCCCACGGGCTACGATTTCCTCGTGAGTAAGTTCCTCATCGTATACGGGTTGGGGAACGTGTTCTACATTATGAGACACTGCAGTTTCACCTAGTAGTGAGCTGAACGCGATATGCAACCATTCCCCGATCAAGCCACCGAGGTCGCGGCCGGGATGCCCCAGACGGAATTCTTCCCAATCAATTAGCCATAGATCTTCGTCGTCATCAAACAGAAACTGATCAAATCGGAGATCGCCATGAATAGGGACCTTCACATCTGTGTTCTCCATCTCTCTGAGGGATACAACTGCGTGGTACAGTTCCTTGTCTTTCTGAAGCCTCCCCCACACTTGAAGGGACGCAGCTGAGAAGGACTCGAAAGATGACCAAGGTAGCTGCTCAAAGTGGCTGATCGGGGGAAGGGGGCTTGGCTCCTCATTAAGATCATCCGCATTAGTCAGTGACTCGTGCACCTGTCGTAATCCTGCACCAATATTGTCCATCAGGCGGAGCACCTGCTCATCGTCCTGAGTGTTCTCATGAAGGATTGTTGCCAAGTTGTCGGCTTTCGGAACGCCTTCGAAGATCAAGATCTTCCCATTCGTAGAAGAATCAATCAGTCGTGGCGTGCGAAAAGAACCTTGCCCCGCACTGCCTAGATCTTGCAAAATAAGATTAGCTGCCTGCATCGACGCCTTGAATTGGTCGTTGCCGATGACACGTTTGGCGAAACAGGTACCGAAATCTGTAGTAGTGAAGGTGCAGCTCAAATTGCGCCCTCGCTTTACGGATAGAGATTCCCGATTGATAATACCCACATTATGTTCCGCCAGCACTTCGTCGATAGCATCCGCTAAGTCAGACAATGTCGATTCATGAGGATTTGTACCAATGACGTCTATAGGCATAAAGTATACTTCCAAGGATTCGTTTAGTCGTATTTTTCACAGTAGCGTTGACAGTTTTATAAAACAATTAGCCCTAATGGAGCAATAATTGAACTAAGCTTGTCTCTCGCCCGAGGGGTTGGGAGACAAGCTTAGGACTACGTTCTTTTAGTGAACTCCGATTGCGATATAGCGGAGTATGCTTAGCAACCGGTGTCGATAGTTGCGGTCACAGTCATGCTAATGGTAGTAATGCATGCCTGCGAAGAGGTGGTGACTGTGGCAGTCGGTGAGATTGCCGGGCATCCTCGGAAACTGCGGTGGAGACTGCGGACGGGGTTGTGTAGTTGGCATAGCCACTGATTAGCGCCTGAGTGGTCACTGCGTATACTTCCTTTCGGATTAGTAAAACAAGAGTGTTACAAAATGCTCCACCGCCGGAGCAGAAGTTTTCTGCTGAGTTGGTCTTGGTGGTGCGGTACTTACTATAACCTAAAAGATGTAAACTGGCACCGTTTTTTCAGAAGACTGAAATGGTAGCGGTGTGGTGAGTATCTGGTAGCGCCTGAGTGAGTATCCGGTAGCGGTGTCTCACTCAGGCGTTGTTGGTGGTCAGGCGCATGTTTGGTCCTTCGAGTGTGATGATCTCGGCGCCGGAGACGAGTCGGTTGAGGATTGACTCGGAGATCACGGCGTCGGGGATGGACTTGTACCACTCTTGCGGGGTGAATTGTTAGGTCACAATCGTTGACACTTTGCCTTCACGCCCGGCGAGGATGTTGAGAATTTGGTGCGCGGTTGCGGCATCAATAGGTGTGGTGAGGAAGTCATCTAGGACCAGGACGTCGACGTCGTGAAGGTGTTGGATGAACTTCAGCCGTATGGGGTCATCGGGTTGCATGACTGCTAGTTCGGCGGCGAGCATGTCGGTGCGGTAGAACC
>NZ_KV810475.1 GCF_001812805.1 Corynebacterium sp. HMSC078H07 | reverse complement strand
GCTCGAGTTTGACCCACCGGCCTAAAAGCCCGGCAGAGACACCAATCTCTTTAGCCACATGGGCAATCGGGCGCTCTGACTCGATTACCAGGTTCGCGGCCTCACGCCGGTACTCCGGCGTGTACTTCTTGCGCTGTTGACTCACAATGAACATCCTCTCCTACGGACACAAGATCCGTACAAATAGGGTGTCCACTAAACGAGGGTAACCTCA
>NZ_KV810474.1 GCF_001812805.1 Corynebacterium sp. HMSC078H07 | reverse complement strand
AGCCCGTGCTCATCATCGAAGATGGTCTTGATTCTTGCACCAATAACGGCATCAGAATACATCTTTAACCTGCGTTTTTTACGGGTGCTCACCCACTTGTAAAACGAGGAACGATTCAGCTTTAACACATCGCACATCCGCTTAACCGAGTACTCGGTTCGGTGGTCATCGACAAACTGGAAGCGGATCACCAGTGAGTCTCTTCGGCAAAATATTTCGCGGCCTTACGCAGGATGTCGCGTTCTTCGCGCAGCTTAGAGACTTCTTTTTCCAGCTGACGGATTCGCGCAGAATCATTCGCCGCTTGGGCTTGATCGTGCACGGCCTTCGTGCGGGCACGTTTGCCAGTGCCGTACTTTTTGACCCAAGAATGTAGCGAGGCACGGTTGATACCGAGCTCAGCTGATGCTGAGTTCAGCGAGAGATCCTCGTTGTTCTCATAGAGGGCTACGGCATCGCGTTTGAACTGTTCGGAGTACCTGGACATGGTGGTAGATTACCTTTCTTCCCAGCTCGACTGGGCTGGATATCAGGTGTCCACCACATGGGGGTCAGGTCCC
>NZ_KV810473.1 GCF_001812805.1 Corynebacterium sp. HMSC078H07 | reverse complement strand
AGATAGCAGTCCAATGCTAGCCCAGAGGGCGCACCGGTTCAGAGCAGAAGCTTTGCCGCCGGTGCGGGTGGGGTGTGCTGGTGGAAAACCACGAAGGACGACCGTTGGAACTGGTGGTGTTTCAACGGTCTCTTCTGTGTTTATTGAGTTGTTGTGTTGTTTGGTGTCGGCGGTTTCTTACTCTCCCACAACCTCCCGGTTGCAGTACCATCAGCGTTAGCAGGCTTAGCTTCCGGGTTCGGAATGGGTCCGGGCGTTTCCCTGCTGCTATAGGCCACCGACAAACACTCGAGGCATTTTTTGCCTGGCTGTGGGTGTTGTGTCAGATACTGTGTAGTGGACGCGAGTGACAGTGACAAATTCTGTTGCTTAATTTTTGTTTTGTGTTGTTTCTCCAAACCCTTGTTTGGGTTTGGTGTGTTTGTTTTGGTCTATT
>NZ_KV810472.1 GCF_001812805.1 Corynebacterium sp. HMSC078H07 | reverse complement strand
CACTATACAGTTCTCACACAACACCCCACACCAAACCAACAACCACGCCCCACAAGGCATAAGCAGTCATCGAAACTTAATGTGGGTTACAACCAGGGGATAATGCCCCAGACACCCAACAATGCACCAAGTACTTTTCCACTACGTGTTAGTTAAAAAGATTAATCATTCTTGGTTAAGGTGTATCTCCACCCGATTCACATAAACGGTGGCAGCAAAACTTTTGTTCACTCAACCACCAACCACACAACACCGTGTGGCGATGACACCAACTGGTGTCTTATATTAATGCTCCTTAG
>NZ_KV810471.1 GCF_001812805.1 Corynebacterium sp. HMSC078H07 | reverse complement strand
CAAAACACAAAAGAACAGAAATCACACAAACCACGACCCACCACCACAAACATGATGGCAAGCACATGGTTTAATGCTCGCGTCCACTATACAGTTCTCACACAACACCCCACACCAACCACATAACCGACAACAAAAATTGCTACCAACCGGCTACATGCGCTTCGCGTGGGTTACAACCAGGGGATAATGCCCCAGACACCCAACAATGCACCAAAGTACTTGAAACAAAAATTACGTGTTAGTTAATCAACCATCTGGTTAACAATCATTCTGGTTAAGGTGTATCTCCACCCGATTAAACAATCGGTGGCAGCAAAACTTTTGTTTACTCAACCACCAAGCACATGGGAAATACTCACGTGCTTACAACACCAACTGGTGTCTTAATTAATGCTCCTTAGAAAGGAGGTGATCCACCCG
>NZ_KV810470.1:219313-271231 GCF_001812805.1 Corynebacterium sp. HMSC078H07 | reverse complement strand
CGATGGCAAGGATGGCGTTGACGGTAAGGACGGCCGAGATGGCTCCAACGGTTTGAACGGTGCTCCTGGTGCTCCCGGCGCACCGGGTCGTGATGGAGTGGACGGCCAAGATGGCCGCGATGGTCTTAACGGTCTGAATGGTCGTGACGGTGTAGACGGCAAGGACGGCAAAGATGGCAAGGACGTTGATACGTCCTCGATGGTGGGTTACTCCTTCCTCGCTGCAATCCTTGGTGGCGGTCTCATCGTGTCTGTCTTGGGCGCGATGGATTACCTCTACCTCCTGGGCTACCTGCCCAAGGAAGGCATCCCGTGGCGCGCTGACCGCTAGTTGAGGAGGCTTACTGCGGTGTAGCCCAGATAGCTCACGCGCGCAAGCAGTATGAGGCCATGCCCTCGGCTCTTAGCCAGGAGTGTGGCCTTGCTGCTTTCTTGGACTTGTCGGTCGACTGCGTGGTTGTTACGTGGTTATCATCGCGGCATGACAGTAAAGACAACGCCGTACATTTCTTTCCCTGGTAACGCCCGCGAGATCCTCGAGTTCTACCATTCGGTTTTCGGCGGTGAGCTCGAGGTTTTGACCTATGGCGAGCAGCTCGATAGTGGAGTTGAATTCCCCTTCGACCCGCCTCGTGAGGCTGTAGCGCACGGCACTCTCCGCGGGCCTTTTTCTCTTGGTGGCGGGGACGATCTGCAAGATTCTCGTGACCGACTCACCCCTGGAGATATCGGATTCACCGTCGAGGCCACTTCGGTTAAAGAAGCCGAAAAAATTTACGCTGCGCTAGCCAATGATGGAACGGTGTCCATGCCTTTCGCTCAGGCGCCGTGGGGAGACTATTTCGGCATGGTTGTTGACCGATTTGGAGTTGGCTTCAACATCACAGTCCCGGCAAGTACCGGCACACCAGAATCATAGGCGTAAATGATGATGGGGAACGAGTCGGTTCCCGTCAGAAGCGCTACGCATGAGCGCCCTCATGATGTTGCCGTGATGCTCAGTGATTCCAACGCGGAATTCGACTCCCCGTGCCCGTCAATCGATGTTCTTACAGAGCGTTTTCAGCGTCTTCTTCGACGCGATGACGTCATTGTCTGCATTGCTGATGGTGAGAAGCTACCTGTCGGCTTCGCCTTCGTGACGGTTCGCCCCAGCCCCTACTATGAGGTGCCTATTGTGATGCTTGAAGAGCTTTACGTTCATCCCGGGCTTCGAGGGCGGGGGATAGGCACTGCCATCATGGACCTAGTAGAAACCGCAGTGTCTAAAGCAGACGTCACTGAGATCCAGATCAATGTCGATGAAGTGGACGTTGACGCTCGCCGATTTTACGAAAAGCGCGGATTCTCACATTACGAAGACGGGAACGATTACCGCATGTTTTGCTACATTAAGGAGCTCACGCGGTAGCCGCATGAGCCCCCGTGGTTGCCTAACAGCAAAGCAAAGTCTCACCACATCGATTCTCTGCGGCTTTCCACACCGAAGTGACGGCTGCTGAAAATAAGCCCGTGCGAGGCCCAGCTCTGCTGCTTCTAGCGCTTTCAGGAGCAGTTCTAGAAGCGTGTCTCAACCTATGAACGACAACTGAGATCGCAACCAAGCCCCAGCTATCGCGTTTAAAGCCCGCAAATGGGGCACGTTCTCGGGCCGCACAGTTCCCTGTCCCGCGAAGTATCCGAGGTGTTGCGGCTACCCGATTTCCGGGCTCCAGCCCACAGCTCTGGGACTCGCACACCTGTCACTGTCATTCACGGTAGATAAGGGCGAAAAATTTCTGGCCCTTATCTACCGTGAATGTGGCCTTAAGCCTGAATGACGGCTCCGAAAACGACTCTTAACCCGAAAACGAAAAATCTCGAGACGCCGATCGGAACGATGTCTCGAGACTTCACACTGTCGGACTAACAGGATTTGAACCTGCGACCCCTACACGAGTAAGAATCACCAGCTCAACACATTATCGACTGTTCTGGAAACGGATTTTACACCATACCGTGCCCAATAATTGCCCACACAACCCGGAGGTTCGGTGATTACAGCGGTGTGAGTGGGCCAATTGCACCCGAGTATTTCGATGTTGAGAGATTCGTCAAGCGGCCTCGAAGGCGTATCGAACACATTTGTGTTTGTTCTTGCTACCGAGTGTTAGACCCAGCGTCTAATCACCCGCCCGGTAGTCTCGTGGTATGTCTGCTGCTATCTCTCGGGATGAAATACACCGCCGCCTCGACTCGTTTCGAGCTCACTGGCTCAGAGAATTAGACCAGTGGAAGGAGCAGGGCCTTACGGGCGAGGAGCAGAAGGCAGCACAGCGTTTCTGGATAGACCTCTTCAGCTGTTTCGGGGTATCTGCTGCTCGCATGAACCTGTTCGAGCGTAACGCTCGTCGTGGTTCCACGGGTGGTGCTGGAAGAATCGACTTGTTCTACCCCTCTGTGGTGATTGGTGAAGCAAAGAAGCCGGGCGTTTCCCTAGAGGTGGCGTACCAACAGGCTCTTGACTATCTCAATGGCGGCACAGTGAGAGATTTCGAGATGCCGCGCTACGTGCTCTGCTCTAATTTCGAGCAGTTTCGTCTGGTTCGTCTAGGAGATGCTGATTCTGGTTTCGATATTAGCTTTGGCTTATCCGAGGTGACCGATAACCTTGACGCGCTGAAGTTCCTAGCTGGTTACGACGCTGTGACGAAACAGGAAGAGGAGAAGGCTAGTATCAGGGCCTCTCAGCTTATGGCTGAACTGTTTACTGCTATGGCAGGTGACGACGTTGACGAGGCTGTAGGAGACAACGCCCCCACCAATTACCATGACGAGGAGCTCAGGGTACACGAGACCTCGATGTACCTAACAAGGCTGTTGTTCCTGCTGTTCGGTGACGATGCTGGGTTGTGGGAGCAGGATTTGTTCACTCGATTCATCGAAGAGAACACCACCGCCGATAACCTTGGTCCCCAGCTTAACGCGTTGTTCGAGATTCTGAACACGCCCGAGAACCGTCGTGGACGAGTACCGGATTCTATGTCCTCGTTCCCGTACGTGAACGGTGCGGTGTTCGCTGAACCTATGAGAACCCAGTATTTCGATGCTGAGATGCGGGATGCCCTGCTCAAGGCGTGCCGGTTTAATTGGTCTGAAATTTCCCCGGCTATTTTCGGTTCTCTTTTTCAGCTTGTGAAGAGCAAAGAAGCTCGTAGGAGCGATGGCGAGCATTACACCAGCGAGAAGAATATCCTCAAGACCCTGGAGCCGTTGTTTCTGACAGAGCTACGGGAGAAGGCAGAACGTCTTATTGCTTCTCGCTCAACCACGGTTAAGAAGCTTCGGGAGTTCAGAGATTCTCTTGCTGACTACGCATTTCTTGACCCGGCTTGTGGCAGTGGCAACTTCCTCATCGTGGCCTATCGGGAGCTTCGCAAGATAGAGACTGACCTCATCGTTGAGATTCGACGTAGAGAAGGCACCCTAGACGAGCTAGCCCTAGATGTCTCGTTCGAGCAGAAATTAAACATCGGACAGTTCCACGGCCTGGAGGTTAACTGGTGGCCTGCTCGTATCGCTGAGACGGCAATGTTTTTGGTCGATCACCAAAGTAATCAGGAACTCGCTCAACGTATCGGTGCAGCCCCTGAGAGGTTACCCATCTCGATTACCGCTCATATCCATCACGCTAACGCGCTGACTGTGGACTGGTCTCTGGTTGTGCCCAAGCCTCGTGGAGAGACACTGGTCTTCGGTAATCCTCCCTTTATCGGACAGTACACAAAGACCAAAGAACAGACTCAGGACATGCGCCGTGTATGGGGCAAGGACTATGACGGCTACCTGGACTATGTAACCGGATGGCACGCGCAGGCGATGAAACTGTTAAAGAATCGCAAAGGACAGTTCGCCTACGTCACCACCAACTCGATTACACAGGGCCAACCTGTACCAGCGCTGTTCGGGCCGCTGTTTCGAGAAGGCTGGAGAATCAAGTTCGCTCATCGCACGTTCTCGTGGGACTCAGAGGCCCCTGGAAAAGCCGCTGTTCATTGCGTGATTGTGGGCTTCTCACGAGGAGAGTTTAAACCGCTGCTCTGGGATTATCCTCGAGTGAACGGTGAGCCGGTGCCTGTTCCGGTGGCTACTAGTATTAACGCCTACCTCGTAGACGGCCCTAACGTCCTTGTGGAGAAGCGGATGAAGCCGCTAAGCAATATGATTGGTGCAGCGGTCCGAGGGAGCCAGCCCACGGATAGCGGAAATCTCATAGTAGAAGTCAAGGACTATGACTATGTTTCTTCAGACCCGGTTGCCTCGAAGTATTTGCGAAAGTTTATCGGTAGTCGTGAGCTTGTTCGTGGACTTAATAGGTGGTGCTTGTGGTTGGAAGACCTGGACCCGGCAGACGTGCAGCGCTCAGAGGTGCTTAAGCAGAGAATCGAGGCGTGCAGAGAGTTTCGAGAAGCCAGTGCAAAGAAAGCAACCCGTGAGCGAGCGGCAACGCCTCATCTGTTTACCGAGATTCGTAATCAAGAGACAAGCTACGTCGGTATCCCGCGCCATGTAGGGGAGTCGCGTAAGTTCTTCACGGTACAGCGTTTCGATTCAGACGTTATCTGTGGTGACGCTAATTTTCAGGTTCAGGACGAGGACGGGCTTTTGTTCTCGCTCATCTCCTCCTCGATGTTCATGGCGTGGCAACGCACTATAGGCGGCAAAATCAAGAGTGACCTACGGTTCAGTAACACGCTGGTTTGGAACAATTTTCCAGTTCCCGAGTTGTCAGAGAAGCAAAGGACCTCGGTTATCAAGGCAGGGGAGAAAGTTCTCGCTGCTCGTGCGTTGCACCCTGAGAGGTCGTTGGCTGAACATTATGCCCCGCTGAGCATGGACCCGGCCCTGGTTCGAGCTCATGATGCCTTGGATAGGGAGGTAGATAAAGCGTTTGATGCCCCGCGCAAGCTCACCAACGAGAGGCAGCGCCTAGAGTTGCTTTTCCAGAACTACGAGGCCTTAACGAGTAACTAAGCTAAACCGTGGGCTGTTCTGCAGTTGTTCTTTGAACTTTTTCGAAGTAATGGTTTCGTGGACCCAGTAAAATCCTGAATCGTGAATTGCCATTCTGCTAATCATGGTTGCGTCGGCTTTCAAAGAGGCCGGAGCTTGACAGTACTCTGGGACCGGTCTGCGCAAACCCGATGACATCGAAGACACAGACGTTAGAAAGTATTTCTCTCCAAGAGAGTTTGACCTCAGATGAGTGATTGCTTCGTAGTCATTCACGGAAGAGGCTAAGCCCAGCGCTTCGCCCGGCAGCTTGTAGGGCGTGTTCTTCGATAGGAAGAAGTCGATTTTCCAGTAGCTGTTTGGCGGAAGTTCCTCTCGGAGCACAAAGCCATCGTTTGGTTCTTCAAGAATCGGGGAAACATACCTAGAAAGTGCGATTGAGCCGTACTTTTCTTGTTGAAGACGGTAAGACCAAGTTAGCCGCACGACGCGCCAGCATTCTTCGTCAATCTGTTCTGCGGGAAAGGTCACCGACTTTTCTAGCGGGAAACTGGTAGCGACCTCTAGCCGAGAGCGATGGACATTTTTCCTTGGTATGCGGAGAAAGAATGCGGGGGTGGCATGCCGTTGCTTTGGAAGATGGAGTGAAAAGTAGATCGGTTGATAATCCACTTTCAGTCCTGGATCGCCGGCGTAGGTTGTGATGTAAAAGTCACCGGTGTCCTTCTTGGAAACCGTGGTTGCGTACCACATCGAGCCAATCGATCGCCCGCTCTTATCGGCTAAGGAAAAGTATCTGTTTTTCCGATTAACGTTCATAACGACATCCTTGCACGATTCTCCTCGTGCAGGGCAGAGCGCCCGGGCCAAATGAATTCGCTGTTCGCCTCCGCTCCAGTGTCGCTTTGGCTGCTCATTCTGGCTTATCCGTGAGCCTGCCCTGAACTCGGTAGCCACGGTTTCAAAACCCCTGCTCGGTGGTGAAGGGGTTTCTCACCTCTTCGGGCTACCAAGTCCAGATGCAGACTCACTGCGCGATTCTACGCATCAATGCAGTGTAAAGGGCACTTCCTGTACCCGCGCCTGCTGCTCGGTCGCCGCAAACACTGTTCGTCAGCCAGTTCTGAATCAACGAGCTGGCAACTTATCGAAGGAGGAACCTATATGACACCCGTGCCTCTTAATGGTCATCGCTTATTGAACCATCTCGAAGGCAGTCTTCGACAGTCTCCAGCCGTAGCACTGGCACAGGCCCTGGAGGGCATCGAGCCTAGTCAGGATGTTGTTGTCGAGGCCCCGGATGGAACTAATGGCGCTTGTCGGAGCTACGAAACTTCTCGTGCTGTGGACCCTTCACAAGGGCAGGGCAACCCTCAACGCCGGGGTAAGCAAAATGACGCTCTACTGGAATCTGTTTTGGCGACTATTAACCGCCGTATTCGATAATCGAAAGGAATCAAATCTTTATGAATATTCGTGAATGGAACCTGAAGCATCCAAAGGAAGTACTCCAACTCCTCGGGGCACAAGAGAAACTGGAGCAGGTGATTAATACTCCTGCTCCCGATACCACCGGACTCTTCAACGAAAAGACGTTGGAGAAGACTTTGGACGATATGGTAAGCCATGCTCTGGTTTCGGGCCATGAGCGAGTGCGAGCTGTGAATCATGCTCGCTCTTTGATTGAAACCAAGCTCTTTCGAGAGATTCAAAGCAATCTTGATTCGTATCTTGACCAAGCTTTTCAGAGCTTTGATAAGGCAGCTCATATCTATGAGTCCAACATTTACGAGTTGCCTTCTACGCCGTTCACGGCAGACCAAGCCCTGGGATTCTCCCCGGAAGAGCGGGAGGCGTACGACAAGGTTGTTGAGGCAGCGGGGACGCTCTCGTATTGGATGCATTGGGCACTGGAGCTGAAGGAATTACCTGGTCAGGGCTTAGGAGCTTGGTCGAAGTTTCACACGATTGTTAGCCCGGAAACTGTTGGTGGGCTAATGGTGCTTCAGCTGGAGGATGCTACCACCGGCAACCCAGCATGGGATAGGACTCTGCCAGTAGTGGCACGTGCCCTACGGGAAGGAGCGAGCCTACGCCTATCCAGTCCTACCGCCGCCCGGCATGAGGCAGAGGAGGTCGAGGCGGATCGACAGAGCATGTCCGACGAGGCGCACCGCGTGCTTAGGGCAAATCTCGGGTATTAGAGGCAGGTTTCGCCCTCTCTGAGTGGGAGGGCGTTCGTCTCAGTCGTTGGTAGCGCCGTCGTTGTAGTTTGTATCAACAACAGCCATCGTTCACGCCGGTGGCACCTCTATGCTTATTCGACCAGCCAGCACGGCCTAGTGTCTCTGAGCTCGACAATGCCCCCTGACCTGCACAAACATCCTGGGGGTATGCCCTACCCGCACCCGAGACGACCGCAGGGTATTCCAGCTGCCAGCCTCTATGCGATTATTCTTCTCTAATTTTAACTATTCGCGCCACGAACCATGTTTGATGGTGCTTATCGCACTTAAACGAAAGGAATTGCTTATGATTCAACAACCCGACCACCTAGGCCCGGCTGGGCTGGAGCTGTGGGAGAGTATTACCGACGTTTTCTCGTTCCAGGACGAACCGGGAAAGGTCGCGCTGCTGGAGCGTGCCGCTCGCACCGCCGATACCATCGCCGCTCTGGAGGCTGAAGCTTCTACTCAGTCTCTTCTCGCGAAGGGAAGCATGGGGCAAGCCGTGGTGAACCCCCTCGTGGCTGAAGCTCGTTCACAAACGTCGCTGTTGGACAAGCTCCTGAAAAGCTTAGGCCTCCCAGAGACGGAGGAGGAGCAGCTCGAAAGAGCTCAACGCCGTTCGAGGGCTGGCAGGACCGCAGCTCGTGCGAGGTGGGGAGCGAGGAGCTAGGAGATGACGATTCGTAAACGCCGCCGTGTGCTCACGTCACCCGAGGATGTAGCAGAGCACATCGACTCCAACGATTACCCGGCTTCAGCTCCGTGGGAGGAGTGGTTCGAGGAGACCGCGTACTACGTCGAGAAGCTCGCTGGTACTCGTGATTTCGGCTTTATCTGCCGCACGGCTAATGCAGCCGGTACCGGGCTGGGAGATTGGTTCAAGAAGCGGTTAGCGCCACAGCGCCACAGAGCGGAGCCCGTGGCGCGATTCAGCACCAACGGTGCGAGGAACGGTTCAAGGTACTGGACCAACGATAAATAGCGATACATAACCCCTGGTCACAGAGTTGATGATTCGGCTGTACGGCCGTATTAGCGATTTAAAATCGTTTCGAGGGGTATGGCACCCGAGAGGGTTGTTCATCGCGTTACAAGCGAAAATAGAGACTCAATCAAAGATTGGGGTCTCGTTCACGCTCCCTGAGCTCTGCTCATGGGGCTAGAAGGCCTATTTAACCTACGGGAAGGAGTAACCGATATAGGGAAGTACGAGGCACTTCCTAGGGCTAAGAAGATTCAGACTACCGACGGCTCGGGACTGTACCGCGTCTCGATGTCATCGTTTCCACGGCTCAGGCTTATCTGGAATCAGAGGCAGGCCATTGCCCTCGCTGACCAGTTGCAAGACCTGGTGTTTGATTAGCGCCGCAGGATTTGACAATTTGTTCGAACGAGAGTAGAATCGAACATCTTAGCGGTTGTCTGGATAGCCTACTACTTGCTGAGTAGCTTACCGCAACAACGAAGTTAAACGCAAGTCCAGCTGGATAATGCCAGTTAGAGGAGATGAAAAGGAGAAGATAATGCACCCTGTGCGACGACCTGAGCTTAGGCAGATTTCGAGCGAGACCTATATCCTCTCGAAACCAGGAACGAGCATAAAGCTGTACCTCGATGCAGAGGATGTAGAAGACCTCGGGGAGCAGATTCAGTTGCTTACCGGAGCATGGAAGACCGTAGCCTAGAAGGAAGGATTACCGCACTAGTGGATTTTATTACCGAAGAAGATACCCGCCGTTTGATTGCACAGCAGGACACAGCGACCAATCTCGCTGAGATTCTGGGCATCGTTGACCATGCCGATGTTAAAGAGGTGAGCGAAGAGGATAAATGGCTACTGCCCGGTGTCGTGTGCACAACCAACACCCTGGTCTATGGACAGTCCAGCGTGGGTAAGACCATGACGATGGCGGCGTTGATTGCCAGCCTTGTTGATGGCCGGGAATTCCTCGGTGTTACCCCGCTAAGGCACGGGCTTAAGCCATTGGTGGTGTGTGCAGATGCTAACGGAGAACTCGAATACAAAGAGCGCTTGGACCAACTCGGCATCACCAGCGGTGTTAAGTATTTCGCTTGCAACGGAGAGGTTCCAGACTCGGATACCTGGATGCTTCTTCAAGAGTACGCACGTGCCGAAGGCGTTGGCTTAGTTGTAATCGACCACGCTACAGGAACACTCGACGGCAACGAGATTGAGCGTTTGCCGTGGCTCAAGTTCTGGCAAGAATCAGTCGCCGGTTTCGAACTGCCTACTGTGGTTGTGGCCCATTCGTCTACCTCTGCTTACGAGGGTAAGCAGTCGCACCGTCCTATGGGCAACAGTGCGGCGACTCAGTTCACTCGTACCGAGGTAGAGATTTTCAAAGGCTCCAACAACAAGTTCGATGATTCGGTTCGTACTCTTCGTTCATCGTCTCGTTACGGTGGCGGCATAGAGCGTCGATTCAGGATTGTGGACCCCGGCGTTATTGTTCAGGACACTGAACCAGAGCCAGAACAAAAGAAGCAAGCTCGTGATGCTGATACGATGGACAATAACCTTCGCATAGCGCGGCTTGCCGCTGGTTCGAGGGCTACCACGGCTAAGGCGGTTGCTGAAGATATTGCTGGGTCCGCTGGAGCATCTGCTCGTACGCTGAGTGCCCGCAAACTACCCGAGCTCGTGAAGAACAAGCTGCTAGTCAAGAACCAGAACAAGGCGAACGGCTTGTATTCTCTTGGCCCTAAGGTGAAAAACTAGGGTGTGCACTTTTTACGTTTATGCAGGTCACAGCGTTGTAAAATGCACACTTGGGGTGTGCACTTTTCTGCGTTTCCCCTGGTCGCAGACGTGCACATGCACAATGCACCCCCCTTATACATCCCCCACTGTGCACTTCTAAGTAGGCGCTGTACGCGCCTGCTTTGGAGAGTGAGATTATCGACCGGCTTAGGCGGTCGGTGATACGAACGGTGCACAGACACCCCGAAGGGGAGCAGGCTAATGGCTGCTCCACGGAGGCGAAACAACGGGACTGAGTGGAGCCGTATTCTTTTCGGCTCCAACGAAGGGACATAGGACTAGGTAGTAGCGTTACATCTTACGCTGCTGCCTAGGCAACACAGGTAACCCGAAGGGGAGCGGACTTGTTACCGCTCCTCGAAGGGGACACGCAGGACTGAGTGGAGCTGTTGCTTCACGAAGGACTCCTACCAAGGGAGTGGCATAAGGGCTTATGCCGCTACCGTAGGGCCGTAGGTGTTAACCGACTGTGGAGCGGGCTTATCTCCGCTCCTAAGGGAGGTAGGTCTTCCACCTGAGCAGGCGAACAGCCTGTGAAGGAGGAGGGTTGTTAGGGACCTCGGGACTAGGGCCCAGCCGTGAGCTGGACCCGTTTAACGCTCCTCGGTTCTGTGAACCTGTGGGGCTTGATGCCCTCGGTCCGAACGTGGGACAACACCGTTCGGAGACTAACCTCCTCGGTTCACAACGGTTGCGGACCTTATGGGGAGTGAGACCTTGGGGGTGATAGCGAACGATGTGGATTGACAAAATCCTATTACTGGGAAAATAATCAGAGTAGGTTCTTCTCTCTATCTCGAAAGGATTCTCTCATGCCCTCAATTGAACTTCCAGGCATCGGGCGTATTGACGTACAACAAATTCTGGGTGTTTTTCTAACAGTTATCGCTGTAATCGGTGGTATTGCAGGCATTGTTATCGGTAACACCAATGGTAATGGCAGCAGCAAGGGGGCCACTGTTGAGACAGTAACAGTACAGCCTTCGCCTTCTGCCCCAGTTGACGACGCAGAAGAGTCCACAATCGCAAGTCCAGAGCCATCGGGAACCACGCCGAAGGAACCGGCTAACGAACCAGCTCCAATCTCGCACAAGCAACGATACGGCCAGTCTGAGAGGCAACTGGATCTGCTAGGCGACGTTGTTGATTCTTCCTTTGGCCTTTATTTTATGCGTGGAGGGGGTCGTACGAACTTCAGGCTCGATAACGATGCAATGCGCGCTAGCCAAGATGCTGCTGCTGCTGACTATTCCGACGGAACAGACGATGTGGCAACTACTGAAGGGTTCACGGACCCAAAGACTGGGTATTACATCGAGTATTGGCGTATCTCTATTCCTGTTGTTTTGGCCTACGACGGTGACCTGTACAAAGATGTTGTTGCTGACGACTACACCGGCATTGAAGTTGGCACCCATGTCACACACGATGACAACTACTTCTATCTGACCACGGTTGCTCGTCCAGATACTCTGCGCATCTACTAAACAGTAGAGGACTTCATGCAAGGGCCTTCGGGCCCTTTTTTCATGTCAGATGCACTGGGCCTTCTTTGGCAGAGTTCAAATCCAAAACCCTTCCCGGATTCATTTAACCAGTGCATAGGTTTCTACCCTGAGTCCGTCGATGGGTCGACTGTGAAGCATTATCCGAAGAGAAGAAATGAATACGAGGACCAAAGAGTTTAGGCAAGAGCGTCAACAATTATTTGAGCAGGGCCTAAGGAGGTGTATCCGCTGCCTAGAGGTCAAGAGTCTTGACGATTACACAACCGCCACCAACGGTGCCAACGGCATTAACTCAACTTGTAACGAGTGCCGAAAACAAGACCAGCTAGACCGCTATCACGGCCTGTTCGAGTCGCTCAGAGACGGGGAGAGACGCGCTAGAGCAGCGGGTGCCCCGGCTGAACATCTGGCGCCGCAAGAGGTTATCGACTATTGGAACACCGCCGGTGTCAACCCGTGGGAGTGCGTCGCTACTGGTAGACCGCTTACTCAGGCAACCCGGAACGTGGACCATATCCGGCCATTGTCTTCTCCTTCGACAACAGGGCACGTCCTATGCAATATCGTTCCCGTTCATGCGGAGTTCAACAGATTCAAGGGCAACCGGCACCTGGTTGTCGCGCTAGCTGATTGGCACGCTAACGCGGCTCATTAGCTCGGCAGGCCTTGTTTCTCGTACTTTCATGTACACCCCGACAATGGTGCTCAGGTCTGATTGCCCAAGAACAGCCCCGATTTCCTTTGGGGTTGCTCCAGCCTCTGCTAAACGAGTGATTAGCCAGTTACGGCCGTAGTGCGGAGTAATCTCCTCGCTGGCTCCTGCCTTGACCTTTGCTCTGTGAAACACGGACCTGAAAGAGGTATCCATCACTGGTTCTCCTGTGCTGGTTGTAGTGAGCAGATTTCCTTCGGGTGTGTGCTCCAGAGTGTGCCGAACAAGTCCGAGAAAGTCACTCAGCACGGGGACTACTCGGTACCCGGCTTGAGTCTTTGGCATGGGTTGCCAGTGCATCGTGGTTCTTGAGTCCGACTGTTTGAGACGTTGCATCGTGCCCTCGATACGGATACCAAGGCCTTGTGAAGTTGTCACGATGTGCTCGGTCCGAAGCCCGAGAGCTTCACCTACCCGAAGGCCGTGGAACAGTGTCATGCACACCGCGAACTTGTAACGGCTAGGGGAGTTGTCCAAAATTCCGAGCAGTTCCTCGGTATTCGGGAGCATCTTGTTCTTCCGCTGTGGTTGCCTTCGAGCGGCGCGAACGTGCACAGGATTGTGTTCGAGGTAGCCGTACTCTACACCGAGTTCGAGAATGGTCTTCAGTTTGCCGTACGCGCGTTTGTTCCGGTCTGTGGTGGTGGGATGGTCTTCGACTACACGACCCCACCAACGAGCAACGGCTTGTGCATCTACTTTGTCCACAGAGAGCTGAGCTAACTCGGGGTAGCAGAGTATGCGGTTTTCTGCGATTGCCTCGTAGGTTGCTAACGAGGTTGGTCTTAATCCATCTGCCTTGCACAGGTCTAGCCAGCGCTTGGTGAGGTCTTCGACACTCGGGATGCTCGGTTTAACCAGCGTTGGAGGTTGCCAGGTTCCGAGGTCAATCTGTTTCCTGATACCCGCAAGCCATGCTAGGGCATCGAGTTCATCCGAGAACGTGTGTTCGGCCTTGTATCGGTTCTTATCGGGACCCGTGTAGCGTGCCTGGAAACGCCCGCTGGATAGTTGTCTCGTGGTTCCGAAGCCGGGTTTTCTTGTGCCCAATTCGTGCCCAATCTCTCCCCCGAGAGCCTGAATCGGGCTTGTTCAGGTCTCGGTGTTCTAGTGTTTCCGAGGTGCCCTGAACAGGCGATACTGGTCAAAATGGCTCTGACCAGGTGTTTTGAGTCGGACTAACAGGATTTGAACCTGCGACCCCTACACCCCCAGTGTAGTGCGCTACCAAACTGCGCCATAGTCCGCTGTCGCACCGTGTGGTGCAACTGCTTCAGATTACACCAGCGGTATTCGCTTCAACAAATTGCTGTTCACGCGCCTTTTTAGTGACCTCGATGTGGCGGGCGCGGCCCGAGCGGCGCGTGAAGTTGTCCTAGAATTCGCCGGAGGAGTAGACCCACTGCCCGCCTTGCCGGTGGAAAGAGGAGCGCTCGCGTTGTGAACCTTTTGCAGCGCCTTTGTAGAAGGCTTCGAATTCGACGATGCCGGTGTCATCGAGTGGGCCGCCGGCAACGGTGTCAATAATGTCGAGGCGGTAGAAGCGAATTCCGGTATCGGCCAGCTCCAGGCGCTCGGGGCGGGTTTCAGGGTCCCAGGTGCGCAGAAGGTAGTCTTCGTCGCCGGTAACGAAAGCGCTAAACCGCGAGCGCATAAGAGCCTCCGCCGAGGGCGCAGGAGTGCCAGCGTGGTAGCGCGAGCAGCACTCGCCAAAGGTTAAACCCGTGCCACAGGGACACCGAGCACTAGAGTCGAGGGGGTTGAGAACGATCATGTCTGGTGCCTAGGAACCTATGGCCTCATTCGTCACGATGGTGGTCGTGACGGTGGCATTGAGGAGGGTGTCGATGGGGGTGGCCATGGAGGCGTCGACAAGCGCGGTGCGTTGCGCAGCGCTCAAGGAATCCGGAAGCGAAATGGTGCGTGTAAAGGAGGACTCGGAGTCCTGGGTAATCGTAACGCTGATTGCTTCCATAGCCTTAGCATCCATTTTGTGTTCCTTGCCCGCAGACTTGAGTTCTTGCGTGGTGGCGGTGGCCAAGGCCGACATGAGCAGGCCTTCAGCGGTAAAACCTTGGCCCTTGCCGCCGGCCTTCTTCGTGCGGTCGGCAGTAACGGTGTGCTCGTTGCTGCGTACGACGACTCCCATGCGCGTGCCCACCGCCGGGGTGGCAACGGCGGTCGCAGCGTCGACAGGCTCCGGCAGATTTTCCGGCACGATGTACTGTTCAGCCCAAGCACCAATGAGATCTGCCGCGCGCGCAGCGGCGCCCTGCTTGGTTACAAGGTGGTCTGCCTTATCCAAGGCCACAAGGGACTTGGGGTAGCGCGTGGTGAGGAAGATGTTCTGGGCGTTATCGATGCCGACGGTCTGATCAATCGGGGAGTGCAACAGAAGCAGCGGCTTGCGCAGGCGTGGCAGGTAGGTCTCCGGATTGGTCTCAGCGAGGTCCTCGAGGAAGTGGCGAGAAATGGTCAACGCGCGACCGCCTAGGGTGACCTCAACTTCGCCGTTGGCGTCGACTTCACCAATCTTGTCGGCGTAATGAAGAACGGAGTGTGCGGGGTCGAACGGCGCGCCAATAGTGGCCACTGCCTTGAGTGAGCGAATGTCATTAGCCGCTGCTAGGGAAGCTGCACCGCCCAACGAGTGTCCCATGAGTAGCTGCGGGGCAGAGTAGTTCTGGCTCAGCCACTCAGCGGCAGCTTGAATATCCGCTACGTTTTGGCTGAAGTTTGTCTCCCCAAAGTTGCCTTCGGACTGGCCAAGACCGGGGAAATCAAAGCGCAGGGTGGCGATACCGAAGTTGGTGAGCTGCTTGCTTACGCGGGCGGCGCCCGGCGTGTGGCGGGAGCCGGCAAAGCAGTGCGCGAAGATAGCAAAAGCCTTCGGTGGGGTGTCGGGGAAGTCGATAGTTCCGGCCATCGCTGTGCCGGTGCTGGAGGGGAGCGTCACGTTCACGGATTGCATGCCAATAAGGATATAAGGGCAAGTGTGAGGCTGCGAACCGGGGTTGACTAGAGTCGAGGGAAGACGAGTAAGGCCGCTCAGAAAGGTGAGGAGTGCACATGGGCGCATTCGATTGGTTCTGGAAGGCGATGGGCGCGCAGTCCGAGCGCAACAACAAGAAATCTAAAGCTGTAGTAGCTGCTGCGGATTCAGTGGTGGAGGATGTTGCGGCGCTTGACGACGCCTCCGTGGCCACCGCTGCCCGCTCCTGCGTCACAGACGGTGCGATTGCAGATAAATCGCAGTTCCTCGCAGCACTGGCCGTAGCGAGTGAACGCAAGCTGGGTGTGCGCCCCTTTAACGTGCAATCCCAGGCAGTACTGCGGTTGTTGGAAGGTGACGTCATCCAAATGGCAACCGGTGAGGGCAAGACCCTAGTCGGCGCCATGGCTGCGACTGGCTTTGCGTTGACTGGCAAACGCGTGCACGTGGTGACGGTGAATAACTATCTGGCCGCGCGCGACGCCGAGTGGATGCGCCCACTCGTGGAGTTCTTTGGGCTTACCGTGGCCTCCGTGACGGAAAAGCTTGGACCTGATGAACGGCGCGAAGCCTACCGCGCTGACATCATTTATGCCCCGGTTAATGAGTTGGGCTTTGATGTCCTGCGCGATAATCAGATCACCTCCCGCGAGCAGTCCGTTCAGGCCCGCGCTGACGTGGCGCTCGTAGATGAAGCGGACTCTGTACTAGTGGATGAGGCCCTGGTTCCGCTGGTTCTAGCCGGCAATCGCCCTGGTGAGGAGTCCACGGGGCATATCACCAATGTGGTGTCCCGCCTGCGCGAAGACCAAGATTACGTCATCGCGGAGGATGGGCGCACGGTGGCGCTTACCGATGACGGCGCGGCGCGCGTCGAGCGCGAATTAGGCATCGATTCGCTGTACTCCGAGGAGAACATCGGTTCCGTGCTGGTCAAGGTCAACCTGGCACTGCACGCGAAGGCACTGCTTATCCGCGATATTCACTACATTATTACGGATGGCAAGCTGCAGCTTATCGACGCCTCCCGGGGCCGCGTTGCCGACCTCCAGCGCTGGCCCGATGGCCTCCAGGCGGCCGTGGAGGCGAAAGAAGGCCTTGAGGTTTCTGAAGGTGGGCGCATTCTCGACACGATTACCCTGCAGGAATTGATGCGGCGTTACCCATTGGTGTGTGGCATGACTGGTACAGCCGTTGAGGCCACTGACCAGCTGCGTCAGTTTTATGATCTGCACGTTTCCGTTATCGATCGCAATAAGGAGCTGCAGCGCCTCGACGAAGCTGACCGCATTTATGCGACTATCGATGACAAATCGAAGGCCATCGTCGAAGAAATTGCTGCCCTGAACGCCACTGGACAGCCGGTGTTGGTGGGCACGCACGATGTGGCTGAGTCAGAAGATCTCGCCGAAGCACTGCGGGAACGCGGCATTGAGGTGAGCGTGCTCAATGCCAAAAACGATGAGGATGAGGCCCGCATCGTCGCCGAGGCTGGTGACGTGGGGAGGGTAACCGTTTCTACCCAAATGGCTGGTCGTGGTACCGACATCAAATTAGGTGGTGCTGATGAGGCCGACCGTGATGTGGTGGTAGAGAAGGGAGGTCTCGCAGTGCTGGGCACCTCCCGTCACCGCTCGTCGCGTTTGGACAACCAGCTACGCGGCCGCGCTGGACGCCAGGGAGATCCTGGAATGTCCGTGTTCTTCGTCTCCCTAGAGGATGATGTGGTCCAGCAGGGAGGAGAGGATGAGTCCCTCTCCGCGCGCCCGGATGCTGACGGCCGCATAGAGTCTAAGAGGGTGAGCGATTTCGTGGCGCACTGCCAGCGCGTAACCGAGGGCCAACTGCTTGAGATTCACGCGCAGACCTGGAAGTACAATCAGTTGCTCGCCGACCAGCGCATTATCATCGACGAGCGCCGTGCCAAGCTCCTTGATACTGCCCAGGCATGGGAGGAACTGGCCGAGCGTGCCCCCGAACGGGCCGCCGAGCTTGCCGACGTTCCCCAGGACGCCCGCGAGCGCGCCGCGCGCGAGATTATGCTCTACCACCTGGATCTGTCTTGGGCAGATCACCTAGAGCTCATGGACGATGTCCGCGAGTCGATCCACCTGCGGGCCATCGCGCGTGAAACCCCCATTGATGAGTATCACCGCATCGCGGTGCGAGAGTTCAAGGACTTAGCCCAACGCGCAGTGGATGATGCCGTTGAGACGTTTAACACCGTGGTGATCGATTCCGATGGCGCACACTTGGAAGACCACGGCCTGTCCCGCCCGAGCGCGACATGGACCTACATGGTTTCTGATAATCCACTGGCAGGAGGCGGAAACTCAGTGCTCAAGGGCATCGGAAATATCTTCCGTTAATATAATTTTTCTGGTGGTGGCTCGCGAGGACAGCGGAGTCGCTACTATGGATTTAGTCAATATCGATCCGACCCTTCGGAGGTAAAAATGAGCGAGAACACCGGAACGCCGGAACCGCAGGCAGAGACTACTTCTGTCTTCCGTGCCGATCTTCTCAAGGAGATGGAAAGCGGTGCGTCGGCAGGCTCTGACGCTTCCGTCGCTGGTGCTGAGAATCTAGCTGAGGGGCAGGCGCTGCTCGTCGTCAAGCGTGGCCCGAACGCCGGTGCGCGGTTCCTGCTGGATCAGCCCACTACCACCGCTGGCCGTCACCCAGAGGCAGACATTTTCCTGGACGATGTCACCGTTTCCCGTCGCCACGCTGAGTTCCGCGCTCAGGACGGTCAGTTTGAGGTCGTGGACGTCGGATCACTCAACGGCACCTACGTCAACCGCGAGCCGCGCAACGCACAGGTTCTCGAGGTGGGCGACGAAATTCAGATTGGTAAATTCCGTCTGGTTTTCATCGCCGCCAAGTAAGTCCACACCTGCGGGGCTGGGGGAGTGTTCTCCCCGCCTCGCTGTGATGTCCAGACCGTGTAGAAAGCAGAAGTAGTTCCCATCGTGAGCTCCCAGAACTCCACCGCCGCAGTAGCGTCCACTGCCGCTAGGAAGCCCAAGGCCGCCAAGCAGAAGCCGATGTCTATCGGTGTGACGCTGAAGCACTTGCAGAAGCAGTTCCCCGATGTCACGGTGTCAAAGATACGCTTCCTGGAGTCTGAGGGACTTATCACCCCTGAGCGCACGCCGAAGGGCTATCGCCGCTACTACCAGAAGGACTTGGACCGTCTGCGCTACATTCTGACTGCGCAGCGCGATAACTACACGCCGCTTAAGGTAATCCGCGAACAGCTGGAGGCTATGGACTCCGGCCAAGTTACTGCGATTGTGTCGTCACAGGCCGAGGCGCTCATTAGTGCTGAACAGCTGCGTGCCCCTGTGGTCAATAGGCTTACTGACGCCGACGTGGCCGATCAAGCCGGCACCACCCAGGAAGAGATTGCCAGCCTCGTTGCAGTTGGCCTTATTAAGCCGGATGCGGCGGGTTTCTTCGATACCGACGATGTATCGATTGTGTCCGCGGCCGTGGCTCTTGAGTCTTTTGGCTTCGATGCTCGCCAGCTCAAGTCCCTGCGCAATGCTGCCCGCCGCCAAGCTGACCTCATCGCGCAAGTTGCAAGCCCGGTTGCGCACTCCAAGTCCGATACCGCTCCACAGCAAGCAGAAGAGCTTTCCCAGCAGATGGCTGCGCTGGTCCTGTCACTACACAGCACGTTGGTCAAGACTGAGCTGCGTGACGAATTTCTACCTTAGAACCCCTTCGGTCACGCCGGTGCGAACTGGTGCAGCAGTCACCTTCGCCGAAAGTATGGGAGAGTGGAGACCATGAATTCTGAAGTACTAAAGTTTTTAGGTATCCACCCCGTCGGCCCCGAAAATAATCTCTGCGCTCTGTTCTACTGGGAGGAGGCAGACCGCCACGTGCCCGTATGGGTCTCACCCATTGATGGAGCCCGTGTTCTCCAGATGCTGGAGCGCCACTTCAACGCTCGCCCCAGCACGTACGAACTTCTCATCGCCTTCGCGGATGAGCTCGACGGTATTGATGAGATCTGCGTATCCGAGTACCGCAAAGGTGCCTTTATGGTGGACCTTGTAGATGGCAGGGGAGAAGAGCACGATGCCCGGATGTGCGATGCTCTTGTCCTCGCAGACCACTACGGGGTTCCCATCACCTTTGAGAAGGACGTGCTCGATGAGGTAGCTATCTACATCAGCGATGAGGACCTGAAGGAGTACTACGGCCTTGAGCGCGATGCCGCATCGCCGGAGACGTTCCCGCAGAAACGAGTGCGGGAATTTCAGGAACGGCTAGCTCAACAGAAAAGCCAAGAAGATGATGACTTCGAGCAGATGATGCGTGATTCTGGTATCTCCGAAGATGACTTGCTTGGCGGCGACGAGCCCGACGACGAAGACTAGATTCTCGCCTGACATTAAACCGTGCGTCGTCCCTTCGGGGCGGCGTCTTTTTAACTGTCCGCAAACTTTTTAATGACACGCGTGTGACTCATGATGACAATGAGGTAGAAAAAGTCTAAAGTTCTACTAGAGGTTCATTCCGATGCACCCTTGACGTGGTTGACGGCGTGCCCTTTAATAGACAATTAGAACTCCCTTCAAACATCACTGGAGTAATTACGTGAGCAGTAAAGACCTTCACACCGAGACACTCGACCTTGAGACCGGCGCTGCGCTGAACTACGACGAATGCGGCAGCTACGTTCAAGAGTCTTTGTTTGACATTGGCCCCGACGAGGAACTTGGCTATCGTGTGCCGATTGCCTGCCAGGTGGCGGGCATTACCTACCGCCAGCTGGACTACTGGGCGCGTACCGATCTGGTGAAGCCTTCTATTCGAACCGCCCGAGGTTCCGGTTCCCAGCGCCTGTACTCCTTCAAGGACGTCCTCGTCCTCAAGATTGTGAAGCGCCTTCTGGATACGGGTATCTCCCTGCAGAATATTCGCCTCGCCGTAGAGTCTTTGCGTGACCGCGGCGTCAATGATCTCGCCGAGCTCACCCTAGTGTCTGATGGCACCACCGTCTACGAGTGCCGCTCCAACGACGAAGTAATTGACCTCCTCGCCGGTGGTCAGGGCGTCTTCGGCATTGCAGTGCCGGGCATCCTCAAGGAGCTCTCCGGAACCATTACGTCCTTCCCCGCTGAGCGCATCGTTGAGGAGGAAGAGACCGACGTGGTCGTAGGCCTCGACGAGCTCGCTGCCCGACGCAAGCGCAAGTCCTCCTAAGGGTCGTTTACCCTTCCATATAGCCGCCGCACCTTCTCAGCACTGCTGCTCACGTCAGTGCCATAGGAAGGTGTGGCGGTTTCGTTCTTGCTGTGGGGAGACTAGTCAGCGCGCGTGAATTCGCGCTGACTACTGGCTGCCTATTGAGCGCCAGCTGCGGCTGTGATGCTCTTCTTGTTCGCGGTAGCATCTGAAGGATCTGAGACAGTGCTGTAAGAATCGGCAAGTTTCTCCAGCTCAGCATCCTTCTCGCCCGTTCCGAGGTGCACCACGCTTAGGCTAACGCCCTCGCCGCGCGCATTCTTGACGGCTTCGGTGAAAGCGGCGTCATCCATGTCCTGTTGGGTTCCCGTAGTGACGAGAACAACGCGAGCATCCTTTCCGCTTTCAGCGACTTGATCAGAAGCGTTTCCCAGCGCGGCCACGACTGCGCTGCGCGTTTGCGGCACGCCACCGGTGCCGAACAACCGAACGGCTTGGGCCACGTTGTCAGCGGGTCCGTAGGCCACGTTTGGACGGTAACCTACCGTGGCCGTGGCGGAGATAGGGGAGGAATAGTTCCACAGGCCCACCTGGCTGCCTTCAGCGCCGGCAGCCGTCGCGGCATCGGCGACCCCCTGGCTTACGGCATCGAAATAGGGGGCAAGGTTTTCGGAGGTATCAAGAAGGAACAGCGTATTCGGAGCGACTTCGGCAACAGCATCGGCGGCTTTGTCTTCAGAGCTGGTCGCCGCCGACGAGGATGCGGCTTCAGATTCCGGTGCCGCCTCGGAGGAGGTGGCCTCTGTGGACGTCTCCGACGTGGAAGTCGTTACATGAGCGGTGGATTCGTTCTCGGAGTCGGCCGCGGATGTAGATTCAACGGAAGTTTCCGCAGCTACGTTGTCGGCGGAATCCGACGTGCCGCTGCGGACGAGGAAAATTCCACCAACAATCAGCGCCAGAACTGCAAGGATGGCCACAATGATGACCCACGGTGCAAATGAGTAGTTGTTCTTTCCATCCGAGTGCCGGGCCATCTTTTTCCTTCCGCGCTGGGGCCGTGGTGGGAACCTCGGGACAGCAGAGTGTGTCCCGACTGGTCACATCAATGGTTCTTCATTGTAGCGGGGAGCACGGCGCGAATTTGGGAGACAAGCCGTGCGCGGAGGGGTGCTGCGGCGTCGGACAGCGCACGCTGTCGGCGCACATATTCGGACTTACCCTCGGGAGTTTCAATTGGCACAACGCCAAAGCCCCACTCACGGCAGTCATAGGGCGATGCTTCCATATCTAGTGTCCGAGCAGCGGCGGCCAGGCGGAAGGTATCAAGGAAAAGTTCACCGGGTATCAACGGCCCCAATTTCCATGCCCATTTGTACAAATCCATCGTTGCGTGGACGCAACCAGCTTGGTCGTGATCCGGCTGGTCATCACGTGTAAGGACTGTGAGGTTGAGAGGGCGGGCAGGAGCGGTGAAGAAGCGGAAGGCGTCGTAGTGCGTGCATTTGATGCGGTGTTTGTCGACGACCTCATTCGTTCCTTCCGCACCCAGCCGCAGTGGCAAATCATGGCGCGGAGTATCCGTGTGATAGACCATCGCCCACTCGTGGAGACCAAAACAATCGAATTGGATAGGGTTGCGCGTAGTCTTCTCGAGCAACTCGAGGACGTAACGCACCGTGCCCCCGCGACTTTCGAGGAAAGCCTCGGTATCAAGCGTGATTCCCTCAGTGGTGCGATGATAGAACCGCCACTCAGCGTGGGGGACTTCGTCGCCGGCCAGTGTGACACCAATGCCTGGGTGCCAGCGCCGCAAATGCGAGGGGCGCACGGGGTAGTACTCGAAAAGAAAATCGTAAACAGGGTGGTAGGAGCCAGGGTGGCGGTAGCGCGAGAGGTATTCGTCAGCCGCCGCCTCATGGGCGCTCATCTTCGCCTGCCAGTCTGTAGGCTGCAGTATCATCGCTGACCTGCGTTGCCGCGTCGGCGGCGTTGGTTTCGGCCGCGACTGCGGTGGCCTTGGTTACCCGAGCGCTGACGCGAAGAATGCTTGTGGGCCTCGCTCTTCTGCTTGTTCTTCGATGGTTGCTGGTGCGGTGGCCCGAGCGGTTCACCAGTGGGCTTGCGCGCTCCGGTCATCTGCGCGAGCTCAGGGCTGCTGGCGGGGTTGGTGCGGTCGCTTATGTCTAGGTCCGTGTGGCTAACACCAGCTTTCTGAATGAGCTTGGCTACCTCATCGCGTTGCTCATCGGTTACCAAGGTAACGACGGTGCCAGAATCACCGCCACGGGCCGTCCGCCCGGAGCGGTGTAGGTAGGCCTTGTGTTCCGCAGGCGGGTCGACATGGACGACGAGAGACACATCCGCGATGTCGATGCCGCGGGCGGCAATATCCGTGGCGACGAGGACTGGGACGCTGCCGTCGGCGAACCCTTCGATTGCCTTGGTGCGGGATCCTTGCCCCTTGTCTCCATGCAAAGGCAGTGCATTGATGCCGACGCGGCGGAGTTTTTTGGCTTGTCGGTCTACCCCATGCTTGGTGCGCATAAACATGATGGTCTTGCCTTTGCGTGCGCCTAGGCGCAGGACCACATCATTACGGGCTTCACGGGTGCCAATAAAGATGAGGTGGTGTTCCATGGTATCCACGGCTGCCTCCACTGGGGCTGTGGAATGAGTAACCGGATCGTGCAGGAACTGGTTGACGAGCTTGTTAACTTCGCCGTCGAGAGTCGCCGAAAAGAGCAACCGTTGGCCATTTTCCGGCGTGAGCCTAAGTAGCTTGCGCACCTGGGGGAGGAAGCCCATATCCGCCATTTGATCGGCCTCGTCCAGCGCGGTGACGGCGACGTGGTCAAAGAAAAGTTTGCCCTGGTCAATGAGGTCTTGAGCGCGGCCTGGTGTAGCGACGAGCAGGTCTACCGGACGCGCGAGTGAGCGAATGTGGTTGTTGATATTGACGCCACCAACGACAGCCAGAACACGCAGCCCCAATGCAGCGGCGGGTTCTTCTAGGCGCTGCTGAATTTGGATAGCAAGCTCACGTGTAGGCGCTAGCACCAGTCCACGCGGATGGGCGGGACGGGAGACACCGGATTCCGCCAAGCGGGTGAGCATCGGAAGCCCAAAAGTAAACGTTTTTCCCGAGCCCGTCGGGCCACGGCCGAGAACATCCTTTCCTGTGAGGGCGTCAGGAATCGCAGCGGCTTGGATGGGGAAGGGGGTCGTGATGCCCTGTTTGTTAAGGACACGGACGACGTCGCGGGGCAGGCCGAGATCGGCAAAAGTAGTCATCGCTTCCAAAGTTTAATGCCCTGCCTAGGGATTCAGAAACCACGTCGTGACCTACCGTCGGTAGAAGGGGAAGGATCCCCGTGGCCTGCAATTATGCGAAATTTGTGGCCGAGTCCTCTGTTACTCTAAGGCCATGACAAACCCTCACGGAAACTCCTCTCACTCTCAACAGTCGCCGCGTGGTTTTGCTCCTGGTCCACAGTTTGGCGTGCCGCGCCCCATGCAACCTCAAGATGCCGGATACGGTCAACACGGTGCAGCGATCCCTGGTAGTCAGCAACGTGGACAAGGTCAGTTTCAGCAACCACTAAAGATGGCTCCAGGAATGCAGCAGTCACCATCTGCACAGTGGCCACCGCAGAAGAATGGCGGCTCAAAGAAGACGCTATGGACAATTCTCGGAGTGATTGGAGCTATGGTGTTTGTACTCGGATTGTCACTCTTTGTCGCCTTCCAAGCCTTCAATGATGACACCAGTAGCGTCAGTGAGAACCACAATGGGGCGGAATCGTTAACGCCAGCTGATGACGGCTATTGGGACCGGACCATTGATGTGGATGACATCAATACCCTCCGCGATTCTGCGGGAGATGCACCGGTACCTTCCGCACTCTCAGACCTTACGTCTGACTGCTATGAAAGCACATCCTACTTTGGTCAATCTGACGACGATGGCCGCGATGCACACTGGGTGCCGACCGTTGAGTGCATGTTTGGTGATGATAACGAATTCACCGCGCAATACACCGAGAACAAGGAAGCCATCGCTGCTGCGGAGAGCATGGGGCTGCAGGAATCGATAGTGGACTTTTCTACTGCGCGCGGCTCCACCATTGCTGGCTATATACAGGACTCTGATCTGGTGATTGTTGAGGTTCTGGCTAACGGAGAAGCCGTGATTGAGTACCTCATGCTGTTCACTGAAGATATAACAGGTTTTGACTACGACTGTATGCAGAGGCTCGTCGATGCCGGAATTCTCGACAGCACTCCGGGCCCACCCTTCATCGACGCCTAGCAGTCTCAGTGTGAATGACTGCTGACAGGTGGGGATTAGCACCCATGGCCTGCCATTTTCCCGGGAGCACTCGGCGAGACTTTGCTAATTTGCAGCTATGACGCAACCTCACAATGGCTCGCACTTCCAGCAGGGACCGCAGAATCCACAACAGCCCACACAGCCATTCAATCATTCCGGACCGAATGGGGCTCAGCAATATGGGATGCAGCAGGGCGCCCCATATGGAAACCATCAGGCAGGGCCGTATGGCGCCGGCGCCCTGGCAGACCCCGCCTTTGTTGAGCCGCAGAAGAAGTCCTCATCGGCAGCGATATGGATTCTGCTTGCCGTCATTATCGTGATGCTCCTACTTCTTGGCGTTGGGTTCTTCTTAGTTCGGGGGCTTGTCAACAACGATGATGGCACATCCGCTCCCACACCGGCGTCAGCAACTGAAGCGAAAGCGACTGCGCAATCAACAATGCCGAACTCGGATGACGCTGCAGATACAACTGATAAGGACACAGTTGACGGCGAGAAAGCAACGCAGGCAGAAGCCGCACCGCTTGCGCCGCTAGAAGGCTTGCCGGAGGACTACTTCGACCACTCACTATCCATTGAGGAAGCCGAGAAGATCCGCGAGGGAGACCTAAAGGAGGCACCTGTTCCGGAGGAATTGGCGGGTTTGAGCGACACATGTGTGCAGGGAGCATCGTTCTTCGGTAAACCCGATGACCAAGGATTCTTCTCTAGTGGCATGGTGCCTACCATCACCTGCTTTTTCGGTGAAGAAGGCGAATTCATGGCCAATTACACGAGAAATAAGGATGCCATTGCCGCCGCAGCCAAACCAGGCAAGGAACACAAGGAAAAGTTCGAGTCGCTGGCCGATACGATCGATATCGTCGGTACAGCAAACGAAGTGAAAACAACTCGTGGGTCGATGCTCTTTATGATTTACAACTCGTACGAGGGCGAGACAGAATACGTCATGTCTGAAGTTCTTGCCGGGGAGACGGCCGCCATTGAATACATCTCGAATACAAGCGAAGTCCTTCTGCGCCAACCACTCATTGACGCAGGAATTGTAGAGCGTGTCCGAAAATAGTGAGATCCGTTAGTGGCAACGCAGAAAAGGTAAAGGCCTCTCGCAATCACGGCGAGAGGCCTTAGCCCACAACGTTTGAGCCTAGTACGCGGTATTTAGTACTCGCTCAGGGAGCGATCACCTGACCACTCGATGTGGAAAGTGCCTTCGCGGTCGACGCGCTTGAAGGTATGAGCACCGAAGAAGTCACGCTGGCCCTGGATCAGAGCAGCAGGCAGGCGCTCAGCGCGAAGGCTGTCGTAGTAGGACAGGGAGGACGCAAAAACCGGTGCTGGGAGGCCGAGCTGAGTGGCGGCGACCACGACGCGGCGCCACGGATCGATGAGGCCCTCGAGCTCACCCTTGAAGTATGGGTCCAGAATGAGGGCTGGGAGGTCAGCGTTATTGTCGTAGGCCTCACGGATGCGGTCGAGGAACTTGGCGCGAATAATGCAGCCACCGCGCCAAATGGTGGCCAGATCACGCGGATCGACGTTCCAACCGAACTCTTCAGAGCCAGCCTTGATTTCATCAAAGCCCTGAGAGTAGGCGATGAGCTTGGCAGCATACAGTGCGCGGCGCACATCCTCGATGAACTCGGCCTTATCAACGTCCAGTTCCTTGATGGTGCCGGATGGCAGCTGGCCCTCTTGTGCAGCCGCACGTTGTGCGGTGGAGGAGGACAACGCGCGGGCAAAGACAGACTCCGCAATGCCAGTGATGGGCACACCTAGCTCGAGGCCATTAATGGCGGTCCAGCGGCCGGTGCCCTTCTGGCCGGCGGCGTCCACGATGACGTCGACAAGCGGGGCACCCGTCTCCGGGTCCTTCTGCGCTAGGACTTCGGCGGTGATCTCAATGAGGTAGGAGTCCAAATCACCGGAGTTCCATTCCTTGAAGGTCTCCGCGATCTCCGCTGGCTCCATACCTGCGCCGTAACGCAGCAACTGGTAGGCCTCACCAATAACCTGCATATCGGCGTACTCAATGCCATTGTGAACCATCTTGACAAAGTGGCCAGCACCATCGGGGCCGATGTGAGTCACGCACGGCGTGCCGTCGACGTTGGCTGCAATGGATTCTAGGATGGGGCCAAGCGTCTCCCAGGACTCGGCCGGACCACCCGGCATGATGGACGGGCCATTGAGGGCCCCCTCTTCGCCGCCGGAGATACCGGCGCCGACAAAGTGGCGGCCCTTCTCAGCGACTTCTTTCTCACGACGGATCGTGTCAGTAAACAGCGCGTTACCACCGTCGATGATGATGTCGCCTTCATCCATAGCCTCAGCTAGCTGGTTGATGACGGCGTCAGTCGCTTTGCCTGCCTGCACCATGATGATGGCCTTACGCGGACGCTCCAAGGACGCAACGAAATCCGCAACGGTTTCGGACGGGATAAAGTTGCCCTCATCGCCGTGGTTGTCGATGAGCGCTCGGGTCTTCTCCGGGCTGCGGTTGTACACCGCTACGGTGTTGCCGTTGCGGGCAAAGTTGCGTGCCAGGTTGGAGCCCATCACGGCCAAACCCACGACACCAATCTGAGCAAGATCTGTCTTTCCAGAAGTTTGAGTCATGTCCACCATCCTACGTCACCAAAATCTACTACTCTGGTGTGGCATGGAACACGCTGAAATCTTTGTCAAGCTTCTCGGCACAGCGCAAAAACGCCCGCTCAACGAGGAAGAACTCGACCTCATTAACTCCAACCCGCAGGGCCTAGCGGGTCTAATCGGTCTGCGTTATACGCACATTTCCGGCGATGAAATTCGCTCTGAGGTCGAGGTCGTGCCGGACCACCACCAGCCGTGGGGCGTGGCTAATGGCGGTTTGTACTGCACGATCACAGAGTCCACCGCGTCCGTCGGCAGCCTCATTGTGGCAGGCAAGCCTGTCGTCGGTGTTAACAACAACACGGATTTCCTCAAGCCCGTGTCAGAAGGAATCGTTTCGGCTGTGGCCACGCCGCTCTACAAGGGGCGCCGCACCCAGCTGTGGGAGGTCAAAATTAGTCAGGGCGATGTGCTGCTGGCTGCCTCCACTCTGCGAACGATGGTCGTGCAATAAGCGGCAATCGCTACAGCCAGTGGTTTCGGCGGAACCACCACCACATGGCCGCGACCACTAACACCATGAGCCCAAGTGCGCCGAAATAGCCCCACGCGAAATGAAGCTCAGGCATGACATCGAAGTTCATGCCATAGATACCAGCGACCAGCGTGGGAGCTGCCCACATGCCGACCACCGCGGAGATAGTGCGCATGTCAGAGTTCTGCTGCATGGTGACTTTGGCCACGGAGGCGTCGATAAGCGAGGTTAAGCGCTCATCGAAACCCGCTACCTGGTCTTTGACTACCAATTCATGGTCGTTAACGTCACGCAGGTAGGAACGGATCGTCTTGGAAATGAGATCCTTGTGGTCGGAATTCATCGCGCGCAGTGCCGGCGAGAGCGGGTCAATGGCGTGCTTCATCTCGAGAATCTCGCGCTTAAACATGTAAATGCGGTCAATGTTGGGCAACGAGTTAGGCGTGAAGACTTCCTCCTCGAGCTCGTCGACCTCAATGGCGATGAGGCGGCAAATTTCGGAGTAACGGTCTACCATCATGTCCAGAATCTTCCAGGCCATTGCCACCGGACCTTGTTCCACAAGGTCTTGTTCGTCCTGCACCACGTAGGCCAAGTTGGGCAGTTTGGCGGAGTGGCGCACGGTGATGATGAACGTATCACCAATAATCATCTGCACCTCGCCGGTGGAAATGATCTGACGCTTATCGGTCACCTCATCGTGGTCGCGGTAATTCACGGAGCGTGCAACAACGAAGAGCTGGTCATCATAGCGTTCCAGCTTCGGGCGCTGGTGAGCTTGGACGACGTCTTCCACGATGAGCTCGTGAATGCGGAACTCGGAGGCCACCTTGGTCATTTGGGACTCCAACGGTTCGTGCAGGCCGACCCATACGAAGCCACGTCCATACTCCTCGATGGTCTGCAGTGCGCTGTGCGGGGTATATTCACCGGGCAAGGCTTCACCGTCGACGAACACGCGGCAATGTTCGATGGCACGCTCGGCGGGGACGGTGAGTGACGAGGAGGAACTGGGAGGAGCACTCTTTTTACGTGGCCTAAATGGCGACGGTACGTTCGGCATCGGTGACAGCCTCCTTCGCGAGATGTAAGCCTGGGAGGCAAGCTTCCCCCGGCGAGTTTTATCTGAGCGGCTAAAGCTTACACCGTGAAAGGGCATATAATTGCTTTTATGCCTACCTGGAAAGAAGTTACCGCAGCTAATCCGGCACATTCCCACAATTTTGCACGGAAATGGAAGACGCTTCGAGCCCAGGGCAAGGATATCGACGGGGAAGCCCGGTTGATCGATGCCATGGTGGAGCGAAACTCCCGCGTCCTCGACGCTGGCTGCGGCTCCGGCCGCCTCGGTGGTGAGCTGGCTAAGCGGGGGCACACTGTCGTGGGCGTGGACGTCGACCCCATACTTATCGAGCATGCCGAACACGACTATCCGGAGGCTCGCTGGGAGGTGGGGGACCTCTCCGAAGACGAGATCCCGGAAGGTGATTTCGACATCGCCGTGGCAGCGGGCAATGTCATGACGTTCATTGCCCCTGAAGGTAGGGAAGCGGCTCTGCGTAGCATTTTTGATGCTCTGCGCCCAGGCGGGCGTTTCGTTGTTGGCTTTGGTGAGGGACGTGGCTGGGGCTTCGAAGAGTTTCTTGCACTGGCCAGAGCGGTAGGTTACCGCGTGGATTTCACCTTTTCTTCATGGGACATGAAGGTGTTCAAGGACAATTCGACGTTTCTCGTCGCGGTGCTGACTCGCCCCGGCGCGGACTTACTCGGATAAAGCGAGGCGGCGCATGCGGTGTCCATGGTCGATAGGGCCATGGCCGTGGCCGACGTGAAGCTCATCGGCATGCACGATGGCTTCGTGGAGCCACTCCGTGGCCCACTGAAGGGCGGCGTCAAGCGCGTCGCCCGCACCTAAGCGCGCTGCCAGTGCGGATGAAAGGGAGCATCCCGTGCCGTGCGTGTTCTTTGTTTCTACGCGCGGGCATGGGACTCGGGTGACCTGGCCGTCGGGGCTTACCGTGGCATTGTCGGCGTGCTTGCCGTCGAGGTGTCCGCCTTTAACCACGACCCATGTGCCATTCGTGGTCGCCCATTCGCTCGCCACCGCAATCGCCTCTTCCAGCGTGCGCGGTTCCTCCACACCTGCAAGGACTGCAAGTTCTGGGAGGTTTGGTGTGACGACGGTGGCGCGTCGCGCGAGCTCTCGTACCGCGCGTTCTGCCGCTGGCTCTAGGAGGCGATCCCCACTAGAGGCAATCATGACTGGGTCGCACACGACCGGAACCCCATCCGGCAGCGAGGACACGAAATCGCTGACCGTTTCGGTGATGGCGATGGAGCCGAGCATGCCGATCTTGATGGCGTCGATAAGCACATCGTCCTTCACACAATCCAACTGTTCCTGAAGGAAACTGACCGGAGGGGTGTGGATACTGCGCACGCCCTGCGTATTTTGTGCTACCAGCGCTGTGACTACAGCCATTCCGTAGGCGCCGGCAGCCTCGAAGGACTTCAAATCCGCGTGGATACCTGCGCCGCCTGTGGGATCGGTACCGGCGATGCTAAGAACTCGAGGCAGGGGCATGATGGCTCTCCTTCAGGCTGGGAACTGGAATCACTTCCCACCGTATCTGGGAATGAAAAAGGGGAGAGGATTAATTCCTCTCCCACGGTGGCGCGATGTTCTTTAGTGAAGGTCGCGATCAATCACATTGCGGGCAATGCGCTGCTGCTGGGTAATCTCCAGGTTGCCGCGGTCACGCGAAACAGCGTTGAGCAGCCAGTGCAGCGCCACGAGTACGCGGCTGCGGAAGCCCACGATGTACGCGATGTGCAGGCCCAGCCAGGACAGCCATGCCGGGAAGCCGGCAAACTCGGTCTTGCCCAGTTTGACCACGGCGTTGAAACGAGAGATAACCGCCATGGAGCCCTTGTCGAAGTAGTCGAATGCCTCAGACTCGTTCGCGGTGGACTCCTCATCAATCTTGGCCTCGATGAGCTTGCCCACGTGGATACCGCCCTGGATGGCTACCTGAGCCACACCCGGCAGACGGTTGAGGGAAATCATGTCACCAACGATGTAGACGTTCTTGTACTTGCCCACGGTGAGGTCCTCGTTGACAGCAACGCGGCCAGCGCGGTCAGCCTCGACACCGGCCTGGTCTGCGATGAGCTTGCCCAGCGGGGATGCAGCCACACCGGCGGACCAGATCTTGGTGGCAGCCTCGATGGTGACTTCTTCTTCAGTCTTCATGTTCTTGTAGGTCACGGCATCCGCGGTCACGTCGGTCACCATGGCGTTGAGGCGGACGTCCACGCCCAGCTTCTCCAAGACGCGCTGTGCCTTGCGGCCAAGGCGCTTGCCAAACGGCGGCAGAACCTGCGGGGCACCATCGAGCAGGTAGATCTTGGCGGAGGTGGAACCGAAGTTGGAGTAAGCGCCGGCGAAGGTACGCTGTGCCAATTCTGCAATCTGGCCGGTGAGCTCCACACCAGTCGGGCCGGCACCCACGATGACAAAGGTGAGCAGCTTCTCGCGCTCGGCAGGATCTTCTTCGAGCTCTGCCTTCTCAAAAGCCGAAATGATGCGGGAGCGAATCTCGAGGGCATCATCCAGCGTCTTCATGCCCGGCGCGTACTGGGCAAAGTGGTCGTTTCCGAAGTAGGACTGGCCAGCACCGGCAGCGACGACGAGGGAATCGTACTCATAGGTGCGGGTTGCGCCATCGAGCTCAGCGGTAACGGTCTGGTCCTTGATGTTGATGTCAGTGACCTCAGCGTTGACGAAGTGAGCATTGTCCTGGTTGCGCAGAATCTGGCGCGTGGACGGAGCGATCTCACCGGCAGAAATAACACCGGTTGCTACTTGGTAGAGCATCGGCTGGAAGAGGTGGTGGTTCTTCTTGTCGATGAGGGTGATCTCAACGTCTGCGTCCTTGAGCTTCTTCACGGTGTTGATGCCGCCGAAGCCTGCACCGATAACAACGACGTGGTGACGGCCGTTAGCTGGACGGTGGGGAGTGTGCGCCATAGCGATTGTGTACCTTCCTCAGAAAGCTAGAAATTTTTACGCGAGCTAGTCTAAACCCTTCTAGCCGTACATGCATACTATTTGGGGGATTAACTGGCTTTTTGGGCCGCGCCTCCACCCTTTGTGGGCGGGGGCGCTTTATTCTTATCGCGACGTGTGTGCGATGAGGAGGCTGGCTTAAGCGTGTATTCCCACTTGGCTTCGATCGATGCTGAGGCCTGGCCAGGAGTGGCCTCAGTGCCGTCCTCGCGTCTGTTGCGTTTTAATGCTAGGCGTGCAGAATCAGAGTTTGCGCAGGCCTGTGCCAAGGCGGGGGTCGAATTAGAAGGTAGCGATCCCGATATTGCTGTGCTTCACGACGCCCTCTTCTCCCGCATCGCCGATTCCGGCTGGCTCGGCCTGGCGGAATCCTACATGGCGGGAGAATGGACAACTCCGGATTCCGAGCGCTTGGTCAAGGTGCTGTTGCGCTTGCTGGGGGTAGGATACCGCCCAAAGGCAAAGGACGTGACAGTGGAAGAATCCACGCCGGGGGAGTTGCCCCTCGATGTGGTGAAGCTCTATGCCGGTGATTCTTTGAGTCACTCTGGCGGCATTTTTGCCAGCGGCGTGCCGACTACGGTGCGCGAAGCAGTGCGCAGCTATAGCGCGCATGCAGGCCGCAAAGAGCCGAAGGAGCATTTCGTCGACGTGACGACGGTGAGCGAGCCGACGTCAACGGACCGTGAGGACTTGGGGGATGCGCAGCGTCGAGCGGCGCAGTGGCTCCTTGACGCTACCCATACTGGTGCCGGTACCCACCTTCTGGTTTATCCGGCTACGGGCTTGCAGGTGGCGGTGCAGGCAGTGGCTCGTCGTGCAACCGTTGATGTTCTTACGGGTGATGAGGAGCAGCGTGCGCTTTTCGACGAACAGCTTCTCCTTGAAGGTGCTGCCGATTCGGTGCATGTGCAAGCAATCGACACCACGCTGCCGGATTCAAAACAGTGGCGCGGGCGGTATGACGCCATCGTGAGCGTGGAGAAATTGGAGACCCTCTCCCCGCGGGAGCGCCTTCGCTTCGTTCAAGTGATTGACCGCTCTCTTATCAACGGCGGCCGCGTGGGCTTGTCCTCGTTGTTCGCGACCACCAAGATGACCCCGGCAGCACGATCAGCCGTGCAGGTTATGCGGGGCTATATTTGGCCAGGCTTGGATTATCCGACGCTGGAGGAAACCCACCAGCTTTTTGATAAGCGTTCAAACCTGCGCATTGTTGCGCAGACCCACGTGGGCACGCATTATTTGGAAACCGTGCGCTATCAGCGCAGTTTCTTCGATGGCCGCCTACGTGAGGCAGCGGCCGCTGGCTTTGACCACGTGTTCCGCCGTCTGTGGACCTTCCAGTTTGCATTACGTGAGGCTTTGCTTACCTTAGGCATGTTGGACGCGGTCCACGTTGTGGCAACACATCGCCACCGCGGCGGGCGCCGTTAGCGCGGTCTACACTGGGCGGCGCCATCACAACCCACCTCGCGGCTCGGAGGAAGAACATGTCAGACCGCACTGGAATTATCGCGCACCGCGGCTATAACGGCTGGTACCCGGAGAATACCCAATGTTCCTTCGATGAAGCCCTCAAGCTTGATGTGGCTGGAGTGGAGTGCGACGTCAACCTGACCAAGGATGGGGAAGTCGTGGTCATCCACGACCAGACGGTGGACAGGACATCAGACGGCAGCGGTGCAGTAGGCGATATGACGCTGGGGGAGCTGCGCGCACTTAATGTCGGCACCGCTGAGGATCCGCAACGCATCATGCTTCTCGACGAATTGCTCGACCTCGTCGAATCCTATCCCGGCAAGCAGCTACTCATTGAGACTAAACATCCGTCCCCATTTGGCGCGCGGCTTGAGGAATCGGTAGCGGAGGTCTTGCGCAACCGACAGCTCGATGCCGACCCACGGTTTAGCCTCATTTCCTTTAATCCCGAAGCAATTTCCCGGTTCCGAAACCTGCTCCCGTCCCTGCAATCCTTTTTGCTCCTAGAGCCGGAAGAGGGGCTTCCTCAGTCCCGTGAGGGCGCGACGGGTTTCGGGCCTTCCATTCGCCAGGCACGGAGTGAAGCCGACTTCTTTGTTGACACTGATTGCCCGACCTACGTGTGGACGGTGAACCTGCCGAAGGACATGGCGTGGTGCCGCGATAGCGGGGTAGAGCTCATGGCAACCGATCTGCCGGAGCTGGCCCTAGAGGTGATTTTACGCAGCTAATTAGCATTAAGTTAGGCCTGTATTGGTTCCGCTCATGAGTCTAAAAGGTCTAGCTATTGAGGTTGCGGCATTTACCCTTTAGTGACGTGTGACGGGATGTTCATGGTGGTGCTATGTGTGACGTTATCCACGCGTATATGCCACTTTTGGGGACTGGACCCCTGAAATTCTCCAGCTGTTTAACCGTCCAAAACTTTTGATCCACTTTTTGTTAACCGGCTTGGTCTAGCTTTCTCTGCATGGCAATATCCAACCCGGCAAACGGGCACATGACTGCGATCCCAGCAGTCACCGAGAAGCCGGTCGTCTCCGAGGAGTATGCGCGTCACCCACGCAAGCAGAAGCTCGACTGGAGACAGATCGGCCTCGCGGCATTGCTCATTGGCCCGAACCTTCTCCTTCTCATTCTTTTCACCTATCGACCACTGGTCGATAACATCCGTATCTCTTTCTTTAACTGGAATATTTCCTCGCCGACGATGACCTTTGTCGGCCTCCAGAACTACATCGACTGGTTCCAAGCCCCAGATACCGGACGCGTGGTGTTCAACACCGTCGTGTTCACCTTCTTCGCAGTGGCCGGTTCGATGGTTCTGGGGCTAGCGCTGGCACTGTTGCTGGACCAGAAACTGTTTGGTCGCGCTGCAGTGCGTTCGATGGTTTTCGCGCCCTACGTCATTGCAGGCGCGGCGATTGGTGTGGCCTTCCAGTTCGTATTCGATCCTAACTACGGCCTCATCCAGTACTTCTTGGGCCTTATCGGGGTCGACGTCCCGAACTTCTACCAACAGCAGAACTGGGCACTGTTCATGATTACGGTGACCTACGTGTGGAAGAACGTCGGCTATGTCTTCGTCATCTATCTCGCAGCTTTGCAGGGCCGCCGCCGAGACCTTGATGAGGCCTCGGAGATTGACGGCACCCCTGCCGCGCGGCACTTCTTCCGCGTGGTCCTGCCGCAGCTTCGCGGCACCACCTTCTTCTTGCTGATTACTGTGCTGCTCAATTCCTTCCAGGTCTTCGACATCATCAATGCAATGACCGGTGGTGGACCGTTTGGCTACGGAACCTCCACGATGGTCTTCCAGGTGTACCAGGAGACCTTCATTAACAACCGTGCCGGTTATGGCGCTGCCGTGGCCACCATCATGTTCCTCGTCGTGCTTGTCATTACGGTACTGCAGATAAAGCTGCAGGAAAGGATGGATAAATAGATGTCCGAAAGTCGCGCAATTCCGGCTTCCGTCCAGGTAGGTCTTCCGCAAGCCAAAGGCGAACTTCCGCCCGTTCCTGGCTCCCAATCCCTCGCAGCTCCGGTTATTACTGATGCACAGCGAAAGCGCAAAGGCGAGCCAATTGATCACAGTCATCCAGCGACGAAGGTCATCGGCTACATCGCCTTGGTACTGACAGTGCTGATGATTATGGTGCCGCTGTACTTTATTTTCATCACCAGCTTCAAGTCTTTCCAGGACGTGTATTCGGATCCAATTTCCTTCTGGCCTAATCCTTTCAAGGCAGAGAACTATTCCTACGTCTGGCAGACCTCTGGCTTCTCGAGTTACCTGAAAAACTCCGTCATCATCACGCTGATCCTGACGGTGGTAGAGGTAGTCCTCGGCGTTCTGACTGCCTATGCCTTCGCTTTCATTCGCTTCCCCGGCCGCAATCTGCTGTTCCTGCTTATCATCGCCTCGCTGATGGTGCCCAACCAGATCACCATTATTTCCAACTACTCGCTGGTTGCGTCGTGGGGTTGGAGAGACACCTACGCCGGCGTCATCATCCCACTGGCGGGTGTGGCGTTCGGTGCCTTCCTCATGCGCAATCACTTCCAGTCATTGCCCCCGGAAATTCTCGAGGCCGCTCGCATGGACGGGGCAGGGTTCTTTACCACCTTGTTCCGCGTGGTCCTGCCGATGTCGTGGCCAACGCTGTCCGCGTTCGTCCTCATCACCGTGGTCAATGAATGGAACCAATACCTGTGGCCCTTCCTGATTACGGATACACCGGCTGCAGCCACGCTGCCGGTGGGCCTGACCCGCTTGCAGGACGCGGAAGGCGTTACAAACTGGGCGCCAGTGATGGCCGGCACCGTGCTGACAACCCTGCCCATGATCATCATCTTCCTTATTCTTCAGAAGCCGATGATCAAGGGCCTGACTGCGGGTGCAGTCAAGGGTTAGTCTGACCGCCTGCTATCCCAACGCCCAACTCACTCAAGTCCCCCCATACTCTTCACTTTTCAAGGAGAACCTCCACCATGTCTCGTAAGACCTCTACTCGCATCGCTGCCGTTTGTGCAGCACTGCTGACCACCGTGTCTCTGACCGCCTGCGCAGGTGGCTCGACCACTGCAGGAAGCGGCTCCAAGGATGGCGGCGACGCCAACACCATCACCTTCTGGTCCAACCACCCGGGTTCCTCCCGCGACCTGGAGCAAGAGCTCATTGATGAGTTCGAGAAGGAAAACCCGGACCTCAAGGTTGAGCTGGTCACCGCTGGTTCCAACTATGAGGAAGTTGCACAGCGCTTTAACGCGGCGCTCGCTGGTGGCGACTTGCCTGACGTCCTCGTTGCGTCCGACGTCACCTGGTTCAACTTCGCACTGAATGAGGCCACCACACCGCTCGATGAGCTGTGGGAGATGAACGACATTGACTCGGACAGCTACGTCGATACCCTGCGTGAAGACTACAAGTACAAGGACAAGCACTACGGCGTACCGTACTCCCGCTCCACGAACCTGATGTACTGGAACACCGATGACCTCAAGGCAGCCGGTCTTCCTACCGACCGTGGCCCGAAGGACTGGGAAGAGTTCGATGAGTGGGCCACCAAGATCAAGGACAAGCTCGACAAGCCTGCCGTAACCGTTCCGGATGGCTCCAACTACCTCGACTGGTACTTCCAGGGCATGATTTGGGCCTTCGGTGGTTCTTACTCTGATGAGTGGGAGCCGAACTTTACCTCGAAGGAGTCCATCGAGGCAGGTAAGTTCCTGCAGGACCAGGTCAAGGAAGGCCACATCGAAATCTCCACTGACCCGACCGTCGCATTCGGTTCCGGCAAGGCCTCCGGTCTGCTGGAGTCCACCGGTTCGCTGGGTGGTCTGAAGGAGACGGCTACGATTCCGTTCATCACCACCTACCTGCCAGGCCCTGGTCCTTCGGCAGCCACCGGTGGTGCTGGTCTGGCCGTGCCGGCTGGAATTTCTGACGAGCGTAAGGCCAACGCGGTCAAGTTCATTGACTTCCTGACCAACACCGAGAACACCATCAAGTTCTCCCAGAAGACGGGCTACATGCCGGTGCGCAAGGACGCCCTGGATGATCCGGAAGAGAAGAAGTTCTTGGAGGAGAACCCGAACGCCCAGACCGCTATCGAGCAGCTCAACGAGAACACCAAGCCGCAGGACTACGCTCGCGTCTTCGTGCCGGGTGGCGGACAGCGCATCGGTGGCGTTCTGGACCGCATCACTGTGGGCAATGAGGACGTGGAGTCCGCATTCGGTGACCTGCAGAAGGAGACCCAGAGCGTCATCGACCGCGACATCACCCCGAAGCTCAAGTAACACTTCGGATCGTTTGAAAGGACATCATGGCTACTGTTGAATTCCGCCAAGCTTCCAGGATCTACGATCCGAAGAAGCCTCCGGCGGTCAGCCGCATTAACCTCGATATCAAGGACGGTGAGTTCCTGGTACTCGTCGGACCTTCAGGCTGCGGCAAGTCGACGACATTGCGTATGCTCGCCGGGCTGGAGCCGATCGACGAAGGGCAAATCTTCATCGACGGGGCCGACGTTACTGAGACCCGCTCGCGGGACCGCGATGTAGCCATGGTGTTCCAGTCCTATGCGCTGTACCCCAACATGACAGCGCGTCAGAACATGGCGTTTGCATTGCAAAACGCCAAAGTGGATAAAGCAACCATCGAAGAGCGCGTGAATTTTGCCGCGAAGATGCTGGAGCTGGAAGACCTTATTGATCGCAAACCGTCCGCAATGTCGGGCGGCCAGCGTCAGCGTGTGGCCATGGGACGCGCTATCGTTCGCCAGCCCAAGGTCTTCCTCATGGATGAGCCGCTGTCCAACTTGGATGCGAAGCTGCGTGTTTCCACACGTGCGCAGATCCTGCAGCTGCAGCGCGAGCTCAACACCACCACGGTCTACGTCACCCACGACCAGACTGAGGCAATGACCATGGGGGACCGCGTGTGCGTCCTCAAAAACGGCATCATCCAACAAGTCGATGCGCCGAACACCTTGTATGAGAACCCCGGAAACTCTTTTGTGGCGACGTTCATTGGTTCGCCGGCGATGACTCTCATTGAAAACGTCCCGTTCGTCGATGGTCGTGTCGTCGGCGGCAAGGACCATGCTCTGGACTACTACATGTCGCAGGAGCAAGCCGCGAAGGTGACATCGGATCGCGTCATCGTCGGTGTACGCCCAGAAAACTGGGAAATCGTCGGCGTGAACCAGCCCGGTGAGCAATATGGTCTTCCGGTCCGGGTCGATATCGTCGAGCACCTAGGCTCCGAGCTGTATGTCTACGGTAGCCGCGAAGAGTCCGCGGATGACGTGATTGCGGTCCGTGGTGACCGTATAACGGTAAAGGTGCCGCGCGGCATTAATGTGGATCAGGGCGACACGATCTACTTGCGCCCGATAAAGGGCGGCTGCGTCTTCTTCGCTCCAGATACCGAAATCAACTACGACTACCTCTAAACAGGTTCGGCCATATCCGATGCGCCGGTGGCGGGGCTCCCACAGTGGGTGCCGCCACCGGCGTTTTGCTATGGCGTGACGACCGGTCGAGAGGCGCGTTCGAGGAGCACAGCGATAGAGTCATAGGTCTTGCCCGCGATCATCTCTAGCCCCATCTCGCAGGTGCGGTTATCGGAGACGTACGCGTCGACTCGCTCGGCGTCGAGTGAGGCGCGTTCCTCGCGGGTAGCGGACTCAACGAGCTCTGGGTGGAGCATTACGCGGTCGCCAGCGGAGCCGCAGCACATCGCGCCCTCGGGAACCTTGGCGTCACCGCAGAGGTTGGCCAAGTCGACGAGGTCCTGACTGATCCCCATGTGATCGGTTGAGCACGTGGGGTGTACGGCAATGCTTCCCATGTTCTTGACAATCGGCAGGTGAAGTGCGACTTCATCTCGCAGCCACTCCACGAGGTCAAGGATGCGCAGGTCCTCCCAGAGCTCACGGTCGGCCGTGGACAGAGCGTCTGGTACCGAATCCAGCAGGCCGTGGGTGCAGCTAGCGGCATCAACCACGATGGGCAGGCGACCATGCTCAGACCAGTGCCACAGGTCACGCACAATCTTCTGCGCTTGGTATTCGAAACCTTCCTTGTAGCCCTTAGAGGACCAGGGTGTACCGCAGCAATCGCCGGCTACATCCTCTGGAATCCATACTGGTTGGCCGGCACGGCGACCGAGCTCGACGACTGCGCGTGGCAGGTCCACCGAGTCCTGCGCGGCTCCTGCCGGGCGGCCGAAGATGCGGTTAATGCAGGCAGGGAAGTAGAGCGCTTGGGCGCCCTCGCGTGGGGTCTCTGGAAGCCGGGAGGCGCCTTTCGGCAGCGGGCCTGGAACTGTCGGCAGCAGGTCGGGTGCCACGACGGTACGGGCCATATTCGCACCTAGTTCCAGTGGCTTGTGCGGAATCTTATTGGCAGAGATGATGCCGGCGCGAGCAAGCTTTTCCACGACGTCCCAGCGCTGCGCTGTGGTCAGCGCGACCTTCTCGCGGGCTGGGGTAGCTTGCTGGTTACGCAGCTGCTTCATCACGGCACCGGTATCAATGCTGATGGGGCAGGGGATGGAGCACGTTCCGTCGGCAGCACACATATCCACCGCGTCGTACTGATATTCCTTCTGCAGCTGGGCAAGAACCTCCGAGCCTTCCTCCTGGCGGGCCATTTCGCGACGCAGCACAATGCGTTGACGCGGGGTAACCGTTGCGTGACGCGACGGGCAGACTGGCTCGCAGAAACCGCATTCCACGCAAGGGTTAATTTCCTCTTCCACCTTGGGGAAGGACTTGAAGTTGCGTAGGTGAATGGTCTCATCGCGGGTAAGTTTCACATCAGGAGCGAGGATGCCCTTCGGGTCGATCATGTTCTTGACCTCCCAGAAAAGCTCAAAGGCCTCTGTGCCCCACTCGTGTTCCAAGAAGGGCGCCATGTTCACACCGGTGCCGTGCTCTGCCTTCATTGAGCCTTGGTACTTATCGATGACCAGCTCCGCCAAGTCGTCGAGGAAATTGGCATAGGATTTACGTTCTTCCTCGCGGTCGAAGCGCGGCGTGAAGAAGAAGTGCAGGTTGCCGAAGGCGGCATGGCCCATGACGGATTCCGGGTAACCATACTTGGCTTGCAGATCCATAAGGTCAGCCGCGGCTTCGCCTACCTGTGCCGGCGGGAAGCATACGTCCTCGGTGATGTAGGCCGTGCCGTTGGGGCGGTCAGCGCCGAGCAGACCATACAAGCCATTGCGCAGCTCCCAGGCGCCGCGCATGCCCTCTGGGGTGGTGAGGAATTCGAGGGGACGGAGCAGTGGGGCGTCGGCAAGCACAGCGCGCAGGCGCTCCATGGCTTGGTTCAGCTCATCCTCATTGCCGCCGCCGACCTCTACCAGAAGAGCTGCCGCGTCATCGTCGAGGTTCCGCCACGATTCCGGCGCGTGTGAGTAATGCTCTGCCGAGCGGCGCATAACGGGAGCAACGAGCAACTCGCAGGCCTCAGCACCGGTTTCCATAATGGGGTGCACGAAGTTGGCGGCATCACGCAAGTTGGGTAGCTCGACCCAGGTGGTGGCCTTCACGCGAGGTAGCTTCACCGTGCGCATAACGGACTCGGTAATGGCACCGAAGATGCCTTCGGAACCGATGAGGAGGCGCTTGAGAATGTGTACCGGCTCGTCCTCATCGAGGAATGCATCGATGCGCAGGCCGTTGGTGTTGCGGATGGAGAACTTGTTGCGCAGGAACTCCACCATCTCGGTATTGGCGCGTAACTTATCGCGGAAGGCCAGCAAGTCAGCATGGAGCTTCGGCTCCTGCTTTCGGAAGGCGTCATCACCACGAGCGGTATCGACGATGGTGCCCGAAGGGAGAACGAAGACAAGTTCTTCGATGCTGTGGTAGCTATCCCGCTCCAGCGAGCAGCGCATTCCTCCGGAGTTATCGGCCAATACACCGCCGATGGTGCACACGGAGGTCGACCCCGGGTCCGGGCCCAGCATGAAGCCATGGCGGGAAAGCACCGCTTGGGCATCGCCCAGAATGACGCCTGGACGTGACCACAGTTTGGTGCCGCCTTCGCGCACCTCCATGCCGGAGAAATGTGTCTTGATGTCGACCAAGATGTCATCGCTCATTGCCTGACCATTGAGGGACGTGCCGGCGGCACGAAAAGTCATATGGCGGTCATTCGCGTCACAGTAGGCCATAAGCGCCGAAAGGTCAGCGGCGTTGCGCGGGGAGACCACGATGTTGGGGATTGAGCGGTAGGGGCCGGCATCAGAGGAAAAACGCACGAGGTCGCTTAAGCGGCCATGTACGTTTTCTTTGCCGACGATGGCTTCCATGTCCGCGACGAGTTCGGCAGGGGAGCCGTGGCGGTAGCGTTCCGGCACGGCGTCGGCTTGGCTGGTGGTTCTCTCAGGGCGTGAGAGACGCGAGGTATCGGGGCTGAAGAGCTTTGACATACCTCTAATCTATCGCTTGACAGTAAATATGGGCGAAATGGGCTACGTGTCGTCCGGAATATGGGATACTTGGCCCACTGAATGAGATTATTGATGGAAAGGACACGCTATGACAAACCCACGTACGGAAGGGGAGCGCGGCGAGAAGATCGCCGTCTATGCCTTCCCCCTCGTCATCATTGCCTGCGCCGCCGTGGCATTTGTGAGCCCCAGTACTTTTGAACCGGTAGGCCAGTACACCAAGCAACTGCTCATGGTCATCATGTTCTCCATGGGCTTGACGCTGACTATCCCGGACTTAGCGCTGGTGGCGAAACGTCCCATGCCCATCTTCCTGGGTGTGCTCTGTCAGTTCGCCATCATGCCCACGAGCGCGCTGCTGGTGTCGCAGGTGCTCGGGCTTTCCGACGCCGCCACCGTCGGCCTTATCCTCCTCGGCTCCGTCCCAGGTGGCACGGCTTCCAATGTCATGGCCTTCTTGGCCAAAGGTGATGTGGCTTTGTCTGTTGCTATGACCTCGGTGTCCACGTTGGTCTCACCGATCATGACGCCGTTGCTCATGCTGTGGTTGGCAGGCCAGACAGCGGATGTGGATGGCAAGGGCATGATGTGGTCACTGGTGCAGACCGTCCTTATCCCGGTGGGCTTGGGTTTGCTGCTACGCGTTCTGGCCAGCAAGGCTGTGGACAAGGTTCTGCCCGTATTGCCCTGGGTAGCCATTGTCGGCATTGGTGCCGTGGTGATGGCCGTGGTGTCGAAGTCTCAGGAAAAGCTGCTGACTGTGGGTCTAGTTGTCTTTGTGGGCGTTGCCCTTCAGAACCTTATCGGATTTGTCTTCGGCTACTATCTGGCCAAGATTGCCCGCGAGCGCGAGTCCGCTGCACGCACAACTGCTATTGAAGTCGCCACGCAGAACTCCGGCCTGGCCTCAGCACTGGCGTTGCAGTTCTTTACGCCGGAGGCAGCTCTTCCCGGGGTAGTGGCTGCTGTGTGGGCTAATGTCACCGGCGCAATCTTCGCGGCCATTGTGAGGCGCAAACCGCTCGATGAGGAGCCGACGGCTGAAGCACATGCCACACCGGCAGTGGGCTAGCCCTGAGAAGGCTCGAGCCTCCCTAACTCGCGAAAGTCTTGCTCCAGAAGCAATTCTGAGCCGGACCTTTTAGATTTAGGGAGGCTTTAATGCTGTGGTTGGTGCTGAACTCGACCTGGGCGCTTATCGGCGCCACGCGAATCACTTCGCTCTAGGCCAACGTTGGCAAAGCCCCAGACCTGAAACCCCATACTCGCTGCGTCGCCAAAAGGGGGATCAAGTAGTCGCGGGGTAGGCGAGCATGGAGTTTCGGGATCGAGGTCTGGGGATATGGAGAACCTTGCGCGGGCATCACTGCGGCAGGGGTGTAGGCCATCCATTCATGCTGACATAATGTACATTATCGGACAGGCGGGTTGAAGGCCCTGCTGATGGCTTTGAGTATCGCCGGCGTTCTGCTGGCATCCTTCGCGCCTGGATTCGGAGTGATGCCCATTGATTTTCACGCGGATATGGACGTCTCGAAACTGCGCCGATGTGCGGCTGGCGCATTGCAGGGCGAAAATGAGCCTTTTAGGCTGAGGGTCATGGTGATTGTCCCTTAATCCTCTCGGTTGGGTGTGCCGGTGTGTGAACATTCACTCCAGGCCTGTACCCCCTCATGCGGTCTTAGGCCGGAGACATTCCCTAATAACGTCAAGTGACTTTAAGTGGGGTATGTGGATGTAGGGAGAAAACACGCGGTTTTAACGCTGGCGGTAAGCTATGACGAGTTGAATGACGGTCAAAGCCACCAAAATCGCTGAGATTGCCACCATCCACTTGGTTCCGGTGAACCAGATAAAGATTCCGAAACCCGTGAGTACCGCGAGGCGAATCCACAACACAGTAATGAGATACTGAGACTTCATGATTGATATGACCGGAGAAGATTATTTCTGAAGGGTCACACGGACGTTGACGGTGCCAACCTCTGAGATTTTGGCGGCAATCATCTCAGGGGTCTCCACACCGAAGTCCAGGCGGTTAATCGGGATATCGCCGCCAAGGATGATGCTGTCACCATCGCGCACGACCTGGAAATCAGCCGTGACCTTCTTGGTTTCGCCATGGATAGTGAGATCGCCAGTCAGTGGAATGGTGGCTGGTGAGGCATCATCGGGCACGTCGGAAAGATCGGCTGGTTCGGTCAGCTTAAACGTAGACTCCGGGTACTTTGTGACCTCAAACAGTTTGGTCTTCATGTTCTGATCGCGCACCTTCTTATCGGTGGTAAGCGAGGTCATATCTACGGTGATGGTGGCTTCCTCTACGACCGAGCCTGAAATAGTGGCCTGACCAGTAACTTCTTTGGTTGAGCCAGACGTAGTTCGTTTGTCTGCGGGCAGGATTTCGTCGATAGTAAAGCCTGCTGATGTGAAGTTATAGGGTGAGCCCTTGGTCACGTGCCACTCGCCGTCAAGCTCGGTCGACGCGGCCTTTACCCGGTCTAGATTGATGGGTTCAGTTTTGACTCCACGTCCCATCACCAGGGAGAACACGAGAGGTCCGAGGGCTAATGCGGTTGAGGCGAGAATCAGAATCACGAAGACGCTGATGACCAGCTTGCGGTTACCTAATACAGATTTCATGTTCTATCTCAATTCCTCTAGCTTGCGAGCCAACGTGACTAGCTCCGTACACAGCTCATCCATCTCTTCAGCGCTGGCGCTTTCCGACGCCGCCGTCGCCACATCCTCTGCACAACACCGCAACTCAAAGAGGCTATCTCGCAGCTGATCTGCCTTTTCTGGGCTGAGGATAACGGCGTCGGCAGGGATGGTAGTTCCTGCAACGTTCTGGCGTTGCTCATATGCACGCTGCTTACATGAGGCCGAGCAGAACTTGCGTGGTCGACCACGCCCGCCTTGCGGGATGTCCTTGCCGCACCATTGGCAGGTGGCGGCGCCTTTTCGGCGAGGCGAGCCTGGCTGCCGATCCTGTGTACCAATCACTCCACACACCTTAGCCCATAAAGCTGAGGGTGGGAACAAAGGCTTGAGGCCGTTCGTTATACTGTAAGAACTTTAAATGTTAAAGGTCGCTCCTTACTCTCCCTCACTATTTGAAAAGGATGATGTTGCATGGCAGATCGCGTGCTCCGTGGCAGCCGCATGGGCGCTGTGAGCTACGAAACCGACCGTGATCACGATTTGGCGCCACGCCAAATGGTGAAGTACCGCACCGAGGACGGCGAGATTTACGAGGTGCCATTTGCGGACGATGCGGAAATCCCTGAGGAGTGGATGTGCAAGAACGGTAAGCTTGGCACACTCGTGGAGGGTGAAGGCGTGGAATCCAAGCCCACCAAGCCGCCGCGTACCCACTGGGACATGTTGCGTGAGCGCCGCTCCATTGAGGAACTCGATGAGCTGTTGACGGAACGCATCGAAAGCCTTCGTTCCCGCCGCCGCGCTGCGGCTCGTCTGCTTAAGGAGCAGAAGGAACAGGAAGAAAACGAGTCCTAAACCGCGCGGAGCTTCGTGTGGTGATGAAGAAGGGTAGAGGCCCATGTGGGTGCCTCTACCCTATTGTTGTTTTAGGAGTCTCGTGCGGCCTGCGTCGAGAGCTCTGGCCACTGCAGCGCAATCTCGGCTAGGTAGATGGCGAGAGCCGGGCCGAGCACGGCGAGGAAGAAGACGTAACTCCCCCATTGTCCCGGGAAAAAGAACGGAAAGAGAACCATGAGCACACCTGGCGCAATTGCCAGGAGTGTTCGAGGTAAGTGCGCTACGGCGTGGGTTATGGCTGCTGCACAGCGTCGCCGAAACCCACTGTTCGGCGCATCTAGATGGAAGAACCAGACACTGATGCAGCTCAGTACGATGAGCCCAGAGACAAGTGCGGCCCGTAAAACGATTCCCATGTGTCCTAGGTCCGCCTTGGCAATGATGGCGAACTCATATGTTGCTAGCCCTACTGCGGCGAGACAGATGAGCCACCAAGCGGTGTTGGTCCATGGACGGGTGAGCACGTTTCGGACAAATGCGGAACCACGACGCGACCCTTCCTCCCTAACCATGTGACCGGTGACCTCGTGCGCCGTGCGCAGCGACATTCCACCGGTCACCACTGGAAAACATGTGATGACGACAAGCACGTTGACGATGACGAGGTCAGCGAACAGGCTCAGAACGGCATAGAACTTCGATTCGGGCCCTAGCAAGCGGTTCATGGTTTCCTAACGTATCGGATGGGAGCTGGCGGCAGAGAACAAGCCTCCCGAAAGATTACGGGAGGCTTGTTGGCATGAAGGTGTTGTCGTGGAGATTGCTTAGCCCTTGACCGCTCCCGCGGCCACGCCTTCAATGATGTGCTTCTGCGTCGAGAAGTAGAAGATCACAATCGGAATGATCGCGAGCACGAGCATGGCCATCATGGCACCCATATCGCGGTTACCGTTGGAGCCTACGAAGGACTGGATAACCACGGGAATGGTCTTGTAGCGGGTCGACAAACCAATGACCAGGTACGGCAGGAGGTAGTCGTTCCATACCCACATGGCATTAAGAATCGCAACCGTCACTGCGGTGGGCTTCAGCATTGGCCACACCACGCGGAAGTAATTCTGGAGTGGGCCGCAACCATCGATCATGGCGGCTTCCTCGACGTCGATAGGAATTGATTTCACGAAACCTGCAAACATGAACACCGAGAGACCCGAGCCAAAGCCCAGGTACAGGACCACAATTCCAAGTGGGTTGTTGAGATGGAGCATGTCAGCAATCTTGACCGTCGGAAACATGACCATCTGGAACGGAATGATCATGGAGACGACGAACAGGTAGTACAGCAGGCTAGTCCACCAGGTCTTGACTCGCGTGATGTAGTACGCCGTCATGGCGGAGAAGAACACGATAACGATAACGGAGAGGATCGTGATGACGAAGGACCACAGCGTGGCCTCAAGGAAACCCTGCTTGGTCAATCCCACCATGAAGTTCTCAAAGCCCACCCAAGTTTCGCCAACCGGCAGGGAGAACGGGTCGGAGGAAATCGCGAACTTCGACTTGAAGGAGTTGATAAAGATGAAGAGGATCGGGCCCAAGAACACGACGGTGAAGAACACCAGGATGGCATAGACCACGAACTTTGCACCACCCGACATGCGGGTTTCATTGTCTGAAGGTAGCTTGTGCTCCTTCTTCTTGGTAGCCGGGACGGCCTGCGCAGATGTGCTGGTAGTCATGACTTAAGCCTCGATTTCCTTGGAACGGGTCGCACGCAGCTGGAAGTAGGCGATGACGACCACAACGACGACGAAGATGACGGCCTTGGCCTGTCCCACGCCTTCGACGTTCATTCGGTTGAACAGCGTGTTGACGATGTTGAGTGCCACCATTTCCGTTTGTCCGCCAGGCGCACCGTTGGTCAGTGCTAGGTTCTGGTCGAAGAGTTTGAAGGAATTCGACAGAGTGAGGAAGAGACAAATGGTGATGGATGGCATGACCATCGGGATGGTCACGTGGCGAAGCATTTCCCACTTGTTCACGCCATCGAGCTCAGCGGCTTCGATGAGTTCTGGTGGAACGTTCTGCAGGCCGGCGATGTAGATAATCATCATGTAGCCGATAAGCTGCCAGTTGAGCAGCATGATGAGGCCGGCGTAGCCAAACTTCCAGTCGGCCGAAATCGTGGTGGCATAGTTCGCGAGGACCGCATTGATCATCGTCTGCCAGGTATAGCCCAGCACGATGCCACCGATGAGATTAGGCATAAAGAACACTGTGCGGAAGAAGTTGGTACCGCGCAGTTTGCGGGTCAGCATCCACGCCAAGAGGAAGGCGAAGACATTAACGGTGATCACCGAAACGATGACCACGAGGACGGTGAAACCGAAGGCTGAGATGAAACCCTCGCGTTCGGAGAAAGCTTTGACGTAGTTGTCAATGCCCACCCACTTGGCGTTGGTGATCGTGGTGAACTTCGTGAAGGACAGGAAGAAACCCACGATGAATGGGACCAAGAAGGCAATCATGAATGCCAGTAAGGTGGGCAAGACAAAGACTGGGAAGTACTTCTTCAGCGTTGCTTGCATGGTGGTGAGACCTTCATTTCAGTGAAACTGTGTGAGTGAATCGTGCGCGGCTCGCACACGCGGTGTGTGAGAGCGTCTGCTTCCCCTCCCCCTGCGTTGACTGCACTTGAGAGGGGTAGCACACGCCCCCACTTCAGGGAGCGGGCTTGGGACGCCGACAGATGCGTCCCCTTACTGAGACCGAAACCTCTTAGGAGTTCTCAATTAACCCCAGTTGGTTTCCTTTTCAGCGGCCCAATTGTCCTTGAACTGAGCAACAACATCCTCCCATTTCATGGTGCCGGAGGCGTACTGCGAGAGTGCCTGGCCAAAGTCATCCTTGAACTGCTGGGACGGGAAGTACTGGAAGTTCCATGGGTACGTGGTGAGATCCTTGTTCGCGATGGCTTCTGCCACCTGCTTTGCCAGCGGATCGTCCGGAGTGTCTTCCTCGGTATAGGACTCGAATGGCGCGATGAAGCCTAGGTCGTTGACCACGTGCTCCTTGCCTGCATCAGAAGTAAACAGCCAGTCGACGAAGTCCTTCGTAGCCTGCTGGTCTGCCTCAGATGCCTCGGAGTTGATACCGAGGTAGTTCTCGGTACCGACGTTGAGGCCGAACTTTTCCTCATCCGGAAGTCCCATGTACATCGGGAGGAACTTAATCTTGTCTTCCTTCACGACGTTGCCGGAGGTCTCAGAGATCTGGGACCATGCCCAGTTTCCGTTCTGGACCATGGCGGCCTTGCCCTGGGCGAACTCGGCCATGGAATCAGTCACCGTCTTGGATGGAGCGAGGGACTTCTCCACAGTGGAGTTGTCCAAGTAGAGGTCGAAGAGGTTCTTGAACTCCTTGTTGTAGGAGAAGTCAATCTCGTTGGTGTCTTCTACGTTCTTGTCCTGATACTCCTGCCAAATTGGGGCGTTAGCCAGGTGAGTCTGCCAGCGCCAGTCTTCACCAGAGGTCAAGGAGGTGGAAGCGAAGGCACCTTCGATGCCGAGCTCGTCCTTCTTGGACTGCATATCCTTGGCAACTTCCTTGAGCTTCTTGTAGTTGGTGATCTCATCGGTGGACTTGATCTTTGCGCCAGAGGTTGCGATGTACTTGTCGAAGATCTCGTCGTTGTAGATGATTCCGAAACCCTCTACAGCAAACGGAACACCGCGTACTTCGCCGTCCTCGGTGGTGAGAGGCGGAATATCCTCAGTAAGCTGCTTTGCCACCTCAGTATCGGACATGTCAGCCATGTAGTCCTGCCAGGTGATGAAACCTGCTGGGCCATTTACCTGGAAGAGCGTCGGAGCTTCGTCTTTACCAATCTCAGCCTTGAGCGTCTGCTCATAGGAGCCGGAGGCGGCGGTGACGACCTTGACCTTCACGCCGGTTTCCTCGGTATAGGCCTTAGCGATCTCTTGATATGCGGCATCCTGCTCAGGCTTGAAGTTCAGGAAGTAGACATCGCCTTCGTCGTCTGCAGAACTGGAGGAGCAAGCTACGAGGCTGGCGGCGGCAAGCATGGAGGCCATGGTGACCGACGCGATGCGAGTGAGACGCTTCATTGTTTCCTCATCTTTCTTGATGAAACGCGGGTTAAAGGGCCGTGCAGTAAACGCTGACCCCTGCGTATGTGGTTATCTCCGGGCCATTGCCCTCAGTAAGGAGAGCCACCCGGCGCCTACTAGTTGCGAAACTAACGGGATATATCCAGTTATGAACTAGTTAGCCTGACTCCCACTTTAGTGAGATAATCCACATAAACAAAAATGAATTGCACGAATACGTCCGATTGTGACCATATGCATACCGAAGTGCCCGTAAGTGCCCCATTTATGGGGGCATACGGACTCGCATCTGGTTAAAAGATGAAGAAACTGTGCCCTGGCATTGGAAGATCTGTTGGTCCACAGCGTCAATGAGGGCACACTCGCGGTTATAACAAACCGCTGATCGCACGGTTAGAGTTCTGCATCGGAACTGCGCGAAACCGTTCGCAGCAGGCGTGCCTCATCGCGCCGAGATGGCAGTACGGTAGCGAGATAAGACTGGGTGGCCTCTGGGAGAGAGACGGCTTCTCCCCTATCTTGAGAAAGAAACCAGCGGTGATCCGTAATCTCGTGAAACACTTGGGCTGGTTCAAGCTTGCCCAGCATGTCATCCGGAATAGCGGCAATGGTGGGTTCGTATTCTTGAGTCATCCAGCGGTGAGCGGCCTGGGTAAGGCCGACATGGGGACTGCATTCCACCGCTTGGTAGGCCTGAATGGAGCTGAGGAGACGCTGGGCCTGGTGCTCCTCCACACTTAACCCCGTGAGACTGAGGAGCTGCGCGCGGTAGTGCCCAGGGTCCACCACAACAGGCCGGATACGGACGGTGTGCTTGGAATCGTCTTTGGTGACCTTGAGCTCGCCAACATCAAAGCCCAACTGATTGAGGCGATCAATCCGCTCGGAGACTTTCCAATACTCGCTCGCGTCCACGGATTCTTCCGCAGTGAGTTCCTCCCAGAGCTCGAGATACGAGGACTCGACGAGGCTGCCGAGCGCGATGACATCGATATCTGCGTCTAGACAGTCACCGGCTTGAAGGTCCATGAGCTCGCCGATGATGTTTACGCGGGCAATGTCGACGTCGTAAAGCCTGCGTGATTCTGACAGATTGGGTTGAAACTCTCCTGTTTCGGCGTCGACGAGGTAGGCCGAGTACGTCTCGGCATCACGCCGAAATAGCGTATTGGACAGGGACACATCGCCCCAGTAAAAGCTGAGCAGATGCATGCGCACGAGCAATACGGACAAGGCGCGGATAAGCTTTTCGGCTTCCACTGTTGTCAGTTGTCGGGAAAAGATCTCACGGTACGGCAGAGAGAATTCCAGGTGCTCGGTGACCAAAGCAGCCGTGAGCTCGCCGTAGTCCTCATTCGCGGGATGGCGACCAGTAATTACCGCAACCGGACGGACGCTAGGCGCCCCTAAGCGCTGGAGTTCGCGGAGCATCTTGTACTCATGATGAGCAGTGCGTACACCAATCTCCTTCACCGCGACGATGCCTCGCTCGACACCCACAAAGCGAACGATGTGCCGCGAAATACCCCTCGGCAGCGCGGCGATGAGTTCATCGGGCCAGTGCTCCAAAGGGGTATCCCACGGAAGCGTCAGCAACGCTGACGCATACGTCGAGGAGGTGATGCTCATGGATTCCTTCATGACAGGTCACCTCTTTTCACAGGCGTCTTAGGGCAGACGGACACCAGTCGATGCTGAGAAGTTGTGCTGACCGCCCTCAGCGATACGGGCGTGGAAGACGCTGCCGGGGGCGGGCGCGGTATTCGGAGCCGCGCGGACGACGATTTGACCAGACTCAGGCACGTCCTCGGCCGAAGAACCAAGATCGCCATCGCCAACAAGCTTGCCGTAGAGGAAGGAATCGGAACCGAGTTCCTCCACGAAGTTCAACGTAATTGGGATGGAGTGCTCAGTGGACTCACCCTCGGGGATGATCTCCAAGGCTTCTGGGCGGAAGCCGATGGTAATCCGGTTGTTGTCCTCCGGCGTCATTGCGGCGAGGGTTTCCTCGGAGAGTGCGATGCGCGCCTGGCCAGAGGTTGCCACCCCATCCTTCACCGTAAAGGTGCCAAGGTTCATGGCTGGGGAGCCAATAAAGCCGGCAACAAAGACATTAGCCGGGCGGTCATAGAGCTCGCGCGGGGCACCAACTTGCTGGAGGTAACCGTCCTTGAGCACCGCGATGCGGTCACCCATGGTCAAGGCCTCAGTCTGGTCGTGGGTGACGTAGACGGTTGTGACACCCAGCTTGCGCTGTAGCGCGGCGATCTGAGTACGAGTTTGGACGCGGAGCTTGGCATCGAGGTTCGACAGCGGCTCATCCATGAGGAAGACCTGCGGGTTACGAACGATGGCACGGCCCATGGCCACGCGCTGGCGCT
>NZ_KV810470.1:40121-219213 GCF_001812805.1 Corynebacterium sp. HMSC078H07 | reverse complement strand
CACGGCCCATGGCCACGCGCTGGCGCTGACCGCCCGACAGTGCCTTCGGCTTGCGCTCGAGATACTCGGTAAGGCCGAGGGTTGCTGCCGCCTCATCGACTCGCTGGTTAATTTCGTCCTGCGACTTACCAGCAATCTTGAGGGCGAAACCCATGTTTTCGCGCACGGTCATGTGGGGGTAGAGCGCGTAGTTCTGGAAAACCATGGCAATGTCACGATCACGCGGGGCAACATTGGTCACGTCCTTGTCGCCGATGTAGATGGCGCCATCCGTAACATTTTCCAGGCCCGCCAGCATGCGCAGCGTGGTGGATTTACCGCAGCCGGACGGGCCGACAAGAACGAGGAATTCGCCATCGGCAATCTCGAGGTTGAACTTCTTTACGGTGGGCTCTGAGGCGCCTGGGTAGGTCAGAGTAGCGTCTTTGAACGATACGGTTGCCATTGCAGTGTCTCCTCCATCGGCAGGTACGTGCCGAACGATCCTTAGTGTGAGAATGGCGTGAAGTGAATCACGTTGCACGGTGGAAGTGCTACTTACGACATTAGCACTGCAACTGGTCATTACCACAAAGGCCCGTGAGCGGTTTTCTGCTCACGGGCCATAAGAGGTCGAAACCGGCGTTTAGCGCTTCAGAGTGTTGGAGACCAAGTGGGTTACATCGGCGACAAACTCGCTGATTGCGTTCTTGGCCTTGGTGGTTTTAGCACCGAGCTCAAGATCTTCCACGGTGCGGGTAGCGAGCTTGGATACCTCACCACTGAAGTCGGCGACCTGCTCCGAGCGGTGCGCGATTCCCCACTTGGTGACCTCCAGGAGAGAGTCCTTGACAAAAGAGCCGTCCAGCTTAGATTCACCCAGCTCGCGCTCGGTAAAGGTAATCGGGACCTCTCGCACGTCGAAGCCATCCTTGATGGCGCGGAAGGCCACGTCCACCTGGAAGATGTAGCCAGCCTTCGACAAGCTGTCGAAGTCGAGGTGCTCAAGCAGTTCGCGGCGGAAGGCACGGTAACCGGCGGTCATATCGTTAATGCCCGCGCCAAGGGCGACGGAAATGTACTTGTTGCCCAGGCGCGAGAGCAGCTCACGGTTGGCCGGCCAGTTGACGGTTTCGCCGCCTGGAATATAACGCGAGCCGATGACGAGATCTGCGCCCTTCTCGATTTCCTCGAGCAGCAGATGCAGCTGCTCCGGAGCGTGGGAGCCGTCGGCGTCCATTTCACACAGCACCTGGTAGTCCTTCTCCAGGCCCCACTCGAAGCCAGCGATGTAGGCGCCTAGGAGGCCGCCCTTGCCCTCGCGGTGCAAGACGTGCAGGTGAGAGTCCTCCGCCGCCAGCTTATCGGCTGCTTCACCGGTGCCGTCCGGGGAGTTATCGTCCACGATGAGAATGTGAACCTCCGGGGTGGCCTCGCGCACGCGGCCGGTGATCAACGGCAGGTTCTCAATCTCGTTGTAGGTGGGGATGATGACCAGGGTGGATTCGTGGGTCGAGCTCACTTGTTCCTTGCTCCTTTAGACTTCTTTTCTAGGCGCGCTGCCGCGTGCCACGCGGGTGGAATAGACCGCCAGCAGCGCGCAGACCGTTCCAATGATAACCATGAGCCATTGCAGGAGCGAACCATAACGCACCGCAAAAGTCCGGCCTTCTTTTAAGGGAAGCTCTTCCTCAAGATAAGCCGGTTCAAAGATCCCACTCGCCTGACTCACGCTGCCATCCGGATGCACAATCGCGGAGACGCCCGAGGTGGCGGCGACGATGACAGCACGGTCAGTCTCCAGTGCCCGCAGACGGCTCATAGCAAGCTGTTGGTAGGTCATATCCGAGTCACTAAACGTCGCGTTATTCGTGGGCGTGGTAAGTATCTGCGCGCCGTTGTTGATCGCCGTGCGGAAGGCTTGATCAAAGCTCACCTCGTAGCAGGTAGCAACTCCCACCGTCGTGCCGGCCATGGTGACCACGCCGGGGCCATCACCAGGCTTCATATCGCCCGCAAGATCCACCAAGTCGGTAATCTTGGCAAAGAAATCCCGCATCGGCATCGTCTCACCAAAAGGCTGCAGATATTTCTTGTGGTGGTGCTCTCCTACCGTGCCATCGGGATTGAAAACCTGCATCGTATTGCGCGCACCCACCTCATCAGTGGTCAAGGTACCGACGAGGATGGGGGCATCGATGTCGTGTGCGGAGGCGTCGATAAGCGCCCGTGCGTCTTGGTTGGTGAAGGGATTGATATCGGAGGCGTTTTCTGGCCAGATGACGATGTCGGGGTGCGCGCCATCCTGGGCGGCTTGTTCGGTAACCCGCACATGGTTGTCCAGCACCGCGCGACGTTGGGCAGCAAAGTCCAAGCCGAGGCGTGGAACGTTGCCCTGGACTGCCGCAGCCGTTACCGAGCCCGTAGTGTTACCGGGACGGTTAATCCCGAACCCGGCGAGAAGACCCGCTAGCAATGGGAGTGCCATGAGCGCGCAGGCAAGTCTCGGTGCTCGCGTCAGACCGACCAGGCCCGCCGCGACACACACCACGGCAAAAGAGATCAGCGCAGGTCCGCCCCATGGCGCGAGGTATGCCAGAGGGCCTTCGATCTGCCCCCAAGCCAGACGTACCCACGAGAACCCACCGAAAGGCACTGAGGAGCGTAGCAACTCCACGGCGACGTAGAAGAAGGGAAAGAGCGCGAAGCCATGGCGCCACCGCAACAAAGCCGCCCCGCCGATGCCCAACAGAATGCTGTAGAGGGACAAAAAGATCGCCAGCGCAATGTAAGGCATACTGCCCACGAGCTCACCAATCCACGGCAACGTAAACAGGTAGAGCACCGCGCTGTGCACCGCGGCGATGAGGGCGGACCACGCTAGCGTGGGCTGAAGCTTCGACTCATTACTTCGCCACGGCGACAACGCAGCCACGAGCAGCGCAATGCCGATAATGCCGGAAGCCCACCAACCGCGTGGTTCGACGGCGAGAAACGTGATACCACCGGAGACAGCGGCCAGAATAAGGCGAGCGAGTACCTCTACCACTACTTCTTGCCGTCCCCGAAGTCCTCAGGCTTGACGTGCTGGGTCCACTCCCGCAGCTCATCTTCGTCAATAACCTCGTGGTGAAGGTTGTTCGGGTCCGCCGTCCCCGATGGTCCCATAGACCCGAAAGAACCATAGGAATCACGGTGCTGGGCCATCGGTGAGGCCTCATACACACGCACACCGAGGTTCTCAATCTTCTTAAACATGGATGCAGCCAAGAGCGTTCGGATAATAGAACGCGTCGGTGCAAAGATCAGCAGTGCACCCAACACCGTGGACACAAAACCCGGCGCTGAGAGCAGCATGCCGCCCACCATGGTCAAACCCACATTTCCTGCGGTTTTACCTGGGGTCGGGTCTTCCATGACATACACGCCGTCCCCGGTCTGGCGGATACGGGAGGACATCATCCGGCGCACTTCCCAGCTGGCGATGGTCATACCGAAGAGCATGGTGAGCCCTAAAGCAAGCAGGGTCCAGAGAACGCCGATCCAGTTCGCGACGGCCCAGAAGGCGAGGGTTTCCAGAAGGATGTACGCGATGAACAGAACAAAGGGCATGCCGCCTACCCTACTTGGTTTACCTGCCTGTTCGCTGTAACCCCTCCCTGGGCAATTAGACTGAGTCATCATGTCACATACCTTGCACTTTTACCCTGCTGGCGGCGTGGTGACACCTGAGCAATGGCTAGCGCTAGGCCAGGCCGCGCGCGAACACGCTGATGGCTACGTCTACCTTGATGAGCACAGCGTGGTTACTCTGCGTGGAGTGGACGACGAAGCCGATATGAGCAGTGTGTCACTGCCCCACAGCGCCCCGCACGTCGTGGCCTCTCCCCTGTCTCTGCATGCTCGTAACCTGGCTGCGCGCGTGGCTGAGGAACTCGCTGCTGCTATGGCAGAACACGAGGTTGCTCTCACGCGGTTGGTCCACACCGTCGTCGGCATCGACGGCGGTCACGGTGACATTGTGGCGCACGGAGTATCGCTGGGTTTACAGCTGCATGATCCGACAGACACCACGGAGGTGCGCCTAATCCGGGAAGGCCAGGTGTTCGGTGAGGTGATGGCGCTTGACGACGCCCTCCCCACCCTCATCGACTCCGTTCTCACTGCAGTCACTAGCGACGCTGCCGTGGGCGAAGCTACGCCTTCCGCTAAAGCTGAAGGAGTCGGCTCGGATCGTGACCTCTCAGCATCAGCGCATGCGCCCATCGGTTGGCTCACTGATCACACCGCTGAGGGCCGCGTCGATCTGGGCGCAGGCTTGCACAAAGGTGTTCTACCGGGTGAGTACGCCGGGCTGATAGCTCAGCTAGACGTACCTATTACGGTGACACCGTGGCGAGGCTTGGTGCTCCACGACCTTGCGGATGGTGATGCGGACGTCGTTCTGCGCGTCCTAGCCCCACGTGGGTTCATCTTCGACGCGCAATCACCCTATCTGCAGGATTAACGCGGCATGTGCCGCCAGATAGGGCGCGGCACGATCTTCATAATCCAGGCCAAGAGCTGAAGCGCGCGTGGAATCCATAGCGTGCGCGAGCCTGTACCGGATGCGATTGCTCGCGTGACGACTTCAGCGACGACATCTGGCGTCACCGACAATGGCGCCGGCTTCATTCCCGTCGTCATGGAGCCGATAACAAAGCCAGGACGTGCGGTAATGAGTGCCAAGTCGGTGCCGTGCAGTCGGTCCGCTAGACCCTGGCAGAAAGCATCCAGCCCGGCCTTGGTTGAGCCATAGACATAGTTGGCGCGGCGTGCCCTCCACCCCGCGATCGACGAGAAGGCGACGATGTGGCCAGAACGCATGACATCCGCCAACACGGTGAGCATGGATACCTGCGCTGCATAGTCCACCAGCGCGATATCAAAGGCATGGGCCTCGTCGTGTTCTGCACGGTCCTGATCCCCCAAGATGCCGAAGGCAACCACAGCCGTGGTGATGGGTTCACCCGCTAGCTGTGCTGCGCGCTGGACGACGTCCCGATGGCCCTCAACTTCAGCGGCATCAAAGGACAGGGTATGGACCGCGGTGGCTCCTGCTGCGGATAGTTCCTGCTGTAACTCCTCCATGCCGTGCTCGCCCCGTGCTGCCAGGACGACTGGGCGGTCATGGCACAACCGGCGAGCGAGCTCTCCGCCAATATCACTGCGCCCGCCGAGAATCAACAGCGCACCCATTAGCGCAGCTCCCGCGGTGCCTGGTTGAGTGATTCATAGCCATCTGCGGTGGTCACCACGATGTCCTCAAGACGCATCCCCCATTGACCAGGAACATAGATGCCCGGCTCGATGGAAAACGCCATGGACTCCGCCAGCGTCAGCTCATTGCCTTCCATGATGAATGGCTCCTCGTGAGTAGACAACCCGATGCCGTGGCCCGTGCGGTGCGTGAAGTGCTCACCCCAGCCGGCTTCCTCAATGACCTGGCGGGTCACACGGTCGATGTCTTGTGCACTTACGCCGGGGCGTGCCGCAGCACGTCCAGTCGCCTGCGCCTTCTCCAGCACTGCATAAGCCTCACGGAACTCGGCCGGTGCTGCAGCGACATCACCACCGACGACGTACGTCCTCGTGCAATCGGAGTGGTAACCTGACGGCAGCGTGCCACCAATGTCGACCACAACGGGATCACCGGCAGACAACACGCGGTCACCATAGTCATAATGCGGGTTCGCACCGTTGGCGCCGGAGCCGACGATAATGAAGTCAACCGCGCTGTGTTCGCGCAGGATGAGCTGGCGCAGATCCTCTGCTACCTCGGCCTCTGTGTGGCCCGGCTGCAGGAGACGAGGCACCTCGATGTGGACCGCATCGATTGCGTGCGCCGCCGTGCGGAGCTCATCAATTTCATCGGCGTCCTTGCGAGTAAAGAGCTCAGAGAGGGCGTCCGTGGCTAAGACATAGGATGCTCCGTCGAGCAGAGCTTGGAAGCGCAGCACGTGATCGGCCGTCAGCGTCGACCCTAACGCCACATGGCGCGCGCTAAGCCCTTCCAGGGCCAGCGCATACGGATCTTCGCCATCTTTCCACCCGCGAAGCTCGGCGTCGACGCCCTGCAGGGATTCAATATCGGTGCTCGGCGCCACGATTACCGGCTCGGCATCAGGGCGGATTACTAAGCACGTAAGCCGTTCATGGGAAGACACCCAAGAGCCAGTGAGATAAGCAAACTCAGCGCCAGTGCCCAGGAGGGCAACGTCAATGCCGCGTGCGGCCACTGCCTCACGTGCGCGCGAAAGACGGGAAGCGTAATCAGTCATGCCCGTCAGCTTACCCGCCGAGCTGGGCCGTACCGAGTGCCGTACTGTGCGCTTCCTCGATAGGCTAGAGCACGTGAAAACTCATCCCGCTGTCGTGAAGATCCGCACCCGCAACGGGTACTGCTCGGGTGTATTAGTGGACTCCTCACTCGAGCCACAAACTCAGCACCGCGCTGAACTGGTCCTGACCTGCGCGCACTTCTTCCGTGACGGCCTCGAAGAAGGTGACATGTACAAGGTGAGTGGTGGATTTAACCGGCGGCTTAAAGCTGTGCGCACCATCGACGGCACCGATATGGCGCTGTGTGCGCTCGATTCGCCAGCTCCTGCTCGCGATGTTCCCGGAATTGCTGCACAGACTCCATCTTTCCGCGATCCGGTTTTCACGTGGGGATTCGGGGCAAGGCCCGTCGCGCACAGCTGCGTCAAGGGCTCTTTCTCATGCCCTTCTTCCGAGTATGGTCTGTCGATTTCCGCACGACAGTCTCTCCCGCCGGCATGGTTTTTAACACACTGCCGGCGGTGAAAGGTGATTCAGGTGGCCCAGCATTCCTCGATGACGAGGTCGTAGGCACCCAAGCTCTCATCCTCAATCCTTTGGGCAAGAACCTGCGCATCGCTACCTTGGCGCTGGTTGCTCCCCACCGCCGAGCACTCATCGCAGCGGCCGCGGACCTTAAGCGCCGATAGCCACCACACCTCGCTGAATAGCGTCAATGGCGCGCCGGGCATTGCGGCGAATATCGTCCTCGTAGCCGGTCTTGGCTATTTGCTGGAGCAGATCCACCACCTGGCGACACCACCGCACGAAATCACCCGGGGTAAGCTCAGCGCCCGCTTCGTTGGCGGCGGCCATGCAGTAGGCCAACGGTGCACCCGCGGTCCACTGGTGGATGGCGAGCGCAAAAGCAGGTTCCGGCTCTCGAGTTTGAGGCAGGTTATGCCGCTTTTCATCAGCAACAAGTTCGGTATAAATCCGCCACGTAGCCTCCATCGCATCCGCCATGGGATCGGTAGCTGCCCCCGCCTCACCGCGAGTGGCCTTGCGGTTTTCAAAGACGCAGAGGGAAGCCACGCCAGCCAGTTCTGCTGGGTCCAGCTCGTTCCAGATACCTCTCTTGAGACATTGCGCTACGAGGAGGTCCGATTCGGAATGAATCTTGGCCAAGCGCTCACCTTCATCGGTGATGACGGGCTCGCGGTCATCACCGTAGCCCTCAAACTCGACGTAATCCATCTCAGCGAGAAGATCAACGATGCGCTCGAAGGTGCGGCCCAAGGTATCCGTGGCACGTTCCACCTTGGCTTCGAGCTTTTCCAAGTCCCGCTCACGACGAGCCAACTTCTGGGCCACCCCAGCGAGCTGTTCACGGTCAGTAGCCGGCCAGTGGTGGACTGGGTGCTGGCGAATCGCGTCGCGCAGCTCTCCCACCTTTTTATTGGGACGGTTTCGTGGTTCCGTGCGCATCTTCTTCGGCCGCTTATAGAAGTCCCGCTTGAAGGCATCCTGAACATATTTGTTGTTGCGGCGCGGATTCTTCTGCACTCCGCGTGGCAGCTTCATGTGGCCCACGGTGATGGGCGGGTTCTCAATACCTTCGGCGTCGATGCGCCCGGACCACCCTGTTTCGGTGGTGACCCACGGGCGGGGATCAGCGGTTTGATTAGCTGGAGTAATGACGACTGCCAAGGTGGGGCGCTTGCGCGTGGCGATGGCAATGACGTCACCTACCTGGAGGCGCGCAAGGACAGTGGCGACTTCCTTGCGGCGTTCGTGTTTCTTAGTGGCCTGGGCGGCCTTCTCTTCATCAGACAGTGCCCGGCGAAGGCGCATATAGTCCATAAGGACCTCGGCGGCATCTTCGCCGTCGGTTGTGGGCGGCGCCAAATGGGAAATGGCATCCTCAAGTTGCGCTCTAAGTTCGCGCACGCGGTGCTCTGCACGTTCAATCTCACGGGTCTCCTCCACTACGGAACCGTCGGCTTGGAACTGAGCGAAGGACTTCTCCAGCAAACGGAGAGACTCGTCAAAGCCGAGCATGCCGAGCAAGTTAATCGCCATGTTGTAGCCCGGCTCAAAGGTGGAAATAAGCGGGTAGGTGCGCGTAGAGGCAAGCCCGGCGACGGCCTGCGGGTCCATAGCCGGCGCCCACTGGACAACTGCATTGCCCTGGGTATCGATACCGCGGCGTCCCGCGCGTCCGGTGAGCTGCGTGTATTGTCCCGGGGTGAGATCGACGTGAGCCTCACCGTTGAATTTGATGAGTTTCTCCAGCACCACCGTGCGCGCAGGCATATTAATGCCAAGGGCCAAGGTCTCAGTGGCAAAAACAGCCCTGACCAAACCTTTGACGAAAAGCTCCTCCACGATGTGCCGGAACGCCGGCAACATACCGGCATGGTGGGCGGCGAACCCACGGGACAGCGCTTCGCGCCAACGCTTAAAGTCCAAGACCTGCAAGTCTTCTTCCGGGATTCCTTCCACTCCGCGGTCCACAATGGCCTTGATTTCAGTTGCTTCCTCCGGAGTGGTCAGAACCATGCGGGAGCGCAAGCACTGGTAAAGGGCACCATCGCAGCCAGCGCGGGAGAAGATAAAAGTAATTGCCGGCAGCATGTTCATGGACTGCAGCTCTTTGAGCACCTCTGGGCGGCCGAGCGGTCGGTAGCGATCCTGGGCGCGGGGCGCTCCGCTGCGCCTGTCGCCACCTTTGTGGCGTGCGCGAGAGCGAAAGCTGGCACGCTTGTACTCGTAGCGGTCGTTGCCGTGATCGGATGTGCGCTCCCCTGATTCGAGCCGCTCAATGCGGCGCGCCAATTCAGTGTTGACCTGTCCGCCGGAATCCGGTTCGAAGAGCGGGTAAATCTTACGCCCCACCATCATCCATTGGTCCAGCGGGACTGGACGCTTCTCAGACACGATGACGGTGGTATCGCCACGCACGGTGCTCAACCAGCGTCCAAACTCTTCCGAATTAGACACGGTTGCGGAAAGTCCAATGATGGAGACGTGCTCATCAAGGTTGAGGATGACCTCTTCCCACACGGCGCCACGGGAGGCATCTGCAAGGAAATGGATCTCATCCATGACCACGTGGGTCAGCCGGTCGAGTGCTCCGGAGCCGGCATAAATCATGTTGCGCAGGACCTCAGTCGTCATCACCAGGATGTCTGCGGAGGAGTTGATGGAAACGTCACCAGTCAGTAGGCCAACAGCGTCGTCACCGTGGGCTTCGACGAGATCGTGGTATTTCTGGTTGCTCAGGGCCTTAATCGGCGTGGTATAGAAACAACGTGTGCCCTGGCTCAGCGCTAGGGACACGGCAAACTCACCGACGATAGTCTTACCTGCGCCCGTTGGCGCACAGACCAAGACACCGTGGCCGTCCTCGACGGCCTGGCAACCTTCGATCTGGAAGTCATCCAGGGAGTACGGCAGGGCGCGGGTAAACTCATCCAGATGCGTCAGTGTCATAAGCACCCAGGGTACCTGCCCAGCGCACCTTCGGCGCAGTGAGGCGCCTGTCTCAATTAGAAGTTGGAAACGGCAGGTTTAGAGAACGTCGTCGAAGAACCCACCCTGGGGCGGCTGTGTACTTGGCTGGGAGCTCTGCGGAGTGGCCTTGGAGGGCGATGGAGACGCCGAGACACTCGTCGGGGCTTCAACGGGAGTCGGTGCCTCAATGCCGCCTGGCCCCTCGCCCAGTGGAGAGGCTGTCTCATCGTCGAGGTCCATCCACTCTGGGCGCTTACGGTTGTTGCGCTTGTCGTTGATACGGCAAAACTGGAAAGCGATTTCTACGAGCAAGACCAGTGCCAACGCCAAGACCAGCATGGAGAAAGGATCCTGGCCCGGGGTGACCACCGCTGCAAACACCATGATCACGACGATGACGATGCGGCGTTTGTCTTTAACGTGCTGGTACTCCAAAACGCCGACTAAATTGAGGCACACGATGAGCAGCGGGATTTCGAAGCTCACGCCGAAAATCATGAGCAGCGCCAGCAGGAAGTAGAAATACCGTTCGCCGGTGAGCGCTGCAGTTTGGTACTCAGAACCCATTCCCATGAGAAACTCGAGTCCTACAGAAAGGATGAAGTAGGCCAGCACAGCTCCAAGCACGAAGAGGACCACGGCGGAGGTCACGAAGAAAAAGGTGAAGCGCCGTTCGTTCTTATGCAGGCCAGGAACGACAAAGGCCCACACTTGGTAGAGCCAGATTGGTGAAGCCAAGACAACCCCAGCCAGTGCGCCAACCTTCATACGCAGCATCAGCATTTCAAAGGGGCTAGTAGCCAGAAGGCGGCATTCGCCGTCAGCAGTAAAGGAAACGCGACTTTCCTCAGGCAGCGAACAGTATGGTCCGCGAAGGATTTCGCCGAGCGGCGCTATGTTAAACGGGGCGTTCTGATACCAGACAAAGCCGATGATGGTGCCCACAATGAGCGCCAGCAGAGAGATGACGATACGCCTGCGTAGTTCTTGCAGGTGCTGAACTAGGGTCATCTCCCCGGTAGGGTTCTTAGGCTTGCGGCGAAGCTTTGAGGTCCATTTCTGCCTGCGAGACGTCGTCGTAGTAGTTGGTGGTGTGCTCCTATCGCTCAAGGCACACGTCCTCCCCTCTCAGGCAGAAAATTCTAGTAGTGGTGTGAGGACCGCGCCTAGTCTTGCGTGCCGTCAACCGGCTTGGTCGAGCGCGGCTGCATCTCTGGGCTATTCCAGAAGTCCTCGTCGTTCTTCTTCGATGTAGCGATCTGACCCTGCTCGTTAGTGGTGTTGTTCTCGTCCTTCATCTCCTTGACCTCGGACTTGAAGATGCGCATAGAGCGTCCCAACGAACGTGCTAGCTCGGGCAACTTTTTGGCGCCGAAGAGCAACACTACGATTAGGATGATGATTGCCCATTCCCAAGGTCCCGGCATGAGATTCCTCATTTCATTCTGTTAAGTGATTGAGTCACGGAATCACCTTTGTGAAAGCCGACCGTGCTCCCATTTACGAGCCACTAGTATAACGCTCCACGGCGCGTTTTCTATGCTGCGAAATCGTCTTAACCAGTTTCTCAGGCCCCACAACACGCAACCTATCGCCCTGACCAAGGGCAAAACGGCTAAACCAGTCTTCCGATCCGACCGGCATCGTCGCAGCTATGAGGCCATTTCCTAACTCTTCACCGAGAGTGATGTCATAGTGCTCTGCTAGCCAGGTGAACTCTTGGTGAATCTCAATCTGAGCGGTGAGAGTGTGATCTAGACCAAAGGGTGAATCGGGGTTGAAGTCCAACTCCCTCAAGTGAGGGGTCGCGGCAGCATCGAGAACCTCAACATTGTGCATGCGGTCAAGGCGGAACGTGCGGTGCTCCCCCGCTGGGTCATCCCACGCCGCCAGATAGGGTTCACCATCCACGATGAAGATACGAGCTGGGTGAACCGTGCGTTCGGTGGTGCGGTTAGAGGACCTGCTCCAGTACGTGAAACGTACTTGCTGGCGCTTGTCGACGGCCCTCGCAAGCGCCGCCTGCACCTCGGATTCCTCGGGGTCTGTGGTGGCCAGGGAATCGTAGATGGCGGCAGTCTTGTCATCCATAATGGCGCGCAACTTGGAAGCGGCGGAATGGACCGCGGAGACGTCGACAAGCCCCGGCATTGCTTCCAAGGATTCGAGGGTGAGCAGCAGCGCGCCGGCTTCCGTTGGCGTAAGGCGTAGCGCTTGGGTTAAGCCCTGGTCATTGTAGATTTCAATGCCATCGCGGTAGCTGAAGCTCAAATCAATGAGGTCTTCAGTATTGCGCCCCACACCGGAGCAAAAGAGCCTATCGATGGCGTCTTTAAGCTCCACGGGCGTCATCCCGAGGTCCTCAGCAGCTTCCATAGGACTCAGACCCGGATGGTTGCGCAGATACGGGATCAGGTTGAGGGAGCGCACGAGCGCCTGCAACTTGTGGGACTGATCAGCCATGGGCTTCTTCCTCCCTACCTTGGCGAAGCAAAAACAGGATGTCAGCGCGGACGTCCTCAGGCTCAAGGACAACAACGTCCGGTGCGTAGCCTGCGGCAGTGCGGATGAGCCAATCACGATCGACGTCGCAAAGCTCGACGCGCTCATCCGAGCGCCGCGTCCCCGCATCCACTAATTCCGCGGCCTGGCCTTGAGGTACCTCGAGCACCGCAGTGACGGTTTCACCTCGCTGTAGGGCTGCGACGACGAGGTCTTGCAGTGGTGCACTCTGCTCGAGATGCGTGGCCTCTTGGCGGGAACGGCGGACATCATCGATACGTGTAGCGCGAAAGGTGCGTGGAGCCTCACGGTCAGCGTCCCAGCCCACGAGGTAGACACGGTCACGGTGATTGACCAGGCCCCAGGGATCCATGAGTCGGCGCACCGGTTCGGAGGCCGGAGTGGCGTAGTAGTCAAAGGAAATGCGCACGCCAGCGCGGACGGCGGTGAGAACAGCCTTGACCAGCTCCGGGCTAAGCTTGGTCATGTCATTGACGGCCGTGTATACGGGTGCTCCAGAAAGGTCACGGGAAGCGCCCGAGGCAGCAATCTTGGTCCACGCGGACAAACTGAAGTCGCTAAGACCCCCAGGCGTGCCAATACCTCCGGCCACGCCAAGGACCATGGCTTCCTCGGGAGTGAAATCGACCGGCGGAAGCTGGTAGTCCTCCGGGTTGAGCCGGTAAAGCGGCCCCTCAGCACCACTGGAATGCACCACCGGCACACCGGCGCGCTGCAGTGTACGTATATCGCGGGAGAGCAGCTTGCTAAAGGCATCGTCGCTTTTGTCCTGGTAGCCCTCGACATGGCTGCGAATCCAAGACGCACTCCGGTCTGGAACACCTCCCTGGTGAGCGGCACCGTGCAACGCGAAGGTGAGGTTGGTGAGCCTTTCGATAGCCATATCCCGTGCAGGAGCCCGGGTGGCTGTGCGGTCAGTGGACGACGGCATAGTGCTAGGCTCCTTCAGGCTCAAGACGGCGGCTTTTCAATGGGGCGTGAGCTAAGCGCTAAACGCTGTGGTGCGAACGCATGTAGTCTAACAATCCATCCAAGCGCGGGTCCGCGGACACGAAGGGCTCGGAAAACTCTTCTGTCATGGGCTCTGGACGGTTGACCTTCATCCGTGTCCAATCCACCGTGATGGCCGCATTGAGCTCACGCGCGGTGGCAAGGAACTCACCGCGCAGCTTGGCACGCGTAGTCTGAGGCGGCTCCTCAACGGCAGCAGCGATGGCAGCATCATCAATCCAGCGCTTAACCATGCCTCGCTGCTCGAGCACGCTATAGAGCCCGCGTCCGGGGCGAATATCGTGGTAGGTCAGGTCAACTTGGGCCAGCTTGGGGTGGCTCCACTCCCCTCCTAGGCGGGTGCGGTAGCGCTCCAGAAGGCTTCGCTTGATGACCCAATCGATCTCGCGGTCAATTCCGGAAAAATCCTGGAGCTCGATGGCCGCGAGCGTACGCTGCCACAGGTCAACCACGCGTGCCATCTCCGCGGTAGGGGTACCGGCATCCTCGCGGTGGTCAAGCCAACGCGCAGCAGCATCGCACAAGGCCTGTTGGACCTCTAGGGAGGTGACCGTGGAGCCATCGTCAAGCGGCAGAGCCGTGCTCCCCGTGGGATCGAGAGCAATTGCGCGAATGTGGTGGATAGGATCCTGTACGGAAAACTGCGGTACGTCGAAGCCTGCCTCAAGCATCTCCAGCATCAGCAGGGCGGAGCCTACCTTAAGCGCCATTGTCGGTTCCGCCATGTTCGAGTCACCCACGATGACGTGCATGCGCCGGTAAAGCTTGGAATTGCCGTGGGGCTCATCGCGCGTATTGATGATGGGCCTTGATCGAGTCGTCGCCGAGGACACGCCTTCCCATACCTGGTCGGCGCGTTGCGACAGCACGAAACGTGCCGGCTCATCGCCCTTAGCCTTCTGGATCATTCCAGCGCCACAGATGAGCTGGCGGGTAATCAAGAACGGCAGCAGCGCCTGGCCCAAGTCCTTGAGCACAATCTGGCGGCCAATGAGGTAGTTCTCATGGCAGCCATAAGAGTTTCCAGCGGAGTCCACGTTATTTTTGAACAGGTAGACTGCGCGTTCTTCGCCTTGTGCGGCGAGAGCCTCTTCTGCTTGTCGAGCTAGGCGGTCCACCATCACATCACCAGCGCGCTCGTAGGCGATGAGCTGGCTCAAGCTATCGCACTCCGCCGTAGCAACTTCTGGGTGGGACCCCACATCGAGGTAGAGGCGCGACGCATTGGGAGCGAAAATATTTGAGGAAGAGTACTCCGCCACGACGGGGCGAAAAAGCAGGCGGGCAATCTCATCTGGGGACAATGCCCGCTGACCGGAAGCCGTTGAGGCGGTGATACCGTACTCGGTTTCAATGCCCATGATGCGCCGAGCGTATACAGGCGCAGTATCGGCGGTGTTCTCCACCTTTATTCGCCGCCCTTTTGGACGTAGGAGCGCACAAACTCTTCGGCGTTGGACTCCAGCAAGCCATCGATCTCATCGAGGAGATCGTCGGTACCAGCGGTGTTGATGCTGACCTGACCGGACTCGAACTCTTCGGCGTTTTCGCCGGAGTTGTTGCCGCCTCCGGCATTGATCTGGGATTGGTTGCCACTCATGGTGAAGGCTCCTTTCGTGAGCTACAAACGAGATGACGCAGGTTAAGACGCGCGCTCTAATACAACGTAGGGTACTCGATGGGCACGCCCAGCTGGCGTAGTCCCTCCACGAGTTCTTTCGCGTGCGCGCTGGATTCGAGCAGCGTGCCGACGTCTTCCCTCCCCAGCCGCGTGGTCACATCGAGGGGAACATGGGCAGCGCCAGACTCGGCGCCATTGGATTCGCCAACGTGGAATGTCAGCGATTGCCAGGAAGCGGCGAGGACGTCCTCACCAAACTTCTGAGTGGCGAGCCCGCGCAGGTAGGCGCGAGTATCACTCGGTGGATTCTCGGCGGCGTGGATAAGCTCCTCTTCGGTGACGAGCGTGCGCATCTGCCCTTTGCGCACGAGCGCGTGGTGCAGTGACTTGGCGGGATCGATGTCGGTGTACTGAAGATCGATGAGCGCGAGCTTGGGATCCTCAGGGGCGACACCACGGTCGAGGTAGCCCTTAATAAGGCGGTACTTGGCTACCCAATCCAGCAGGTGCGCAGCTTTCAAAGGGTCGTCAGCAAGAAGTGCCACAACCTCGTCCCAGGCAGCGAGAACCTTCTCATCTGCCACCGAGGTGGCGGTGACGCGTTCGCGGTAGTCACGGAGGATGTCGAGGGCGGTGAGGCGGCGGCCGTCATGAAGCACCAGCTCATGGCTCAAGGTGAGGTCGCGGCTGACACGCTGAACCTCTGCCACGGGATCTGCCAAGCGCAGGTCACTAAAGTCGATGCCGTCCTCGATGGCATCGAGCACAAGCGAGGTCATGCCGAGCTTGAGAAGATTCGAGGTCTGGGACATGTTGGCGTCACCAATGATGACGTGGAGGCGGCCAAAGTCTTCTGCCACCGCATGCGGCTCGTCGCGGGTATTGATAATGCCGCGGTTGAGCGTGGTTTCTAGGGAAATCTCGGTCTCGATATAGTCCGCGCGTTGGGAAATCTGGAAACCGGGTTCATCGCCATCGGGTCCTAGGCCGATGCGGCCGGCGCCGGTCACCACCTGGCGGGTCACGAAGAAGGGAATCAATCCCTGGGCAATGTCCTCAAAATCGGTGCCACGGGAGTACTGGTAGTTCTCGTGGCTGCCATAGGATGCACCTTTGCCGTCGACGTTGTTTTTGTAGAACTTCAACGGCGGGCACGGGTCGTGGTGTGCGAGGACCGAGGTGCCCTGGGCTGTGAGCTCGTTGACGGCGTCCGCGGCGCGGCGCAGGATGAGGTCCCCGGCGGCGTCGTACAGCATGGCATCCCACGCGTTTGTGCATTCTGGCGAAGAGTACTCCGGGTGCGCATGATCGACATAGAAACGGGCACCATTGGCGGTGACTACGTTGGCGACGCCGATCGCATTCGGATCTACGACGGGAACGGTGTGATAGCGCTTGAGATCAAACCCTCGGCTATCGCGCAGCGGGTGTTCCTCGCGGAAATCCCAGCGCGAACGTGCCCCGGTGTGCAGCGCGGCATAGGCTACGACGGCATGCGTTGAGGTCACGATGGGAGACAATGCTGGGTTTGACGGGGTAGCAATACCGTACTCGGTTTCAGTCCCCATGACTCGGTTGATACGGCTCATTGTTATGCTCCCATCACTTCGACGCCGGTGACGTGTGCGCCGGCAGAGGTTCCGGCGACGATCTTGGCCCATTCTTCCGGTGTGGCGGAAGTAGGCACATACTCGGATTCGGCCTGCTCCGCGGCGATGGCCTCGTGGAGGTGCTGTGCGGTAATTCCAGGACCAGTTCCATCGGCTGAGTCGAGCGCTTCTTTAAGGGCGAGTTTCTTCGCACGAGAGACGATATTGGCAATCATCGCACCAGAGACGAAATCGCGGTAATGCAGCACGCGCGGCTCAGTATTGGCGTAGAGCAGCCGAACGAAGGGGCGGTCAGCGTAGAGATCGTCCACGGCGGCGTCGATAAGCTCCGCGAGGTCCCCCTCGTGTGGCACCGTCTCTGGGAAGTGGCGGGCAAAGATCTCGCGCGCGCCGTCTTTCGTGGGACGGTTGATGCGAATCTTGATGTCGAGGCGCCCTGGGCGCATGATGGCCGGATCTATGAGCTCTTCACGGTTGGTCGCACCGATGACGATGACATTGTTGAGCTTTTCCACGCCGTCGAGCTCCGTAAGCAGCTGCGGAACCACTGTGGTTTCCATATCGGAGGACACGCCGGAGCCGCGAGTGCGGAAAATGGATTCCATCTCATCGAAGAAGATGATCACTGGGCGTAGGCTGCCGTCTTCGGAAGGCTCAGAGGCCAGCTCGCGGGCGCGTTCAAAGATGAGTCGGATGCGGCGCTCGGTTTCGCCAACATACTTGTTGAGCAGCTCCGGGCCCTTGACGTTGAGGAAGTAGCTGGGCGCAGTCGTGCCTAAGGAGGTGGACAGAGAATGCGCCACAGCCTTGGCAATGAGGGTCTTGCCGCATCCCGGGGGACCATAGAGCAGCACGCCTTTGGGCGGCTGAAGATCGTATTGGCGGTAGAGGTCTGGGTGGAGGAAAGGCAGCTCTACAGAGTCCCTAATCTGCGAAATCTGTTCATCAAGTCCGCCAATGTCATCGTAAGAGACGTCTGGAACTTCCTCGAGGGTCAGCTGCGCCACCTCAGTTTTGTGCACGCGTTCGGCCGCGACGGCGGACTTCGGCTCGATAAGAAGGGTATCGCCGGCGCGCACATTGTCCCGCAGGTGCGCGGCGAGCACAACGACCTGCTCCTCCCCTGCGGAGTTGGTGATGACTGCACGGTCGGTGCCGAGGCGCTCGTGAAGCGTGGCAAGCGAGCCCGTGTTGACCGGTGCACAAGCTTCCACCACAACGAAACCTTCGCCCAAGCGCACCTGCTGGCCTACCTTTAAAGAGCCAGGCTCGAGGTTGGGCGAAATCTTCACACGCATGACGCGGCCATTGGTATACACCTCGGCATCGCGGCGCGAATCGTGTGGCCGGCCGGAATAGCTTAGGAAGACTCCATACGTGGAGGCAGGTTCCGCCAAAGCGTCAACTTCAGCCAGAAGCTGCTGGAGCTTGACGCGCGCATCCTTCAACAAGGCGGCGAGCTTGGTGTTGCGCTCAGAGAGTTGATCTATCTGCCGGCGCAACTGGGTGTGCTCGGAGGCGTTGGTGGCATCGTTCATAGGATCCACCCTAGCGCGCGGGCAGGCCCTTACCCCCTACTTTCGTGCGCGGCGCTGTGGGCGGGGCGGCGTGACGCCGTCGGCAAGCCGGCGCGTCCAAATAAGGAAGGCCGTGTGGGCGTTCATGCGGTGCTCCGGGCGTGTAGCTAGGCCCTCCACCTTCCACTCGCGCACGAGTGACTCCCACGCCTTGGGCTCGGTAAAGCACTTAAGCTCACGGATGCCTTCCATCACCTTCATAAGCTGTGGCACGGTGGCCACATAGGTCATGAACACGCCACCCGGAATGAGGATGTCACGTACCTTTTCAAGATGCTCCCACGGCTCGAGCATGTCGAGGATGACGCGGTCCACAGGGCCGTCCAGATCCTCGACGGTCACATCTGCCAAGTCCCCCAGGCGCGGGCTCCACCACTCGGGCTGCTCGCCGAAGTATTCCTTGACGTTGTCCACGGCGTATTCGAGGTGATCATCGCGGACTTCATAGGAGTACACGTGGCCCTGTGGGCCCACGGCTCGCAGCAACGTCATGGACAACGCACCGGACCCGGCACCGGCCTCCAGCACGCGGGCACCCATGAAAATATCGCCTTCGACCAGGATCTGTGCGGAGTCCTTGGGGTAAATCACTGCTGCACCGCGCGGCATGGAGAGCACGTGATCCACCATGAGGTGGCGGAAGAGCAGGAAGGAGCTGCCCAGGGTGGAGTCGATGACCGATCCTTCATCGAGCCCGACGATGTCATCGTGATTGATGATGCCCTTGTGCGAGTGGAACTGGCCTCCCTCTTCGAGGACGATGGTGTAGTGACGGCGCTTAGCATCGGTGAGCTGCACGCGGTCGCCGTAGCTGAAGGGGCCAGAATATGCCATAGCGTTAAGGACCTTTCACAAGTGAGGGAGGGATGTCCGGGTTAACCCACCAAGTATGCCTCAAGAGCCTGCCCGAGCCATAGTTGGTCACGTTCGCCCACAAGCTCGCGGGCGGAGTGCATCGACAGCATCGGCACACCGACATCCACAGTGGGGATACCCAAGCGCGTGGCGGAGATAGGACCAATCGTGGAACCACACGGCACATCATTATTGCCCACGAAGCGCTGGTACGGAACACCTGCGCGGCGGCACGCGTCCTCCCAGAGGTTCACCGTGACAGCATCGGAGGCATAGCGTTGGTTGCCGTTGATCTTGGTCACTGGACCCTGGCCGATGATCGGGTGGTGCGTAGGATCGTGCTTGTCCGCATAGTTCGGATGCACCGAGTGCGCTGCATCTGCTGATACACAGCTGGAGCGGGCGAACATTTGGAAACGCTGTTCCTCGTTCGCGCCGAGCGCACGCGCGGTCCGCGTGAGCACGTCTCCCAGGATGGGGCCGCCGGCACCATATCGGGAGGAGGAGCCGACCTCTTCGTGGTCAAATGCGGCCATTACCAGGATGTCTTGGTTGTTAGGCGCTGTGCTTGACGACGCCACTCCAACCATCGCCCGCAGTGAGGCATGAACGGAGGACAAATTATCCATACGCCCGGCAGCGATGAGCTTCTCCCCCGCGCCGAAGACCTCCCCGCGCTGGGCATCCGCAGTAATGAGATTGAAGGAACCAATGTCATCGGGTTCAATGCCGAGCTGGTTGCCGATCACGCCCATCACGGAGGTCTCCGGCGTACCTACGGAGAGCACCGGCTGCATGTGGCGTTGACGGTCGGGCTTGAATTCATCCTTGCGGTAGAGGTGGATGGCCAGCGACGGCAGGCGCAGGAGTGGACCAGTGTTGACGAGGTGGCGGGCACCATCCTTAGTCAAAACTTGACCGCCCACGGTGAGCTCGCGATCAAACCAACTGTGCAACAAAACGCCGCCATAGACTTCCACAGCTACCTGTTGCCACCCAGCGGAATCGAAGTCCGGAGTGGGCTTGAGGGCAAGGCCTGGGGAGTCGGTATGAGAACCGATGATGCGGAATCCGGACTCCGGGCTAGCTCCTTCCGGCACATACCACGCCATGACTGCGCCTCCCCGCACCATGACGTGTCCACCGGGTTCGGCTGACCACTCCTCGTTTTCCTCCTGGCGGCGAAATCCCGCCTCCGTCAGCTGGCGCGCTACTTCTTCAGCAGCATGGTAGGAGGAGGGGCTGGCAGCGATGAAGTCGAGAAAGTCTTTCGTGGTATCCGTCGTAGTCATACCTTCTAGCTTGCCACGGTTAGCAGCAGTGCGTCCTCAAGTATGCGCAGCAGGGTTTTCATGAGCCGTGCGCTAGGCTAGGCAGCATCATGCCGAAACGACTAGCCCTCTCCCCTTCCCGCGCGTCCGACTACAACCAGTGCCCTTTGCTCTATCGCTTTAGGGCTATTGACAAACTCCCTGAGCCCAAGACCAGGGCGCAGGTCAAGGGAACGCTGGTTCATGCTGTTTTGGAAAATATGCATAAGCTCCCCCGCGCGGAACGTGACTACCCGGCCGCAGTAAAGATGATTAAGCCGGAATGGTCCACGATGATTGAGGCCGACCCTGATTTGAGGGAGCTCGTCCCTGCCGAGGAAGAACTAGACTTCTTCGTCGAGGCACGTGAACTGGTCAAGGGTTATTTCCAGATGGAGAACCCACAGGGCTTCGATGCCCACGAGTGCGAGATGTACGTGGATACGGTTTTGCCCAATGGTGTGCCCGTCCGCGGCTTCATTGATCGCGTTGATGTAGCACCCACCGGAGAAGTACGTGTAGTGGACTACAAGACCGGTAAAAAGCCTCTTCCCCGGTATTCACACGATGCGCAGTTCCAGATGCGTTTCTATGCACTCGTGTATTGGCGGCTTATGGGCACGATTCCGGCGCAGTTGCGCCTGATGTATCTCAAGGTGCTGGACTCAATGTTCCTTACCCCAGGGCCCGAGGAACTCGAATATTTCGAGCGTGACTTGGGTGAGCTCTGGGCGAAAATCGAAGGTGATGGCAAGGCTGGCGTTTTTCGCCCCAAGACCTCGAAGCTGTGCGGCTGGTGCTCATTTCAGGACCTGTGCCCGGCCTTTGGCGGAACGCCGCCCGAGTACCCCGGCTGGCCGGAGTAGAACGGTCGAATAGCCGCTCTACTAGCGTCCACACAACCCAGCCGCACCGGGCCTAGCCTTAAAACAGGCCGGAAATCGTTCCATCTGCAGCAACATCGATGTTGTTCGCTGCTGGCTTCTTAGGCAAGCCCGGCATGGTCATCACATCACCCGTCAACGCCACGATGAAGCCGGCGCCAGTGCGCGGCTGGAGCTCGCGGACGTGCAAGGTATGTCCCTCCGGTGCACCGAGTTGGCTCGGGTCGTCAGAGAAGGAGTACTGGGTCTTAGAAATCACTACTGGGTAGTTTTCCCAGCCGTTGTCCTTAATGTACTTCAGATCCTTGAGAGCCTTGGAAGAGTACTCAACGTTCTCAGCGCGGTAGATCGTGGTGGCAATGGTCTGGATAGACGCCTCAATGCCCTCTTCAGGATCGTAGAGCTGCTTCGAGCTGCCCTCAGAGAGATTCTCGAGCAACAGCTGTGCAAGGTCGATTGCGCCCTCGCCACCTTTGGCCCAGACATCAGCCTCCTCGAGAGCGACACCGAATTCCTTGGCCCACTGACGCATGAAGTCACGCTCCGCGTTGGTATCGCTGCCGAACAGGTTGAGGGCAACAACTGGGGTCAGTCCGAAGCTGCGGAGATTCTCTACGTGGCGCTCGAGATTGACCACGCCCTTCTTCAACGCGTCAAGGTTCTCTGTAGTGAGTTCCTCGCGCGGCTGGCCACCGTTGTATTTCTGCGAACGAATAGTGGCCACAACCACGGCACCGGCTACATCAAGATCACCAAAGCGGGCCTTGATATCCATAAACTTCTCGCCGCCGAGGTCAGCGCCAAAGCCAGCTTCAGTCAGGACGATGTCACCAAAGCGCATTGCAGTCTGGGTTGCGAGCAGAGTATTGCAACCGTGGGCGATGTTGGCGAAGGGGCCTCCGTGGACGAAGGCCGGCGTCCCAGCCAAGGTCTGTACCAGGTTTGGGTTAAGTGCGTCCCGCATAAGCGCAGTCAAGGCACCTTCGGCATCCAGTTCGCGCGCTGTCACTGGCTTCTGGTCGTAGGTGTAGCCCACCGTGATGTCACCAAGGCGCTTCTTCAGATCAGCGAGGTCCGTAGCAAGACCCAAGATTGCCATGATTTCAGAGGCTGCCGTAATGGTGAAGCCAGTCTCCCCCGGCACGCCGTGGGCCGGTCCGCCCAAACCAGTAACGACGTTGCGCAGGGCACGGTCGTTGACGTCGACGCAGCGCTGCCACGTTACGCGACGCGGATCGATGTTGAGCGCATTGCCTTGGTGGATGTGGTTATCAATGATGGCTGCCAACGTGTTGGTGGCAGCAGCGATAGCATGAAAGTCACCGGTGAAGTGGAGGTTGATGTCCTCCATAGGCACAACCTGTGAATATCCACCACCTGCAGCGCCGCCCTTGATACCCATGACGGGACCCTGGGATGGCTCACGCAGAGCGACAATAGCCTTGTTGCCTAGTGAGGCAAGGGCATCAGTGAGGCCAATGAGAACCGTCGATTTACCTTCGCCGGCCGGAGTTGGCGACACACCAGTGACGAGAACAAGCTTTCCTTTCGTGGGCATGTCCTCGATCTGGGTGATATCCACTTTGGCCTTGGTGTGGCCGTATGGAATCAGTGCTGAATCTGGAATACCGGCGCGGGCAGCGATCGAAGTAATCGGTTCCAGTTGGTGGGCTTGGGCAATTTCAACGTCTGAAGGTTGCGTACTCATGCCCACCAGTTTAGCGCGGTGAGGGGCCGATTTTTAGCGTGCTCCGGCTAGATAATGACGGCGCCGAAGACGTAGCAGAGAACAATCGACAGAACGATGTTCAGCACGCCCGGAACGATGAATGGGTGGTTGAAGACTGCCTTGCCAATACGCGTCGAACCGGTATCGTCCATCTCCACTGCTGCGAGCAGAGTCGGGTAGGTCGGCAGGATGAACAGTGCGGACACTGCCGGGAAGGCAGCAACAGCGGTAAGTGGGTTAACACCAAGCGCCAACGCAGCCGGCATGAGGGCCTTGGTGGTGGCTGCCTGCGAGTACAGGAGAGCCGCAGCGAAGAAGAGAACGAGTGCCAGCAGCCACGGTGCCGATGCGATGACTTCTCCGGAAAGCGCCTGGATATCCTCCATATAGTGGTTAATCAGTGAGGTGCCCAGCCAGGCGACGCCCAGCACGCAAATACATGCGGACATACCGGACTTGAAAACCGGGGTATTGAGTACATCGCCGGCCGGAACCTTAGTCAGCATCACAATCAGGGTTGCTGCGGTAAGCATCACCGTCATGATGGCCTCATTGCGCGGCAGCGTTGGCTCCTCGATGAGTCCCACCTGCGACGAGGTCAGCGTAGCCCACAGCATGACGATGACGATGGCCACCAGGAAGATGATGACGGAAGACTTCGCACCCTGCACTGGGCTGTAGTTGGAAGCTCCTTGCGAAAGCTTGACGAGGCCCTGTTCCTTACGCTGCTGGTATACGGGATCGTCCTCAAGTTCAACACCCGCGCGGTTGGCTACCCATGCTGCCGGGAAGATCGAGAGGAACGTTGCAGGGATTAGAACGGCCAAAATCTGGAGGTAGCCCACGCCCATTGGCTCAAGCAACGAGGCCAAGAGGACGACTGCTGCAGAAATCGGCGACGCACAGATCGCCATCTGCGAAGCTACAACAGAAATGGACAATGGACGGGACGGGCGAACCTTTCCTTCCTTGGCCACCTCGACAATGACCGGGAGGGTAGAAAAGGCGGTGTGACCAGTACCGGCAAGTACGGTCATGAGCCAGGTAACTACTGGTGCATAGAAGGTGATTCGCTTTGGATTCTTACGAAGGAATTTCTCGGCGAGATAGACCAAGTAATCCATACCGCCCGCGCGCTGCATGGCAGCGATGGCGGCGATAACGGTCATGATGATACCGATGACGTCGAAAGGAATGTCTTCGCGGGTAATGGGAACGCCGGTTAGACCGAGAACCAAGACGCCAAGACCACCGGCCATACCGATTCCGATGGAACCGATTCGGGCACCCAGGTAAATCGCCGCTAGGACAATAAGAATGTGCACAACAACCATTGTGTGACTCCAATATTCGCAGCAGTACTGCAAGACAAGGTGGGTAAGTCGCGCCCTACCCGATGCCTGTGGGGTCAAGCACGACAACTGACTGTTTTTATTCTGCCCTATTTGAGCGAAAGAATGAGTACTTAAGCCCGATTGTGTCCACCTACACACCCGTAAGGAGGTTCCCCCTTCTCTCCTCCCCTCTTCTTTTCCGCATACCGCAAAGAGTTGCCCGAAAAATCTCGGCGTATCTTTGCCCAACCATCGAAGAGACGAATCAGCGCCCGCACACGCCAGTTATGGCGGTGCGAGCGCTGGAGGTAGCAGCCCTTGACACCCTCACGTGCAGGGGGGTGTCAACGCTGTGATTTACTCGTCAACGTAAAGCTGGCCACGGAACTCTGGGTGCATCAGGTTCTCAACAGACAGCACACGGTTGAGGGTCTCTTCGTCGAGCAGGCCCTTCTCCAGGACCAGTTCCTTGACGCCCTTGCCGGTCTCGAGGGATTCCTTGGCAATGAGGTCACCATTGTGGTGGCCGATGAACGGGTTCAGGTAGGTGACGATACCGATGGAGTTCTCGACGTAAGCACGGCAGACGTCAGCGTTGGCGGTAATACCCTCAACGCACTTCTCACGCAGGGTATCTACGGCATTGCCCATAATGCGGATGGACTGGAAGAGTGCTTCACCGATAACCGGCTCCATGACGTTGAGCTGGAGCTGGCCGGCTTCAGCAGCCATGGTCACGACGTGGTCGTTACCGAAGATCTTGAAGCACACTTGGTTGACAACCTCTGGGATAACCGGGTTGACCTTACCCGGCATGATGGAGGAACCAGCCTGACGCGGTGGGAGGTTGATCTCTGCCAGACCAGCGCGCGGACCCGAGGACAGAAGGCGCAGGTCATTACAGATCTTGGCGAGCTTCATGGCGGCACGCTTGATCGTGGAGTGCAGAAGCACGTAAGCACCGCAGTCAGAGGTTGCCTCGATGAGATCGCGAGCGGTCTTGATTTCCAGACCGGTGACCTCAGACAGGGCGGCGGTGACCTGGTGGCGGTAGCCAGCCGGCGTATTCACACCGGTACCGATGGCGGTTGCACCCAGGTTGATCTCGAGGAGACGCTTCTGAGAATCGCGCAGAATGGCCTGCTCCTCCGCAAGATTGTGAGCGAAGGCCTTGAACTCGTCACCGAGAGTCATCGGAACGGCGTCCTGGAGCTGGGTGCGGCCCATCTTCAGGATGTCGTAGAAGTCGTTGCCCTTGGCATGGAAAGCGGCCTGCAGGGCATCGATACGGTCAATGAGGTCCTCCATGGCGTAGTACAGGCCTAGGCGGAAGCCAGTCGGGTACGCATCGTTGGTGGACTGAGACATATTGACGTCATCATTAGGGTTAATGACGTCGTAGGCGCCCTTTTCCTCACCGAGGTGCTCAAGTGCCAAGTTAGCCACGACCTCATTGGTGTTCATGTTGAGGGAGGTGCCGGCGCCGCCCTGGAAGACATCCAGCGGGAACTGATCCATGCAGCGACCCTCTTCCAAGATCTGGTCACACGCCCAGATGATGGCTTCTGCCTTCTTCTTTGGCAGTACGTGAAGGCGGCGGTTGGCCATTGCGGTGGCCTTCTTAACCTGAACCATGCCGCGGATAAAGTCCGGAATGGTGTTGATGGTTACGTAGGAAATCTGGAAGTTCTCAATTGCGCGCAACGTATGGACGCCGTAGTACGCGTTGTTGGGAACCTCCATGGAGCCGAGGAGGTCGGTTTCAGTACGAGTCTTTTTGGTGCTCGTAGTCTTCGGGGCCTTATTCGTGGCCTTCTCCTCAACCTCAGACTTGGCGGCCTTGGTCTCGGTCTGAGCATCCTTCTTAGTGGACTTTGCCATGATGGCTGACTCCTTGCATATAAATCGAAGAACGACGGTGGTCACCCTTCATCGTAGCCAGGAGTACGAATAAAATGTTTGGAATCTGCCCCTAAAATCGGGCAATACGGAGATCTGACGCGAGAATTGCTTCAGCTCCGAGCTCGGCAAGGCTGTCCATGACCTGGTTAGCCATCTTGCGGGGAACCATCACACGGACTGCTACCCATCCTTCACGTGCCAACGGGGAAATTGTCGGACCTGTTAAACCGGGCGTGACAGCTTCGACATCCGGGAGATTCTCCTTGGCCACATTGTAATCGAGCATGACGTAGTGACGGGCGTTGAGGATGCCGCGAATACGGCCGAGCACAACGTTTTCTTCATCGTTCAGTTCTTCCCCCGCGCGTTTTATGACAACAGCTTCCGATGCCACAATGGGGTCACCGAAAGGCGCGAGACCCTGCTGGCGAAGTGTGGCTCCCGTCGAGACGACGTCGGCAATCACATCGGCCACGCCCAGGTGGATGGAAATCTCGACCGCTCCGTCAAGGCGGATGACCTCTGCCGAGATGCCATTGGCAGCCAAGTGGTCGCGGACAACGTTGGGGTACGAGGTGGCAATACGCTTGCCCTGCAGCTTGGCCACAGTCCATTCTTCACCAGCGGGCGCTGCATACCGAAACGTGGAAGCCCCAAACCCAAGGTTAAGCACCTCGTTGAACTTGGCGCGGGAGTCTTGGGCAAGGTCACGGCCCGTAATGCCTAGGTCAAGCACGCCTTGAGCAACGTAGATGGCGATATCCTTGGGGCGCAGGAAGAAGAATTCAACGCCGTTCTCCTCATCAACGACGTTGAGAGACTTATTGTGTCCGCGGCCTTTGTAGCCTGCCTCCTTGAGGATTTCGAGAGCAGACTCGGACAGGGAACCTTTGTTGGGAACAGCAATTTTTATCATGGATGTGGCTTTCTCTAGAGGTAGCGGTAAATGTCGTCGAGCTTCAGGCCGCGCTTATGCGCCATGACCTGCAGCCAATACAGCAGCTGTGACATTTCCTCAGCGAGTTCCTCATCGGACTGGTATTCCGCGGCGATCCATACCTCACCAGCCTCTTCGATGATCTTCTTGCCCAGATGGTGAATGCCTTTGTCAAAGGCCTCCACGGTGCCAGAGCCTTCAGGCCTCGCGGTGATCTTCTGGGACAATTCCTCAAACAGGCTCTCAAAATTCTTCACAAGCGCATATTCTTCCACACCGCTGCATAGAATTCTGCTCTCCGGCCGAAATTGATACTGCCGAACTCTATGTGGTGTTAGCGCTGGATGCGGGTGAACCAGGAATACACATCGTCGGCAGTAGCACCTACAAGGTGACGCGCAGAATGCAGGTGGGAAATCTCGGTTGCTTCTGGTGGAACCTCAACGTGGTCACCTTCAGGAAGAGCGATGACGACACAGCCGGCGTCGACAGCCGCACGCATTCCGGCAGCAGAGTCTTCAAACACGAGGCACTCCCCTGGTTCTAGGCCGAGTCGGCGTGCGGCCTCGGCATACATATCCGGAGCAGGTTTGCCATGGGGTACCTCGTCACCGCATATGGTGTCCACAAAGTAGCTGCGGCCCAGCGCCTCAATAGCAGAATCCGCCACATAGCGTTCCGTATTGGTCGTCACCATCATCGGCATGCCGTGTGACTTGAGTTCGCTGAGCAGCTCAGGAACGCCAGGGAAAATCTCGAGGTGTTGAGCAAACAGCGATTTAACGTAGTCAAACATGAGCGTGCGATAGCGCTCCGTATCGCCTGGCTGCAAAGTCACGCCAGCCTTATCGGCGCAGATATCCAGCGTGTCCTCAAAGGTCGCGCCCACAGTGGCAAGACGCTCAGTTGGCGTGAGACGGCGTCCCAAGCTCTCTGAGAGATGGAACGTGGCCTCTTCCCACAACGGCTCGGAATTGGTAAGTGTGCCATCCATATCCCAGAAGATTGCGGATGGTCGACGAATCTGCACAGTCAATTAGAAGTCTAGCTCCGGAAGCTGCGAGAGGGCCTCATCGTCGGCGCCTGTGGCAGCCGAGGCAGAGTGAATAAGCTCGGTCAGCTCTTCCTTCTCCTCTGGCTCCAAAACAGCATCGGCATTCTTACGGTTGAAGGCTCCAAGCTTCTCTACTGATGGCTTCACTGCAGCGCTCAGAATCGGACCTTCTGGGTCATCTGGAAGCTTGTCCAAATTATCGAGGAAACCTTCGATAATCTCCTTCAGTTCCGGGAGGACTGCGGCATCGAAAGGTGCCTCCCAGAACTCCTTCTCATCCTCCTTGAGGTAATCGCCGGTGGCGAAGGATTGAAGGTTAGAAATGAACTCGTCAACGGTGGGCTGGAATTCTGCGCGAATGCTCATGAGCTAGATAATGCCTGAAGATCTCTAGAGGCGCACGCCCAACAGAGAATTAACTGCGGTGCGGATGAGTGAGGCAGCGTCTGCAGTGCTCTCTTCGCTGGTATCAGCGCTTTCATTGATTGCCTCAGCTGCCCAGGCGTCAAGGGTTTCAAGCGCTCGTGGGGTGTCAAGATCGTCGGCCAAAGCTGCTCGCACATCCTGGATTACCGTCTGCACGGACTCCACAGAGCGTGGGCTCTTTGCGGCAGCACGCCAGTGCGTCAAACGCTCTTGAGCGGCACCAAGCACCTCATCAGACCAATCACGGTCTCCGCGGTAGTGGCCGGCATACACTCCGAGACGGATCGCAGAGGGGTCCACGCCAGCTTCAACTAGCTTGTGCACGAAGACGAGGTTTCCCAGTGACTTCGACATCTTCGTGCCCTCCAGTCCAATCATGCCGGAGTGGACGTAGACCTGTGCCATGCGTTCAACCTGGAGTGCAGCTTCTGCGTGGGCTGCGGAGAACTCGTGGTGCGGGAATTTCAAATCAGAGCCACCACCTTGAATCGTGAAGGTGGAACCAAGCCGGTTGGTGGCAATAGCAGAGCACTCGATGTGCCATCCCGGGCGGCCAGGACCGAAGGGAGACTCCCAGGCGGGTTCGCCGTCACGGTGTGCCCGCCAAATCAGAGCATCAAGGGGGTCACGCTTGCCGGGGCGGTCGGGGTCACCGCCACGCTCGGCAAAGAATGTCTCCATCTGCCCGCGCGAGTAGTTGGACTCATAACCAAAGTTATCCGTGGCCTGGATTGACGCGTAGACATCGGGATACTCTGGGTCATCGACGGTGTAGGCCGCGCCGACGTCGAGAAGCTTCTGCACCATCTCCGTAATCTCATCAATAGCTTCCATCGCTCCGATGAAATGCTGCGGTGGGATCACAGACAATAGCTCCATATCGGAGCGGAAGAGATTAATCTGCGAAGTACCCAACTCGCGCCAATCCACGCCATCGCGCTCGGCCCTTTCAAAAAGTGGGTCGTCGACGTCGGTGATGTTTTGCGCGTAGTTGACCTTATAGCCGTTGTCCAGCAGCTGGCGATAAATAAGGTCAAAGGTAAGATACGTTGCCGCATGGCCCAAATGAGTGGAGTCGTACGGCGTAATGCCACAGACGTATATGCTGGCGGTATCACCCGTGATGTCTACCTTTGAGACAACCTCATCGGCCGAATCATAAAGGTGAAGCGGGGCGGGAGTGCCAGGTACAGAATCGACGTGGGGTGTAGGCCAAGAATGCATGTCCACAATCCTAACGCGCGCCCTGCTCTGATGACACGACCGCAGCCAGCAAGCCACGCCTCAAGGCAATCGTTAGGGCGCGAGCACTCCCAGAGCCAGCAAGATCATGACGATGATGCCGACTGGGATACGGTAAGCAGCGAACCACTCGAAGGAGTGGTTACCCACAAACTTCAGCAACCATGCGATGGAGGCGTAACCGACGATGAAGGCAATGCCTGTTCCCACGAGCAACTGCATACCGGTAGCGGACTGACCAACGGTGGGGCCGAAGGCGTCGCCCAGCGAGAAGAGCCCGGAAGCCATCACCGCCGGAATGGCCAGAAGGAAGCTGAAACGGGTAGCTACCTCGCGGTCAAGGCCAAGGAAAAGGCCACCAGAAATCGTACCGCCGGAGCGGGACACACCGGGGATAAGCGCAAGGCACTGGCACAGGCCCATGACGATGGCATCACGCATGGTTAGTTCCTCAAAGCTGCGGGTCTTTTTACCCATGCGCTCAGCCGCGATGAAGACGAAAGAAAAGAGCACCAACATAGAAGCCGTGATCCACAAATTGCGCAGATTGTCACGGATAAGGTCTTTGCCAAGGACGCCAAGGACACCAATAGGAATGGAGCCGACGATAACCATCCACCCCATGCGATAGTCCTGACCGCGCTTGTCTTTGTTGGCAAGGCCAATGAACCAACCTTTGAGGATCTGCCAGATCATGCCGGCAAAATACACGATGACGGCGAGCTCGGTACCGAGCTGAATGACAGCGGTAAAGGAAGCGCCTGCGTCCTGCCCCCAGAAGAGCGTAGAGACGATTCGCAGGTGGCCAGACGAGCTCACGGGCAAGAATTCAGTAAGGCCTTGGACAAGGGACAGGACAATGACCTGCATCCATGTCATGGCGTCAGAAGCAGCTGTTGTAGTCACTCGCGACAGCCTACTCGTCGCACGTGCGGCTTCCGGTGTGCACCACGCTGGCTGCTAGGATGAGGAATCGTGAAAATGCGTCGAGTTTTGCTTTCTTGTGCCCTCCTCACCAGCGCGTCTGCCCTCGCAGCGTGTGATCCCACGGTGGGAGTAGGAGGAGATCCCGACTCGGCCGTCTACGGCCAAGCAGAACCTGTCGACTCCCCTGCTACGCAGGACCCGGCTGGCAAGGTCGTGGATTTCGACAAGGTTACTGACTCCGCTGCGTTAGGTGACGTTCTCGCAGTCCGTACCGCAGAAGTCCTCACGGTAGGCACTCAGTCTGACTTTGAGGCGGATAAGGCGACGCGCGTGGACATCGATAAGCACTGTGGAGACCTCACCGCATCTTCCTCTCATTTTGTCGTAGCCTGCGGCGATAAAGTTCTTCTCATTGATCCACAGCAGCCAGCTTCTCCGCAGGAGCTTGCGGTGGATGAGGAAGCACCAGTGACAGTCGCCGCCGAAACCTCTACTGGTGAGATCTTCGTGAGCTCGGCGGATTCTGCGACTGTGGGCGTCTACGAGGATGGCGAGCGGACCGGCACTATCACAGTAGAAGCAGGCAGTGACCAGCTTATTTCCGTGCCTAATCCGGATGGGGCGGATGGCGTCGTCCGCGTTCTGCGCCAGGACTCCACAATCCAATCCCTGGATTGGGAGAAGGACCGCGCCGGCGGCCGTTTGCGCGTGGGCCAGGGTGTTGGTCAGATTGCCGGCGGTGACGGAGCGGTGGTCGTCGCTTCGGATACCGTAGGCAAACGTGTGGCAATTTACACTGCGAGCGACGTCATCCGTCTCCACCAATTCGGCAACACGGAGGGCACGCCCTGGGCTGTAGCCTGGGACAATGAACGGGAACTGGCCTGGGTCACGACCACCGACAACAACCTGCTTCATGCCTACACTGTCTCCTCCGGAGTTCCGGAACTCGTCGGAAGCGTTGAAACGGTAGCGGGCGCGCAGAATATTGCCGTGCTTAGCGACGGCACACTGGTCGCCGCTTCTGTCAGCGGTGACGGTCTGCAGTTCATCAACGATCCGGAGCTTGGCGACTCCTAGGCACGTCCAGCAACTGAGTCACAGAGACACTAACGGCAGTTATCCCATTCCATCACTTACTCTTCCACCAGCCACTACGGATTAGAAGGATTCTCCATGCAGTATTCCGCGCTCGACCGCGCTCGCCACACCGCCTATCAGGTAGCTCTTAAGGGAATGTTCCGGCTGAGCCCGGAGCGCATCCACGGCATCATCACCATGGGACTTGCTGGACTGCAGGCAGCGGGTCCCGCAAACCGATTGTTGGCGAAAGTACTTCCCGTCACTGATCCCATACTGGAACAAGAAGTATTCGGTGTGCGGTTCCCCCGCCCGCTGGGTCTTGCTGCTGGCTTCGATAAGAATGCCTCCTCCCCAGACGCGTGGGCGCCCATCGGCTTCGGATACGCGGAGTTGGGCACCATTACGCCGAAGGCTCAGCCAGGTAACCCGGCTCCCCGCCTATTCCGTCTTAAACCAGACAAGGCAATCCTCAACCGCATGGGCTTCAACAACGAAGGAGCTCTCCATGCCGCGCGCAACCTGCGCAAGCGCCGCTACAACGACGTCATCGGCATCAATATTGGTAAAAACAAGGTGACCGCCCCTGAGCATGCTGTGGACGATTACCGCCAGTGTGCGTCGGTCCTTGGGGACCTGGTTGACTTTGTGGTGGTCAACGTCTCCTCCCCCAACACACCTGGTTTGCGTGACTTGCAGGCGGTGGAATCCTTGCGCCCAATTATGGAGGCAGTCGTGGAGTCCACGTCTCGCCCTGTCTTGGTGAAGATTGCTCCCGATCTGTCGGACGAAGACATTGATGCAGTGGCTGACATGGCTGTCGAGGTTGGCCTCGCTGGCATCGTGGCAACCAACACGACGATTTCTCGCGAGGGTCTTCGTACGCCTGCTGATGATGTGGCCGCGATGGGCGCCGGCGGCGTGTCTGGACCGCCGGTTGCAGCACGTTCCCTCGAGGTGCTCAAGCGCCTCAATGCCCGCGTGGGTGATGAGCTCGTTCTCATCTCCGTGGGTGGTATTTCTACCCCTGAAGAGGCATGGGAACGTATCACCGCCGGAGCCTCACTTCTGCAGGGCTATACCGGCATGATTTACGGTGGACCAGACTGGATTCGGGATATTCACCGTGGCATTGCGCTCCAGCTTCGCAACCACGGTCTACGGAATATTTCCGAGGCCGTGGGGTCTGGCCTGGGATGGATTGATTAATGCACTGTGCGGCGGATGACCGCCGCACATAGGCCTGCGCCCGCAGCGTAGAGGAAGACCACGTATTGCCCCATTGTGGTGAGAACCGTGCTCGGTAGAGCTCGGCTCGCCACGATCAGGACGAGGGCAAGCACGAGCGCAATGATTTGCTCGCGGCTGCCGCGCTGGTCGCGTCGTTGCGTGCTGAATGCGCCGACGAGAAGCGCTGCGCCCACAATGGCGAGACGCCGCCATGTCCACTCAAATGTGGCTCCCCATCCGTCGGTAAAAATGGAGACCAGCCCGAACAGTGCTAGCACGGCGGCCAGCAAGGTAAAAGCGCCACCTACTCGTAGGCCGGCGGGGATGGCTACTCCGTCGGTTTCGGGATGATTAGTCATTCTGATGAGTGTAACGGGGCGAATTAGTGAGCCTCGTACCAGCCCCAGGTAACCGCACGGCCCAAGGTGTGGAAGAAGAGGTTGAAGCCCAGCACGGTAGGCGTGGAGTCAGGATCGATATCGAGCTTTTCCACATCCACCGCATGAACGGCGAAAAGGTAGCGGTGCGGGGCATGGCCCGCCGGCGGCTGGGGACCGTAGTAGACACGCTGGCCGGAGTCACCGCGCAGGCTAATGACGCCTTCATGTCCCAAGTCCTCAGCAGATCCAGCCCCCGTGGGGAGCTCACGAACATCCGCAGGGATGTTGAAGGCAGCCCAGTGCCAGAATCCGGAACCAGTCGGCGCATCTGGGTCAAAACACGTCACAGCAAAAGATTTCGTGCCTTCGGGTACCTCAGTCCAGGCCAACTGCGGGGAGACATTCTCCGGCGCCCGGAACTTCTCAGCAATCTCCGTTCCTTCGTCGATATCGGTAGAGGTCACGGTGAACGCTGCTACCTCTCCCAACGGGGCGTAGGGATCCGGCCCCGGGAAGCGGGAGTCCGCCGCATAGCTCGGTGTAGCGGTTGCAGTCTTGTCAGATGTGTTGCTAGTCATATCTCCTTTCTACTGGACAGAACTTTTGCACGCAGAAGATTTGCTCACTATCAACTTTCATCGGTGTGTTTTAGCAAGCAAGCAGGCACAGAAAAATACGGAATGACGTCGCGATTTGTGTACTGTACGCCAATCGGGATACAGTATGCGAGTGCCCAGCCGAGAGGCTGAACAAACACCCTAGCCCGGGTGGCGGAATGGCAGACGCGCTAGCTTGAGGTGCTAGTGTCCTATTAACGGACGTGGGGGTTCAAGTCCCCCCTCGGGCACAGTGTGAAGTCTCGAGACATCGTTCCGGTCGTTGTCTCGAGATTTTTCGTTTTTGGAGCCGAGCCCGACATACAGGCTGAGACCACATTCACGGCAGATAAGGGCCAGAAACTGAATTTTGGCCACTATCTACGGTGAATGACAGTGACAGGTATTCGAGACCTGGTTCCGACCTCAGCTGTCGTTCATAGGTTCAGTCACACTTCTAGAACTGCTCCTGAAAGCGCTAGAAGCAGCAGAGCTAGGCCTCACACCGGCTTAATTTCAGCAGCCGTCACCTCGGTGCGGAAAAGCCGCAGAGGATCGATGTCTCCGAACCAGACGTCCCCTCAGGCACATAACTTAGCCCCGCGCATCACTGAGGAATGAAAGAGTCAGTGAAGCGTGGGGTTTCTGTTTGCCGGTACAGTGGGGCGTGACATGAGCCACGAAGCGCTCTTATCCCCTATCCGCGTGCCATTCAAGGAGTTCTGTATGACGGCGACCTTCACGTACCTCGACCCGTTTACCGCCCAGCGCAAGGTCATCGACGCTCCGGAGGGATCCGAGTATGTCGTCGTCAAGCGCCGCGGTGAGGCCGTCGTGGACGGTGAGGTTATGAGCTTCCACGCCACGCATTCTGAGGCTCGTGATGCTGTCATGGCTGGGCTCACGGAGGAGTTTAAGACGGCAGTGGATAATGAGCCTATCTACGTCACTCATGCGCGCCTGCGTGGCGAGTATGCGCGCTACGTTAACCTTTAGACGGTCACATGCTGTGGGGTGGGCTTAAATTTTAAGCCAGCGGGGTTAACTCTTCGACGACCGTGGCCTTCTTCTTTCCGGTGAAGTAGCTATGGAGGCCCTTGATAACGATTGGTGCTACGGAGATCACTACGACAAGAATCATGATTTTGTCGATGGAATCCGCGATGCCTGGGATGCTGCCGAGGAAGACGCCAATCAGGTTCATGGATACAACCCAGGTCACTGCTCCGCTAACGTTCCAGCCCACAAAGTTCTTGTAGGGCATGTTTGCCGTGCCAGCGGCAACTGGAATGTAGGTGCGTACGATGGGCACGAAACGGCCTAAGACGAGCGCCAGAGGGCCATGCTTGCGGAAGAAATCCTCGGCTGAGCGGAGGTACTCCAGCTTGAGAATCCTCGCGTCCTTCTTAAAAAGGCCGCGGCCAAAGCGGTGTCCAATCCAAAAGCCCACCTGGTCGCCGATAATTGCGGCTGCCATGCCGACAAACACGAGGGCCCAAATAGACACGTGCAGCTCGTGGCGCAGGGTCGCTGCCATGACGAGGAGTGAGTCGCCGGGCAGGAATGGGAATAATACGCCAGATTCAATAAAGACGACAACGGCCAGTCCGGCCACCACCCAGGGGCCAAACGCCTCAAGCAAGGTGGCTGCGTCCATGTAGGACGTGAGGTTGTGTAGAAAGTCCATGGAGGGTTCTCCTAGCGATAAGGCGCGCTCCGTGCGCGCGAACGTGTATCAGTATCCTCCTGCTTCGCTGGCAACGACGAATCGAAAGTGGCTGCCCCAGCAACTTGTTTCCAACACCACAGGAAACTGCCAGCTGCCAGCCCGGATGTAGGTGACGCGACCAACAGCGCTAGGCTTATTCCCCATGGGCTCACGGTGGATTCGCAATGCAGGTGACTTCCTAAGATCGCTAGGATTCGCCGCGTGGAACAGCGTGCGCGCATGGTCATGGCGGCGTTGGCTCCTCGTAGGTGTCGGCTGCGTGGCGTTGCTCGCGGCGGCTGTGCTTGTCGACGTTCCCGATGTCGCCGCCCTACGCCAGTGGTCGGAACACCTCGGCCCGTGGTTTGTCGTGGCCTTTACTGCCGCCTACGTCCTTTTCACGCAGTTCCCTATCCCGCGCACCGTGTGGACAGTGGCCGCTGGCGTGCTTTTTGGCCCGTGGTTGGGGCTTGGAGTGTCGCTCGTGGCTTTAACGATCTCCGCAACGCTGTCGCTTCTCGTGGTTCGGCGTCTTTTGGGCGAGTGGATTCGCCCCCATCTAAGCCATCCGGCGGTATTCACGATCAACTCACGTTTGGAAAATCGCGGTTGGTTGGCTATTGCTTCGCTTCGACTCGTCGCAGGAGTTCCATTTTGCTTAGTAAACTACGTAGCGGCGCTCACTCCTATTCCCGTCGCACACTTTGCACTTGCAACACTTTTTGGTTCCATTCCAACTACGGCTATTGGCGTCTTCCTGGGTGACGCTTTGAGCGGGCAGACTGATCCCTTGACCATCGTCGCACTCATCGCAGCCACGGTGCTGGGCGTTGCCGGCCTGGTGCTCGACACGCGCCTTCCCGCACGGCCCACCATGAACACTCAGGTCAAGCACAAGGAGTAGACTGAGGCTTGTTTCTTGCCGGAAGGAGTCTCCCACAGTGCTAGCAGTCCATGCCCGTTACCGCGGCCGTTCAGTGTGCCGAGCCGAATTGGTGCAGCGTTCCGCCGCTGCCCTATCTACTTTGGAGGGCATCGGGGAGTTTGAAGTACTGGGTGTGGAAGACATCTGTGCGGTGGCCTACTCGGCCTCCTCAGTCTGTGACGTGGTGATGGCGTTGCTCGCTGATGGCGACTGGGCCATTGGTATCGGGGTTATCCCCGGCGACGATGCTAGTGACAAGGAAACTCGCGCTGTCGCTACGGCAGCCGTCAAGGGCTCTGCCCGCGCGGGTCACGTCTACGCCAAGGTCGATCGCCGTGGCCGCGCGGCGGAAGCCAATGACATTGCTGCGGCCTTTGCGCTACTTGGGTTCGTCCTCAACAAGCGCACGATGGAAGGCCGCGAAGCTACGTCACTTGTGCGTGGTGGGCTTAACCAAAACGAGGCGGCTGAAGAGCTCGGCATTTCCAAGCAGGCCATGTCGCAGCGCCTCCAAGCTGCTGGCTGGGCGGCAGAGACTGCTGGATGGCAACTCGCGGTCAATCTCATTGAGCGCGCTAACTCGACGAACTAGGCAGTGACACTATCTTTACAGGAGATCTTCCTTCTTTAACTCCGGCGTGGTGACGAAATCCACGAGACGTTCCACCGCACCGATCAGCGTTGAATCAAGGTCGCGGAAGGAACTCACCGCATGATAGACACGACTCCACCCTTCCTTGGGGTCGGACCATCCCAGACGAGCGCAGGTACCTGTCTTCCAATCTTCACCATAAGGAACCTCAGGCCAAGCGCGAAAACCAAGGCGTTCGGGCTTTACTGCGGCCCAAATATCGATGAACGGATGCCCCGTCACCAAGACGTGCTCACCCACTGTCTGTGTTAGGCGCGTTTCCTTGGACCCTTTCACGAGGTGGTCAGCCAATACCCCAACTCGACGCCCAGGACCGGGCTGGAACTCAGCAAGGCGCTCCTCCAAGTTGTCGAGGCCCTCGAGATATTCCACGACCACTCCTTCCACACGCAAGTCATGGCCCCATACCTTTTCCACGATCGCGGCATCATGGACACCTTCCACCCAGATGCGGGAAGGTGCAGCCACCTTGGCCTCAACGTTTTCTACGCGGCGCGAGCCCGAATTAGATTTTCGCGGCGCCTGCTTCTCTACATAGCGAGTCAGGGTGACAGGTTGGCCTTCCAGCAGAAAGCCACCTTTGATTAGGTTGAAGACGCGCTCCACTCCGTGGCGATCTTCAAGCCGGACCACTGGGCCCCATGCTGTCTTATCGACGCCCATCACAGCGCCCACAAAGTCATCTCCCCGGACTTCTACTACCATGCCGGGTTCGGCGGGAACCTCAGGGTACTGCGGTTTGTGGGTGCGTGCATGTCCGGCGAAAATATCGCCGCCATAGGGGTCTCGGGGATTGATGTTCATAACGGTCAACCCTATCGTCTACACTGGCCAGCCATGGATATGCGCGCCGAGGTCTGGTCCCCTGTTCAAAACGTCTCCGTGTGGCTCGGAGCATGGTTGTGGGGCCACGAATCCACCGATGACTTCCTTGATGCCCTTACTGAGTTGGGCGGTGAGCAACTTGGGCCAGACGGTAGTCCCTTCGTCTCGCTTCTCGCTCACCTTCGCCGTGAAACCGCAGGTATCATTGCCCGCGGTGAGCGCGAACCGCTTGTGCGTCTTATCCTGTCAGGGCCTGGCGAAGCACCAGCGCTACCGGCCGGCACTGAGTCCGCCCGAGCCACCTCAGAAAACTCGGCCGGCGCTATCGTGGTGCGCACCAACGATCGCGATAGTCATCTGGTTCTCATCCCCAGTTATGCCGACGGCGCAACTATCTGGGCACTCATTGAGGAGACAGACCCACTGCCCGCCCCCGCGTGGCTGAGCCCAGGCGATGCCGATGCGCTGTTGAGTCAAGCCACCAATGAATCGGCAGCGCTTATCGAGGCCACCGGATATACGAGTGATGTTCTCCCCAACCCCCGACTCACTGTGGGTACCCTCAGCGATTTCTACGACACTCCAGGCCTGCCATCTGCGGTGCCAGCGCGCGCCGCGAAGCTTTTCGCGCGCGCCGACCGCGTCGCCGCTATCATCGAAACGGTCACGGACCGTATCCAAGACCACAGCCTCGACCCGCAATTACTCCGGTTGTGGCGGCACATCCGCCAAGCGCGCATGGCCGGGGTGGCCTACGCGCTCACCGATTTTGCGCGTTAGTGCGACTTCTTCAACGACCAGATATCGCAGCATCCCTCCGCGCACGGAGCACCATTAACGGTGCAGCCTTGGACGGTCACGTTGCCTAGGGATGCTGGTTCAGTTCCTTGCTCCAGTTCATCTATGAGATCGATGACCAAGGAGGCGAAGCGCTGTGATGGGCCGGCCGTTCGTGTGCGATACACGCTCACGCCCATCTCATCAGCTGCTTTTTTCAGCTCAGAATCGAGGTCCCAGATAACTTCCATATGATCCGAAATGAAGCCGATTGGGCATACAACAACGGCCTCAACACCATCATTAGTGTGAATCGCTTTGGTGTGGTCCACAATGTCTGGCTCCAACCACGGGGTAGCTGGGTTACCGGAACGGGATTGCCACACAAGGTCATAGTCGCCCACTCCAGCTGCCTCAGCGACGAGACGAGAAGCCTCGGCGACTTGGCAGGAGTAGATGTGCTTATCTCCTTCCGCACCACCGACAGCATCGTGCGCCGAAGGCACAGAGTGCGCCGTGAACAGCATGCGAGTCTTCGGGAGTTTGTCCTCCGGTACCTCCGCAAATGCCTCACGAATGGCCTCTGCCATCTCCTCAACGAACTTCGGGTGGTCAAAGAACTGGCGCAGCTTAGTGAAGGTAATCTCCGGCAGTCCCTTTTCCTCGGCGTAGGCGCGCAGCTTGACGATGTCCTCGTCGTACTGTCGGCAGGCACTGTAGCCGCCCCACGCTGACGTGGCGAATACCGCGACTTTGCGCACACCATCTGCAGCCATCTGCTCTACCGCCTCGGTGCCGAACGGGTGCCAGTTACGGTTGCCAAAATAAACCGGTAGATTATGTCCGCGGTCTTTCAGCTCTGTTTCGAGATTCTCAATGATCTCGCGGTTCAAAGCATTGAGGGGGCTTACCCCATCAAAATGGAAGTAGTGTTCGCCAACTTCTTCTAGGCGTTCACGTGGGATGCCGCGGCCGTGGGTGACGTTCTCCAAAAACGGAACGACCTCCTCGTTTCCTTCCGGGCCACCGAAAGAAAGAACGAGGAGGGCGTCAAATGTGGAGGGTGCTGGGCCAGTGCTAGAACCGGCACCGGGGGCAGTACGCTGTGCTTCAGTCATACGGCCCAGTTTAGCAATGGTCTTATCTAAATCAGACGCACGGCATACGGAGCCATTCCCGCCTGTCGGACTGGTGTGATGCTGACATTCTGGCCAGATTGAGGAGCCTCGACCATGGTGCCATCACCCAGGTAGATAGCGACGTGCTGGTTACCGCTTGGGCCGTAGAAGATCAGGTCACCGCGTTCAATTTCGCTGGTCGAAATCTTCTCGCCCTTCTGATACTGATACCCCGTGTAATGCGGCAGGGAGATGCCCACGCCAGCAAAGGCGTAGAGGACGAGACCCGAGCAGTCGAAACCAACCTTGTTGTAATCGCCGTGAGAGTCAGCAACGCCTCCATCGCGGATACCCTGAGTCGGGCCATTGGCGTCACCGCCACCCCACGCATATGGGACACCGACCTGAGAGGTGGCGCGTTCGATGACGGTCTCGATCTGAGCTTCACGAGACGCATCGCCCAGCTTCGATGCTGCCCTATCGGTTACACTGTCAGTCGTTTCGAGGTCTTCCAACACACCAGAGAGGTCTGAGATGAGGGAATCCTCATCGGCTTCCTCGTCCTCATCGTCGAGACCAACAGAGGTAGTTGTCGACGTTGACGTCTCGGAGTCCTCACCCTGGAGAGCGAAGAGCTTCGAGGAGCCCTGCGCCAAGGCGTCAATCTCCTCCGGTGTCAGACTATTACTGTGACTAGGTTGAGAGGCTGCCACCATCGATGCCACAGTGCCAACAACACCAATGCCCAAGGCAACGGTTTCCGGATCGATAGAGCGAGAATCGAGAGAGCTGCCACCGCTGTTGGCGCGGCGATCCGCACTCTTAGAGGAAAGCTCCTTGACATTAGGATCGGAAGAGAGCGTATCGGCAGCGCTAGAGAGTTCCTTCATCTCTTCTGGAGAAATCGACGGAGAAGTGTGTTGAGCCTGCAGCGAGCGATCACGCGCTTCCTCCGCTGAGGGGCCCTCGACGGACGCTGGCTCAGAGGCTTCTGCGCCCGGTGTCGCGGCCGGCTCTTCCGTCTCCAGCGGTTCCTTTTCGTCAGGCTGGGCACCGTCGTCAGCGATACGCGATGCCTCTTCAGTCAAGTTTTTATCCTGGACATTGTTTCCAGTCTCAATGCTTGGCTTTTCAGTATCGTCAACTCCCTTAGCTTTATTAAGCGCCTTATGAAGCTCGGACAGCTGAGATAGGAGGTCGGTTCGTTCCGCAGCGGAATCCTCAATAGTTGACTCCGATTCAGCGAGCAACTGACGTGCAGACGCCTCTGCTTCGGACGCCTGGTTCTCACGCTGCTCGGCAAGTTCTTGAGTCTTGCGCAGCTGAGATTCCTTGTTGGCCTTCTGAGTACGCTCCTGCTCCAGCTGGGTAAGAACGCCCTGCTGCTTATCGGACTGGGAGCGAAGGAAAGACTGACGCTCGAGCATGTCGGAGCGAGCGTCCTTACCGGCTGCATGCGATACGGCGTCGGATGTATTGGCGCGGCGATAAGCAGAACGTGAGATATCGTCGAGCTTCGCCTGAGCCTTCGCCACATCATCCTCGGCAGTGTCGAGCTGCTTGCGTGCCGTGGTGGTACCACGACGTGCCTGCTCGGCCTTCGTCCGGGCGTCGTTAAGATCGACGAGCGCCCGGTTCACTGCCTCACGCTGGGAGCCGATTGTGGCCTCAGCCTCGGCGATGCGTTGCTCAACCTGGGCAATAGCCCCGGCAAGGTCTGCAATGGAGGGGTTGTCAGAAGATAGCAGCTCTTTAACGTTGAGCTGCTCTGGTTCCGCCGCTACTGCTGGCGCTAGAGATGAAACTGTAGACAAAGCGGCGGTCGTCGCGATGGCAGCGCACACTGCCCTGAGACGACGAAAGCCGAAAGATGAAGTGGTGGCCACGAGAATAGTCTCCTCAACGCCTACCTAGCCCTGGCCCCAACAATTACATGAAAGGGCGCAACGATGATTTGTACCTCTCCCCAGTCGTAACGACGAAGTGGAGCGAGGTCGTTTGAGTTGCGGATACGGGGGCTTCCCCATTGCTTGCGCGTTCAAGCCACGATTGAGGTGGTACTCAATGAGCATGCATAAGGAAAGAGTGGGAGGGCCATTCTGGAGAGGCGAACTTATGAGAGGTCCTGTCACTAGCGAGGACGTGGATGATCTATCGCGGGTGTACACCGACGCTAATCCGAGACCGCGTACATGGAGATGGGTCATCCATGTGCTCTAGGGTCCCGATTGCGAAGGGGCACACGCTACACGGAGAACACCGCACTGCGAGGTTCCTCCTCGCCAGGCGCCGCGCGCATAGCTGAATGACCGCACACCCTAGAGGCAGCAGGCATCGACATGGCTGGCACCTGACCGGGAACCGACAGGACGAGATTGCGCAGCACTCCGATCAAAGAGTGCATGTGGAGCGTAAAGGAGCCTCTCCCACTCGGAAGGTAGGTGTCTTTGTGATGAAAAGTCGAACACTGGTACCGACTGCACAAAGCAGCTCATTCTGCTGCGCGCTGTGAGGCGCGGCGTTCATCCGCCAGGCGGTGATCCTCAACTGCCGTAATCGCTCGTGGCGTGCTTCCCCACATACCCGTGCGTCGTCTCTGTTGAGAGTCAAGGCTTGGCCCATGAACACATGGAGCAAGAGTCAACCCGTGAGTCGATACGTGAACCATACGTCACCGACACGCCATGTCGCACACTTTCCTCATTTTTCACATGAGTTAAGTCCAGCCACAGAGCCTTACAGGAGCACCTTACCTGCAACAATTTCGTTACCAACGTGTGACTGTGATGTTTGTCACTAACGCGTAACGCGTACCCTCTGCGACAGGATGCCGCGCACCAAAGTGGGCTAGGCGACGTCTAGCCAAACATTTCGTCAGGCACTCAGAGGCGTTCAACGCGGCAACTACACGACAAGGTTCAGGGCTTGCCCCCGTTTCCTGGCCTGGACCAACTTCGCCTTAAATCGACCGCATGTGTGGCGCCCGATTCCACCCCCGCGTGACGATGGTTGACGCCTTCGTAACCAAGCCGATATTCAACATCTCGAGGTCACATCTGTTCAACTGAAATTTCTCCCCAGGGCTTTGCCTGAGCCCCCTCAGGTCAAAGCTTTCGCGGCAATAATTCAAACCCCTTCAGGAGGCACAGATCTGGCGCCACGATGCCCTTATCTCGAGCCACTTAGACGCAGTCGGTGAGGCTGAGCGCAGAACCACTTCTCCATGCCCTAACCACTCCCCCAGGGCCAAAGTAAAGTCTTAGTGGTTGACTTCCATCACTTCCCTACCCTTCTCTCATTTTTCCAACCGAGCCGCCAAGTAGTTCGTTTATGGGCTATTGAGACCTCTTTACTACCTGCCACAGGCCCCCTATTAAACGACCTTGGTGCCGCCATCTGAGCGTGCCAGGGGCCTCCGTACAGAGGTCCCTCAGGCCGAACCCAGGGTGCCTCAATCGGAGGCTCGGTGGGCATCTGCGGGCACGTGCCGCCGCTCGCTTCAGGAGGCAGATTTCCGCGAGTCTCAGAGGGAACAATTACCCCCTCTTTGGTTGGCCGGAGAAGTGACGGTGGACGCCGCGGATTGAGTAGGCCTAGTGGCCCGGCTAGCCCACCGGAGCCTCAACGACATCTGTGGTTGTATTCATTGCGGGTTCGTGTCGAGACGCGTAGCGGAATGCGGAGAAGGCAGCTAACACTGCGAGGCAGAAAAATATTCCAACGATGGGACCCCATGGGACTGAGAAACCATCTGCCGTGGCGTAGAAATCATTAACCAGTGTGACCTGATCGAGACCTGTCGGCAGGGAATCCTCAGCTGCTTCAATAGCCGCCCGGTCGTAGGAATCGCTCACCACCGACACCTTCATGGGTACCTGAAGGATGACAGTGTCTAGACCGGTCCTATCTTGAAGAGTGGTTGCAAGATCGCGCAGATCCGGAGTTTTCTCCGGAAACACGTCGACAACCGCTACCCCATGATCAGGATGAAGGGAGGCGGCGATGGGCTCCTGGAGGGCGTCGTCAAGCGCGAGCTCTGGGTTGGAGAAGGCAACCCCATCGTCCGAGAGTTGCTCGGCGATGGCATCTACATCTACGCCAGCCGGGATCATGGAGTACTCCTTACTGTTGTGCAGCCTCGAGCCTAAGCCCGCAAGGACAGGATGAGGGTGGGTGACGCGCCGGTACCCCCGAAATGGATGAAACAGAACGCGCGTACTGTTATAGTGGCCCCAACCGCAGGTTCCAGCCTCTACAATAGATAAGGAACCTTCGCGTTCTGAGAACGTCGATGTGCCGCAGTCCTCCCCGGACGCCGGTACGGCCTCGATGAGCTCGATGGACCTTTATTAAGTGTTCGACAACCCACAAGCGAAAAGCAAGGAATGGAGCTCCCTGTGACTGAAAGCCTGAACTCCTTCGGCGCCAAGAAGACCCTTGATGTCAACGGTAAGTCCTATGACTACTTCGACATCAACGCGGTTGAGGGCCTGGAGAAGCTGCCGTACTCCCTTAAGGTGCTGGCTGAGAACCAGCTGCGCTACGAGGATGGCAAGAACGTAACCAAGGATCACATTAACGCTTTGGCGAACTGGGATCCGTCCGCAGAACCGGATACCGAGATCCAGTTCACCCCGGCTCGTGTCCTCATGCAGGACTTCACCGGCGTTCCCTGTGTGGTCGACCTCGCTACCATGCGTGAGGCCATCGCAACTCTCGGCGGCGAGCCGGATCAGGTGAACCCGCTCAACCCGGCAGAGATGGTTATTGACCACTCCGTTATTGTTGAGGCCTTCGGTTCCTCCGAGGCACTGGAGAAGAACGTAGAGATCGAGTACGAGCGCAACCAGGAGCGTTACCAGTTCCTGCGTTGGGGCGCCGAGAACTTCTCTAACTTCCGCGTTGTTCCTCCGGGAACCGGTATTGTCCACCAGGTCAACATCGAGTACCTGTCTCGTGTCGTCTTCGACAACGAGGGCGTTGCTTACCCAGATACCTGTATCGGTACTGACTCCCACACCACCATGGAGAACGGCCTCGGCATCTTGGGCTGGGGCGTTGGCGGCATCGAGGCTGAGGCAGCCATGCTGGGCCAGCCGGTCTCCATGCTTATCCCACGCGTCGTCGGCTTCAAGCTCACCGGTGAGATTCCGACCGGCGTGACGGCTACCGACGTTGTTCTGACCATCACCGAGATGCTCCGTGAGCACGGCGTGGTTCAGAAGTTTGTCGAGTTCTACGGCAACGGTGTGAAGTCCGTGCCGCTGGCTAACCGCGCCACCATCGGCAACATGTCCCCAGAGTTCGGCTCCACCGCTGCGATCTTCCCGATCGACGAGGAGACCATCAAGTACCTCGAGCTCACGGGTCGCCCGCAGGAGCAGATCGACCGTGTTGAAGCATACGCCAAGGCTCAGGGCATGTGGCTGGAGCAGGATGCTCCGGAGGCTAAGTACTCCGAGTACCTCGAGCTGGACCTGTCCACCGTCAAGCCTTCCATCGCTGGCCCGAAGCGCCCGCAGGACCGCATCCTGCTTTCTGAGGCAAAGGAGCAGTTCCGTAAGGATCTGCCGACCTACGCTTCTGGTGACGTCGTCGCCGACGAATCCACCATTGAGGCAAAGCGCATGACCGCTGAGGGCGGCGACGAGAACTCCCTCGTTGACGTTACCGGTGGCCTTAACAAGTCCCGCGCAGGTGAGGGTGAGTCCGCAGCCAAGGGTAGCTCCGGCCGTCAGTCCAACCCAGTGACTGTTACCTCCGCGAACGGTGGCGAGTACACCCTGGACCACGGCATGGTCGCTATTGCTTCCATCACTTCCTGCACCAACACCTCCAACCCGTCCGTCATGGTTGGCGCTGGCCTCATCGCCCGCAAGGCGGCTGAGAAGGGCCTCAAGTCCAAGCCGTGGGTTAAGACCATTTGCGCACCGGGTTCCCAGGTAGTTGACGGCTACTTCCAGCGCGCAGACCTGTGGAAGGACCTCGAGGCTCTCGGCTTCTACCTCTCCGGCTTCGGATGCACCACCTGTATTGGTAACTCCGGCCCGCTGCCGGAGGAAATCTCCAACGCCATCAATGAGCACGACCTGGCTGCTACCGCAGTGCTGTCCGGTAACCGTAACTTTGAGGGCCGCATTTCCCCGGACGTCAAGATGAACTACTTGGCTTCCCCCATCATGGTTATCGCTTACGCTATTGCCGGCACCATGGACTTCGATTTCGAGACCCAGCCGCTGGGTCAGGACCAAGACGGCAACGATGTCTTCCTCAAGGACATCTGGCCTTCCCCGCAGGAGATCGAGGACACCATCCAGCAGGCAATCTCCCGCGAGCTCTACGAGGCTGACTACGCTGACGTGTTCAAGGGCGACGACGCATGGCGCAACCTGGATGTACCGGAGGGCAAGACCTTCGAGTGGAATGAGGATTCCACCTACATCCGCAAGGCTCCGTACTTCGACGGTATGCCGACTGAGCCGGAACCGGTTGAGGACATCAAGGGTGCTCGCGTCCTGGCTAAGCTCGGTGACTCCGTCACCACTGACCACATCTCCCCTGCTTCCTCCATTAAGCCGGGTACCCCTGCTGCTCAGTACCTGGATGAGAATGGTGTGGAGCGCCAGGACTACAACTCCCTGGGTTCCCGTCGTGGTAACCACGAGGTCATGATGCGCGGTACCTTCGCCAACATCCGCCTGCAGAACCAGCTGGTGGACGTTGCTGGTGGCTACACCCGCGACTTCACCCAGGAGGGCGCACCGCAGGCCTTCATCTTCGATGCTTGCGAGAACTACAAGGCCGCTGACATCCCGCTGGTCGTCCTGGCCGGCAAGGAGTACGGCACCGGTTCTTCCCGTGACTGGGCTGCTAAGGGCACCAACCTGCTGGGCGTGAAGGCCGTTATTACCGAGTCCTTCGAGCGTATCCACCGCTCGAACCTCATCGGTATGGGCGTTATCCCGCTGCAGTTCCCGGAGGGCGAGTCCCACGAGTCCCTGGGCCTGGACGGTACCGAGACCTTCGACATCGACGGTATTGCAGCTCTTAACGAGGGCGGCATTCCGAAGTCGGTTCACGTGACCGCGACCAAGGAGTCCGGTGAGACCGTCGAGTTCGACGCCAAGGTTCGCATCGATACGCCTGGTGAGGCCGACTACTACCGCCACGGCGGCATTCTGCAGTACGTGCTGCGCCAGATGGTCAAGGCCTAAAGAGGCCCAGACCGCTGTGAGAGCCCACGAGGTGGGCTCTGCATAGCTCAGCGGAAGGCCAGCTAGCAACAATTTGAGTGCTGGCTGGCCTTTCTTTATCCACAAAGCTTTCCATTTACCGAGTCGTTGGAAAGTATTTCCCTACTCGGTTCCCTTCCCGTACCCACTATCGTTGCGGCAGATTCGTGCCGCGCTTCCTTCCAAGGAGATTGTCCAGCCATGCCGATTATGAGCGATTCCGAGCTCAACCGCCGCCGTAACGACATCCTCGTCGGGGCGAGAAAATGCTTCGCTGAGTATGGCTATGAAGGCGCGACAGTCCGCCGACTCGAAGAGGTGACTGGAAAATCACGCGGCGCCATCTTCCACCACTTTGGCGATAAGGAATCGCTCTTCCTTGCCTTGGCTCGGGAGGACGCCGCCCGGGAGGCAGAGGTCGTGGCCAACAATGGTCTGGTTGAGGTAATGAGTGAGATGCTTCGCCACCCAGAGCGTCACGACTGGCTCGCTACCCGCCTTGAGGTCACCTCAATGCTGCGTACCGATCCCTCTTTTGCCACCCGCTGGCGCGAGGAGCAGGAAGTCCTTGACAAAGCCGTGCGTGCCCGCTTGGAATCCAATGCTGAGAAGGGGCGACTCCGCGATGATGTGTCCATCGATACCTTGGTGACCTATCTGGAAACTTTCATGGACGGTTTCATTAACCGCCTTGCGCTGGGTGAAACGTCAAACCTGGAGCAAGTTCTTTCGTTGGTCGAGCAGACGATTCGTGGGTCACGTACTCAATAGCTGCGGATTTTTCTCCCCTGATTGCCACCCCTGATGGTCCACTAGTCCTCGTTACACTGTGTGGCATGGACCAAACTCCCCTACGACTTCCTCGTGCAAAGCTCGACATCTACTCAGGCGACAAGTCACGGCTCGCCCCTGCAGGATCCCGCGCTCACGATGCACAACCAAACCCGCACGTCGATACGTCGGGTATACGTGAGGTAATAGAGGATGCCGGTCCTCAACCAGGGCGTCTCAAGTTCGGTGACATCGCCATCTGGCTCCCTATAGCTCTCGTTGGACTAATCATAAGTAGCGTGACGTTTTCTTTCCTCACCAGTGGTTTTGGCCCTCCCCAAAGACCGCATTCCGGGTTTGATCCATTTGCTTTGATCCCAGTCTTCGGCTGCCTCTTTGGCCTTTTCTTTGTGGGGCTTGGCGTGTGGAATGTCTTCAAAGCGATTGGCCGTGCTCGGCGTCTTCGTACCGCGTGGCGAAACGGCTGGATCGAATACCGGCCCGCTCTTATCGGTGAGCTCGTTTACTTGCGCAGCAAGACCGAAGGCTCGGAAAAGAATGAGAGGACCCATTTCTATTACTCCGCTCCACTCCTCATTCTTCGGCCAGACGGCTCTTTGTCGAACGCAACGTCCGGCGAGTTCCGTGGCAACTATCCGAACGCACTAAAGTCACGGGGCGCTGCCCTGTCAGAGGCTTCCCGCGCAGCAACCGTTGATTCCACCCGCAGCAATGGGTGGACCGTAGCCGCATACCGTACGGGTAGCCAGGACTCTGAAGCAGAGATCCCTTGCGGATTATCCGCCAAGCAAATCGACGCCATTCTTCACTTCGCCGAACAGCGATGGATCACATAGCCGCCAAGGTCTTACACCCCACTCGCAGGATCCACACGGGTACTGCTCCCCTCAGGGCCTGTTGTTTATAGCCCCTAGCGTTTCACTACCGCTAACCTGTGAAGTATGACTCACTCTCCCATCCGGTTTCCGCGTACAAAGCTAAAAATCGCAGGTAAATTCCCAGAATCCCTTGCGCCCAAGGAATCCGAAACGCATGATTCTCAACCAAGGCAGGAGATCGACCGCAGCGGTATCAGGGAGGCCATTGATTCCACCGGCTTGCCCCCAGGGCGCGCCAGCGTCCACGATATGCTCTTCGGCTTCGTCTTTGGCTTCTTTGGCGTTACCGCCGCTATTCTCGCGTGCATTATGGGGTTCGTCACCCTTATGTTAGGTGGAAGTCAGGAGGAGGAGGATGACTTCGGTTTGCTACACGGCCTTCTCATTACTGCGGTATTAGCTGTCCTATTTTTGTGGCTTGCCATCTTCCTCGTGCGCAGTGAAAGGCAGAGAGCCAAGCGCATGGCCGCTGCTTGGAAAAACGGATGGATTGAATACCGGCCGGCACTCATCGGGGAACTGGTGTTGCATCGCCGCAGGAGGAGTGACGACTCAACTGATCATTTCTACAAAGCTCCACTACTTATTCTTCAGCCGGATGGCTCGATGCCGAAAGCGCACAGCGCTGAATTCAGGAGCGGGAATCCCAATTGGTTGAAGATGCGTGGATTCACCGTCGCGGATGGCCCACTGGTTGCCACCGTCGATTTCAACCACAACAACGGTTGGCATGTCGTGGCATATCGGGCTGACGATCCCAACCCCACGCCCGTGCTTCAACACGGCCTCAGCAAAGAACAAGTGGAGGCTGTCCTGACCTTCGCCGAAAACTCATGGGTGAAGTAGGTCACATGTTCCAGGATGTACTCGCACCATTCGACTTCCAGAGCCTTTTTTATTCTGACCGAACTATACCGAAAAGCAAGCGGTCCGTGTCCTCGCCTAACCCGGCACCCGCAACACCCGATGTTGCACGAGCTGTGTACGCCGCCGGCCCTATGCCAGGAAAATCAGCCCTCAATAAGAAGTCATTGCTGGGGCGTGCCATTCTTGCGCCGATGCTCTGTGCTTCCGCCATTGCCCTAGTCATGGAGGATGAGGTCATCATCCACCCGGCGATTTCCTGGGCCATCAAACTGTTCTTCTCCGCAGCGTTGATTGTGGCAGTGCTAGACCTTGGGGATGATATCCGACGCAACACGTGGGGTGCACACCGTGTTCGTCTCGCCGCACAGAACGGGTGGATCGAGTACTACCCAGCGCTAATAGGCGAAATCTGGAACACTGGCACCGTCAAACATGAGTATGCTCCGACGGAGTATTGCTACCAGGCTAGAGCGCGACTGTTCTCCCGAGATGGTTCGAGCTTTGATATCACTACCGAGATCTTTCGTGACGATCACACACCAATGGATTTTTCTCAGATGGGCATCGCGGTGGTCGACGATGAAAAGGACGCGAAGTTTGAACGAGTGAACGGTTGGTACCTGGCAGGCCACATCGCTACCAAGCCGCTGAATGAAGCTAGTTTCGCGCACCGACTCACCAAAGATCAGGTGCGGGCAGGCCTCAATGCTGCGCTACATGCCTAGCAATCGGAGCTAATCCTCCGAGTCTCCTCTACGACGCTCCCCATCCAGCATTGCATGAGCCGGCTTGTCAGTTACTGTGCGAACTATGACTCAGTCCCCCATCACGTTGCCACGCACAAAGTTGAAGCTTTCGCCGACTATGCCTCGAACGCATACAGCTCAACAATCTGCAACCGATGTATCCCAGCCGAATCCACATATGGATCGCAGCGGTATCCGTGAAGTCATCGATGGCGCCGGTCCCGCCCCGGGACGCTCCCTGTTGAAGAAGAATTCCACTGGGCTCATCACCGGAATTCTTGCCACAACAGTGGGCATCATCGGCCTCGCAATAGCTGCTGCCACCTACGCGATATACGTAGAGACCAAGGCGACAGGCCCCATCGTTCTTATCGGCCTTCTGGTCTTTATCGCACTGACAGCATTTGTTGTTGCCGCTTCCATCCGTGGCAAGAAGTCGTTGAACCGCATCGCAGAAAGCACGGATAACGCGTGGATAAACGGGTGGATCGAATACCGCCCAGCCCTCATCGGCGAGCTAGCCCACGTGCGTCAGGAGGATGACGGCGACACAGTGACGCACTACTACACCGCACCGCTTCTGATGCTGCAGCCAGATGGAACCATGCATAGGGTCCCTTCACAGGAGTTCACTTATAGGGACCCAGCGTGGCTGAAGGCGAAAAACTTCGCTGTAGCCGAAAGCCCACAGACAGCGACCGTAGATTTCGCCCACAATAATGGCTGGGACGTGGTTGGATACCGAGTGGACGTTCCCAACCCGGAGCCCCAGTTTGGACTCGGGCTCACCAAACAGCAGGTAGACGCAGTTCTTTCCTTCGCAGAGCAGAACTGGGTGCGCTAAATATCCTTGACGCTGCCGTCGCCGTCGATGAACTCCAGCGGAGAGGATGGCAGAGTCTCACGAGAGGCTACCTCGGTGACAACCTCGGCAACCAAATCGCGAGAAGTCTTCATATCCGCAGTACGCTGCGAATTCTCCGTGAGGACGGTAATGCCCTGCGCTGGCTCCTCAGTGAGAGCAGCTGGGCCAAGGATGAGGTAGTTCAGGTTAGTAGAATTGAGCTTATTGTCCACGGCCTTCTTGGACTCCACGTAGGCATACCACTTTTCATCAGCAGGATCGGTGGTATTCGTCGTGGCACCCATGTAGGAAATCATGATGTAGGCAGGAGTGTTCTTGCCGGCGGCAGCAAGCTTCTCCAGACCTGCGATCGATGCGAGCGCAGCATCGCGGTCCACCGCCCAGGTGACGTCAGCACCAGCACGGCCACCGTTGCCAGCGCCCCATACGACGACGTCATACTCGCCTAGGAGTTCAGCCCACTGTTCCTCGGAAATCTCAGTGAGATCGCGCAGAATCGGTGTGGCTCCACTCGCCTCAATATCGGGCACCTGGTTGGGGTTTCGGATAAGCGAGTGGACGTCTAGGTTGGCGTCGACAAGCTTCGGCGCTGCCAGCAATCCCACCTTGCCGTGGCCGCCGATGTAGAGAACTTTCTTACGCGCGTTAGTTGTCGTATCAGTCATGTGCGCCACCGTACGCGCCTTCCTGCGGTTCTGCAGGACCCCTGGGCAGTGCTCAGAATACGCAAGATACAATGAGATCATGATTGCCATCATGACTGTTACCGGTGCCGATCGCACCGGCATTATCGCCTCCGTGACCACTGCTCTTGCTGAGCTCAACGTCAACATCGTGGATGTTTCGCAGACTCTGATGTCTGGCTTTTTCACCATGATCCTGCGGGTCGAGTTCGATGAGAATGAGGTGAGCATCCGCGAAATCCAGGACCGTATGAACGCCGTGGGCGAGTCCACCAATCAGTCTATTCGCGTGCAGTCGGAAGCGCTGTTCACTGCCATGAACGAGATCTAGGGGCGAAAACGAGTCATGCTTAATCGCTTCAATACCGTCAGTATTCTCGACACCATCGAGATGATCGAGAAATACCGCCTCGATATTCGCACCGTCACCATGGGGATTTCCCTACTCGGATGCACCCGCCCCACCATGGAAGCCACCGCCGAGGCCGTCTACGATCGCGTGACCACTCGCGCGGCTCAGCTCGTGGAGGTTTGCGAAGGAATCGAGGCTGAGCTCGGCATACCCATCGTTAACAAGCGCATTTCCATCACTCCAGTGTCTCTCATCGTCGCCGGTGTGGAAGGCAACCCCGTTGACGTCGCTCGTGCCCTTGACCGCGCCGCGGCTGAGACCGGTGTCGACTTCGTAGGCGGCTACTCGGCACTCGTGGAAAAAGGTGCCACCACTGCTGAGAAGAAACTCATCCGCTCCATTCCGGAAGCACTCGCAGAGACCAACCTAGTTTGCTCCTCGGTGAATATCGCCTCCTCCCGCGCGGGCATCAATATGAATGCTGCTGCACAGATGGGGCGCATCATCAAGGAAGCGGCTGAGCTTACCAAGGACCGCAGCGCGATCGGTTGTGCCAAGCTCGTGATCTTTGCCAACTCCGTGGGCGATAACCCCTTTATGGCCGGTGCTTTCCATGGCATCGAGGAGCCCGACTGCGTCGTTTCCGTTGGTGTTTCCGGACCCGGTGTGGTCGACCGCGCACTCGGTTCCCTCGAGGGTGCCACGCTCAACGAGGTTGCCGAGGAGGTCAAGAAGGCAGCCTTCAAAGTCACGCGCGCGGGTCAGCTCGTGGGGTCCTTGGCATCGGAACGCCTTGGCGTGCCTTTCGGCATCATCGACTTGTCGCTTGCGCCTACTGCGGAGCTCGGTGATTCCGTCGCACACATCCTGGAGCACATGGGCCTCGATCAGGTGGGCACGCACGGCACCACTGCAGCCCTCGCGCTGCTTAACGACGCCGTCAAGAAGGGCGGCATGATGGCATGCTCCCGTGTGGGCGGATTGTCTGGTTCCTTCATTCCGGTCTCTGAGGACAAGGGCATGATCGACGCAGTGCGCTCTGGCGCTATCTCCATCGACAAGCTAGAAGCCATGACCTCGATCTGCTCGGTGGGCTTGGACATGATCGCTATCCCGGGCGATACCTCTGCTGAAACCATCGCCGGCATGATCGCTGACGAAGCCGCCATTGGCGTGATGAACCATAAGACCACCGCCGTGCGCGTTATCCCCGCCCCTGGCACTCAGGCCGGCGACGAGGTCAACTTCGGTGGCCTCCTGGGCTACGCTCCGGTCATCCCGGTTAACAAGGTGGGCAACTCCACCTTCATCAACCGTGGTGGCTTCATCCCGGCGCCGGTGCACGGCTTCCGAAACTAAGGCCCCACCAAGTCGGATTAGTTTTCACCAAGCACTTGACCCTCACACAATGTGAGGGTTCAACTTTGTCCTATGAAGATATCGGACGTCGCTGCGGTCGCTGGATGCTCAGTTCGTTCTGTACGGCATTTGCACGAGACGGGCGCAGTTCCTGAACCCGCACGTACCAGCGGAAACTATCGCGACTATTCTGTCTCTGATCTGGCTTCGGTGCTGCGTGCGCGTGCACTTATCGACGCCGGCGTCCCGATCGCTAATGTCTCATCTCCCGATGCGGTCGAGCGCTCGTTTAGCATGCTGGATGAGCGCATTGCTCGGCTGCAGCAGCAACGAGAACGTCTGCGTGCCCTTTCTCGAGCCCCCAAAGGGACACCAGAGGATATCCGCGACTCCCTCAGCCAGGTCATCGAGGATCCGGCAATGCTTCAACTCGAACTAAATTCCTGGGATCTCATGGCATTTACTGGAGTAGCTACATCCGCCACCTGGGAGCAGCTGCGACAGAACCTCGCCGACGACGACTGCCTTGCAGCTCTCCGTGAAGGTGAAACCTTATGGCGATAGCTTGGCTCGCTGTCTCCGCAAGATCGTGGGGTTGCGCGCATCGTCGACAACCTGCAGTCCCTACTTCCACGGGGTTTGATGCGAGGAATCTACCCAACGCTCCGGCCTGGCAATGCTCCGCTGACCGTGGCAGACACTCCGACAAAAGGTGCGCAAGGTGTAGCACTCGAGGCTTTGGTGGGAGGCTTTCGTGGCTAACGCCTGGCGGTTTGTGGAGAAACATCCTGGATTTCGCCTTGCCAAGTATGAAGTGGGCCTTTACCAGGATCTGTGGCGTTGGTTGCGGGGCCAGACTTTGATTCCCACCGGCGCGGTGGCACTTTCCCACCCTCCGGGCAGGCTACAGATGCTCGGATTCATCACTTCGGTGTTGGTGATTGAAATGGTCGTTGTGCACCTTCTTCTGCCCACGCGCGTTCTGCGGATTGTAGCGTTGCTACTGTCGCTCTGGGCCATCGTCTTTGTGTGGGGCTTAATTGCTGCCGAACGCATTCGACCTAGCTATGTGACCAACGAACTCACGGTTTTGCGGCGCGGAAAAACTGTCTTCGTTGAGGTACCGATGACTGTTGTTCGCAGCAAGCGGGCGGACCGTACCTTCGAATCGGCGATTGTGATAAGCGAAGGTGAACTCACGGTCGGTGGCCCAGCTGGAACCGATACCCTCTTAGTCCTCAGCGAACCGGTCCAAGCATCGCCTGACCGCTACCCATGGCAACGCGGTAGTTGGACCGAAGTAACGAGGGTGCGCTTCTATGGCGCTGCTTCTCGGTAGTTACTGGCAGTGCCCAGTTGCTCCTCGAGCTCCGCAATCAACGGCAGGGCCAGCTGCGCGCGTTCATCATCAATTCCCCACTTCTCGGGCTCGCTGCGGATCAAGTCGCCCGTGGTCTTAAGGAATTGGGCGAAGTTTTCCACTACTTCGCGGTTGCCGTTACGCACGCCTTCGGCGAGGACGGTATCGCTCAGCCGCTCGATCCAGATTTCGAGAATATGTGGCGAGGTGCTTTCTCCAATCGTGGCGCAGGCAGCGCGCGCTAAGCGCACCCCCTCGTCGTCATGCCACACCCCGCCGGGAGCGCGAAGGCGGCACGAGATAATTGCTGCCGCTTCGACGGGCGGGATCATTCCCTTGCGGACGCAGGTTTCTACGTAGTCGGCGCCATAACCAACGGCCAAGATAGGACCGATGTCTTTGACAATGCCGCGTGTGTCTTCCTCTGTGACATACCACGCGCGGAAGGCAAGGTAGTCCTCGTAATGGAAGTGGCCTGCCGCCGCGAGGACATTCAGCAACCTAGCGGACAACGCCTTAGTCCACACCTTCTCTGTACGCAGGTAACCGTTAAGGCGGTCACGAATCTGATCGAGATGGTCATCCCACTGACCTGACTCAATGCCCTCTTTCAACTCGGTGTAGGCCCAGTCCACGCGGACTTCAGGTCGTTTGCTCACTAATCCGGTGAGTAGCGGTTCGATGACAGAACCGAGGCGATCGGCGGTGCTCATGACTTCTTCCTCTCCTGCGGCAGCACGTCGGGGTCTGACCACTTCTAGACCCTGTGCGTGGGAAGCGGAAGGACCCAAGAGAAGAGTCTTGAGCGGTGTGTGTGATTGTGAGCTCGAGTCTAGCCCAGGATGTAGAACAAGGATAGAGCCATATTTGAGAATTAGTCTTTAAGCGAGCTCAACAATCTCCATGTACTCATCGTTCCACAGGTCCTCATCGCCGTCCGGCATGATGATGACGCGCTCAGGGTTGAGTGCTTTCACTGCGCCTGGATCGTGGGTCACCAAGACGACGGCACCGGTGTAGGTGCCCAGAGCATCAAGGACCTGCTCACGGGACTGGGGATCGAGGTTGTTTGTGGGCTCGTCGAGAAGCAGCACGTTCGCACGCGAGGACACCAGCGTTGCCAGGGATAGTCGGGTTTTCTCACCGCCGGAGAGCGTGCCAGCAGGTTGTTCGAGCTTGTCGCCGGAGAACATGAAGGCGCCGAGTAGGCCGCGCAGATCCTGCTGACCAGCATCCGGGCAAGCTTCGATGGTGTTCTCCCACACCGTTTTATCCGGATCGATGTTGTCGTGCTCCTGCGCAAAGTAGCCGATGCGCAGCCCGTGGCCAGTGACGATACCGCCCTCGCCGTCGGTGCGCTCAACACCCGCCAACAGTTTCAGCAGCGTCGTCTTACCAGCGCCGTTATAGCCCAGCACAACCACACGTGAGCCTTTATCAATGGCCAAGTCCACGCCGGCGAAAACCTCGAGAGAGCCATACATCTTAGTCAGGCCCTTGGCGTTCATCGGGGTCTTACCGCATGGAGCTGGCTCCGGGAATTTGATGTTGGCCACCTTATCCGCCACGCGCACATCATCGAGCTCGTTCATCATGCGCTCAGCTCGGTGGAGCATCTGCTTGGCAGCGGCAGCCTTCGTGGCCTTCGCGCCCAGCTTGGCGGCTTGCTTCTGCAACGCTGCAGCCTTCTTCTCCGCGTTGGCACGTTCGCGACGGCGGCGAGCCTCATCGGTCGCGCGGGCGTCAAGGTACTTCTTGAAGCCCATGTTGTAGACATCGGCCTCGGCACGCACGGCGTCCAGGAACCAGACCTTGTTGCACACGGCCTCCAGCAGGTCCACGTCGTGCGAAATCATGACCAAGCCGCCTTCATGCTTGGATAAGAAGCCGCGCAGCCAGGTGATGGAGTCTGCGTCGAGGTGGTTGGTGGGCTCGTCGAGAAGCAGCGTGGTCTGAGACTTGCCGGAGCCAGCTGAGGCCGCGAAAAGAATCTGCGCTAGCTCCACACGGCGGCGTTGACCGCCGGACAGCGTCTTGAGCTGTTGGTCGAGGACGCGCTGCGGAAGGCCCAAGTTATCGCAAATCTGCGCGCATTCGGAGTCCGCCTCATAGCCGCCGAGAGCGTGATACTCCTCTTCCAAGCGAGAGAACTTACGGATGGCCTTGTCGCGGAATTTATCGTCCGTGGCGGTTTCCATAAGCTCTTGCTGCTTGGCCATGCGGCGCTTGATGTCATCGAGGCCTCGTGCGGAGAGCACGCGTTCACGTGCGGTCTGCTCAATGTTGCCCTCACGGGAATCCTGGGGCAGGTAACCAATGGGGCCGGAACGGGTCACAGAGCCACCATAGGGCTCGGTCTCCCCTGCCAGAATGCGCATCGTGGTGGTCTTACCCGCACCGTTGCGCCCGACGAGGCCGATGCGGTCTCCCGGTTGGACGCGAAGGTGCTGGCCAGGGGCGTCGAGAAGCGTGCGTGCACCTACGCGCACCTCGAAATCATTGGTCACAATCACGTCGAAACAGTCTAGCAACCAGGGCAGTTAAACCCGAACCCACGATAGAACTCCCTTCACCACGTAGTCGGGCTTCCTGCTGCAAAGCCACTGTGGATTCGTGAAGCCCTTTTCGGCGCGTTTGATCTATCCACGAAGTTCAATGTGACTACATTGGCCTCATGAGCACTTCAGACACATCGAAACCACCGTTGATCCTCGCGATTACCGCCTGCCCCACTGGCATTGCCCATACCTACATGGCGGCCGAGAATCTCGAAGCTGCTGCCGCAGAGCTTGGCTACCGTATCAAGATTGAGACACACGGCTCAATCGGTGTTGAAGGTACCTTTAGCGCGAAAGACATCGACGAAGCCGATGCCATCGTGATTGGCGCCGACACCGTAATTGCAAAGGACCGCTTCCACGGTAAACGTTTGGCAGCTACTGGCGTCGATGAAGCAATCAAGCATCCAAAGGAACTTCTTACCCGATCCCTATCAGCGGCGAAATGGAAAGGAAAGACCTCAAGCAAATCGCCACAAGCTGCTGAGGACAAAGAGCGCTCCGCTAGCGCCACTGGGTTCCCAGCACTGGGCCAGACCCTTTACAAGGCTTTGATGAACGGTGTTTCCCACATGATCCCGTTCGTGGTGACCGGTGGTCTCCTCATCGCGGTTGCACTATCGATCGGAGGAACACCTACGCCCGAGGGTTTGGCGATCCCAGAAGATTCGTTCTGGAATACTCTGAACGAACTGGGCGGCTTAGCCTTCTCACTCATGGTGCCGGTTCTTTCCGGCTATATCGCAGTTGGCATTGCAGACCGTCCCGGGTTGGCGCCAGGACTCATCACCGGTCTTATCGCGACGACTGGCTCGCTGTACGGTTCCGAGGCCGGTGCCGGATTCTTGGGAGGCATTGTTACAGGCATCCTATCCGGCTACGTGGCCCTGGGGATTAAGAAGATCCCCGTCAACAAGTACATCGCCCCAATTTGGCCGATCATCGTGATACCGATTTTCACCACACTCATCGTTGGGCTTATCTTCATTTACTTCGTCGGCGCGCCCGTAGCCGGGGCATTTGAAGCACTGACCGAGTATCTCGCAGGGATGGAAGGCTCCTCTGTCATAGTCCTTGGTCTCGTTATCGGCGCGATGATCGCATTCGACATGGGAGGCCCCTTCAACAAAACTGCCTTCCTCTTTGGTGGTGGCATGATTGCCGCGGGCAATGCGGCACCAATGGGCATGGCCGCTACCGCTATCGCTGTACCGCCCTTGGCGGTGGGAGTTGCCACCCTAGTCCGCCGCGCTTGGTTCAACAAAGCAGAAAAAGACGCCGGAATCGCCGCGCTCTTCATGGGGTTCTTCGGCATTACTGAAGGCGCAATTCCTCTTGCCGCTGCACGTCCGCTACAGGTCATTCCGGCAAACGTCATCGGCGGTGCGGTGGCGGGCGCCTTGGCAGGTGCATTTGGGGTCAAGGACCATGTCATGCATGGCGGTCCCATCGTTGCGATGCTTGGCGCTGTCGACAACGTCATAGGCTTCTTCGCAGCATTGCTCATCGGCGTCGTCGTCTGTGCTTCGGTGATGCTCCTGTTGATTGGATTTACCCAAAATAGGAAATCTCAGAGCTGGAGCGAGAACAAGAGTGAACAGAACGCCGCACACGAATCTCATGTCACCGTCCCGGAAGCATCGGCCCAGGACCAACCACTGCTATCTGTCGAGACGGTGAGCCTCGACCGCAACCTGGGAAATAGCCGCGAAGAGACCATCCAAGCACTTGTTCAGCTTGTTTCAGGTCGCATGTCTGATCCCTCTGCAGTGGTTCATGCAGCCCTTGAGCGGGAATCGAAGCATTCCACCGGGGTGGGGCATGGCGTGGCCATCCCACATGCCCGGTCTGCGGGTGTGGCAACTCCTACGTTGGCTTTTGCTCGCCTCCCCAAAGGCATCACATGGGCGGAAGGCGAGGAGCCAACAACGATGGTGTTCCTCATTGCCGTGCCAGACGACGCCGGCAAGCAGCATCTCAAGCTGCTCTCCAAGCTGGCTAGGGCCATCATGAAAGAAGACTTCCGAGCCCGCCTCGAATCCGCCACAACTAAGGAAGAGGCTGTCAGCATCATCTCTTCCGCCCTGAATCCGGCATCCACACCAGCTGAGAAGTAGCGGTATGGCTAAGGCGCCCGCCCATTAGGGAAAAGAAACCGTCAGCCCGAATGCGCGGCAGGTCATGGAACAAAGACCTACAGCATCTCGGACTGATGGAAAGAGGGCTTGCAGTCGAATCTAGACGGCAAAGCCGAGGGCCTGGAGCATCTCGCGGCCCTCCTCAGTAATCATGTTCGGGCCCCACGGCGGCATCCATACCCAGTTGAGTTGGACGGCCTCAGCAAGCTTGTTGCCCACGATGACGTCCTCAATCTGCTCGCCAATCACGTCGGTGAGCGGGCAGGCCGGGGAAGTCAGCGTCATATTAATGACGCAGGTGTTCTTGCCGTCAATCTCATCGAGCCAGACGTCGTAGACCAAGCCCAGATCAACGATGTTGATGCCGAGCTCTGGGTCGATAACGTCGCGGAGATACTCGGTGATGTCGAAGACCTTAGCAATCTGCTCTTCAGTCTGCTCAGGTTTGACAGCACCGCCGTCGAAGGACGCGTTCTGGTCCTGGTACGGGTCGGTAGGATCGGTGGTCTCAGTGTTCTCTGCCATCTATTTCTCCAATTCGTTCAGCGCCTCCGCGGTGGCGGCTTGGAAAGCCTTCCACCCCAGAAGAGCGCACTTCACACGGGCGGGGAACTTGGCCACACCGGCAAAAGCGATGCCATCCCCAATGATCTCGTCGTCACCCTCAACCTCACCGCGCGAGGTGACCATCTTCTCGAACTCAGCCAGCTTGGCGTTGGCTTCGTCGAGAGGGATGCCCACGATTTCTTCCGCCATGACGGAGGTCGAGGCCTGCGAAATGGAGCAGCCTTCGGCGTCATAGGAGACGTCCTCCACTGTTACTCCATCGGCAGAGAGCTTCACACGCAAGGTGATCTCGTCACCGCAGGAAGGGTTGACGTGGTGGACTTCTGCCTGACCTTCGCGCAGGCCGGAAAACTTCGGGTTCTTGTAATGGTCCAGGATGACGTCCTGGTACATGGAATCTAGGTTCATTCGCTCACTCCAAAGAAGGCACGGGCTGCCCGCACCGCCTCAACGAGGGCGTCGACCTCGTCCTCAGTGTTGTACAGGTAGAAGCTAGCGCGTGCGGTCGAATTAGCCTTGCACGCGCGATGCAGCGGCCACGCGCAGTGGTGGCCAGTGCGAATGGATACGCCATGGGCGTCGAGAACCTGGCCCAAGTCATGGGGGTGGATTCCCTCCACGACGAAGGATACCGCTCCCCCACGATCTTCGGTGTTCTCGGGGCCAATGATGCGCAGGCCCGGAATCTGGGTGAGCTTATCCAAGGCATAAGCGGTGAGCTTCTTCTCGTGGGCATGGACGGCGTCCATGCCGATCTCACTGAGGTACTTCACGGCCGCACCGAGTCCCACGACCTGGCTGGTCATTTGGGTGCCGGCCTCGAACCGTGTGGGCGGTTCTGCAAAGGTGGTGCTGTCCATCTTCACGACCTCAATCATGGAACCACCCGTGAGGAAAGGTGGAAGCTTGGACAAAAGTTCAGCTTTGCCGTACAGCACGCCGATGCCAGTAGGACCGCACATCTTGTGCCCGGAGAACGCCGCGAAATCGACGTCCAGCGCATGGAAGTCCACCGGCATGTGAGGAACGGACTGGCAGGCGTCCAGGACTACAAGGGCGCCAACGGCGCGAGCGCGCCGCACCAGTTCCGTAACAGGAGCAACAGCTCCGGTAACGTTTGACTGATGGGTAAAAGCCACGACCTTGACGGACTCATCGAGCTCAAGGGAATCGAGGTCGATGCGGCCATCCTCTGTCATGGAGTACCACTTCAGCGTGGCACCGGTGCGCTGGCACAGCTCCTGCCATGGCACGAGGTTCGCGTGGTGCTCGAGCTCGGTGACCACCACGGTGTCACCTTCACCAACGTAGAGTTCCCCCGCACGTTCATCACTGAGCGTGTAGGCAACCTCATTGAGTGCCTCAGTGGCGTTTTTGGTGAAAGCAATCTCATCGCGGTCGGCGCCGACGAAGGCAGCGATGGCCTGGCGAGCGGACTCGTAGGCATCATCAGCCTCCTCCGCCAGCTGGTAAGAGCCGCGGTGCACCGGCGCGTTGGTGCCGAGGACAAACTCCTCCTCGGCCTTCCATACCGGCAGCGGACGTTGCGAGGTCGCTCCCGAATCCAGGTACACCAGGGGTTTACCTTCGCGGACAGTGCGCGAAAGGATGGGGAATTGCTCCCTAATCGCAGTAACGTCTAGTTCAGACATGGGTCCTTCTGCTCGGTTCTTCTACGTATCGCGCGATGTTGTCGCGCGACTCATGATGTGGATGTTGCTTACTTGAGGAACTGCTCGTAACCGTCAGCCTCAAGTTGGTCAGCCAGCTCCGCGCCACCGGTCTTGATGATCTGTCCATCAGCGAAGACGTGAACGAAGTCCGGGGTGACGTAGTTGAGGATGCGCTTGTAGTGCGTAATGAGGAGGATGCCGCCGTTGGTTTCATCCTGGTAGCGGTTAATGCCTTCAGACACGACGCGCAGGGCATCGACGTCCAGGCCGGAGTCGGTCTCATCCATGACAGCGAACTTCGGCTTGAGGATATCCAGCTGCATAACCTCGTGGCGCTTCTTCTCACCACCAGAGAAGCCCTCGTTGACGGAGCGGTGAGCGAAGGACTTGTCAATAGCCAGCTTCTCGCGGGCTTCGGTCAGTTCCTTGTTCCACTCACGCAGCTTCGGAGCTTCACCACGGATGGCGGTCACGGCAGAGCGCATGAACTGCGACATCTTCACGCCCGGCACCTCGGTCGGGTACTGCATGGCGAGGAAGAGACCAGCACGGGCGCGCTCGTCAACTTCCATCTCGAGGAGGTTTTCGCCGTCGAGAAGCACTTCGCCTTCGGTGACCTCGTACTTCGGGTGACCGGCAATGACATAGGACAGAGTGGACTTACCGGAGCCGTTCGGGCCCATAACGGCGTGGGTCTCACCGGAGTTGATGGTGAGGTTGACGCCCTTGAGAATCTCCTTGGCCTCGCCGTCCTCCTCGTTAGGGAGCACCTGCGCGTGGAGGTTCTTGATTTCCAGAGTAGACATGGAGTTGGTACCTGCTTTCGGGGAGTTTTAAGCGTTGATCTTGGCGAGCTCGTCGACGACGCGGGATTCCAGATCCTCGCGCAGGGACTCGACTGGGATGCGGGAGATGACTTCAGAGAAGAAGCCGCGGATGATGAGGCGACGAGCCTCGGCGGCTGGGATGCCGCGGGACATGAGGTAGAACAGCTCGAGGTCGTCGAAGCGGCCCACGGTGGCGGCGTGGCCGGCACCAACGATCTCACCGGTCTGAATCTCCAGGTTCGGGATGGCGTCAGCACGCGCGCCTTCGGTGAGGATCAGGTTGTTGTTCGTCTCGTAGGTATCGGTGTTGTTGGCGTCCTTGCGGATGAGTACGTCACCGACCCAGCAGGTACGTGCCTCTGGGGTCCGCGAAGCAGAGCCTGCCTCTTCCTTCTCCGCAGCGGTCGCGCCCTGCAGAGCGCCCTTGTAGAACACGCGGGAGCGGCAGTTCGGGACGTCGTGGTCGACGAGCAGGCGGTTCTCAAAGTACTGGCCTGCATCAGCGAAGTAGACGCCCAGCAGTTCGGCATCACCGCCGGGTCCGTCAAAGACCACGCGCGGGACGAGACGCACAATCTCGCCGCCGAAGATGGCGGTGTTGTGGCGAAGTACGGCATCGCGGCCGACCTTGGCAATCTGGTGGGACAGGTGGACGGCGTCGTCCTCCCAGTCGGCGTCGACGACGACGGTGACCTGTGCACCATCTTCAAGCAGGAACTCCACGTTGTCCGCGTGGGTGCCGGAACCAACGTAGCGCAGCACGATAGTGGCCTCGGCGTGGTGGCCGACGTGGATAGAGGTAGCACCGAAGGAGGTCACACCCTCACCTGCGCCGGTGATGGTGATTTCCACCGGCTTGTCCAGCTGTGCTTCTGCAGCAACAGTGACAATCTGAGCCTCTGGCATGGATGTCCATGCCTGTGCCGCAACTCGGTCAGCCGGAGCGCCTGCAGTACCAAGGCGGGAATCGTCCGCTGCCACGGTTTCAGAGGTCACGCCCTCCGGGGCAGTGACGTCGATCTTCTGGGCAGTGGCCGGGGCAAACTCCCCGTTGTGCAAACCACGCAGATTACGCAGGGCAATGAAGCGCCAGACCTCGTCGCGGCCATGCGGGACCGGGAAGTCCTCCACGTTGAACGAGGTGAACTGGTCACCCTTGGTGACGTCAGCAGGGTTAAATTCGTTGGAAGCTACCACTTAGCCCACCGATCCTTCCATCTGCAGCTCGATAAGACGGTTGAGCTCCAGGGCGTATTCCATCGGGAGCTCCTTGGCAATCGGCTCGACAAAGCCGCGCACGATCATGGCCATCGCTTCTTCCTCGGCAATGCCGCGGGACATGAGGTAGAACAGCTGCTCTTCAGAGACCTGGGAGACGGTGGCCTCGTGGCCCAAGGTGACGTGATCGTTGCGGATGTCGTTGTACGGATAGGTATCCGAGCGCGAGTCATTGTCCACGAGCAAAGCATCACACTCGACGTTCGCGGTGGAGTTGGAGGCATTGTTGTTGACCTGCACGAGTCCGCGGTAGGCGGCGCGGCCGCCGTTGCGGGCCACGGACTTCGACACGATGTTGGAGGAGGTGTTCGGCGCCATGTGGATCATCTTGGAGCCGGTGTCTTGAACTTGGTTTTCGCCTGCAAAGGCCAAGGAAAGAACCTCACCCTTAGCGTGCTCGCCGGTGAGCCAGCAGGACGGGTACTTCATGGTGACCTTGGAACCGATGTTGCCATCGACCCACTCCATGGTGCCGCCTTCTTCAACCTTGGCGCGCTGGGTCACCAAGTTGTAGACGTTGGTGGACCAGTTCTGGATCGTGGTGTAGCGGCAGCGACCGCCCTTCTTCACGACGATCTCAATGACACCTGTGTGCAATGAGTCCGAGTTGTAAATCGGGGCAGTGCAGCCCTCGATGTAGTGGACGTAAGCGTCCTCCTCGACGACGATCAACGTGCGCTCGAACTGGCCCATGTTCTCGGTGTTAATGCGGAAGTAGGCCTGGAGCGGGATGTCCACGTGCACGCCCTTCGGGACGTACACGAAGGAACCACCGGACCAGCAAGCGTTGTTCAGTGCGGAGAACTTGTTATCACCAGCAGGGATCACGGTGCCGAAGTACTCCTGGAGAATCTCCGGGTACTCCTGCACGGCGGTGTCGGTATCGACGAAGATAACGCCCTGCGCCTCAAGATCCTCACGGATCTTGTGGTAGACCACCTCGGACTCGTACTGAGCAGCAACACCTGAGACAAGGCGCTTCTTCTCAGCATCCGGGATGCCCAGCTTGTCGTAGGTTTGCTTAATGTCTTCCGGAAGATCATCCCAGGTCTGGGCCTGCTTCTCGGTTGAACGAACAAAGTACTTAATGTTGTCGAAGTCGATCGCAGACAGATCAGGGCCCCACGTCGGAACCGGCTTCTTATTGAACACACGCAGTGCCTTGAGGCGCGACTCGAGCATCCACTCGGGCTCGTTCTTCTTCTTGGAAATGTCGCGAACGACATCCTCGCTCAATCCGCGGTGTGCTGCTTGGCCGGCTTCGTCGGAATCGTGCCAGCCATACTCGTAGCCGCCGATGGAGGAGATGATCTCGTCATCGCTCATCTTGGTTTCAAGCCCTGGTGCTGGTTGTGCCTGTGTCAAAGCCCGCTCCTTTCTCGTCGATTAGCGTTCCTGCCGTTCCGCCGTAGAGGGCGACACGGGTGTTAAAGGGATATTTGTGGTGCAAATGCCGTGGCCGTCCGCAATGGAGGCCAAAGGTTGCACATGTTTTCCTAAAAGGGCAGAGAAGACTTCCTGTTCAGCCTCACACAGCTCCGGGTGCTCAGCGGCCACATGAGCCACCGGGCAATGGTGCTGGCAAATCTGCACGCCGTTACCCACAGACGTGACCGTGGCAGCGTAACCGTGCGCATCAAGAGCCTCAGCAAGCTGGCGTGCTACCGCTGGAACCGATTCATCTTCGTTGACCAGAGGTTTAACGTCTTCCACGAGGCGCTCGAAGCGAGTCTTGGCGAAGCGGCGTACCGCCTCTGGGCCACCTGTTTCACGCAACGCAGTCAGAGCTTCAGCTGCCAGTTCGTCGTAGGCATGGCCAAATTGTGCACGGCCTTGATCAGTGAGACGAAAATGTTTGGCTGGGCGGCCACGCCCCGCCGTATGCCCGGGGCGGGCTGGCGGGCGGCGGTGTACCACCTCAGTGAGTCCTTCTTCCACCAGAATGTCTAAATGCCGGCGGATGCCAGCAGCCGAGAGACCCAGGCGCTCACCCAGGTACGACGCCGTCACGGGGCCGTCCTTGAGAAGCAGCAACATGACATGGCGGCGGGTATCGCCCTCGGTGGAGCGAGTCTCCTTGGTCACGGTGTGCACCTCCTTGAGTGTGTCCTGGGGAACGTGTCTCAGATTAGACAACACTAGTGTTCCTTAATTGATTCCCGTTTTCCACCTTTTAGCCTTCATCGGGACGTGCGTGTCGCCTGCGAGGCGAGCGACTAAGGTAGACACTCATGAATGAGGAGCGTCACTACACCCGATCGGGGCGGTTCATGCGCGTCGTGTGGGGTGTACGCGATGAACTGCCACGGATGGGCCTCGCCGGTTCACGTTCGGCTCTCCTCCACGAGGATGCTCCATATGCGGCACGCACGGATCACGAAGCCGGGCTTGGCGACGACCACCGGCGCACCATCGCCCATCTCCGTACATTGTTCACGTTGCGGTGGTTGGGCACCATCGGCGCTTTGCTCATCGGACTTGGGGGCCTCGGTGCAGGCGCGCTGCCGGTAGTTGGCAACCCTTATGAGTCCCTCCCCTTTGGTTCGCTCATGTCCCGCATGCTGCAATCGGCGTCTGCCCTTGTCTTCATTGGTGTGGCGTTCATGGTTCTGGCCTGGGTCTGCATGGCGCCCCTCGTGGGCGCTCCCTTGCGTCTGCCGATACCAAGGCAGCAGTCCTCGGGAGAAAACTATGGACAGGAACAGCGTTTTAGCCATTCTCCCCGCGTGGTTACTCAAAGTCAGATGTGGCGTACGTGGCTGGGATGGGTGCTGCCGCTTGTCGTCACCGCTCCCCTTTTTACCCAGGACATCTACTCGTACTTGGCCAACGGGTCGATTGTCATGCAGGGCCTCGATCCCTATTCTGCTGGCCCTGTCGAATTGCTCGGCGCCGATGACGACCTTGCTCGTTCGGTCCCCTTCATTTGGGCCAATTCGCCGTCGCCTTATGGGCCTGTTGCCTTGGGTTTGGCCGCCGTGGTGAGCTGGTTGACCAATGATTCCATTATTTGGGGCGTCATCCTTCACCGCCTTTTCTCCCTGTTAGGAATTGTCGCCGCGGGGTGGGCCATTGCGCGCTTGGCGGCGCGCTGCCGAGTGTCCCCCGAAGCCGCGCTGTGGCTGGGCATCCTAAATCCACTGACCATCCTTCACCTCGTTGGCGGAATCCACAATGAGGCTTTCATGTTGGGGCTAGCACTGGTTGGCCTCGAGCTGGGTCTACGAGCGGTTAATGACGAACACTCTGCACGCTGGCACGAATGGCTTTTGTTCTTCGCCTCCGGTGTGCTTATTTCCTGCGCCGGAATGGTCAAGGTCACTGGCTTTATTGGGTTGGGTTTTGTCGGTATGGCGTGGGCCAAGAGGCTCGTCGATAAGCACAGCGTCTCGCCACTTCGCGCCGTGCTCAGCGCTGGAGTCGTGCAGCTCGTAGTTCTGGCCTTCTCGATTGCGTTCATCACCTTAATAACCGGTATCGACATCGGCTGGGTCTTTGGCCAAGGCGGAGCAGCGACAATTCGCTCCTGGCTGTCCACGACGACGTCGGTAGGCGTCGGCGCCGGTTTCCTCGGCATGCTGTTGGGTCTTGGCGATCACACCGAGGCAATCCTCACCGTCACCCGCAGCGTCGGCGTGATCATCGCCACCGGATTTATGGTCCGCATGTTGTTCGCTGTCTATCGTGGCGCTATCCACCCAGTGGGTGGTCTGGGCGTATCCACATTCGTCCTCGTCGTCTTCTTCCCCGTCGTCCAGCCGTGGTACATCCTGTGGGCAATCCTGCCGCTAGCTGCATGGGCAAACCGTCGCTTCTTCAGGATGGCGGTCATTCTCTATTCCGGCGTGATGAGCTTCATCGTGCTACCCCGCGGTTTGGGGCTACCTCCGGGCACCGTCTTCGTTATCTATCTCGCCGCACTTCTCACCTTTGTGGCTCTCGCTACGGTGGGGTGGGTTGCGTTGCGCAGGGCTGGTGTCCGTGTCCTACACTAGGCCTTCGTGAATACAACAGCGCTGACCCTGGATAACGTTGTCAAGACCTATGGCGACGTGAATGCGGTAAACGGGTTAAGCTTCCGCGTCAATCGAGGCGAGATCCTCTGCTTGCTGGGCCCTAACGGCGCCGGTAAAACGACCACCATTGACATGTGTGAGGGGTTTACCACGCCCACATCTGGCACGATCAAAGTCCTCGGTCTCGACCCTTCCCGGCAACCGGATGCCGTCCGGTCCCGCATCGGCATCATGCTTCAAGGTGGGGGTTCTTATTCCGGAATCAAGGTGCGCGAGATGCTCAAACTCAGCGCTTCCTATAACAAGAATCCTTTGGACCCAGACTGGCTGCTTGATGCTCTCGGCCTAGGTGGTGTCGCGAACAATACCTACCGGCGTCTTTCCGGTGGTCAACAACAGCGCCTGTCCTTGGCCCTTGCCATTATTGGACGCCCAGAGCTGGTGTTCCTCGATGAACCGACCGCCGGCATGGATGCTCAATCGCGGCTTGCCGTGTGGGACCTCATCCGCGCCTTGCGCGCCGATGGCGTAACAGTCGTGTTGACCACGCACCTTATGGATGAAGCCGAGTCCTTATCCGACCATGTGGTCATCATTGACCACGGCAAGCTCGTGGCGAGTGGAACCACCTCGGACCTTATGGCCTCAACGGAGACCTCCCAGGTGAGCTTCGAAACCGCCAGTCCGGTGGACGTCGAAAAGCTCCGCTCCGCAGGTGTCAATGCCGAAACGGTTCGCCCCCTGCACTACCGGCTGAGCACCCCCGCTCATCCCGAGGCAATTGCTGCTCTCACCGCGGAGCTGGCCCGGCAAGATGTCCTCGTGCGCAGCCTCGAAACATCGCACCGCAATTTGGAAGACGTGTTCCTTGACCTTACCGGTCGGGAGATGCGCAGCTAGCAATCATCTATTTCCGCGCATCACGCTCGCGGAACGCTTCACGGAGACTACACAATGAGCACTTTCGCACCAGGTACGTTTACTCCTCAGCCGCAGCGCGTCGGCGTAGGGTCCATGGCGCGCGCCCAAGGCGCTATCGAGTCAAAGCTCATGCTGCGCCATGGTGAGCAACAACTGCTCAGCATCATCATTCCCCTCGCTATCCTCATCGGTGCCCACCGCCTAGAGAGAACCACCGGTCACGGTATCGCTGAGATTTTCCCAATGGTGCTCGCTGTCGCCGCAACCTCGTCCGGGTTTACCGGCCAGGCAATCTCCCTTGCCTTTGATCGCCGCTACGGGGCCCTCAAACGAACGGGCGCCTCCGGCGTTCCCGCCTGGGCCATCGTCGTGGGCAAGATTATCGCCGTGCTCTCCATGGTCGTCCTCCAAGTTCTCGTCCTCGGCACAACGGCAACGATTCTGGGTCTGCGTGTAGGAGTGGAGGGTATTGCCGTGGGCCTCGTCGCTCTTGTGCTGGGTGTCGCGGCCTTTACGGCACTGGGCCTGCTCCTCGGAGGCACCTTAAGTTCCGAGGTAGTTCTGGCCGTGTCCAACCTCATCTGGTTTATCCTCCTCGGCACCGTGGGATGGGTCATGTTCTCCCAGGGCTTGGGCGATAACGGGCTTCTTACCCTTGTGCCTACCGTGGCAATGGCGGCCGGCCTCGATACCGCGTTGAACGGGTCTTTCCCCGGAGTCGAGCTCCTGGTTCTCGCGGGCTGGGCCGCGGTGGCGTCGGTTGCTGCCGTGCGATGGTTCCGCTTCGATGGCTAAATGTGACTTTTCTCCTCAGGTAGCTGTGCCAGGCTCCTGGTATTAGTTCCGGGCGCGCCCGGGCGGTAGGGTTAAAAGCTGTGAGTACCGCCAATATATCGTCGCCCCCATCATCCGTTCAGGCAACCCGTGGCCAAGTTGGCCCATCGGTGAAGATGCAGCGCATCCTCGCGCTGATCCTTCTTCTATGCCAAGGTGGCATCACTGTTTCCGGCTCCATTGTTCGCGTCACCGGCTCCGGTTTGGGCTGCGTGACGTGGCCTAACTGCCATCCCGGCTCGTTGGTTCCGCTCAAAGGCGCGGCCCCTCTGGTCCACCAGGTCATCGAGTTTGGCAACCGCCTCCTCACCTTCGTCGTCGCAGCCGCCGCTGTGGCCACAATCGTGGCGATGTACAAGGCAAAGCGGCGGAAAGAACTCAAGGTCTATGCCTGGCTGGGGCTCTTCGGCATCGTGGTGCAGGCGCTCATCGGTGCGCTCTCGGTCATCCTCAAACTGTCGTGGTGGTCTGTAGCGATCCACTTCCTTCCGTCCATGGTGCTGGTATGGATTGCCGCTCTGCTGTACTCGCGCATCGCCGAACCTGACGAAGGGACTCCTACCCGTCTCTTCCCTGCTGCTATTCGTACCCTCGCGGTGGTTGCCGCTATAGCACTGTCTCTTGTCTTGCTTACTGGCACCTTTGTGACCGGTTCGGGAACGCATTCAGGTGATGCCGGCGTCGGCATGGAGGGCCGGCTTGGCGTTGATACCTACGGCATGGCCGTCATTCACGCGATCTGCATGTACGTGTACCTGGCCTTAACCTTGGTCGTCGTATTCCTCCTACACCGCTCTGATGCGCCGACGGCCGCTAAGAAGGCTGGCTGGGTGCTCATCGTGTGCATCCTCGTGCAGTGGGCCATCGGAGTGCTCCAGTTCTACCTGCACATTCCTCGCTGGACTGTGCCCTTCCACGTCGGCATGTCCTCTGTTGTGACCGCGTTTACCGCGTTGCTGTGGGCTCATGGCCAACGCCGCATCCTCAAAGAAGAGCAGCCGTCCGCGTCCGTGCAGTAGTTGCTGCCCAGCGCGTTGAAAGCCGAACGGGGCAAAAAGGCGCGGTCTCCCCTCATGACGGAGACGGCGCCTTTTTGCTGCGCTTTCACCGTGTTGTCATTTAGCCTAGGTATATGCATGCAATTCAGGTAACCACGACCGGAGGACCTGAGGTCCTCACCTACACAGAGGTGGACAACCCCGCGCCGTCAGAAGAGCAGTTGCTTGTCGATGTCTCCGTGGCCGGCGTCAACTACATCGATACGTACTATCGTGAAGGCATTTACAACGCCTCCACCCCGTTCATCCTAGGGCTTGAAGGCACGGGACGAGTCGTCCACGATCCCCAGGGCGAGATTGCTGAGGGCACCATGGTGGCTTGGGATCATGCCTTAGGTTCCTATGCAGAGCAGGTGTGCGTGCCCCGTGATCGCGTCGTCGCCGTACCGGATGACATTCCCTCAGACGTTGCCGGTTCCATGCTCCTGCAAGGTATGACGGCCCACTACCTCAGCCACGGCGTCTACCAGCTCGGTGAAGGAGCGTCCTGCCTCATCACGGCCGGTGCCGGCGGCGTGGGCCTCATCCTTACCCAGATGGCCAAGTCACTGGGTGCAACCGTGTACTCGGTGGTCTCAACTGAGGAAAAGAAAAAGCTCGCCTACTCCGCCGGCGCTGACGAGGTCTTTCTCTACAGCGAGGGACTAGCTGAGCAGGTGCGCCGCTTTAATGGTGGCCGGGGCGTCGACGTGGTCTATGACGGCGTGGGCAAAGATACCTTTAACGAGTCCCTTGAGGTTGTCCGTCCCCGCGGCACCGTGGCACTCTTCGGCGCTGCCAGCGGTCCGGTTCCCCCGATGGACCCCCAATTGCTCAACAAGCACGGCTCCATCTTCCTTACCCGTCCCTCCCTGGGCGCGTGGACGGCCCAAGAGGGCGAGTTCGACATGCGCGCCCAGGCGGTTGTACAGGCGGTAATTGAAGGTGACCTCAACTTCCGCGTCTCTGCCGAGTACCCCCTCGCTGAGGCAGAGCAGGCGCACCGCGACTTGCAGGAGCGCAAGACAACTGGCTCGATTGTCCTGCGCGTACGCGAGGATTAAAAGAGAGTCGCAGACCAGCCGAGCATTCGGCCGATGGGCTCCCAGCCCACCACGGCGTCGACAGACAAGCCGATAAACAGTACCGAGAGGTAGTTGTTGGAGTAGATGAACAGGCGCATGGGCTTGACCTTAGCGCCCTGTTTAACTCCTTGGTGAAGGCGGATGGCCATCCACAGGAAGACCGCTCCCGAGGCCACCGCGGCAATGAGGTAAATCCACGATGCCGCCGGAATGATAAGCAGGGTGACTATGACCGTGCCTACCGTGTACCAGACGATCTGACGGGTGACCTCAGATTCTGGGGCCACGACCGGCAGCATTGGTACGCCTGCCTTGCGGTAGTCCTCCTTGTACTTCATGGCGAGCGCCCACGTGTGCGGCGGCGTCCAGAAGAAGATGATGAGGAAAAGCACAATTGCCTGCCACCAGCGGTCCGGCTCCCCTGCCGGCGCATTATCGCGGATGACGGCCCAACCCACCATGGCGGGCATACAGCCGGCAAGGCCACCCCACACGATGTTTTGCGAATTCCTCATCTTGAGGAACTTGGTGTAGACGAAAACGTAGAAGAAATTGGTGAGCAGCACGAAAAAGGCTGCGAGCCAAGAATGAGCCAGCACGCCGAGCCAAAAGACCGACAGCGCCAACATAATCCACGCGAAAATCGCGGCATTACGACGCGAAATGGTGGCGCGCACGAGTGGGCGTGCACGGGTGCGCTGCATCTTCTGATCGATTTCATAGTCCACAACATTGTTAAATGTGTGGGCTGCGGCCGCGCCCATCCAACCACCGAAGATGGTGGAGATGATGAGCCAGAAGTTCGAGGACACCGCCTCAAATCCGCGCTGTGCCTGGAGCATCGCCGGGATTGCCGCAACGAGGAGGAGCTCAATGATCCTCGGCTTCGTTAGCGCAAAATAGGCCTTGATGGTCTCCAAGGAACAGTCCTCCGTAAATCCGGCTACACCAGCGTCTGGGTTATGGGTCTTTGTAGTGGTCGGCTACGCGCACTGAAAAGTTCCCACGCATCCCACTGAGCTTGAGCACACAGGCGCTAGCCTCAACCATGCCAGCCTACCGCTCGGAACCCGGTTTCTATAATTCGGCGGAGCGTGGCCAAAAGCGCCTAGACTGTTGAACGGTATATCTGTTTCCAGAAGCGAAGTGAGGTTTTCGCCGTGTCGCACGAGAAGTTGTCCCCAGAACTGCAGGCTATGGTCCAGCGCCGCTACCCTTCAGACTGGACCGACCTTGATACCCGCGCTGTGGACACCGTGCGTGTACTGGCTGCAGACGCTGTACAAAATTGCGGTTCGGGTCACCCGGGTACTGCGATGTCGTTGGCACCGCTGGCCTACACGTTGTACCAACGCGTCCTCAACCACGACCCCGCAGACGTGCACTGGGCTGGCCGTGACCGCTTCGTACTGTCCGTTGGTCACTCTTCCCTGACGCAGTACATCCAGCTTTTCCTCGGCGGCTTCGGCCTCGAGATGGAGGATCTCAAGGCGCTGCGCACTTGGGGCTCCAAGACCCCGGGCCACCCGGAAGTCCACCACACCGATGGTGTCGAGATCACCACGGGTCCATTGGGCCAAGGCCTTGCTTCCTCGGTAGGTATGGCCATGGCGGCGCGCAAGGAGCGCGGGCTTTTCGACGGTTCCGCTCCCGCCGGCGTGTCTCCCTTCGATCACTTCATCTATGTCATCGCCTCCGACGGCGACCTGCAGGAAGGTGTCACCGCTGAAGCATCGTCCCTCGCGGGCACCCAGCAGCTGGGCAACCTCATCGTCTTCTGGGATGATAACCGTATTTCCATTGAGGACGATACGAATATTGCCTTCAATGAGGACGTGGTCAAGCGCTACGAGGCTTATGGCTGGCACGTGCAGACTGTGGACTCCGGCGAGGATGTCGAAGCCCTCGAAGCTGCCGCTGAGGCGGCCCGCGCCGAAACCACCCGCCCATCCTTCATTCGCGTCAAGACGGTCATCGGCTACCCAGCCCCCAACAAGATGAACACCGGTGGCGTCCACGGTGCTGCCCTGGGTGAGGACGAGGTCGCCGCCACCAAGGAAGTCCTCGGCTTCAACCCTGAACAGCATTTCCACATCGACGAGGACGTTCTGGCTCATACCCGCAAGCTCACCGAGCGCGGTGCCCAGAAGCACGCTGAATGGCAGAAGAAGTTTGACGAGTGGGCAGCAGCCAATCCGGAGGAGAAGAAGCTTTTCGATCGGCTCCAGGCCCGTGAGCTACCGGAGAATTTTGCCGCTGAACTGCCCTCCTGGGAGGCCGGTGAATCACTAGCAACCCGTAAGGCGTCTGAGGCCGCTATCCAGGCGCTGGCAGCGTCCCTGCCGGAGATGTGGGGTGGCTCCGCCGACCTAGCGGGCTCCAACAACACCGTCATCAAGGGTGCTGATTCCTTCGGCCCAGAATCCATCACCACGAACGCATGGTCCGCACAGCCCTATGGCCGCAACCTGCACTTCGGTATTCGTGAGCACGCGATGTCCGCGATCATGAACGGCATCGCACTGCACGGAAATACCCGTGTCTACGGCGGTACCTTCCTCATTTTCTCCGAGTACCAGTATCCGGCCGTGCGCCTCGGTTCGCTTATGTCTACTGATACCTACTACGTCTGGACCCATGATTCCATCGGCTTGGGTGAGGACGGTCCTACCCACCAGCCAGTGGAGACACTCGCTGCACTGCGCGCCATCCCGAACCTCTCCGTCATCCGTCCGGCAGATGCCAACGAAACTGCCCAGGCTTGGGCCGCGGCGATGGAATACAAGGCTGCACCGAAGGGCCTGGCCCTCTCTCGTCAGAATCTCCCGGTTCTCGAGGGCACCAAGGAGAAGGCCGCCGAAGGTGTTCGCCGCGGCGCCTACATTCTTGTCGAGTCTTCGAAGGAGACTCCGGATGTCATCCTGCTGGCCACTGGCTCCGAGGTGCAGCTGGCCGTTGAAGCCGCCAAGCAGCTCGAGTCCGAGGGCACCGCTACCCGCGTTGTCTCTGCTCCTTGCCTGGAGTGGTTTGACGAGCAGGACACCGAGTACCGCGAATCCGTCCTTCCTTCCTCCGTCCTTGCCCGCGTGTCCGTCGAAGCTGGTGTGTCGATGCCATGGCACAAGTACACCGGTTCCTTCGGCCGCACGGTTTCGCTGGAGCACTTCGGTGCCTCTGCCCCGGCAGGCGAGCTTTTCGAGAAGTTCGGTTTCACCGCCGAGGCTGTAGTCGATGCCGCCCGCGACGCCCTCGGCGCTGCTCAAGCCAACTAGTCCACGGCCCAAACCAACTAGCCCACGCTTATTTAAGCCCTCCACCACGGCATTTCACCGCCGGCTACGAAAGGATTCTGCACTCACCATGACATATATCGATGATCTTGCTGAACTCGGCACTTCGACATGGCTCGATGATTTGTCGCGCGAGCGCCTCGACTCGGGCAATCTCCGCGAGCTTCTCACCTCCAAGTCCATCGTGGGTGTCACCACGAATCCGGCTATCTTCGCATCAGCGATGTCCTCCGGAACCTCCTACGACGCTGATATCGCTGCGCTGAAGGAAAAAGGCACTGCTGCTGATGAAGCTGTCTACTCCCTCGCCATCGACGATGTCCGCAATGCCTGCGATGTATTTTCGGACATCTTCGACAAGACCGAGGGCCGCGATGGCCGGGTTTCCATCGAGGTGGATCCGCGCATCTCCGCAGATGCTGAGGCCACGTTGGCTCAGGCCCGTGAACTGTGGGCGAAGGTGGATCGCCCCAACCTCATGATCAAGATTCCCGCTACGGAAGGTTCCCTTCCCGCCATTGTTGATGCCCTCGCTGAAGGTATCTCCGTCAACGTCACTCTGATTTTCTCGGTGGAGCGCTACGCCGAGGTCATTGCCGCCTACAAGGAGGGCATCGCACGTGCGGCGAAAGCCGGTAAGGACGTCTCCGCTATCCATTCCGTGGCGTCCTTCTTCGTGTCTCGCCTTGATACCGAGGTGGACAAGCGCCTCGAATTGCTAGGTAGTGACGAAGCTTTGGCACTTCGTGGGAAGGCCGGTGTGGCCAATGCTCAGCGTGCCTACGCACTGTTCACCAAGGAGTTCGGCGCCGATTCTGGGCTTCCAGAAACCGCGCAAGTACAGCGTCCGCTATGGGCATCCACGGGTGTGAAGAACCCCGAGTACCCCGCCACGCTGTATGTCTCCGAGCTGGCAGGCCCGAACACGGTGAACACCATGCCGGAGAAGACTATCGACGCTGTCCTTGAACAGGGCAACCTGCACGGCGATACGCTCAGTAACGCTGGTGCACAGGCAGATAAGGTCTTCGCACAACTGGAAGCAGTGGGCATTGACTTCGCCGATGTCTTCTCTGTGCTGGAGCAAGAAGGCGTGGACAAGTTCGTCACTGCGTGGGAAGAACTCCTCTCCTCGATGACGGATCGCTTGGCTTAGCCGCCGCCTTCTCCGAGTCCATCCGCAGCCGGAAAAACCGCGCTGCGAAGCATCTCTTTAAGGTTCAGCCGCACCACTCGCCCCACCAACACACAGGCAACTATCGTTGGTGGGGCGCGTATCGCTATGCTGGGCTGTTGGACTTACCTCACACAGACCGAAAGGACACTTAGTGAGCACTACCAGCGCGTGGGTCAACCCGTTGCGCAACGCGAAGGACAAGCGTCTTCCGCGCATTGCTGGACCCTCTGGCATGGTGATTTTCGGCGTGACCGGTGACTTGGCACGCAAGAAGCTCCTGCCGGCCATCTACGATTTGGCCAACCGCGGTCTGTTGCCGGCCGGCTTCACCCTCGTAGGCTACGGCCGCCGCGACTGGGACAAGGACGCCTTCTGCGCCTACGTTCGCGAGGCTGCCGAAGCAGGCGCCCGCACTACCTTCAATGAGCATGTCTGGGAGCACCTAGCCAAGGGCATCGAGTTTGTTCAAGGCAACTTCGATGATGCCGGCTTTGACAAGCTCTCAGCGCGGCTGTCTGAGCTCAACACCTCCCGTGGCACGGGTGGTAACTGGGCCTACTACTTGTCCGTTCCACCAGAGTTCTTCTCTGATATTTGCCACCAACTGGAACGTGTAGGCATGGCCGATAGCACGGAAAGCTCATGGCGCCGCGTCATCATTGAGAAGCCATTCGGCCACGATCAGGCTTCCGCCCGTGAGCTCAACGAGATTGTTAATGCTGTGTTCCCAGAATCGTCGGTCTTCCGTATCGATCATTACCTGGGCAAAGAAACCGTGCAAAACATCATGGCACTGCGCTTTGCCAACCAGATCTTCGAGCCGATGTGGAATGCGCACTACATCGACCACGTCCAGATCACGATGGCTGAGGATATTGGCCTAGGCGGCCGAGCCGGCTACTACGACGGTATTGGCGCTGCGCGCGACGTCATTCAAAATCACCTGCTGCAGTTGCTTGCACTTGTCGCTATGGAGGAGCCATCTTCCTTCGCCCCGGCAGCCCTACAGGCCGAGAAGATTAAGGTCTTAGAAGCCACGCAAGCGGTGCATCCGCTCAACAAGACCACTGCCCGTGGTCAATACTCTGCTGGCTGGCAGGGTTCGGTGTATGTCAAGGGCTTACGTGAAGAAGAAGGCTTCGATCCCGAATCCACGACCGAGACCTACGCCGCCTGCACTCTCAAGGTGAATTCACGCCGTTGGGCTGGAGTCCCCTTCTATTTGCGCACTGGCAAGCGCTTGGGCCGACGTGTCACCGAAATCGCCCTAGTGTTCAAAACTGCCCCGCACCAACCTTTTGACCAGGGTCAGGCCGAGGCACTCGACCAGAACGCTGTGGTTATCCGTGTTCAACCGGATGAAGGCGTGACCATGCGCTTTGGTTCAAAGGTTCCAGGTTCCACGATGGAAGTCCGTGATGTCAACATGGACTTTGCTTACGCCTCCGCCTTCACCGAAGAGTCCCCCGAGGCTTACGAACGCCTCATCCTCGATGCGCTTTTGGATGAGTCTTCGCTCTTTCCCACCAACCGTGAGGTTGAATTGTCGTGGTCCATCCTGGATCCCATCATTGAGTACTGGTCTGGTATTGGCCAGCCCGAACAGTACCGCGCGGGAACGTGGGGACCCGAGTCCGCTGATAGAATGCTGCGCCGTCAGGGTCACTCCTGGCGCCGTCCGTAGGTCCTGAGGAGTACAGCACCATGATTATCCCTTTGCCCGATACGACGACGCGCAAGATTTCCCAGAAGCTCGTGGAGATGCAAGAGCACTACACCCTTACCACGGGCCGCGTGCTCACACTTATCGTCATGACACAGGAAGGCGATGACCTTGACAATCTGCTGGACTCTGTCCGCGATGCCTCTCATGAGCATCCTTCCCGCGTGATCGTCATTGCGCGCGCCAATCCGGCTGATAAACCGCGCCTTGACGCGGAGCTGCGTGTTGGCGGCGAGGCTGGTGCTTCCGAGATCGTAGTCATGCATCTCCACGGCGCTTTGGCCGACCAAGCAGAGGCAGTGGTCACTCCCCTGCTGTTGCCCGATACACCTATCGTGGCGTGGTGGCCTACGGCCTGCCCTCAGTCCCCAGCTTCGGTTCCGATTGGTAGGCTGGCTCAGCGCCGCATCACCAACGTGGCCCATGGTGATGGCGTCGATCAATACGACCTTCACCTGTTGTCGTCAGGTTATAAGCCGGGTGACTCCGATATGTCCTGGGGCGCTATCACCTTGTGGCGCGGCATTGTTGCGTCGGCGCTGGACCGCCACCCACACGAGCCTGTGACCTCGGTGGAAATCGCCGGTGCACACAACCATGCAGCCGTGGACTTTGCCGCAGGGTGGCTTCTCGACGCCCTCTCCGTCCCCGTCCACCGCACCGTCACTGAGTGCGACGACAACACGTTCCCGATTGCTTCCCTGGTGTTCCGCCGACCGACTGCAGATGTCAGCATTACGGTCGTCGACTCCGAAACCGTCAAGGTCACCGTTCCAGGCTCACCGGAATCCCTCGTGAGCCTAGCGGTTCGCTCGGAAGCTGAGGTGCTGTCCGAGGAACTTCGCCATTTAGACGCAGACAGGACATACGCCCATGCTCTCCGTGCTTTGGCGAACGTAGACTACAGTGAGAAGCAATAAAGAAACTGAACCTCGATAGTTTTCACGAAGGATCGCCCTGCACCATGGTTACTCTTCACCGCGTCAGCGATGTAGACGAACTCATATCCTCCGCCGCTCTCGCATTCGTCGATGCGATTGCGGCAGTCCAGACCCCGGGCGGCGGCCTGCATAAAGATGGCGTCGCCCGCGTAGTGCTCACCGGTGGCGGCGCAGGGATTGGTCTCCTTCGCGAGCTGGCGCGCTTGGACCACGCTGCCAAGACGCAGGGACCCGATTTCCCTGCGCTCGCGGTGGATTGGTCTCGCGTTCATGTCTTCTTTGGTGACGAGCGCAATGTGCCAGTCACGGACCCCGATTCCAACGAAGGTCAAGCCCGTGAAGCACTCCTCAGCCACGTAGATATTCCAGAGCAGCACATCCACGGTTATGATCTCGGCGCTATCTCGATGGAGCACGCGGCTCAGGCCTACGAGGGCGAGATTCGTGAGTTCGCTCCTGAAGGCTTTGACCTCCACTTGCTGGGCATGGGCGGAGAAGGCCACATTAATTCCATTTTCCCGCACGCAGAGGCTGTGTACGAAGACAAAGACTATGCCTTTGCAGTCCATGATTCGCCCAAGCCCCCGGCAGAACGTGTCACGCTGACCTATCCTGCGATTAACCGTTCGCAGCGCGTCTGGTTCCTCGTCGCGGGCGAGGAAAAGGCAGAGGCCGCAGCGCATCTTGTCGCAGGCGACGCTGCTGAGGACTGGCCCGCTGCCGGTGCCCACGGCACCGAGGAAACTGTTCTATTCCTCGCTGACAGTGCTGCCACTGAGCTATAGAGCATAGAGTCCCTCAGGCTTTTAGAAAGCCGACTCACTAGGGACTTCTCGCATCAACGACAAAAGCCGCGACCTTACCTTCTTGAAGGAGGTCGCGGCTTTTGGTTCTGCTACCCACACGCACATGGCGTGCAGAGATAAATATTCTAGCTGTACGCCTGAAGCAGGTTCAGGGCCACGATGCAGGCGAGCCAGATAATGACCATGACCACGGTGTAGCGATCAAGGTTCTTCTCCACCACGGTAGAACCAGAAAGGTTGGACTGCACGCCGCCGCCGAAAAGACTCGACAGGCCGCCGCCCTTGCCCTTGTGCAGAAGCACGAAGATGGACATGAGGATTGCGGCAATCACCAGGATGATTTCCAGTGCCAAGATCATGAAATAGTTCCTTGTTTACACGGTTGAAGCGTTTGTAATGGTTGCGCGGCAACAAGACGGCACTACTGGAGGTGCCTCAGTATCTAGCCAGCGCAGGATATTCCTCGATGCTACACCATAAAGCGGGCCGGAAACCATTCCGACCCGCTTAGCGGTAGTGCAGCTGTGTGGTGCAGCGGCGTGAGTGCGTCAGAGCTTAAGCATCCGAAGCAGCGTTGGCTGCCAGCTTGGCAAACTCCTCACCCTTGAGCGATGCGCCGCCAACCAGACCGCCGTCAACGTCCGGCTTGCCTACGATTTCAGCAACAGAGTCAACCTTGACGGAGCCACCGTAGAGAATACGGATGCTCTCTGCAACGTCATCGCCACCAAGCTCGCGGACGAGGTCACGGATGGCCGCGCACACTTCCTGAGCGTCATCAGCAGAGGCCACCTTGCCGGTACCGATGGCCCACACTGGCTCGTAAGCAATAACAGTCTTGGCCAAGTCATCGGCTGACAGGCCCTCCAGCGAGTTGCGGGTCTGGGTAACCACGTAATCAACGTGCGTGCCCTTTTCGCGAACGTCAAGCGGCTCGCCTACACAGACGATAGGGCTGATGCCATTGGCCAGAGCCGCAGCGGCCTTCTCAGCCACGAGTTTGTCGGTCTCGCCGTGGTACTGGCGGCGCTCGGAGTGGCCAACGACTGCCCACGAGCAGCCCAGAGCAGAGAGCATCTTGCCGGAAACCTCACCGGTGTAGGCGCCGGACTCGTGCTTGGAGATGTCCTGGGAGCCGTAGGTGAACTTGAGGTCGTCGCCGTCAACAAGAGTCTGCACAGTGCGGATATCGGTGAACGGAACCATGAAGGCGACGTCGACCTTCTCGTAGTAATCCTTCGGCAGTGCAAAGGCGAACTTCTGTAGGGAGCCAATGGCTTCCTTGTGGTCGAGGTTCATCTTCCAGTTGCCTGCGATAAGTGGGGTACGTGCCATGATGTGCCTTTCTACAGGTTGAGCTTGAACGTAGTGGATTAGGACTCGAGGACCTTGACGCCCGGCAGCACCTTGCCCTCCAGGAACTCCAAGGAAGCGCCGCCGCCAGTGGAAATGTGGGAGAAGCCTTCTTCGTCGAGGCCGAGGAGGCGGACGGAGGCTGCGGAGTCGCCACCGCCAACGACGGTGAAGGAACCGTTCTTCGCGGTGGCATCGATGATGGCCTGTGCGACACCTGCGGTGCCCTTGGAGAAGGCCTCCATCTCGAAAACGCCCATGGGGCCATTCCAGAAGACAGTCTTGGAGGTAGCGATGACCTCATCGAACTTCTTCACAGACTCCGGTCCGATATCGAGGGACATCCAGCCTTCCGGAATCCCGTCGAGCGCGACGACCTTGTTCTCAGCGTGAGCATCGAACTCAGTGGCTGCTACTAGGTCGACTGGGAGAACAATCTTGTCGCCGAAACGCTCAAGCAAGTTCTTGCAGTTGTCAATCTGATCCTCCTGCAGCAGAGAGTTCTGAACGTTGTAGCCCTGTGCTGCCAAAAGCGTGTAGCACATGCCACCGCCGATGATGACCTTGTCAGCCTTGCCAGCCAGTGCCTCGATAACGCCAAGTTTGTCGGAGACCTTAGCACCGCCAAGAACGACGACATAGGGGTGCTCCGGCTCCTTAGCCACAGCAGCGAGAGTCTCTACTTCCTTCTGGACGAGCTTGCCAGCGTAAGCGGGAAGGCGCTTAGCCACGTCGTAGACGGAAGCCTGGGCGCGGTGGACAACGCCGAAACCGTCGGAAACAAAGGCTCCGTTGTCAGCGGCTAGAGCGACAAGTTCATCGGCAAAAGCGCCACGTTCAGCTTCTTCCTTCGAGGTCTCACGCGGGTCGAAGCGAACGTTTTCCAACAGGAGAACATCGCCATCGTTGAGGCCGTTCGCGCGTTCATGAGCGTCCTCACCGCTGACATCGCCGGCGAGCGCAACGTACTGGTCGAGAGCTTCGGACAGAGCCTCAGCAACCGGCGCCAGCGAGTACTTCGGCTTGACCTCACCTTTCGGACGTCCCAGGTGAGCGGACAGGATTACCTTGGCGCCGCCCTCCACGAGTGCCTTGATGGTGGGAAGGGACGCAGTGATGCGGCCGGAGTCAGTGATGTTTCCTTCATCATCCAAAGGGACGTTGAAGTCCGAGCGCACGAGGACGTGGCGGCCCTCGACGCCTTCTGCGAGCAGGTCATCCAAAGTCTTGAAAGCCATGGTGTTCTCCTTTAATGGTCTGTGTTCAAGCTAAAGGTTAGAGGTATTCAGTTAAGAAGTGTGGGAAGGTGTATCACTATCACCCCCACAGACGACAACCGGCCCAGCGCACGCCACGATAGCGAGGGCGTAGTGCATGGGCCGGAGTAGTCACAGCGTTGTCACTGTGGTCATCTAAAGGCGCCGGAGCCTTAGAGCTTGGAAGCTACCAGGGAGGTGGTGCGGACCAGCTGGTTGGTGTAGCCCCACTCGTTGTCGTACCAGCCAAGTACCTTGACGAAGTTGCCGTTGGACACCTTGGTCATACCAGCATCGAAGATGCAACCGTGCGGGTCAGTGATGATGTCGGTGGAGACAATCGGGTCCTCGGTGTAGCCCAGGGTCTCACCGAACTCGCCGGTAGCGGCTTCCTTGATAGCGGCGTTGATTTCCTCAGCGGTAACCTCACGAGAAGCCTGGAAGGTCAGGTCGGTAGCGGAACCGGTGATTGTCGGCACACGCATGGCGTAGCCGTCGAGCTTGCCCTCCAGCTCCGGGAGAACCAGGGAGACAGCCTTGGCTGCACCGGTGGAGGTCGGAACCATGTTCACGGCTGCGGCGCGAGCGCGGCGCAGGTCGCGGTGCGGAGCGTCCTGGATGCGCTGGTCACCGGTGTAAGCGTGGATGGTGGTCATCAGGCCCTTTTCGATGCCGAACTTCTCGTGCAGGACCTTGGCCATCGGAGCGAGGCAGTTGGTGGTGCAGGATGCTGCGGAGATAACGTTGTGGTTGGCAGCGTCGTACTCGTCAGAGTTGACACCATAGACGAAGGTTGCGTCAACGTTCTTGCCCGGTGCGGAGATGATGACCTTCTTGGCACCAGACTCGAGGTGAGCCTTTGCTGCTTCACCATCGGTGAAGAAGCCGGTGGACTCGATAACAATGTCGACGTTGTGCTCGCCCCAGTTCAGGTTCTTCGGGTCGCGCTCAGCGGACACGGCAATTCGGTGACCGTTAACGGTGATGGACTCATCATCGTGTTCAATCTCGCCATCAAAGCGGCCGAGAACGGAGTCATACTTGAGCAGGTTTGCCAGAGTAGCGTTATCGGTCAGGTCGTTGACGGCGACAACCTCGAGGTCATTGTTGCCCTGTGCAACTGCACGGAAGAAGTTACGGCCAATGCGGCCGAAGCCATTGATGCCTACGCGAATGGTCACGGTAATGTCTCCTCAAATAATCGAGTGAAGTTCTGCGTGGGGACGTCCGATAGGCGGCCACTCTCTTGTGACGTCGTCGTCGGTTTTCCCAACACGGCCGATACTACCCACGGATTTTGACCTTCGCACAGGTCCGTAGCTCCCTCAGTGAACGCGCTAGCAGCATGTTCAAAAGAGGCGTACACTGGTAGAGCGTCTTTTAGCGCTCGGGGGTCAGATACACCGTTACACCTGCAGATATGCCCGTTCATGTGGGATTGTGTTGCATAGTGTTGAAACGACGTGGGATATGTCACCCAACCAAAAACTAGTTAAGCCACCCAGACATATATTCAGGGTGGCTTCGCCGAAATCCGTCAGACTCATGTCCGAACGGGCATCAACATGGCTTAGGCATCATCGAAAAGGTCCTCGGTGACGGACTTTGTTGTGTCGGGGACGCCTAGCTCTTTCGCGCGTTTATCTGCCATGGACAGCAGTCGTCGGATACGGCCCGCTACTGCATCTTTGGTCATCGGCGGGTCCGCCAGACGTCCTAGTTCTTCCAAGGACGCTTCACGGTGCTGTACGCGCAAACGGCCTGCATCGGCCAGGTGCTCAGGTACGTCATCCCCCAAAATCACCATTGCACGCTCGACGCGCGCAGCTGCAGTGACAGCCGCACGCGCCGAGCGGCGCAGGTTGGCATCGTCAAAGTTGTCGAGGCGACGGGACGTATCATGAGCTTCGCGCTGAATGCGCTTCTTCTCCCAGGTCAGGCGAGTTTCTTGTGCGCCCATACGAGTCAACAGCGCACCAATAGCGTCACCGTCGCGTACTACGACACGGTCCGCACCACGAGTTTCCTTCGTCTTAGCTGGCACACCTAGGCGGCGGGCACAGCCCACAAGCGCTAGCGCTGCCTCTTGGCATGGGCAGGTAACTTCCAGAGCTGAAGAACGCCCCGGCTCAGTGAGCGATCCCTGGGCCAGGAATGCGCCACGCCACGCGGCCTCATTATCGGCAATAGAACCGGAGATAACTTGCGGTGGCAGGCCCACTACTGGGTGCCCAGAACGCGTCACCAGACCGAGTCGACGGGTAAGCTCCTTCGCGCCAGACGTGATACGTACCTGAATGCGGTTCTTCTTTGACGAAGACGCGGGACCCGCTAGGTGCGTCGTGGCGGTGATCGAATACAGCTCATCCAACGCCGCGACGAGGCGGTCAGCCACCTTTTTAGACTCCAGCTCGACGTCGTAGGTGACGCGCTCGCCAGTGACGTGAAGCTCGCCAGCGAACCGCAAGATAGCCGCAACCTCTGCCGCGCGGGCAGACTGACGCGGTACGGAAACCGCCGTTAGTTCCTCCTTGACCTGATCGGTCAATGACGCAGACACCTCGTGTCTCCCCTTTCGACTGTTGATGCCGCCATGCGGCTGTAAGTGCCCCACAGTTTAACGTGCGGGCCGTGCGCACGCGCACGCCAGGGGTTCTACCGCACCTTGCTGGCCGAACTAAGCAGTACGTCGATGCTTCGGCTAGTGGGTCTCTCTGGCGTACTCGCTGTAGAGCTCATTAAACACCGCAGCAAGCTTATCGGGACAATGCTTGTTAAGGGTTTGCCCGTTGTCATCGACCTGGCACACGTCCCGGAATACCGCCGTCGCTCCTAGCACGCTTGCAGCACGCTGAACAAAGACACGCTCGGATTCATTCGGCAAGCTTTCGCTGTCGACGATAACGCGGTCAACCCGTAGATTCGGGGCATGTTGTGCCAGTACGTGAAGGTGACGTTCGGCAGAAAACCCTTGGGTTTCTCCCGGCTCGGCAGACAGATTCAGGACGACGACACGCAGCGCGTCCGAGGACGTTATAGCTTCCACGATGTCCGGAACCAACACGTGTGGCAAGACAGAACTAAACCACGATCCAGGCCCCAGGGTAATCATGTCCGCTTGATGTAGCGCGTCAAGAGTTTCTGGGTTTGCATCCGGACGTGCCGGAATGATGCGCACGCGGCGTACCTGTCCCACCGTCGAGGCAACGGCTACTTGGCCGCGCACTGCGCGCATGACACGGGGGTCGTCGTCAAGCCCGGCAACATCTGCCTCAATATTAAGCGGGAGGTTGACGGACGGGAGCACCCGTCCAGCGGAGTCCGTAAGCTTAGCCACCGCATCGAGCGCGGCCTGGAAATCACCCAGCACGTCGCTCAATCCGGCGATGAGCAGGTTACCCACGGCGTGTCCAGCCATGGCACCATCGCCGCGAAAACGGTGCTGCAAAGTTGTGGCCCACAGCTGGCCTTCTTCGGAATCACCGGACAACGCAGCTAACGCCATGCGTAGGTCCCCGGGAGGAATGATGTCAAGCTCACGGCGAAGCCGACCGGAAGAGCCGCCGTCATCCGCCACTGTCACAATGGCAGAGATCGACTCGGCGCCCGTGCGGCGAGCTGCCAACAAGGTTTGGTAAAGGCCATGGCCACCTCCAAGGCTAGCCATGTGAGAAGGAGCTGTGGTCACGTAAGCACCGGCTTTCGATTATGGATGTGTGAGAGAAAGTGAAATCAATCGCGATTGATGTCGCGGTGCAACGTGCTGACATCGATGTCTCCGCGTTCGCGCAGTCTGCGCGCGATTTCTTCCGTAATCGCAACGGAGCGGTGGTGCCCACCAGTACAGCCAATGCCTACCGTGATGAAGTTTTTTCCTTCGTGGCGGTAGCCAGTAAGCATCGAATCAAACATGTTGATGAAGTTTTGGATGAAGGGTTGTGCGGCGTCACGCGACAAGACATAGTCCGACACCGGCTCGTCCGTACCGCGATAGCCTCGCAATTCTGGGACCCAATAAGGATTGGGGAGGAACCGGACATCAACGACAAGGTCGGCATCGCGCGGTGAACCGTGCTTGAAGCCGAAGGACTCAAGGGTCACGTGCTGGCGTTCATGCCCCATCTCACCGAACGACGCCTCGATAGCTCGGCGCAGGTCGTGGATGGATAGATTAGTTGTGTCGATGATGATATCGGCACGGTCACGAATCTCCTGGACGGCTACGCGCTCACGCTGGATACCTGCCTTGAGGGTCTCTCCATCTTGGAGCGGGTGAGTACGACGTACCGAATCGAATCGACGAATAAGGACATCATCGCGTGCATCGAGGAAAAGAAGCGTGGGCTTCATATCCAACTCAGTCAGCTCATCCAGTGTTTCTGGAAGGGATCCCGGGAACATACGGGAGCGCACATCCGTCACCGCCGCAATCTTCGTCACCGGTGAGTCCGGGCGTGCACAAAGCTTGAGCAGGTCAACGATGGCTTTCGGCGGGATGTTGTGGGCTACGTAGTAGCCCTTATCCTCCAACACCTTGGCTGCCGAGGTTAGGCCTCCACCGGACATGCCGGTCACCAAAATGGGCGGGGAATCAAACAACGTCATGGCCTCTATTCTTACCACCTCACCTGAAGATTCGGTGTGAATACGGCAACGAAACCGTGACGGGGGTACAACTTCCTACAGCGGGGTGTGCGGACGCTGAGGACTTAGTCCTTATGCAGGTGGTCGTACACTGTCTGCGCGAGCTTGGGGCCGAACCCCTTGACCTCTGCGATGTCCTCCACGCTGGCTTCCTTGAGCTTCTTCACGGAGCCGAAATGTTTGACCACATCAGTGCGTCGTTGTGGCCCCAAGCCTGGTATGGAGTCCAGCACGGATGTCCGCATGCGCTTGGAACGTTGCTGACGGTGATAGGTAATGGCCACACGGTGCGCCTCATCACGCAGGTGCTGAAGGAGGAATAACGCTTGCGAATTGCGGGGAAGAATGACTGGTTCATCGTCACCGGGAACCCAAATCTCCTCCAGACGCTTAGCCAAGCCAATCAGGGTGACATCGACAATGCCCAGTTCGTCGAATACTGCCTGGGCAGCTGCCACCTGGGGCGCGCCGCCGTCGACGATAAAGAGCTGGGGAGGATAGGAGCTGCGAGTGGTGGTGCTAGCAGCTTCCTCGCGCACGCGTTCGTCAGCGAATGTGGTGTTCTCCAGTTCCTCATCCGGCACGGCGCGTTTGTCATCGTGGTGGTGTTTAAAGCGGCGTCGGGTGACCTCAGCAATGGAGGCCACGTCATTGGAATGCCCGTCACCGGCGGCTTCCTTGATACGGTAGCGGCGGTAATCCGACTTGCGCGGCAGGCCATCTTCAAACACAACGAGGGACGCCACCACATCGGTGCCTTGGATGTGCGAGATATCCGTACATTCAATGCGCAGCGGTGCAGAGTCCATTCCCAAGGCTTCCTGCAGTTCTTGCAGTGCTGCCGACCGTGCGGTGAGATCACCAACGCGTTTGAGCTTGTGCTGACGCAGCTGCTCTTTAGCGTTGCGTTCCACGGTCTCCATGAGCGCGCGCTTATCGCCGCGTTGCGGGACGCGCAGGTCTACTTGGGCGCCACGCAGTTCCTCCAGAACGATCTTGACTTGTTCAGCCTCCTCCGGGGGGACCTGCACCAAGATTTCACGCGGAATAGCGTTGCCGCGATGAACTTCGGTGTGGGACTCTTGGTCTACTCCCCTGCGCTCCAGTTTGGCGTCTTCGGCGGCTTCTTGGCGCTGCCTATCGACGGCATCGGAATAGAACTGCACAAGGAAGTTCTGGATAAGTGCCGGCAGCCCAGGGTCGGGTTTGCCCTCCTCGATGGGCTCCGTCGTGGCTTGGTCGCCCGAGCGCTCTACTACCCACCCGCGCTGGCCGCGGATACGGCCTGCACGTACATGGAAGATCTGTACTGCTGCTTCAAGCTCATCGGAGCAAAACGCAATGAGATCGGCGTCAGTGCCATCAGAGAGCACCACGGCCTGCTGCTCCATGAGCTTGTCAATCGCGCCCAAGTCATCACGGAGGCGCGCGGCCAACTCGAACTCTAGATTCTCCGAAGCTTCCTCCATCTTGCTGGTCAATCGCTTACGCACTGGTGCCGTGTTGCCGTTCATGAAGCTTATGAGTTGGTTCACCGTCTCGCGGTGTTCTTCGGGGCTGACCCGCCCAATACATGGGGCATCGCACTTGCCGATGTAGCCCAGCAAGCACGGCCTGCCTAGGCGCTCGTGGCGGTTGTACACGCCTTTAGCGCACGTGCGCATGGGGAACACACGGGTGAGGAGATCGAGTGACTCACGTACTGCCCACGCATGCGAATACGGTCCGAAATAGCGCACGCCTTTGCGGCGCGGGCCACGGTAGAAAAACGCACGCGGGATAGTCTCCCCCACCGAAACCGCCAGCATAGGATAGGTTTTGTCATCGCGGTACATGACATTGAACCGCGGATCGAAACGCTTAATCCAGGTGTATTCCAGCTGGAGTGCTTCCACCTCGCTGGCCACCACAGTCCATTCCACCGACGCGGCTGTGAGAACCATCTGGCGGGTCCGCGGATGCAGTTGCGTGATGTCCTGAAAGTAGTTGGACAAACGCGCACGGAGGTTCTTTGCCTTGCCCACGTAGACAACGCGGCGGTTCTCATCCCGGAATTTATAGACGCCCGGGTCCGTAGGAATGCTTCCAGGAGCCGGGCGGTAAGTCGTGGGATCAGCCACTAGTCATCCTGCGGCATGTAGCGGGCTTCAAGGTCACGGAAGGAACGCACCTTCGGGATCACGTCAGCCTTATCACCGGATTGCAGTGCCCACACCGGCACGTACTCGAAGTCCGGCAGCTCGATGCGAGCCATTCGCGAACCTTCCGGGAAGGACAGGCCGTAGATCACCTGCCATGGATAAAAGCGCGTACCCACAATGTTGCGAACCTCCACACCATCAGAATTAGCGCGAAGACGCGGACGGGTAAGCGCGATCCAGGACAGGACGGAGATCAGCACGCCCACTCCGGGGAAAGCGAATTTATCAATAGTGGTCACGCTGGCGCCGGTAAAGGACAAACCTACGGTAAAGCCCATGAAGAGGTGCGCCGCCATCACAAGAATGACCCAGACGATGGCTACTTTGCGCAGGAAGGGCGAGCGGGCTTCGTACTCCCAAGGCTTCGTCGATGTCTGAGCGAAGGGATCGGCACTGGTATAGGCCAACATCTGTTCTTCACTCAGTTCGGGGCGAGCAGTATTCGGCTGCTCCTTATCCGAAGGAACCTGTGGGTTCGTCATCGAGTCCTCCATCCGTTTATCACTCCCGTTTCTCGGCGTCGCCTACCGCAGCTAGGGCCGCGTCACCCATCAACTGCGCAGGCTACTGCGGGGTCGACTCGTTTAGTGTACGCAAGGTGTGCACGGTTTCTAAAGCTGCGTGCATGGATTCCGCGCCCTTGTCTTCGGCGGAGCTTTCAAAACCTGCGCGGTCGACGGCTTGGTCATACTCGTTGACGGTGAGCACGCCGTTGCCTACCGGCGTCGACTCATCGAGAGCAATGCGTGTGAGGCCCTGCGTTACCGAGTCACACACGTAATCAAAGTGCGGGGTCCCACCGCGGACAACGCATCCGAGCGCAACGACGGCATCGTGCGTGCGTGCCGCAGCTTGGACCACCACGGGCAGCTCCAACGCGCCGACGACGCGCACAGCGGTGATTTCCGCGCCGGCTTCTTCAGCGGTCTCAATAGCGCGGCGGTGCAGCTGATCACAGATTTCCTCGTTCCACGTCGCCGTCACCACAGCCACGCGGATGCCCTCACCGGAGACATTCTTTGGAGTAGGAAGGCCGTCTTTGCTCATTGTGTGCTCCTTTGTGAACCTTGAAGTCGTGAACGTTTAAGAGTGCTTCTTGTCCCACTCTGCCACCTGCGGCAGGTCATGGCCCATACGGTCGCGCTTGGTGCGCAGGTAGGCGATGTTGTCTTCCGTCGCCGGGGTAGCCAAAGCGGTGCGTGCAGAGGCATCAATGCCAAAGCCCTGCAGGCCTTCGCCCTTGTGCGGATTGTTGGTGAGCAGGTTCACTGAAGAAACGCCGATATCCCGCAGGATCTGTCCGGCTACGGAGTATTCGCGGGCGTCTTCCGGCAGGCCTTGCTCGACGTTGGCGTCGACGGTATCCAAACCGTCGTCCTGCAGGCTATAGGCCTTGAGCTTGTTGATGAGCCCAATGCCGCGCCCTTCTTGGCCGCGCAGGTAGATAACAATGCCCCGTCCTGCCTCCTGCACCGCACGCAGGGATTCCTGCAGCTGTGGACCGCAATCGCAGCGCTGGGAACCGAAAACATCGCCAGTAAGACACTCCGAGTGCACACGCACCGGCACATCGGTGGCACCGGCGTAATCGTCGAGGTCACCGACAATGAGTGCTATGTGCTCGTGCTTGTCGACGTCATTCCGGTAACCCACCACCCTGAACTCGCCGTGCTCAGTGGGCAGGCGAGTTTCTACTTGGCGGGTGACGTACTGCTCGTGGTGTCGACGCCAGTCAATAAGCTGCTCAATGGAAATCATCGTTAGGCCGTGTTTATCGGCGAAGCGACGCAGCTCCGGGGAACGCGCCATATCGGTCGGATCCTCTTCGGACACGATCTCACACAAAACACCTGCGGGTCGCAGCCCTGCGAGGCGGGCCAGGTCGATGGATGCCTCAGTATGACCATCGCGCTCAAGCACACCGTTGGGGCGTGCTGCGAGAGGAACCACGTGTCCGGGCCGGGTAAAGTCTGCAGGTTCCGATGCAGGGTCCGCCAACGCACGAATCGTCTCGCAGCGAGAGGTGGCAGAAATGCCCGTGGAACCGTTTGCTAGGTCCACCGTCACCGTGTAAGCGGTATGACGCACGTCTTGGTTCACGGCCATCATTGGTGGCAGGTTGAGCCGCTCACAATCCTCCGGCAGGAGCGGTGCGCAAATATAGCCGGAGCTATAGCGCACCATAAAGGCCACGAGTTCTGGAGTAGCCAACTCAGCGGCAAAGATGAGGTCACCCTCGTTCTCGCGGTCCTCGTTGTCCACGACGATGACAGCTTTGCCGGCCGCGATGTCCGCGATGGCTTGGTCGACGCTATCTAGAGTGAAGGTTGAATCTGCGGCGGTCATAAGGATTAACTCTATCCCTCAGCAGAATGCGCAGTGACGTTAGGGTAAACCATCTTCTCCACATACTTAGCGAACACGTCAACTTCCAGGTTTACTGTTGCCCCAGGCTCCAAGGAACCGAATACAGTATCGCGCAGAGTGGTCGGGATGAGTGAGACCTCGAAGTAGTCCTTTCCCACTGCCGAGACAGTCAGCGAGGTGCCTTGCACAGCAATGGAACCTTTCTCCACCACGTAGTGCGCTAGATCCTGCGGGAGGCTGAAGCGCAGAACTTCCCAATTCTCTGATGGGGTTCGAGAAAGCAACTGTGCCGTTCCATCCACGTGCCCTTGCACAATGTGTCCGCCAAGGCGCGTTGTGGGAAGAACCGCGCGCTCGAGGTTGACCGCCGAGCCAATTTCTAGTTCTCCCAGTGAACTGCGATCCAAGGATTCCTGCATGACATCGGCGATAAAGGTGCCCTCGCCAAGTTCCGCTACGGTCAGGCACACACCGTTGACCGCGATAGAATCACCAAGCTGGGCGTCGTCTAAAACCGCCGCCGCGGCAATGCCGAGACGCACGGCATCGCCCTGGTGCTCCACGCTTTCCACGCGACCAATTTCTTCTACAAGTCCGGTAAACACCGAGTCTCTATCCTTTCCTCTGATATTCAATAAGCACGTCATCGCCTAATACCTTGACCGAGTGACGGCACCAGCGCGGCGCTTCTGCCAGCGTCGATGCGGCCGCGTGCTTAAGCACACCAGTGCCTTCACCGAGGATGACGTTGCCCAGGTAGGCCTGGATCGAGTCGACGTACCCGAGCTCCAGCATGCTGGAAGCAAGTCCGGCTCCGCCTTCCACGAGGACGTCACGGGCACCGCTGGCGTACAGTTCAGCCAGAGCTGCCTGAGGCGTGGCGTATTGCTCGAAACCTAGACGTGCGAGGTTGTGAGCGCCGTGCTTGGCGACGTCTCTACGTCCCACCACGACACGCCGCGGCTGGTTGTCCCGCAATCCACCGTCCGGGTAGCGCGCGGTGAGCGAAGGGTTATCAGCCAACGCCGTGCCGGTACCGATGAGGATGGCATCGCGCCGAGCGCGGTCGATATGGACGTGTTCGCGGGCCTGAGCACCCGTAATCCACTGGCTTGTGCCATCAACAGCAGCGGTAAAGCCGTCGAGGCTTTGAGCAAACTTCAGCGTGACATGTGGCCGGCCCAGCTCCATCGCAGTGAGCCAGGGAATGAGCACATCCTCGACCCCTGCGGGCGCCTCAACCGTGCCGACGGTGATACCGGCCGCTGCTAGTGCGGCGGCACCGCCCGCTGCTTGCGGAGTGGGATCAGGATGGAGGAAGTAAACGCTGCCCAGGGAGGCGTCGATAAGCGCCTGCGCACACGGTCCCGTACGGCCGGTGTGGTTGCAAGGCTCCAGGGTCACCACGGCAGTCCCGCCGCGGGCCTTCTCCCCTGCCATCTTCAGCGCCATAATCTCCGCATGGGGTCCGCCGGGCGGCTGCGTGTGGCCCACGCTGGCAATTTCACCGGCGGCGTCCAGAATGACCGCTCCGACAGGTGGATTGGGGCTGGTGGTGCCTCGTGCCTGGGCGCCGGCTGTCATGGCCAGGCGCACTGCATTCTCAATCAAAGCTCTGGTTACAGCGTGGCTAGGCGGCGCAACTCATCGACAGCCGCGGCCTTATCCGCCTGCTTGTAAATGGCGGATCCCGCCACAAAGGCATCACATCCGGCTTCTGCGGACTGGCGGATGGTTTCGGCAGAAATGCCACCGTCGATCTCAATGAGAACATCAAGACCGCGTTCATCAATAACCTGGCGCAAGGTGCGGACTTTGTCGAGTTGCTCAGGCATGAAGCTTTGACCGCCAAAGCCCGGCTCCACGGACATGACGAGAACCTCGTCGAAGTGCTCCAAAGAATCCAACCACGGTTCAATCGGGGTGCCCGGCTTGATGGAGAATCCTGCACGCACACCGAGATCACGGATCTTCTGCGCGAGCGCTAGCGCTGCGTCCTTATCGGCGACAGCCTCAACGTGGAAAATGATGCAATCAGCGCCCGCCTTAGCGTAGGTATCTACCCACTTCTCCGGCTCCTCAATCATGAGGTGCACGTCAAGGGTTTGCGTCGTGATGCCGTCCACGGTGGCGGTGATGTCCGGGCCGAAAGACAAGTTGGGGACGAAATGACCATCCATAATGTCAACGTGGATCCAGTCCGCGTTGGCTACTGCGCGGACTTCGTCACCAAGTTGGGTAAAGTCGGCGGCCAGAATGGACGGGGCAATGATGGGACCAGACTTTTCTGCAGACATGTCACTCAGCCTAGTCCCTTCGTCCCCTCTAGTCCGCTAGTCGGCGAAGGACTGCGAAAAACATGGCGTCGGTGCCATGACGATGCGGCCACAACTGCGCGGAGAGTTCGCTGCCCACATTGCCCATGTCCGGCAGAAGTTGGCGCGCATCGAGCTCTTCAATGCGCAACGCTGCCCCCTCGCCATGCTGGGCGACGGCCGCGTCGACAATCTCGCGGGTTTCGCGCAGGTCTGGCGAACACGTCGAATAGACCACAACGCCGCCCGGGCGAACCAGGTTGAGTGCAGATTCGAGAAGCTCTGCCTGCAGTGAGGTGAGGTCCTTAATATCGGACTCAGACTTGCGCCATCGAGCTTCTGGTCGGCGACGCAGGGCTCCGAGACCGGAACAGGGGGCGTCGACAAGAACGCGGTCATACCCTGGCTCGAGGCCGGGCGAGCGGCCATCGGCCGTATGCACCCGCACCGGTAGATCCCTCGCGGTCTTTTCGACGAGCTTTACTCGGTGCGGGGAGACCTCGATGGCGTCGACAGTAGCGCTGTCGATTCGGGCAATCGCCCCCATGAGCGCAGCCTTGCCACCTGGTCCGGCACAGAGATCCAGCCAACGGCCGGTGTCATCACCAATCAAGGGAGCTTCCGTGACTGCGCGTGCAATAAGCTGCGAACCTTCATCCTGTACCGCCGCCATGCCTTGGCGCACGGGTTCCAGGGAACCGGGGTCACCGTGTTCCAAATACACCGCGTACGGCGAATACTGGCCTTCCTCACAGCCGGTCATGAGCGCGAGCTCTTCTGCCGTTATCTCCCCTGGACGTGCTACGAGGTGCACGATGGGCCGCTGGGAATCAGCCTCAAGCGCTTTCTCCAACTCCTCCGAGTCACCTAAAGCTCGCGCAAAAGAGCTCGCAATCCACTCAGGATGGGCGTGGCGGAAGGCTAGGGCGGCAATCTCGCCGCGCGGTGTCAGCTGTTCGAGCCACTCCTCTGCCGGAGTGCGCGTGATGGTGCGCATGATGCCATTGGCAAAACCTTTGGCCTTCTCGTGGTCAGCTGCCTCGACGAGGCGCACGGTGGTATCGACGGCTGCATGTGCCTCCACACGGGTATAGAGCACCTGGTACGTACCCAAACGAAGTGCAGTCAGCACCTCCGGCGCCATCGCGTCGAGCCCGCGGGAAGCACATGTCGCGATAACCGCATCAAGCACGCCTTCGGTACGCAGGGTCCCGTAGGTAAGTTCTGTAGCAAACGCCGCATCGCGTCCAGTGAGTTTGTTCGCGCTGAGCGCCTTGGGCAGTGTGAGGTTGGCAAAGGCGTCATCGGCAGCCACGCGACGCAATACGTCGAATGCCACCGCGCGCGGGACATCGACACCGCTGCGGCGCGCGGCTTGAATCAGCGAGTCTGTGGGGCGAACGCGAGCATTTCGGCGCCCCGCGGCGGTGCCTCGATTGTTGTGGCGCGTGGAGGCACGCTTTTGCGTGCCTCCATGACGCTTTTTGTCGTGGTTCTTCTTTCCGCGATCAGCGGGGTCACCGGACTTGCTGCGAGATCTGAAGCCTCCGCTCACGAGAAGGTCACCTCATCCTGTTCATCCTTGGCCATCTGGCTGCTCAATCCCCTGCCCCAATCGGCGGCGTTCATCATCTTCTTTCCTGGTGGCTGAACTTGTCCCAGGCGCACTGCGGTGCTGCCCGTGCCGACGAGGACCTCCTTTTTTCCTACTCGGACCTCGCCTGGGCGCAACGCAGACGCGCCCGATTCACCATCAGCCAGGCTGATAGGGCCGACCTTAAGGCGGGACTCGCCCAGCAGCGTCCATGCACCTGGACCTGGAGTGTGAGCGCGGATGTGGCGGTCGATGACGTCGGCAGGCGCTGCCCACTCAATCCGGGCATCCTCAGTAGCAATCTTGTGCGCGTACGTCGCTTCCCCTTCCTGCGGCTGCGGGGAAATGCTGCCGTCCTCGAGGCCATCCATCGTCTCCACGAGAAGGTCCGCCCCTGCGTAGGCAAGGCGTGTGAGCAGATCATCTGCGGTATCGGTGGGCTGGATGCGCTGCTCCAAGGTGGCAAGGATGTCACCGGTATCTAGCCCCTTGTCGATGCGGAAGGTAGAAGCACCAGTGACCTCATCGCCGGCCGCAATGGAGGCTTGTACCGGGGCCGCGCCGCGCCATGAGGGAAGCAAGGAGAAGTGCAGATTCACCCAACCGTGGGTCGGAACGTGGAGAAGGTCTTCAGTAATGAGGTTGCCATAAGCCACGACGGGGATAGCCTCGGGAGAAAGCTCGGCGAGACGTGCGCGGAGAGCATCGCCGTCCTCAGTCCCCGGCTTCAGCGTGGTTGGTGTCAGCACCTCAATGCCATGTTTCTCTGCCAGAACCTTGACCGGACTCGGGTGAAGGGTGCGTCCACGACCGCGGCGGGCATCTGGGCGGGTAATGACGGCAGCGACCTCGTGACGGGAAGCAATGAGCTTCTCCAGCGCCACAACGGCTGGCTCGGGGGTTCCGGCGAAAATGATGCGCACTGTAAGACTCGTACCTTTCTAGTAAACGTATAGGGTTCGCGAATGCGGATGTGTATTACGCGTTAAACCAGTCTGATTCTCGGATGGTCTTCATAGATTCCTTCCGTAGCTCTCTACTCAAGCGCTGCAGGAAAAGCACGCCGTCAAGGTGGTCGGTCTCGTGCTGAATACACCGCGCCATAAGGCCTGACGCCACCATCGCCAAGGGCCGTCCTGAGGGATCGGAGCCGCGCACTCGGACCGTGTTGTAGCGCTCAGTTGGCTGCGAGATGCCCGGGATGGACAAACAGCCCTCGGTTCCTAGCTGGGTATCCTCCCCAATGGCGTCCCATTCTGGATTGACAATGGCCCCACGAAGCCCATCTTGATAATGCGAGCAATCGAAGACAAAGATGCGCTTGGTCAGGCCAATTTGGTTAGCAGCAAGGCCGACTCCACCGGCATCCTCCATCGTCTCAAGCATGTCTTGAGCGAGGCGCTCGAGGGATGGCCCGAACTCGGTAATCTCCTCGGCACGGGTATTCAGGACGGGATCGCCATATAGGCGAACCTCGCGCACAGTCATGGTGAGTACTCCTCGTCGTTGGGATGTTCTTGACCGACAATAGTTCACCGCGCACCATCCGCGCCGACGAGGTACCCCTCGTGCGTGCTGCCTAACCAATGTTGATGGGATCGACGGCGATACGTAGCGGCAACACATCTTTGCGTGCACTGCGCACCGCGTTCGCGGTACGCAACCTCACTCCAAGTTCCGAACGCGGCCCTAGAGGGGTGCGCAAGAGCAAGCGCTGAGGCTCGCCGCCGCGCTCACGGTCATAGTCGCCCGGCAGACTCACACCAGGCGGCAAGGGCACGGGGCCGAGAAGCTCAGCATGTTCCGGGAGCTCTACCAGCTCAAGGAAGGAAGCCAAGGAAGCATCAGCGCCGTCGATAGCTGCCATATGCACTGCGGGTGGGAAACGCACCTCCCGACGTGCATGCAACTCTGCGGCAGCAGCGCCCACCATGTCCCAGTTCATAAAGAAACCCACGAGTGGTAGCTGTTCGTCAGCCGCCACAATGACCGCACCACCGGCTTCCGCTGGGCAGACGAGACTCGCCGCAGCAGCCCACTTAGCCAGAGTATCTTCCGTTGCGCGCAGATCCTGGCGGCCCAATAGCGCACCAGTCTCCACGAGTAATGCTGCACCATAATGACCGTTGTCCGCCACATAAGGTTCCGCACCGGGTGTTGCAATAACGAGAGCCGGCCCTTGTGGGATCTCATCGACCACCTTCGAACCACCCGACAGAATAATACGAGTCTGGGGGAAGGCGCGGCCTAGCTCCTCCGCTGTGCGCTCGGACCCCAGCACGATGGCGCGCAGACGCGGTGAGCCGCACTCGGAACAGCGATAGTGTGTGTCCACTCGCCCACACCAACGGCAGGTAGGCAAAGACGCCGACTGGGAGTTGGTACTTCCGGCGGCGGGAAGACCCAGCGGGCCGTTGCAGTGCCGGCAGCGCGCCGGGGAAGAGCACTGCCCGCAGGCAAGGATTGGTGCGTAACCTTTACGCGGCACTTGAACGAGGACAGGCTCGCCACGGTCGAGGGCAGCTCGCGTGGCCTGGAAAGCTGGACCAGAAACCGAGGTGGTTCCTCCCTGCATGTGCCTAGCGAGTTGTACTCCGAAGGCACCTACCGGGACGATGTCAGGGCGGGAGGCTTTAAGCGCCTCTTCTGTGGGGACGAGGTTGTGGGCCCACCCAGACTCCACTAAGAGCTGAACCTCAGCGGTACGCGAATGACCAGCCACAATGAAGCTGCAGCCTTCGTGTGCAGAACGCGTACTGAGTACCTCGCGAGCATGGACGTAGGGCTTAAGGTTATCCACGAGGTTATCGTCACCATCATTGAGGATGACCGCAAGCTGTAAGTCTTTGACAGAAGCAAAAGCCGCCGAACGCGTTCCAATGACAATGCGGGATTGACCAGTCAGCGCAGAAAGGTAGCGCCGATAGCGCGCCTGGGGGCCAGTGCTGTGAGCAAGCACAGTAACCTGTTTGGCGGAGACATACTGACGGAAGGCCTTTTCCAACCGGTCGAGGTCACGCTGGTCAGGAACGACCATGAGCACTCCCCCGCCCTTGATCGCCACGCTCGTGCCGAGAGCTGCGAGTGCTTCAGCCCAATCTGCGCCAGGCGCTATTTGCCAGGCAGCACGAGCGATGTGCCCAGCTAGAACCGAGTCAACGAAGGACTCACCATATTCATACCGTGACCACGCAGAAAGATCTGGGTGCTCAATGCTGCCTAACTCTTCCCACGGCGTCTCAAGATCGGCTTCTTCCGCCTTCGCATGACGTGCCGGAATAGCCGTACGAATAATGTCAGAACGCACCCCGCCATAACGGGCTGCTAGAGAATCCACTAATGCTGACATGACGGGCGTATATACCGCGTACGGCGAAATGACTCGGTCAATATAGCGCAGCGATCCCTCAAATTCTGAATCACTACCGCGGGCGAGAAGGATGGCGTCAACCAGCCGCCCGTTAAAGCGGATGCGCACGCGAACACCCGGTTGCGCTGCCTCTGAATCTGCCTCATCAATGAGGTAATCAAAGGCACGGTCCAGGTGTGCTACCCCCAACAAAGGCAACACCCGCCCGACCGGTTGATGGGCGGCGGGTGTCTTCTTGGGCATGGTGCCCGATTCTACAGGCCGGCAGCGCGGCGTAGTTCTTCAGCGCGGGAGGTGTCCTCCCACGGGAGGTCGACGTCGGTTCGGCCGAAGTGGCCGTAGGCGGCAGTCGCACTGTAGAGCGGGCGCAGCAGGTCCAAATCGCGGATGATGACAGCCGGTCGAAGGTCAAAGACCTTGTTGACAGCGGCCTGGATGGCTCCGTCGGTCAACCCGTTCTTAGCAGTGCCAAAAGCCTCGACGTACAGGCCTACCGGCTTCGCACGACCGATGGCATAGGCCACCTGAACTTCGGCGCGGTCAGCAAGACCGGCAGCCACGATGTTCTTAGCCACCCAGCGCATTGCGTAGGCAGCAGAACGGTCCACCTTGCTTGGGTCCTTGCCGGAGAACGCGCCGCCGCCGTGGCGGGCCATGCCGCCATAGGTATCGACGATAATCTTGCGGCCGGTCAGACCGGCATCACCCATGGGCCCACCCAAGATGAAGGAACCAGACGGGTTGATGAGCAGTTCGGTGTCATCGGTGTAGTACTTGCCCAACTCGGCATCATCGATAACCCATTCCACCACGTGCGTACGCAGTTGTTCAGTGAGCCATTCCTGCGTAACGTCCGGATCGTGTTGGGTAGAGATCACAATGGTTTCCAGACGGGTCGGTACATCGTCCTCGTCGTAGGCAAAGGTTACCTGAGTTTTACCATCGGGACGCAGGGAGGGAATAATTCCTTCCTTACGCACCTGGGTCAGACGGCGGGATAGGCGGTGAGCCGTGGAAATCGGCAGCGGCATAAACTCAGGCGTCTCGTTAGTGGCATAGCCGAACATGAGGCCTTGATCGCCGGCACCGTACTGGTCATCATCCTCATAGTCACCGGAACGAACTTCGGTGGAGGCATCCACACCGGCGCCGATCTCCTGAGACTGCTCACCGATGGCGACGTTGACGCCGCAGGTACGGCCATCGAAGCCCACATCAGACGAGGTGAATCCGATGTCCACGAGAGTCTTGCGAACAATCTGTGGGATTTCGACATAGCCGGAGGTGCGGACCTCGCCCACGACATGGACCTGGCCCGTGGTCACCATCGTTTCGACGGCGACGTGGGCATCGGGGTCGACCTCCAGTAGGGCGTCAAGAATGGCGTCCGAGATCGCATCACAAATCTTATCCGGATGACCTTCTGTCACGGATTCGCTGGTGAAGAGGCGTACTGCCTGGGTAGCTGATTCAGTCACACATTGTCCTTAAGCTAGTTCCGCGCGCCGTGGGATGGGTTGAGAGGCTGGTACGTAGATCCCAGCGTGAAGTAGCGGCGCGTTGACACCAGCCCATCGTAGACCAAGCGGTCTACAGCTGCAAGAATGACCGCTACACCGGAAGTATTTCATTCACTGCATCAAGAATCTGCGCCGCCACTACTTGTTTGCTGCCGTGCTCCACCACTACCGGCTCAGCATTGCGCCGAAAGATCCACCCCGCGCTAGTGGGTTGTCCAAAGACCTTGCCTTCGCCCACTTCATTGGCCATAAGGACATCGCAGCCCTTCCGGTGAAACTTCTGCTGGGCGTACTCAAGAACGCTTGTGTTGTCATCGCCGGTTTCGGCAGCGAAGCCTACAATGACGGCGTCTTTGTTGAGTTCTCCACCGTCGCGTCGCTTCACGAGGCCTTTGAGGATATCCGGGTTCTCCACGAGCTCGAGTCGCGCTAAATCCTCGTCAGCAGCGCCTTTTTTCATCTTGGAATCGGCCACGTGTGCTGGGCGATAGTCCGCTACCGCGGCGGCCATAATGACGATATCGGCATCTGCGGAATGCTCGTTCATGGCAGCCTCCATATCGCGTGTTGAGGTCACGCGTACTACGTCGGCACCGGAGGGAACAGGAAGATCCTCAGTAGCTCCCGCAACGATTGTGACATCAGCCCCGCGCTGTGCGGCAATCTCCGCTAATGCAAAACCTTGGCGGCCCGATGAACGGTTACCAAGGAACCGTACTGGATCCAGATTCTCCTGGGTGCCACCGGCGGAAACGACAACCTTGCGGCCTTGCCAGTCGAAAGGAACCTGATGGCCGTCCATGACGGTACGTGCAAATTCGGCGATCTGGTTCGGCTCCGGCAGCCGTCCAGCACCAGTGTCCTTACCAGTAAGACGTCCGTGTGCGGGTTCCATAACGGTAATCCCACGGCGGCGCAGCGTTGCCACGTTGTCTTGTGTTGCCGGATTCAGCCACATCTCAGTATGCATCGCGGGAACTACGATGACCGGGCATGTCGCCACGAGTACGGATGCAGTGAGCAAATCATCCGCACGGCCACAGGCTAGCCGTGCAATGAGATCCGCCGTTGCTGGCGCGATAACGACGGCATCTGCTTGCTGGCCCAAAGCCACATGCTGAACTTCATCCACCGCATCAAACACAGAAGTCGAGACCGGGTTGCCTGATAGAGCCTCGAAGGTGGCCGCGCCGACAAAATTCAGGGCAGATTCAGTAGGTATGACGCGAACATCATCGCCTTGCTCTTTGAAGTCACGAATGAGGTGGCAGGCTTTGTATGCGGCGATGCCGCCGGCGACACCGACAAGGATGCGACGGTGGGCACTGGTCATGTCTGGGGTTTCCTGTACGTCCTTCACCCGGACGATGTTACCCAAGACGCAGGAAACCCACCCATGCTTCCTTCAAGATGCATGGGTGGGTATCGAAGACAACTCACTGTGTTCAATCGCCCGGCGGTGAATCCCCCGGCCCGGCAGGCCAAGAAGCCACGAGACACAGTCAGTCGACGCGTTAACCCGCGTAGAGCCTAGTTGCCTTCCTCGTGGTCGAGGAGACCGGCCTCGATCTCACGCAGGGCGATGGACAGCGGCTTCTCACCCGGCTCCGGGGTCACCAGCGGTCCAACGAACTCGAAGACGCCTTCGTCTTGTTCCTGGTAGTAGCTGTTAATCTGACGCGCTCGCTTCGCGGCGAAGATCACCAGTGCGTACTTGGAAGAGACCTTATCCAGCAGCTCATCAATCGGCGGGTCAGTAATACCCGTTGGCGGATCGAAAACTGGCTCAGGCTTTACGGCCTCAGAATTAGCAGGTGTGGTCACGTTGGTCACATGCACCTTTACTGTTGGTAGATGGTCAAAATCTTGGTCTATCCACGCAGGATAGCACTAATAGCAGTTACGGCCTCATCGAGTTCATTGTTAACTACGACGTGGTCGAACTCCTTTTGCGCGGCAAGCTCCGTCTCTGCAGTCTGCAGTCTGCGGTCGATGACATCCTGGGGTTCCGTTCCCCGCCCGGTCAGGCGCTCAACGAGAACATCCCATGAGGGTGGGGCAAGAAACACGGTTTCTGCCTCCGGCATCGCCGCCTTGACGTTGCGGGCGCCTGCAAGATCAACCTCCACCAACACCGGACGGCCAGCCTGCAAAGCTTCCTGGACCGGCTGTGCCGGCGTGCCGGAACGCTGCAAGCCGCCGTGGATTTCTGCCCATTCGAGCATGTCTCCGGCGTCGATACGTTCCTGGAAGTCCTCCGGGGTGACGAAGAAATAGTCAACCCCGTCGGTCTCGCCAGGACGGGGTTGGCGCGTCGTCATAGAGACGCTGAAGTAGAGGTTGTCGACATCGTCGCGCAGGCGCGAAACCACAGTGGACTTACCCACTGCAGACGGCCCGGCCAGTACAACCAGGCGTCCGCGTGCAGTTTCGTCAGCCATTGCGCTATTTACTCGCTGTAGCCGAAACGCTCGAGCAGGGCGCGACGCTGACGGTCACCCAGACCACGCAGGCGGCGGGTCTGAGCAATCTCCAGGTCCTCCATGATTTCCTTAGCCTTGACCTTGCCCACCTTCGGCAGGGCCTCGAGGAGAGCGGAGACCTTGGTCTTGCCGATGATCTCATCGGTCTCAGCCTTCTCCAGAACGTCCTGCAGGTTGGTCTCGCCGCGCTTCAGCGCAGCCTTGAGCTCAGCACGAGCCTTGCGGGCCTCAGCGGCCTTTGCGAGAGCTTCCTTGCGCTGCTCATCAGTCAACTTGGGAAGGGCCACGGGTTTCCTCCGATTTCATTAGTGTGAACATTTTCGTCTGATGGCTGGCACCAGAATCTCGGTCCTCAGGGGCATGATTTCCCCAGCGGGAGATAGCTTTTGCTACCTCCACGAACCGACTTCTGGCAATCCTAGCACTGGTCTGTACGCGATGACGTAACCCGGTCCCCTTCTTTTAAAGGTTCCTGCACGTCAACGCACATGCCTTAAACAAAATACCAGGTAAACGGCGCGCTCGTTAATTGGGCACGCCGTTAACTTAATCTCGGAACTCTGCCGCCGTCTCTATTACCGCTTTCCGCAGGTCATCGACCTTCGGGCCGCACGAAAGAATTGCGCGTGACACGTTGGCAAAGCCTAACTCCGGCGCTGCCTTGGTCAGCGCTCGAACATCTGCAGGCGTAGCTCCCTGAGCACCCACGCCCGGCAAAAGAACCGGACCGTTCAATTGGTCTAACTCTGGCGGAGTGTCGAGCGTTGCTCCTACAACGACGCCCAGAGCACCGACGCTCGGCTCATTACCGTCGCCTTGAGTGGCCACCGCTGCGTTGCGTTCTGCCAGCTCATCAACGACGCGCTGGGCTACACTACGGCCTTCGACGCTCAACGATTGCAGGGCCTTCGCTTCTGGGTTGGACGTTGCCGCTAGGACAAACACTCCCCGACCCGAATACTCGGCCACATCAAAGACCGGGCTGAGTGCACCGACGCCGAGGTACGGGGAGACGGTCACCGCATCTGCACGCAACGGGGAGTCCTCCCCCAGCCACGCTTCGGCATAACCAGCCATAGTGGAGCCGATATCGCCACGCTTGGCATCGGCCAGGCTGAGGCAACCGCCCTCACGCAAAGCAGCCAAAGCTTCCTCCAGCACCGCGAAGCCCTGGGAGCCACAGCGCTCGAAGAAAGCTACCTGCGGCTTGACCATGGCAGCGGTATCCACGAAGGCTTCCACACAGGTCATGGTGAAGGTACGAAGACCGTCAACGTCAGCAGACAGTCCCCAGGCCTCAAGCAGGTGCGGGTGCGGGTCAATGCCGACGCACAGCCGTCCACGCTCGCGGCCAGCGGCAACGGCTTTCTCGCCGAAGGTCACCGTAGATTTAGTTGGCTGGGGCATGCTCAAGCTCCTGGAGTGCGCGAACCTTCAGGTCGCCTCGACGCAGGGCCTCGATGCCCTGCACTGCTGCGGTCACGCCCTGAACAGTGGTCACGAGCGGCACGCCGACAGACACTGCAGCGGCACGAATGTCGTAGCCATCGTGGCGAGCGCCGGCGGAGCCAGCTGGCGTGTTAAGGATGAGATCAACTTTGCCGCCAAGGATGGCATCAACGATGGACTCCTGGCCGTCCCCAGCCTCAGACACCTTGGTAGCTACCTCGCACTCCACACCATTGCGGCGCAGCATCTGCGCCGTACCGTCAGTAGCGACGATAGTGTAGCCCATGTAGGCCAAGCGTTGAATCGGGAAAATCAGTGTGCGCTTATCGCGGTTAGCCACAGACACGAAGACGGTTCCTTCGGTCGGCAGTTCACCGAACGCGGCCATCTCGCCCTTGGCGTAGGCAGCGCCGAAGTTATCGGCCAGACCCATGACCTCACCAGTGGACTTCATCTCAGGCGACAGCAAAGTATCCAGCAAACGGCCGTCTGGACGACGGAAACGGTTGAACGGTAGAACCGCTTCCTTTACCGCGATCGGGTGCTCGAGCGGAAGGGAGCCGCCGTCGTAATTAGTCGGGATAATGCCGTCCTCCCGCAGCTGTGCAATGGAATCACCAAGCATGACGCGTGCAGCGGCCTTGGCCAGCGGTACGCCCGTAGCCTTAGACACGAACGGCACCGTGCGAGAAGCACGCGGGTTGGCTTCGATGACGTAGAGGGTGTCGTCCTTCAGTGCGTACTGAACGTTCATGAGGCCCTTGACGCCGATTCCGTGAGCAAGGCGGCGCGTGGACTCACGCACCTTGTCAATATCCTGCGGGCCGAGCGTCATCGGCGGGAGTGCACACGACGAGTCACCGGAGTGAATACCGGCTTCCTCAATGTGCTCCATCACGCCGCCAAGGTAGACTTCCTCGCCATCGCAGAGTGCATCGACGTCGATCTCAATAGCGTTGTCGAGGAAGCGGTCCACCAGTACCGGGTGATCCGCGGTGATTTCAGTTGCGCGCTCAATGTAGTCGCGCAGGGAGTCCTCATCGTAGACAATCTCCATTCCACGGCCGCCCAAGACGTAGGACGGGCGGACTAACACCGGGTAGCCGATACCTGCGGCAACCTGGCGTGCCTCGTCGAATGACGTTGCGGTACCAAACGCTGGGGCTGGAAGCTCAGCTTCCGCAAGGACCTTGCCGAACTCACCACGGTCTTCTGCCAAGTCAATGGCGGCAGCGGAGGTACCGACGACCGGGACACCGGCAGCGGTGAGGCGCTCTGCCAGACCCAGCGGAGTCTGGCCACCCAGCTGAACGATGACACCGGCAACCTCGCCGGACTGGGCTTCTGCGTGGTAGACCTCCATGACGTCCTCGAAGGTCAGCGGCTCGAAGTAGAGGCGATCGGCGGTGTCATAGTCCGTAGAAACCGTCTCCGGATTGCAGTTGACCATGACGGTCTCGTAGCCCTCACGGGAGAGCTCCAGTGCGGCGTGGACGCAAGAGTAGTCAAACTCGATGCCCTGGCCGATGCGGTTTGGGCCAGAGCCCAAGATGATGACCTTTCCCTTGGAACCGTCCGCGCTCGGGCGGACCTCGGACTCGGCGTTGGGATCCAGCTCATAGGTGCTGTAGTGGTACGGGGTCTGAGCTTCGAACTCACCAGCACAAGTATCGACCGTTTTGTAGACCGGACGAATACCCAGGGACCAGCGCAGGGAACGTACGCCGTCTTCGCCAGCGAACTCCGGACGCAGCGCGGCAATCTGGGCATCAGACAGGCCGAAGACCTTAGCGCGGCGCAGGAGCTCAGCATCGAGCACCGGTGCCTCAACGAGTTCGGTGCGGAACTGAACAAGTGCCTCAAGCTCCGCGAGGAACCAGGGGTCAACGTTCGAGTGTTCGTACAGCTGTTCCACGGTGGCGCCGAGGCGGAAGGCCAGCTCGATATCGTACATGCGGCCTTCAGTCGGGCGTTCCAGATCCTTGAGCACAGCGTCAAGATCGGTTGCGCGCTCGCCGGCGAAGTACTCGTCCGGCTGGGTCCAGAATCCGGCAGGCTTGCCCTCCAGGGAACGCATGACCTTGTTGAGGCCCGAGATGTAGTTGCGGCCAATGCCCATGGCCTCGCCCACGGACTTCATTGTCGTGGTCAAGGTGTCGTCAGCACCCGGGAATTTCTCAAAGGCAAAGCGCGGGGCCTTGACAATGACGTAGTCCAGCGTCGGCTCGAAGGCTGCCGGCGTCACGCCGGTAATGTCGTTGCGAACCTCATCAAGGGCGTAGCCGATGGCCAGCTTGGCGGCCAGCTTGGCGATGGGGAAACCGGTGGCCTTGGAGGCCAGCGCGGAGGAACGGGATACACGTGGGTTCATCTCAATGGTGATGATGCGGCCGTCATCCGGGTTCACAGCAAACTGGATGTTGCAGCCGCCGGTGTCAACGCCAACCTCGCGGATAATGGCAATACCCTGGTCCCGCATCTTCTGGTACTCGCGGTCCGTCAAGGTCAGGGCTGGGGCCACGGTCACGGAGTCACCAGTGTGAACGCCAAGCGCGTCGACGTTTTCGATGGAAGCGATGACCACGACATTGTCGTCGCCGTCTCGCATGAGCTCTAGCTCGAATTCCTTCCACCCCAGGATGGACTCTTCGATAAGAACGTTGGCTTCCGGGGACGCTGCCAAGCCGCCACCAGCAATGCGCTCGAGGTCTTCTTCGTTGAAAGCAAGACCGGAACCCAAGCCACCCATGGTGAAAGACGGGCGCACCACTACCGGCAGTCCGAGTTCCGCTACGGTCTCATGGACCTCCTCCATCGTGTGGCATACGCGGGAACGAGCGGATTCACCGCCGATGGAGGCGACGATGTCCTTGAATTTCTGACGGTCCTCACCGCGTTCGATCGCGTCAATATCGGCACCGATGAGCTCGATGTCGTACTTCTTCAGGATGCCCAGGCGGTCCAACTGGACCGCGGCGTTGAGGGCGGTCTGGCCACCTAAGGTTGCCAGAACAGCGTCGATGGGGTGGCCTTCCTCCTTTTCTTTGAGGAGGATCTTTTCAATGAATTCTGGCTCGATGGGCTCGACATAGGTGTGGTCGGCGAACTCGGGGTCCGTCATGATGGTGGCCGGATTGGAGTTAACCAGCGTTACGCGCAGGCCCTCTTCCTTGAGGACACGGCAGGCCTGGGTACCGGAGTAATCGAACTCACAAGCCTGACCGATGACAATCGGACCGGAGCCGATAACCAGGACGTGATTGATGTCGTTGCGCTTTGGCATAAGTTTCTTCTTCCTTTTCCTGGTTGCGGTTTACTTGTTCGGGGACTTCTCGGCCATGAGCTCGATGAACTGGTCAAAGAGCGGGTTCGCATCGTGCGGACCGGCGGCAGATTCGGGGTGATACTGCACGGAGTAGGCCATGCCGTTCTTGAGGGCAACGCCTTCGATGGTGTTGTCGTTGAGGCACGTGTGGGAAACCACTGCCGGACCGAAGTCGGTATCGAACTCCTCGCCGGCGGGGTCTTCCTTGCCGGACGGGCTGGCTAGAGCAAAGCCATGGTTCTGGGAGGTGATGTCGATCTTGCCAGTGAGCTGGTTGCGCACCGGTACATTGATGCCGCGGTGGCCAAACTTCAACTTGTACGTGTCCATGCCCAGCGCACGTCCGAGGATCTGGTTTCCAAAGCAGATACCAAAGAACGGGTACTCGGCTGCAAGGATGTCGCGGACGATACCCACCATGACGTCTGCGGTCGCTGGATCGCCCGGGCCATTGGAAACGAAGACGCCATCTGGGTTGTACTGCTTGATCTCCTCGAACGGGGTATTTGCAGGTACCACGATGGTCTCGATACCGCGCTGCGCAAAGTTGTTCGGCGTCGCGGTCTTGATACCCATGTCATAGGCCACGACGGTGAAGCGCTTCTCCCCGACTGCCTCAATCGTGTACGGCTTGTCGGTGGTTACTTCGTCGGAGAGGTCAAGCCCCGCCATGGAGGCCTGGTTCTTGACCTCGTCGAGCAGCTCCTCGACGTCCCGCTCTGCTGCTTCACCGGAGAAGATACCGGCCTTGATAGAGCCGTGATTGCGCAGGTGGCGGACCAGAGTGCGGGTATCGATACCGCCGATGCCGATGATGCCCTGCTTCTCCATTTCCTCCGGCAGGGATCGCTCCGCGCGCCAGTTGGAAACGCGGCGGGAAAGGTCACGTATCACGAGGCCAGCGACCCATATCTGGTTGTCATGGGACTCGTTGTCTTCATCATTCCAACCGGTGTTACCAATCTGCGGTGCGGCGGTCACCACAATCTGGCGGTGGTAAGACGGATCCGTCATCGTTTCCTGGTAGCCGGTCATGGCAGTGGTAAACACGGCCTCTCCCAAGGTAGTGCCGGTAGCACCGAAGCCGAAGCCGCGGAAGGTACGGCCATCAGCCAAAACCAGGATGGCTGGAATAGGTTTCGTGCCGGAACGCGCCTCACTGGTCGAGGTTGCGGTAGAAGTCTCTGTGGAAGTCACGGTGTGTGGTGGCCTTTCGAATAGAAAGCGTTGGTTGCTCGTGGTGTCTGTATTCATTGTCCCGTTTATTCGGCGGTGAGGTCGTAGGTCACCGCTCCGCGCAGGATGGTGTGCGTAACGCGTACGCCAAATTCCTCGCCCTCGTAAGGATTGTTCTCGGACTTAGAAGCTAAGCGCGTGGAGTCAGAGACCCACGGGTGCTCCGGATCGACGATGGTGAGGTTGGCCGGCTCGCCTTCGGCAATGGGGCGACCGTGGCCGGGCAGGCGGGTAATTTCGGCCGGGCGCTCGGACATGACGCGGGCGACGAAGCGCCAATCCGCCAAGCCGGTGGCAACAAAAAGCTTGGCGATGACGGCCAGGGAGGACTCCAAGCCCAACATTCCGGGCTTGGCGTTTTCAAACTCCACGCACTTATCCTCGCTGCCGTGCGGGGCGTGGTCGGTAGCCACGACGTCGATAAGCCCGTCCAGCAAAGCTTGGCGTAGCGCTAAGGTATCGCTCTCCTCGCGCAGCGGCGGGTTGACACGAAAGACACCGTCATAGGACACCAGTTTGTCATCCGTCATGAGCAGGTGATGCGGAGTAACCTCCGCGGTCAGCGGGATATCCTGCTCCTTCGCCCACTTGAGCAGCTCCACGGTTCCCTTCGTCGAAGCATGGCAGATGTGCATGCGGTTGCCGTAGTCACGAGCAAGGAGTGCATCGCGCGCGACGATGGACTCCTCAGCCACGCGCGGCCAGCCACGCAGGCCCAAACGCGCGGCGACCTCACCTTCATTGGCGCAGGCCCCTTGAGTCATCCGGTGATCCTCAGCATGCTGGGCCAAGAGGACATCGAGGCCCTTGGCGTATTCCAACGCACGGCGCATAAGCTGCGGGTCCTCAACGCACTTGCCGTCATCGGAGAACATACGCACCTTGGCATCGGAGCGGGCCATCATGCCAAACTCCGTAAGGGTCTTGCCTTCGAGGCCCTTGGTGATGGAGCCGACCGGGTGGACATCGCACAGGCCCAGCTTCTGGGACTTTGCCCATACGGACTCGGCGATAATCGGCTGGTCAGTCACCGGAGTGGTATTCGCCATGGTGAATACTGCTGTGAAACCACCTTTGGCAGCAGCGCGGGAGCCGGTCTCAATGGTTTCAGTGTCCTCGCGACCAGGCTCACGCAGGTGGACGTGCATGTCTACCAGGCCCGGCAACAGGATGTTGCCGCCAGCGTCAATGGTGCGGTCTGGGGTGGTGTTGCCGGACTCATTGCCCGTGGCCCCCGCCGCGTCGGCCCCAGCACCGATCGAGGCGATAACGCCGTCTTTGATGAGGACGTCCGTGGGTTCGCCCTCACCGTAGGGACGCACGTTGGTGATGAGAAGGGTGCCCGCCGCTGGGGCGGAGAGCACGCCGGTGTCGGGATAAGTAGTCATATCTAGGTATCTCCTCGTCTAGATTCCGGCGTTCTCGCCATTAGTAAGCAGGGTAAACAAAGTAGCCATGCGCACGTGGACGCCGTTGTTGACCTGCTGGAGCACAGCCGAGTTAGCGAAGTCTGCGACGGCGTAGTTAATTTCCATGCCGCGGACCATGGGGCCTGGGTGCATGATGATGGCGTCCTTCTTCATTGCCGCGGCACGGTCCTTGGACAAGCCATACAGCGTCGCGTATTCGCGGTGCGAAGGGAAGAAGCCGCCATTCATGCGCTCGGCTTGAACGCGCAGCATCATGACCACATCCGAGGTGGGAACCTCAGCATCGAAATCGTGGGATACCCGTACCGGCCAGTTCTCCACGCCGAAGGGCAGCAATGTGGGTGGCGCTACCAAGGTGACGTCAGCACCCAAGGTGGTCAACAAATCCACGTTAGAGCGCACCACGCGAGAGTGCAGGCAGTCACCCACGATGGTGACCTTCAGTCCTTCAAAGCCGGTACCAGAGCCGGAACGTTCGGTGTCAAGGCCTAGGCGTTGGCGCATCGTGGTGGCGTCGAGAAGCGCCTGCGTTGGGTGTTGGTGTGCCCCGTCACCGGCGTTGATAACACTCGGTCCCTGACCTCCTGGGGCTACCCAGCTGGCCAGCTGCTGTGCTGCACCCGAAGAAGGATGACGGATGATGATCGCATCAGCACCAATAGCGGTCAGCGTCAAGCCCGTGTCCTTGAGTGATTCGCCCTTCTTGACTGACGAGCTGGACGCGGAGAGATTAATAACGTCTGCAGACATCCATTTGCCGGCAGTTTCAAAGGAAGAACGCGTGCGCGTGGAATTCTCGTAGAACAAAGTGAACACGGTGCGGCCGCGCAGGGTCGGAAGCTTCTTGACCTCGCGGCCGTTGAGCGCTTCACGGAAGCGGTCCGCCTCATCCATGAGGGCCAAGATTTCAGCAGCGCTCAAATCAGCGATATTAATGAGGTGTTTCATTTAGTCCTCCTTGCCGGACTCGGCCGATGCGGATGATCGAGTGAGCACTACGGCATCGCGGCCGTCGATGTCGGCGTTGTAGACGGTGACGTCCTCGTCACGCGCGGTGGGGATGTTCTTGCCCACATAATCCGCGCGGATAGGAACTTGGCGGTGGCCGCGGTCCACGAGGACGGCGAGCTGAATAATATCGGGACGGCCAATATCGGCGAGGGCATCGAGCGCAGCGCGAATGGTGCGGCCAGAATAGAGCACATCATCCACGAGAATGACGGTGGCGCCATTGATGCCGCCATCGGGAACCGTGGTGGGCTTGAGCGCGCGATGCGGGCGCGAATACAGGTCATCACGGTACAAGGTGATATCAAGGGAACCCCAGGGAACCTCCACCCCAGAGAATTCCTCGATCTTGTCAGCGAGGCGCTGTGCTAGCGGCACGCCACCAGAGGGAATGCCCAAGAGCACGACCCGAGGAGAATCACTCGAATCAAGCGCAGTTTTTTCAATGATCTGGTGCGCGATGCGTGCGACGGTACGCGCGACGTCGGACGAGCTCAATAGCTCATTGGACTCCGCGTGAATGTCGGTTTCACTCATCGTGACCTCCTTCCCCGCCTCACAGTGCGGTCTTTAAAGGATGTCGGACAAGGGTTACTTAGACTGTCTATGCTTGAAAGCCAGCACTAACCATAGCACTTTTCCCTTGCTCTTTTGAAGGCTCGCGCTGAGCTTTCTTACCCCCAATCACCGTGAGGCAGGTCTTTACACAGTGAGTTTCACCACCCAGCACGTTGTTCCAGCACCGCGCGAGGAGGTGTGGCAATGGCACGAGCGCCCCGGAGCGCTGACAAGGCTCAACGCACCGTTTGGATTCATGACCCCTCTGCAACAAGCGCAATCTCTGGCCACTGGCACCTCAGTGTTGGGACTGCCGGGCGGACTGAAGTGGGTTGCGCGCCATGACTTAGCTGGATACCAGCCACAGAAGTCCTTCCGAGACGTGTGCATCAACGCGCCGTTCCGCGCAGTAGCCCATTGGCGCCACGAGCACCTCTTTGCGGACCACCCCGAGGGCACGCTCATTACGGACAAGGTGGATACCCGCATCCCCACCGCAGTGATTGAGTCCATGTTTGCCTACCGTCAGCATCAGCTCGTGGAGGATTTCCGTTTCAAGCAGCGCTTGGGTGTGCTGAATGATAAGCCATTAACGGTGGCTCTTACTGGCTCGCACGGCACGGTGGGAAAGGCAGTGTCCGCGCAGCTAAGCACACTGGGCCACTCCGTCATCCCGCTGGTTCGTTCCAACCCGGCGGCCGGCGAGCGTCTGTGGCGTCCTCAACTTCCCGCCAAGGATCTCCTTGAGGGCGTCGACGTCCTCATTCACCTCGCCGGCGAGCCCATCTTTGGGCGTTTTAACTCCTCTCACAAGGAAGCTATTCGGGATTCCCGCGTCGGACCAACCCACTTGCTCGCACACGTTGCCGCCACTACGGATTCTGTGCGCGCCATGGTATGCGCCTCCGCCATTGGGTTCTACGGCCCCGACCGCGGCGATGAAGAACTTACCGAGAACTCTGAGCGCGGTGAAGGTTTCCTTGCCGATGTCGTCGAAGCATGGGAAAACGCCTGCGCACCAATCCGCGATGCCGGCAAGCGCTTGGTGAATATGCGCACAGGCATTGTGCAAGCAGGAAACGGCGGCATGCTCCCACTGCTGCGTGCGGTGTTTTCTACCGGCCTCGGCGGCGCGTTTGGCAAGGGGGACATCTGGTACAGCTGGGTGGCCCAGGATGATCTTCAGGACATGTATGTTCGCGCCGCCCTCGACCCGGAGTGGGAAGGGCCCATTAATGCTGTTTCCCCCACCCCGGTTCACAATCGCGACTATGTCGACGCTTTGGGTCGTAGACTGCACCGCCCCACCGTTATTCCTATCCCTAGCCTGGGCCCCGCCCTGCTTCTTGGCAAAGAAGGCGCCCGAGAATTGGCACTAGCCAACCAGAAGGTAGTCCCCGCCAAATTGGAAGAATTGGGCCATGTTTTCCGCTATCCCGAGGTGAGCCAAGCTCTGGCGCACGAGCTGGGCGGCGAGGAACTCTTCCAGACCCCCTAGGACGTACCCGGCCAACCTGGCTCCGGTAGGGTCGGGGCGTAAAGAAAAATGTGGTTGTTAACCAAGCGAAGTGAGTGAGACAAAGAATTGACTGACGCTACTAACCAGGGCGGCGCGCAGGAGCGCGTCCTGCTGCCCGATACCCCAGTGGAGGACGTAACGCTCGAGCGTATTGCGGAAATCTTCGAGTCCGAAGGTTTGGAGTACCGCATAGAGGAGCAGCAGACTGAGAGCCAAGGCACCGTGACGCTACTGCGCACGGGTTTCTCCAACGCGGCCATTGCTTTCCAGCTCGTCGGCTCTTCCCTTATCGTGGACTCCGTCTGGCGTGGCTCGGTACCTTCCTCCGAGGCACCGAACCTGCTCATGCACATCAACTCGTGGAACCAGGACCACTTCACGCCGACGTTCCGCTTCTTCGAGGCCCCCGACAATGCCTTGGCGGTGTCCGGCGCCCGGGAACTCGACACGACGCATGGCGCTTCCCGCAATCAGCTGGGCGCCTTCGTGATGTCCACCTTGGATGCCATCCTGCAGTCCTTCGAGTGGATTGAACAGCACTACCCGCAGCTTGTGACCTGGAAGGAGCACAACCATGACTAAGCCGGCTCAGGATCCTCATGCCCTGCCCGACGTCACCCTCGACCGCATCATCGCCGCGATGAAGACCTTCGATATTGAGCTCGAGCCCGTCACCGGCCGTACCGACGCCGCCACCGCCAACCTCAACGGCCTGCCGTGCATGTTCGCTGTGCTCGACAGCGTGGCCATCGTGCGCTGCGATGTGCCGACTGACGCCGAATATGCCAAGGCTGACGCCGGGCTTTTCTTGGCTGCCAACCAGATCAACTCGGTGGCCATGGGTGCCAGCGCGGTCATCACGGACTTCGACGGCATGCTGCTGGTGCGCACTGAGTCCGATATCCCCTGCGCCGCCGGCATGAATGACGAGCAGCTAGCTTCTGCTCTGCGTGCCTCTGTGGATGGCGTTATCAACGCCCAAAACGCCATGGTTGCTGCCGTTGAGGAGATGGCCAAGCTCGGTTCCGAATCCGCCGCACAGGCCGGCGAAGGCAAACCCGAAGGCAGCCCTGAAGGCGCGGAGCAGTGACCGACCTCCACGCTGTTGAACCGGTAAGCATCGATAGGCTCGCGCAACTGTGCGAGCTTATCGACGCCGACTATGCCATCCTCGAAGCTCCCCGCGCCACTGGCGTTGCGGATTCCCACGCCGATGAGACCGACGATCAATCTCTCGATGACGATGCCAGTAATGCCGGTGATGAGGCTGGAACCACCTTCCACCGCGTGCTCCAGACTGGTATCCCCCACATTGCAGTGCACTGTGACCTCAATGAGGAAGGCGATACTCTCAGTGCATTCGCTACGTGGGAAGGTACCCTCCCAGAATCCGCGGAAGAAGAGGTTGCGGCCACCGTCGCTGAACTCAACTGGGCCAGCGTTGCGCCAACGTTGAGCTACTTCGTCGCAGACGGTCCAGAAGGGCCATCAGATGGCGCCGAGGTCCAGTTGTGCGCCAACCGCGCCATGGCTGTCGGAGAAGGCCTGTCCTTGACGCAACTCGGCCACTTTTTGCTCAGCTCCCTGGCGAGCTTTGCCGAGATTTTTGAGATCGTGGCCGAGCGTTTCCCACAGGCAGTGACGTGGAATGACACCCAAGAACAGGAAGCAGAGGACTAATCGTGAGTGCTGATCCCTACGAGATTTTGTCTGGCTCTCCCCTGCCGGCGGTCACCCGCGATCGCGTCCTCAGCCTGCTCAATGGCGCGCAACTCGACATGGCAGCTACCGCTTACCCCGAGGATGACACCACCGCTGTCGCTCGACTCAATGACCTGGATTGGGTCATAACCGTCGAGGAAGGCCTTGTACGCTTGGAATGCGTTCTGCCTACCCAGCTCGGCGAAGAGGTCATTTCCCTGTTCCACGTGTTGTGCAATGAGTTCAATTCCGGTGCCTTCGATGGCCGCGCCCTCGTGGGCACCGATAACGGCAGCATTGAGCTGCGGGGCGACGCCTGCTTCGTCACCACCGCGGGCCTGAGCGAGGACCAGCTTTTCCATGCCCTCAACGTGGCCATCATTAACGCCCAGGAGGCACTGCTGTCCGTCCTCGATACGTTTAACGCCACTGCCCGCGAACTCGCAGACAGTGACGACTAAAACGCTGTCAGGTTAAGAAACCGGGTAGAGGGTAGAAACAGCACCTAGTCGGCGTTCTCAATGCGCTCGCGCTCGACTTCTGGGTCGAAGTCGGGCGCTGGCCACTCCAGATGCAGGTGGCGCAGGAGATCCACGATGAGGAACTTGAGCGCCATGCGGGCATACTTCTTATTGTCAGTGGGGATGACATACCAGGGGGCGTAATTCTCATCAGTACGCTGAATCGCGTCCTGGTACGCCTCCATGTACTGGTCCCAATATGCGCGTTCCTCAACGTCTGAAGGATCGTACTTCCAGAACTTATCGTCGCGCTCCGTGCGCTCCAGCAGATTGTCCTTCTGAGCCTCCTTGGAGATGTGCAGGAAAATCTTGATCACCTTCACGCCTTGAGCCGTTAGTTCTAACTCATAGTCACGAATGGCTTCGATACGGCGATCAACTTCCTCCTCATCTACCCACTCATGTACGCGCTGGATAAGCACGTCCTCATAGTGCGAGCGGTCGAAGGCCACGATTTGGCCTGGCTTCGGATCGTGTTTGCGGATGCGCCACAGGAAGTCGTGCTTTAGCTCCTCCTCGGTAGGTTTTCCAAAGCCGACAGTCGTCGTTCCTTGCGGGTCAAAGGTGCTAAAGACGTGGCGGATGGCACCGCCTTTTCCGGAAGTGTCCATACCCTGCAGGACGATAAGTGCGGCCGGGGCATCCTCACCGTAGGCACGCCCGTTAGCAAAGAGACGCTCCTGCAGCTCGTAGAGCACATCGTCATACTTGGAGAACCGCGCATCGAGCTCTTCTTTATCCCCGTCGAAACCCGGGGTGCTCGAGGGATCTACCGAGTCAATCTGGAAGTTTTTGCCTGCGCGTAGGTTGAGTGCGTCTTCGATTTTGAATTTCGCCATGGCGACCAGCCTACAGAAGCCGCCCTAGGCACCCAGCGTCATGAGTCCCCGAATGAGCGCGCTAAGGGAGCCCAGGCTCGCCACGGTCAGGGAGAGCTTGCGCGCGTCTTCACGGGACACCCTCCCAGCAATCTTTGTGCCCACCTGGATGCCGATAAACATACCTATAATGCCGAAAGGCCATACCAGCCAATGCAAGCCATCGAAGCCGCCAGCACCTAAGAAGTACTTCGTAAGCACAGAGAACAGTCCACCGACGAAGAAACAGGGCTGAAGCGTAGCTGCATACACTGCTTGCGGCCAGCGTGCGGCCTGGGCATAAACAGTAATCACGGGCCCCGCAACACCAGCCAACGTATTGGTAAAGCCACCCAAAATACCGGCGGATACCGCCGGACCCGTGCCATGCAATTCCGGCACAAAGTGCCGGCCAAAAGACACCACGCCCAGCGCGGTGAGAAGCGCACCTCCGACGAGGACGAGGAGCATGGCTGTATCGATCCGCGCAATGAGCAGGGCCGCCGGGATAGAGCCCAGAACCATGAAAGGAGCGATGCGCGCCCATTTGCCCCAGTCCACGTCCTTGCGCATGGAATAGGTCGTGAGGACCGCGTTGAGACAGGCCAATACATTGGTGACCATGATGCCTTCCACCGGCCCCAGCATGAGGGTCAAAATGGGACCACCAATAAGCCCCAACCCCATGCCGGATACGCGTTGCAGACACGAGCCCACGGCCACAATGAGAAGGATTGCGAGTGGGATGGCCAGTACGGTCACAGCTGCTGGTCCCGGTAGCGCGCCATGACGGCCTTAGCCACATGCTCAGGGAACATGCCCGTCACATCGCCGCCGTACTTTGCAACCTGTTTGCACAACGAGGAGGAGATGTAGCCGTATTTCTCATCCGTAAGAAGAAAGACGGTATCAATTCCGGACAAGCGGCGGTTCATCTGTGCCATGGGCAGCTCGTACTCGTAGTCCAATGAGGAGCGCAAACCTTTGACCAGAGTGTCCACGCCATGTGCGCTGGTGTAGTCCACAAGCAAGCCGCCCCACCAGTCCACCTCAATATCCGGTGACACGGTCTGACGGATGAGGTCAACGCGTTCTTCGACGTTGAACAAACCAGAGGGTTTATCAGGGTTCGCCGTCACGAGCACGGTGACCTTATCGAAAAGCTCAGCTGCGCGCTTGAACACGTCAACGTGTCCCAGTGTGATGGGGTCAAAGGAACCAGGGCAAACTGCGTGGGTTGGCATAGTGCTTAGTTCTCCTCGCTTCGGTGATAAATGGCCATGTCAAAGCGCGCGATACCAAACGTACGCTTTTTGAGCTTCTGTCCGGTGGGTTCAAACCCTTCCGGCCACTCCGTCTGGGGTGTATCGACGTGGCGTTCAATCACCACAATCGCGTCATCATCCAGCACAGGTTCAATGGCTTCGAGCAAGCCATCAACGTCGTCAAACTCATAAGGTGGGTCGGCAAGGACGATATCGAAGTAACCGCGAGGTGCGGTGGCCAAGTAGGTCGAGGCTTTCATTTCACGTACTTCGACGCGAGGGTGCTTAACCACGCCAATATTATGGCGAATCACCTTGACTGCGGCAGGGTTATGTTCCACCAGCACCACCTCTTCGGCGCCGCGACTCGCCGCCTCCAGGCCCAGCGCACCGGAACCAGCAAACAAGTCGAGCACGCGGGAATCGTTGAACCCCCAGCGCACGTCTAGTGAAGAAAATAGGCCCTCACGGGCACGGTCGGACGTCGGCCTCGTCCCAGATTCGGGAACCTTGATGCTGCGTCCGCGGGCTTCCCCAGCGATGATTCTCGTCATGGCCTCTACCCTATCGCCCTTGACCCCAGTCGCGGGACGTCTCCCCCTAAAGTTCGGTTTGGATTAGTTCTTCTCCAGAAAGTCCTGCTCGTCCGCAGTGAGGTTGTGTGTCAGTTCTTCTGCAAGCTCAGGGTTGCGCTCGACCATCGCGGCGGCGTCCGCGTGGGTGCGCTCGACAATCTCGCGGTCGTTGCTCAAATCTAGCAACTTGAGCGTGCGCTTCGTACCGGATTGCAAGGTGCCCAAAATGTCGCCCTCATGGCGTTGCTTGAGGTCGAGCTCGGCTAAGTCAAAGCCGGAAGGTGTATCTGCGATAGCCGCCACACGCCGATAGGATTTTGAATCTGGCAAGGCAGTGGTGTGTAGTAGACAGACTGATGCATTGCCGCCGCGCCCGACACGGCCGCGCAATTGGTGTAGCTGAGAGACACCAAAGTTTTCTGACTCTCGAATCAGCATGACCGTAGCATTGGGCACGTCAACGCCGACTTCAATCACGGTCGTGGACACAAGGATATCGATGTCGCCACGCGCAAAGCTCGCCATGACCTCGTCTTTATCGGGCATCTTGCCGTGGAGCATTTCTACACTCAGCCCACGGAACGGCAGGTTGCGTAGCTGCACGGAAAGCTGCTCGACTCCGCCGTCACCTTCAATGCGCGGGCACACAATATAGGCTTGGTGGCCTTTTTCTACCTCTTCACGAATGCGCTCGATAGCACGGCGAACCCAATCGGGTTTCCACTCGGGCACCACCGCCGAGAGGATAGGTTTGCGTCCACCGGGCAACTCCTTGAGTGTGGAGACGGCCAAGTCACCAAAGACGGTCATAGCAATTGTGCGCGGAATAGGCGTAGCCGTCATCACCAGCAGATGGGGGCTTGTGCCCTCCCTAGTCTTGGTGCGCAGGCTATCGCGCTGCTCAACGCCGAATCGGTGCTGTTCGTCCACGATAACTAGTCCCAAGTCAAAGAACTCGACGGTGTCCTGAATGATGGCATGAGTGCCAATGACGATGTCTGCCTCGCCCGACACGATTTCCAACAGCGCCTGGCGTTTCTCCGCAGTCTTCATCGACCCGGTCAGCACGGTGACGGTTACCCCTTCGGGAACGCTGGCGCTTATCGACGCCCCATGTTGCACCGCCAGCACTTCCGTCGGCGCCAACAGCGCTGCCTGTTTGCCAGCATCCACTGCCTGGAGCATCGCGCACGTGGCAACGAGCGTTTTGCCCGATCCGACCTCGCCTTGCAGCAGGCGCATCATCGGGACGGTGCCGGAGAGGTCGGCATCGATCTCACCGATCACGCGGCGTTGCCCATCCGTCAGCTGGAATGGAAGCTCCGACAGCAGCTCATCACGGTAGCCGTCAATAATGGCTGGCATTGGGGCGGCAGTACGCGCTTTGACATCGCGTTGGCGCAGCGCCATCACCAGGCCGATGGATAGGGCCTCGTTGTACTTGAGGCGTTGAATCGCTCGTTCCGGCCCATTCGGTCCCGGCTCGTGAATCTCGCGCACAGCCTGATCCAAGGTCACCATCATGCGGTAATCCAACGGTTCTGGGATCGGCGGAGTCTGCTCCAGCACTTTATGGATTGCGCCCATGACATACCACGACGTTGCCGACCCACTGGCTGGATACACCGGAATCCACTCGCGCTTCAGGAAGGTATCGAGTGAACCAAACTGCGCGAGTTTCTTCAGCGAACCGCTGCCTTTTCCGGCAGCTTTATCCCACATCGAATCCTGGAGGCTGCCGGGGTCCAAAATGAGAAAATCTGGGTGCTGCAGGCTTGGTATACCGCGGAAATACTTCAGCTTGCCGGAAAGCATAATGCGCATGCCGCTGCGGAGAATGCGCTGGACATAGTAGGCGTTGAAAAACGCCGCCTGGATCCCGCTATCCATGTACAAGGTAAAGACGACGGTCTTGGAGGTATGGCGAGTGCGAACATCCTGGATAACACCGGTAATTGTGACTTGGTCACCTTCCTCGGCACCACCCAGGCCGACCTCTTTGTTGTGGCGGATGTAGTCACGCGGGTAGTGACTGAGCAACTCACCGCAGGTGGTATAGCCGAAGGCTTTTTTAAGCGCCGTCGCATCCTTCTTCTCTAGTACGTCAGTGAGTTTGCGGTCATCCTGCCACCCCAGCACGGTCTATTCCACTCCAATCTCAGTGCGCGTGCCCGGCACGCGCACAACGACCACGTCCACTCCCAGGCTGTGAGCGAGTGACTCGTCGGACACCTCGAGGGCTGTGAGCACGGTGACTTGTTCACCGCCATGGGCTAACAGCGACCGCGAAGCCTGCTCGACTGCGTCCACGGTTTCTTCCGCCGGATGCCCCACACGCATGGACCGTGCCGCATCTCCCATGACAGCTACTACCTCAGCAGTATCCGGGTTATTCGGCTCATAGACGGACATCGCCGCTAGGCCCGCTACCAGAGAATCGGCGGGAATGACGCTAGCTTTCCCCGCATCACCTCCGTACCCATTGGTCAGGAAAAGATCGCCCGCAACAGCTTCGTCCACTGTGACGCCAGGTTCGACCACCTGCACCCCGACCTTCTCAAACAGCTCCCTGACCGCACCGTCTGGTACGGCAGCGAAGATCCGTCGCGCTGACTCCCCTGCGGTGTCCTCCGCCGCCTTTTCTACCGCCGGTAGCGCTTCCAGCCTCACATCACTGACCTTGCCCAGCGCATAGGCCTTTTCGATGACCGCCCCTGCGTCGGCACTGTGGATATGCACGCTCGCAGATTCATCGGTGGCGCGCGCAATGACGAGGCTATTGCCCATGGAGCTCAAGTTTTCTTGGAGCACATCCAAATCGCCTTCATAGAAGAAAATGGCTTCGATCTCGGATCCAGTCAACTCCGTCCCAGCCGTCTCGGAACCGGGCCGCGGGCTGTTCTTGCACTCACCGGATTTCAGTGGCTGCACATCCGGTTCCTCGCCGGTGACCTGGGCCAGCAAACACTCCAACAAAATCACCAGCCCCGCACCGCCGGCGTCCACGACGCCCGCTTCGCGCAGAGCCGGCAGCTGCGAGGGGGTTTCAGCAAGTGCGCGCCGGGCAGCATCGAGTGCCGAGACAAGAATGTCGTGCAGCTGCGCACCGGACTTCTCAGCCGCAGCGCGCGCAGCGTCACTGGCAGCGCGCAACACGGTAATGATGGTGCCTTCCACGGGAGCCGCGAGGGCGCGGTCGACGAGGTCGACGGCGTGCGTGAGGGCGGCGGCTAGGACAACGCCATCCACTCGCGACTCCGTCGTCGCCTCTGCTACGCCGCGCAAAACCTGCGAGAGCACCATGCCTGAGTTGCCACGCGCTCCCCGCACGGATCCCAGCGCCAGCGCCTCGGCCACGTCCATCTCGCCTTTATCCGCCTCCGCCAGGGCGGCCTCCATGGTGTGTGCCATGTTGGATCCGGTATCGGAATCGGGGACGGGAAACACGTTGAGCGCGTTAATCTCTGCGCGACGGCGTGTGAGTTCCTCCACGGTGCGCACTGCCCAGGCATGCAGGCCGCGCGCGTCCAACTCGGCGGGATACGACATGTGGGCTAGTTTACAAGCGCCAGTCCACGGGCGTGACGCCGCGGGCCTCAAGGGCGGCGTTGGCGCGGGAGAAGGGCTTCGAACCGAAGAATCCGCGCCGTGCTGACAACGGTGAAGGATGCGGTGAGGTAATGCACTCGGTGTCAGGAAGAAAAGCTTGGCAGCTTTGTGCATCGCGTCCCCACAGGATGGCGACAATGTCACGGCCCGCCAGCGCCCGAATAGCGGCTTCCGTGATCGGCTCCCAGCCAATGCGTCGGTGCGATCCTGCCTGACCAGGCGCCACGGTGAGAACTCGGTTGAGCAACAGCACACCCTGGTTGAACCAGGCGCGTAGGTCCCCGTCTGCACGGCCTTGAATACCCAGGTCGTCGTGAAGCTCAGCGTAAATATTCTTCAGCGACCGGGGTGCAGCCACACCTGGCCGTGTGGAGAAAGACAGGCCCATCGCATGCCCAGGGGTGGGATACGGGTCTTGGCCCACGATGAATACGCGGACCTCCTCAACTGGCAGAGACAATGCCGCGAAAACATCCTCAGCCGGGGGCAGAAAATCCCGGCCGATGCGCTGCTCGATGCGCGGAAGGTTCTCTTCCAGCGCCTCACGGATATGAGGCATCCAGGAATAGTGGATGCGCGAGGTATCAATCATGCAAAGCTCTCCCAACCACCGCTATAACGAGGTTCATCGCCCCCCACGGTAACGCCTGTTCCACGCAGGACCGTACCTATTTTTCGGAAGCCAGAAGGAGCGGCCTTGCACGTCGTGGCCAGCAGCGTGTGATCCTCACCGCCGGTGAGAACCCACTCCCATGGGTCCACGTCCAACACCGCGCCGGCGGCGGCCAGAAGTGGGTCGGGCGCAATAGCTGCCGGATCCAGGTCAATGTGCACCGACGAACGCTGCGCCATGAGGCCAACATCGCGCACCAGCCCATCAGAGTTATCCGTCATTGCGGTCGAACCGGTAGCGCGCGCAATGACGCCTCGCCCCGGGGTGAGGGTGGGGGTGCAGTGGGCGTCGACAAGCGGCCACAGATCTTCTAGTTCCTGCGGCAGTGCCCGACCGAAACGCTCGAGCAAGGCCAAACCGGCGGCAGAGTATCCAATCTTGCCGTGTGCCACGAGGGTTTGACCTGCGCGCGCCTTATCCAAGGTCAACGGTGCGCCACTGCCGCCTAGCGAACCAAGCGCCGTGACGTTGAGCACGAAGTGATCACTGCGGGTGAGATCACCTCCGACGAGCTCGGCGTTATACACTGCGCAGCGCTCGGCAATTCCCTGCGCAATGCCGCGCACAAAATTCACCGGTGTGTCTCCAGGAGCCGCAATGGCGAGGAGGGCAGCAGTGGGGCGCGCACCCATGGCTTCAATATCGGCAAAATTGCGCACAATCGCCTTCTGGCCCACCTCCGAGGCTGTGGACCAGTCGCGGCGGAAGTGGCGGCCTTCGACCATCATGTCCGTGGACGCCACAGTGCGGGAGTTGGGTGCTGCTGGGTACAGCACTGCCGCGTCGTCACCGTTAAGAGCGCTGGGCGCAGCGGCAACGATCTCATGAATGACATGCCTTTCCCCGGCTTGCTCGAGCGTGTGCGACAAACCATTCGCCTCCTTCTCAATTTTCTGGCTTCGGGGGTTAGGATATGCCCCTATGGATACCCAATTTAACCGCACCGCCATCTACGTCTCACTCGGGCTAGCCATCGCCATGGTGTTTGCGGTGTTGTTGGGCGCCAAGCTCGTCTTCACCAACGCCGCGCAGCAGCCGGTAGCCTTGCCTCCTACGCCTTTTGAGGCTGCGGACTCCCCCGAGTGTGCGCAGCTAGTGGAAGCACTTCCTGACGAGCTTCTGGGCCACCCTCGTGCCGAGCTCGCCGAGCCCGCACCAGCTGGCGCTGCCGCGTGGTCGAGCTCCTCCGAGGAGCGCGTAACGCTTCGGTGCGGCGTGGATCTGCCGCAGCAGTACACCGAGTATTCGCACACCGTTGACGTCGATGGTGAGAACTGGCTGCAGGTCATGGACGCCACCCCAGGCTCACAGCTCACCACCTGGTACACCACGGAGCGAAGCCCTTCTATCGCGGTGACGACCACAGGTAATGAGGCACCGCAGGGGCTTAGCGATGCCCTCTCGGCCCTCCCCCAGGAATCCCTACAGCCAAACCCTGCCCCGCTGTCGGCGCTTGCGTCGGGTCCGGATTCCATGTGCCCGGACCTTGAGTCGGCGCTGCCAGAATCGCTCGCAGAAGGCTACACGCGCCGCGAAGACGTGGGCGATGACAACACGTGGGTTTTTAGCTCGCCGGGCCGCGAGGAGATCGTCGTGCGCTGTGGTGTAGCCGCCCCGGAAAACTACGCTGCCGGTGTGCAGCTGCAGCAGGTCAACGAAGTGCCGTGGTTTGAGGACACCACCTTGGGCGAAGGCACGACGGCCGGCACATGGTTTGCTTTGGGCCGCGCAGACGACCTCGCGCTTTCTGCTCCCCAGGATGCCGCACATTCCGCGCTCGTGCGGCTAAGCGACGCCCTGGCAGAAGCCACGCCGGAGCAAAGCTAGGCGCGGGGCATCAACCGCGCGACAGCGCAGTGCGAATCAGCGTATCGAGAAGCTCCGCATAGCTCATACCGCCTGCGGCGAAGACTTGCGGGTACATCGAAATCGGGGTGAAGCCCGGGAAGGTATTGACCTCGTTGATGTAGTAGGTGTCGTCGGTGATGAAGAAATCCACACGGGACAGACCTGCCGCACCTAGTGCGCGGAAGGCCTCGATAGCGCGCTCGCGGATTTCGGTGGTGAGTTCCTCGCTCAGCGGTGCGGGAATTTCAGCGGAGACACCTTCATCAAGGTACTTCGCATCGAAGCCGTAGAAGCCTTCCTCGGACTCGGTGGTCCCCAGAAGCTTGGCCGGGACAGACGCTTGAAGGGTTCCATCCGGGTGTTCGAGTACGCCTACTTCAACTTCGGCGCCGCAGATTTCAGGCTCCACGAGCACCTTATCGTCAGATTCGTAGGCCAGCTTCACAGCTGCCTCAAAATCCTCCCAGGCCGAGACCTTGGAGACCCCGATGGAGGAACCACCACGTGCTGGCTTCACAAAAACGGGAAGGCCAAGGCGGTCTTTCTGGACGTCGTCCAGCGCCGTTTCTCCAGTAAGTACCACCTGCGGTGCCACGGGCAAGCCCTCAGCCACGAGGAGTTTCTTGGTGAATTCCTTGTCCATACCTACGGCCGAAGCCAACACTCCGGCACCCACGTAGGGAATGCCCGAAAGCTCGAAGAGGCCCTGCACCGTGCCGTCCTCGCCGAAAGGCCCGTGAAGGACCGGCACGATGACATCGACCTCGGTGTAATGCTCGTGGCGGGTGACATTGTGGATGCGACCACGGGTGGCCGGATTAAGAGACAGCGCAAGCTCATCGTGGAGCTCGACCTCCGGCATGCGTCCGTTGACAGACTCAAGCCCCTCACGGGTGCCCTGGGTCCACGTACCTTCACGGGTAATACCGATGGGCACAACGTCATACTTCGCCGGATCGAGGTGCTCCATGATGGCACCGGCAGAAATGCAGGACACCGAGTGCTCGGAGCTGCGCCCACCGTACACAACGGCCACGCGCACAGGTTTCGCTTCAGTCATACCCGGCAACTTTACTCGGCTTTACTCCGCCTTCTTGGTGCGACCCATCAGAGCCACGATCATATCGTCCACACTGACCCCTCGATGGCACACGCCATAGACGGCCTGGGTAATCGGCATCTCGACACCCGCGCGCTGCGCAAGGCGGAAAATCGAGTCAGAGGAAATCACGCCTTCCGCTACCTGACCGTTAGTGGCCGCCTTGGCTTCCTCCAATGTCCCGCCCTGGCCCAGGCGGTAGCCGAAGGTGCGGTTACGCGAAAGTGTTGAGCTACATGTGGCCACAAGGTCACCCATTCCAGCCAGCCCGGAGAACGTAAATGGATCTGCTCCCAGCTCCACGCCAAGGCGCGTTATCTCTGCCAAGCCGCGGGTGATGATGGTGGCCATGGTGTTATTGCCCAATCCTTTGCCGGAGGCCATACCGCAGGCGAGGGCGATGACGTTCTTGCAGGCACCGCCGATTTCTGCACCGATGACATCGGTGTTCGTATAAGGGCGGAAGTACGGCGCTGCGGCCGCGTGCTGGACTTCCTGTGCACGGTTCTCGTCGGTACAGGCAATAACGGTAGCGGCTGGTTGCTCCTGGGCCACCTCTTTGGCCAGGTTCGGCCCAGAGAGTACGGCGATACGGTCTTCTTCTACGCCTGCGGCGTCGGCGATGACCTCACTCATCAGGTTCAGCGTTTCCTTCTCCACACCCTTGGAGATGGAGACCAGCGTGGCGTCTTTAGGCAACTTGGGCGCCCAGGTTGTCAGGTTGCTACGCAAGGTCTGGGAAGGCACGCCGAAAATCACAATGGACGCACCGCTCAATGCCTGTGCGGGATCCGTCGTTGCCTCGATGCTCTCGGGCAGTGGCAGGTCCGGCAAGTAGTCAGGATTCTCGTGGCGGGTATTAATAGCTGCGGCCAGCTCTTCACGGCGTGCCCACAGACGGACCTCGTTCCCGGCGTCCGCAAAGACTTTGGCCAGCGTGGTTCCCCACGATCCAGCTCCCATGACAGCCACATTAACCATGTGCTACCTCACTTTTAGAACAGGTTTGTCGGTTTTCACCATTAAAGCACGGTCCGCTTTAGAGCACGTTCGGCGCGTAAGACTGCATCATTGTAGTCAGTGGAGGAAAATGGAATACGCGAAAAACACCGGCGTTTGAAGGAGTAGCATGCCCAAGGCAAAAAACATGCACGAAACGGACAAGGACGTTCAGTCGGAGGTGTTTATTTCCGGCCGTCACCAGGAGGTTCCTGTGGATCCGGCCGATGAGTTCAAGCGCACCACTCTCGCTGCCGGTGCCGTTTTGTGGCGTGGCGATCCGCAAGATCCGGAGGTCGCCCTCATTCACCGCCCGCGTTATGACGACTGGTCCTTGCCCAAGGGAAAGGTTGACCCGGGCGAGTCTCTTCCCACAACAGCAGCGCGCGAAATCCTTGAGGAGACGGGTTACACGGTGCGTCTGGGCAAGCTCATTGGCAAGGTAGCCTACCCGGTCCAAGGCCGTACAAAGGTGGTGTACTACTGGATGGCTCGCGTACTGGAGGGCATCTACACTCCCAACGATGAGACCGATGAGCTGCGTTGGATGAAGATTGATGAAGCCTGCGAACTACTCTCCTACGAAGTGGACACGCAGGTCCTTGCTAAAGCTCAGAAGCGCCTGCGCTTGGCACCCACGACGCGCGTGCTCTACGTTCGCCATGCCCATGCCCATCAGCGCCGTTCCTGGGAGGGAGACGATGACTTGCGCCCGCTCGATAAGAAGGGCCGCCGCCAAGCAGAGATGCTCGTGCCTATGCTTACCCCGTATCATCCCACGGCCATCTACTGCGCCCTTCCGCAGCGCTGTCAGCAGACTGCTGCTCCGCTTGCTGATGAGCTGGGGATGGACATTGCCATCAACAAGGCCTTCGGCGATGAAGTATTTGATGCCAATCCCGATGTCGCGCGCGCGGCCTTTCAGCGCGTCGTCGACGGCGGCGGAGTCCCCGTCATTGTCAGCCAGGGACTTACTATTCCCGGCATCATCGAGTCCTATGCCCCGAAGTTCATCACCACTCCGATTGAGGAGCTGAAGTTTAAGAAAGCCTCGGTCTGGGTTCTGTCCTTCAACGATGGCGAGCTCACCGGCGCGGACTACCTAGCTAGCCCACTACCAGTGCGCTAACTACTCGCTGGAAGGATTACTCACGGGGAGGCATTCCGTCTTTTGGCTCATGCCTCCGCCGCCTTCACGATTATGGCCACAGCCTGCACTGCTGCTGTGAGAGGGCACGAGCGGCAATCGCGTAACCCAACGCTGTAATGGGAAAGGCGGGGATGAAGCCGATCAACGGCATCAGCGAGAAGGCGAACTGTATCAACCCGAGCAGAACGACAATGCCCAAGGAGGTACCGAAGTTCTGGCGCACCATCTGTTGGGACAGGCTCAGGCACTGCCCCACAGAAAGGGAGGGTTCTTTGGCCTTAATGACCGGTGCTGCCCAGAACAGCACCATCGCAATAATGCCGGGGATGATGAGCACAAAGCCCACGGTGACAATAAGTCCAACGCACAGAAAGACCTTCATCAGACCAGCGACGGATTTGAACTGAAAGAAGTCTCCGAAAGTGAGTTTTTCACCGTCCATCGCCTTATTGGCGGCATGGCAAAAGTTTGCCTGCATCCACAACATGCAGGCAAACACGCAACCAAAGATTGCGCCGAACGTCAGCAGCAAGGCGACGACGCCCGCAAAATTCAAAGGCTCAGAGGCCGCGGTTGAGGAAAAGCTGCCCATAACAATGGCGCCGATGAAGGACACCGCCATCACGGCAAAATTGACCGCAAAATAGACTGCAGTAAGTATGCCCAGATGGGCAAGGACACCAACGATCCACTCCGCAGCAGCATCCCCAAAGGCTTTAAAAGATTGCCCAATAATATAACCGGGCTCTGCCTGCGGCACCCCCATCATCACTGGGGGCTGCTGCGGCCATGGCCCTTGTTGATACGGGCCGGTTGCGTTGAAGTGGTTCCCATAGGAGCCCGAGTAGTTTCCACCCCCATAGGGCCCCGGCTGATAGGGGCCACCGTGCCCTGAGTAGGGCGGCACCCCTCCTCCCTGCGCTCCATAACCAGATTGGTGTGGCCCCATGTTGGGGCTGGAGGAGCCTCCGAATCCGCCATTCCCGGCGTACCCGGATGGCCCGTCAAATCCTTCATATGGGTTGGTCATGCACTGGAGTCTATAGGGAGTTTCGGTGTCGGCGCGCTGAAGTGCCCTCCATCCCGGCAATAACAGGGGTCTATTCCCCACACAACGCAGGTGAAGTCATTCCGCCCACGACGAAAGGGGCGCCGTCTTTGACGCACGCCCCTGTCACACAATCCAGATACTAGGCCCAGCGCATGGCCGGACGCTTGCGCACGGTGCGCAAGAAAAGGACATGTCCCAAGCTCATGAGCGGAGGAGCACAGAGTATTCCAACAATGGGAATCAACATGAACAAGTTCACCAAGATCGTGAACACGAGGTAGAAAAGGAACATTTGACCGAAGTTATTCACGACAAGGTTCTTCGATTCTTTGAAGCACTCACCAATGCTCTTTTCGGGGTCTTCAGCTTTGATCACCGGTGCCGCCCAGAAAAGCACGGCCGCCACGATGCCCAGAACGATGGTAAAGGTACCGATAATAACGGCAATGATGTAGCAGATATGCACACCGAAAATACCCTTGACGTTGCCACCCTTAAAGTAGTCGCCGAAAGAGACATTTTGCCCATTAGCAATCTTGCATGAGGCGGAGACGCAGCCGGCATACATCCAAGCATTGAGAAGAATCATCAAGAGGTAAACAACGACCATAGCGAGAATGCTCAATGCCCCAAGGCCCGCAGCGCCGCCGTCGGAAAAGGTGTCAGTCGCTGGGTCATACGACGTCGCGGAAGTAGACGCAGCACCTAAGCTCAGGACCATAATGAGCAGAAAAACACCAAGGGCCACGATTGCGTAGTAAGTTAGAACAGCCAAAGCACCAGGCATAGGCTGCTTGAAATAGCCCTTGAACGCCTGACCGATGGAATCCATGGCGTCGACCGGCGAGACGGTCAGACCACCTTGCTGCTGGTAACCCGCGCCATAGCCACCTTGCTGTTGGTAGCCCGCGCCATAGCCATCTTGCTGCTGGTATCCCTGACCGAATCCGTTGGGATCCTGGTACTCCTGACCGTACATACCCTGGCTGGCACCGTAGGAGTTCTCCCCGTACGAAGTTCCGCCGTAGCCGTTGTTGCCAAAGCTACTCTGGTCGGACCCATAGGAGCCATAGGTATTTCCACCATTGGAGGCCTCGTTGCCGGACCCATAGGTTCCAGAGCTGTTCGGGCCGTTGTTTCCGCCGTGCTGATCGCTGGACGGGTCTCTATTGCTATCAAAAGGGTTGGTCATGCGGAAAACACTAACGGCACCCTGTTAGGGGTGCCATATGAGACGGGGAATACCACCCCTTTCCTACCTCAGAAGGGGTTAACGATATTTACACATTCTCACGCGATGCCGACCATTATTGTGCGCCAACTTTCGGCTTGAACGAGAGACGGCCAGCTTCGAAAGCTTCAATGTCCGCCTCGTTACGCAGGGTAAGGCCAATATCGTCGAGGCCTTCCATGAGGCGCCAACGAGTGTAGTCATCGATGTCGAACGTATAGCTGTTGCCGCCCACGGTCACGGTGCGTGCCTCAAGATCAACGCTCACCTGAGTTTCACCGGCTTCCAACTGCTTCCAAATAAGCTCAATATCCTCCTGTGCCATCAAACCGGTCAACAGCCCGGCTTTGCCGGAGTTGCCGCGGAAGATATCAGCAAAGCGCGAGGAAAATACGGCCTTGAAACCGTACTCCGCCAGCGCCCAGACTGCGTGCTCGCGGGAGGAGCCCGTGCCGAAGTCTGGACCGGCGAACAGGACTGAACCATCCTTGAATTGTGGCTGGTTGAGCACAAAGTTCTCATCCGAGCGCCAATTTGAGAACAGCCCCTCAGCAAAACCCGTGCGCTTGACAGACTTGAGGTAGCGAGCCGGAATGATCTGATCTGTATCCACGTTCGAAGCGCGCAGCGGAACACCAACACCGGTGTGGTTTACAAACTTGTCCATTGTCTTCTGCTTTCTCCCAATCTTCCTTGTACTTCCTCGTGGCTTCTTAGCCGTTGATGTCGGCCGGTGATGCCAGGTGGCCCAGAACCGCGGTGGCTGCTGCGACAGCTGGGGAGACTAGGTGGGTACGCCCGCCAGGGCCCTGACGGCCTTCGAAGTTGCGGTTGCTTGTCGACGCCGACCGTTCCCCCGGTTTCAATTGGTCCGGGTTCATGCCCAGACACATCGAACAGCCAGCCGTACGCCACTCCGCGCCAAAGTCGGTGAAGATCTTGTCCAGACCTTCTTCTTCAGCTTGGGCCTTAACTACAGCAGAGGAAGGCACAACCATCATGCGAGTATCGGCAGCAATGGTTCTACCCTTCACCACCTCGGCGGCTGCGCGCAAGTCCTCGATGCGCGCGTTAGTGCAGGAACCCAGGAACACGGTGTCGATCTGGATGTCTCGCAGCGGAGTGCCCGGCGTGAGATCCATGTAGGCCAGAGCCTTCTCGGTCGCCGCCTTCTCACCTTCATCGCCGAAGGATTCCGGGTCCGGCACTGAGGCGCTCAACGGCAGGCCCTGCCCCGGGTTAGTTCCCCAGGTAACGAACGGGGTCAGTGCGGAGCCGTCGATCTCCACGACGGTATCGAACTCAGCGCCTTCATCAGTCGGCAGCGTCTTCCAGTACTCCACGGCAGCGTCCCAGTCTTTACCCTTCGGGGCGAACTCACGCCCCTTGACGTACTCAAACGTGGTCTCATCTGGTGCTACCATGCCGGCACGGGCGCCAGCCTCAATAGACATGTTGCAAATGGTCATGCGAGCTTCCATCGACATCTTTCGAATAGCTTCGCCGCGATATTCAATAATGTGACCTTGGCCGCCGCCGGTGCCGATCTTGGCAATAATGGCAAGAATCAAGTCCTTGGCAGATACTCCTTCAGCCAGCTCACCGCTGATCTCAATGGCCATGGTCTTAAAAGGTTTCAGGGACAGCGTCTGGGTAGCCATGACGTGCTCGACTTCGGAGGTGCCAATTCCCATCGCGATGGATCCGAACGCACCGTGGGTTGAGGTGTGGGAGTCACCGCACACGATGGTCATGCCAGGTTGGGTAATGCCGAGCTGCGGGCCAACGGTGTGAACGATGCCCTGCTGAGCGTCACCCATCGCATGCAGTCGAACACCAAACTCCTCGCAGTTCTTGCGCAGGGTGGAAACCTGGGTACGGGATACCTCGTCCTTAATCTCCAGCAGGTTACCGGTCTTGATACCCACTGTAGGAACGTTATGATCTTCGGTGGCTAGGTGCAGCTCTGGGTGACGCATCGTGCGTCCAGCCAGGCGCAACCCATCAAAGGCCTGTGGGCTGGTAACTTCATGCAGGAGCTGGAAATCGATAAAGAGGAGATCTGGCTCCCCATTCTCGCCCTTGCGCACAATGTGGTCACGCCACACCTTCTCTGCCAGTGTCAGTTTCTCAGTCATAAGCCTCTCCACTTGAAATCTCAATCAATGGGACGTAGATTTCATTTTATGGGAGAGTATAGCGCAGTATCAGGAATAAAGGTATTGGATCGCGCCGTCGCAATCATGATGGCCGCAACCAACCACCCCTCCACACTCAACGAGCTCTGCGAGACCACAGGTTTACCACGAGCCACCGCCCACCGTCTGGCGACCGCACTGGAAGCACACCGCATCCTCACCCGCACCGCCGACGGCAAGTGGGGCGCGGGCCCTGCCCTGCCGGGAAACCGAGACCGCATCATCGAAACCGCAGGCCCTATCATGGAGGAACTCCTCGAGGCCACCGGTGAATCCGTCCAACTCTACGAGCTCTCTGGCACAACACGCACCTGCATCGCTACCCGCGAGCCGGAGTTTGGACTCCACAATGTGGTCCCCGTTGGCCGCCAGCTACCCCTCACGTCTGGCTCGGCAGCACGCATCTTCGCCGCATTTGGGGACGCCCATGTGGCCGACGCCCTCTTCAGCGAGCGCGATGTTGAGCTCGCACGCGAGAATGGATATTCAGAATCCATCGAAGAGCGTGAGTCTAACCTTGCCTCCGTGTCTGCTCCCGTCTTCGATGGCGCGGGGACGTTTATTGCCGTCCTCTCCGTGTCAGGCTCAGCAGATCGTTTCCGCCCATCGCCTGCGGACAAGTTTGCATCTGTGCTCATCGCCGCCTCCAAGCGGCTCACCGCCGCGCTCTCCAATGATGGCGCCTAAGGGAGCCCGGAAGGCCTGCTACACGCTCAGGCCGAAGTAGGCAGCAAGTCCACGCAGCCCTTCGGGCCCGTTACTACTCGTGGAGGAGAGCGCCTCTCCCCGTTCCTGGACCGATCGCACCACATTGGCTGGTTCACGGTGTGGACGGCGAGGCACATAGCCTTGGTGAGGCAATCGCGCGAGCTCATCCGCATGCGGCATGCGGGCATAGTTGGAGAAGGTCATGTCCTGACCATTGCGGTTGACCACGGTAATGCCCTGATAGATCCCCACCACTCCGGGGCGACCTTCAATAGACACTGGCCCGCCACTATCCCCAGGGGAAAGCGAAAAACCTGCGGCGTAGTGCATCCCTGGAAACACTCCTGGACCACGCACGGTCGGCCCACAGTGGCGTCCTGCGTAGCGGCCATCCATACACACGTTGACACCCTCCCCGGGTGGGGGTGCCATCCCGTCACCCGTCAGTGGATTTCCCCCGGAAGAAGTTCCACCTGCAAATTGGATATAGGCCAAGTCGTGGCTTGCAGCGCCAGACGGCTTAAACCATCGCAACGTACCTACGTGCTGACCGGAATCGGTATAAACCTGCCCACCATCGAGCCCACAATGGGCCGAAGTCCAAGCGCGAGTTGGCTCAACATAGCCGACACTGCATTCCGCGCCGTCCGAGGTGATAACTTTCTGCCCCTGCGTGATCTGAACCGTGGCAGTAGCGGTCGCAACTGGTGCCACCCATGGCACCATCGACACAGCAAAAGCACTCGCAACAGCGGCCAGGCTACGCGTAAGTTTCGTCGTCATGCACTTACTGTAGCACCCCCGATACCCCCGCTATTGAAACTCTAATGAAAACGCAGTTAAATGAAAATGGATTGAAACCCCCACGTTCATGAAGGAGAAGTCATGACCCACACCATCCACGAAGAGCACGCCCACACCCACGGCGAAGGCTGCGGCCACGTTGCTTTCCAGCATGGCGATCACACCGACTACGTTCACGACGGCCACATCCACCGTGAGCACGAGGGCCACTGGGATGAGTGCGAGACGTCTGAGCACCACGTTCACGAGGACCACGACCACGAGCACGGCGAGGGCTGCGGCCACGTCGCCGTCCCGCACGGCGATCACGTGGACTACCTGCACGATGGCCACCGCCACGCCGCCCACGACGGACACTGGGACGATCACTAAATCCCAACCACTTTCCACACGCTGCCCGGCTACAGCACTTCACTGAGCAGGGCAGCGTTCCCCGTTTTCCCACACCATATGGCTAGGCAGGCGTTAGTGTGGGGCCATGACTTCCTCACAGACCCCTTCCTCCGCACGCCGATTCCTCACGGCACTGACCGCCGTAGCCACCGCGGGCCTCCTCGCAACTGGCTGCTCCTCTACCACCACCGAGACCGCCGCCCCAACCACTGCCCCAGCCACCTCCGAGGCAGCAGAGCCTTCATTCAAGAACACCTACCCAGCTTTCAAGCCGCTTAACGACGATTCCCACGTCGAGGTACCTGCAGGCCCTGAGCCCACCATTCCGGGTGGCTCCGCACCAGAAGGACAAGCAGGCGCTCAGCCGCAAGCTGCGCAGCAGCAGGGCGCACAACAACCCCAAGCAGCCCAGCAGCAGGCTCCACAGACTACACCTCCCCACCTCCAGGGAGTAGAGCCCGGACAGTATGTCATGCCACCTGGAAGCCGGAAAACGATTGAATCCGCTCGTATTGGTTCCCTCAACCACATACACGAGCAGCTACCAGAGAACCAGATTAACGGCGCCAAAGTCGATGTGTTCGGCACCCCCGCCACGATGTGCCAGACAGGTGATGGCTACAACATCACCTACGTCCTTGCAGGACCAAATACCAGCTGCGATTTTGCCCGCTCGACCGCTGGCCACCTCATGAGTCTTACTACCAGCTCTTTGGAAGACCTTCGCGGATACGTTCCACCACAGATTTCCGTCACCAGTCCGGTGACCCATCAAACTTACAACCTTGCCTGCAGGACCGACGATCGCGAGATCATCCGCTGTACCGGCGGCAACAACGCCGAAATCATGATTGTCTAGAACCCTAGAAGTCGCGAAAGCAAAAAAGCGCTAAGCCATAGGAATGGCTTAGCGCTTTTCGTTGTACCCCGTACGGGATTTGAACCCGTGTTACCGGCGTGAGAGGCCGGCGTCCTAGGCCGCTAGACGAACGGGGCTCGTTTAGCTGTCCGTTGCGGACCTGCTAAACACTATAGGATCTCCGAAAGATTGCACAAATCGGCAGGTAAATACACTTATAAACAGATAAAATCCCGAACCTCGTTGCCCTGTTGTGGCTGCGGTGACTACTTGAATTCTCTCGGCCTGGGTGCGGATCGAATCAGTGGTTATTCCGCTGGCTTACCGTGGGCAGCTAAGGCCGGAACACTAGTGTGCAACGCTGGAGGTTCGGGAGGACACGTGCGCTAACAGCATGTGGTGCAAGGCTCCTACTTCGCTCGAGAGTTGGCTTTAAGAAGTTATGGATTATGGCGATGCCGCCTCGTACTATCTGCTAGAGTCGCGTCGGCGATAGTGATGATTTTCAGCTTCCGCCATCCGCTCTCCTTTCTTCCGGGAATGTCCTGTACCTGCAGTGTAAGCCCGGCGCACGCACACCGAAAGCACTTAGACCAATTGGACACTGGTTTGCCCCCTGGTCCTTAAATTCAGTTCCCTTGAACCTAGGCTCTCCCCTCACCGGTATGGGGCACAACAAGACCACTGCCCTCCTAAGCCAAGAGAAGCTCCCCCATCTTTCCTGTCAATGCTTCTCACTACATCCCTTTACTTGCACTACTTGCAAGTGTTAGTTTTGCACTAGTTGCAAGTAAGGGAGTTGAGCATTGAACGACGATCTAAAAGTCATTGAGGAAGCCCAAAAACGCACCGCCTGGACTCAAAGTCCGTGGGCGGTTGCGCTTGTCGCGCTCGGCATCGGCGGCGGTCTCGCGCTAACCAAACTGTCATGGTGGTACGGCCTCGCAGTTCTCGTACCGACCTTTATTCTGGGCTATCTCCTCAAGGACAAGATTGCGAACCCATTCGTGCGCCCCGATCCGAATATGGGGCCAAGTAACAACCGCGCGACCTGGTCACGGGTACTGCTGCCCGGTGCAATGATCATGTCCACCACCCCAACTCCGGACTCATGGCCGTGGATGGTGGTCTGCGGCGCAATTGTCTCTGCGGCAACGGCGTGGATGCTGTATGAGAACCGTAATGCCGCCGTCAAGGGCGTCAATGCCTAAGGAATCTACGCACCGTCCAGCCGAACTGGATCCAATCATCCATCCCATTAATCGGCTCAAAATCTGCGCCACGCTATTCTCCGCAGGCGCAACTGCCGGCCTTCAGATGAAGTACAGTCTGCTTGCTGACCTCACGGAACTTCCCGCCGATACGCTGTCGAAGCAGTTGAAGCATCTCGAGAACAACGGGTACGTAAGCCGTACGCGCGAGTACGGCTCCACGCGCGCGAAGGATACCGTGTGGGTCACGCTTACTGAGGCAGGGACTCGGGCCTACACACAGCACGTGGAGGCACTCAAAGCAATGACCAAGGGCCTATAGACCGCGCAGCCACTGCGTGAGGCGCTCCTCCAACTGTGGAAACTCGGTATAGCCGTCGCTTTCGAGGAAATGCCCAGCATCGTGGATGATGATGGGGGTGGCCGAGAGGGCGTCGGCAAGCTGCTGCGTTAAGTCTGGGTCCACGAGGATATCGTCAGTGGACAGGAAGACCTCTGAATGAGCAATGTGGGGCTTGATAGCAGACAGGTCGACATGTGCTTGGCCAATGAACTCGTCGAGTTCTGGAATAACGCGAAGCTTTTCCACGAACCCAGAGACGATAAAGAGACCGGGAAGCTCCCACTCGCCTTCTAATGCCGTGAGATAGTGCAGCAGGGCGATGCCGCCTAGGCTATGCGTAATGACGCAGGTATCAGCATTTGGGCGGCCGATATCGCGGCGTATTGCCTCAACCCACTCATCGAGCGTCGGCGCATTCGGGTCTGGCAACGCAATGGTATGAACAGCGTGTTGCCCATCGGCGGTCAGGCGTTGCTCGAGCCATGGGAACCAATGGCTATCAGGACTGGCTTGGTATCCATGAACGATGTAGAAGTGCATGGTTGACAATCATAGAGAAAAAGAGTGGCAAGCACCTGATGCTTGCCACTCCTTAAGTGGTACCCCGTACGGGATTTGAACCCGTGTTACCGGCGTGAGAGGCCGGCGTCCTAGGCCGCTAGACGAACGGGGCATAGAACTGTGACAACATAGTTTGACGCGAGTTACTGCGTTAAATCGCTATCACTGCTGGCCTACCAGGACTCGAACCTAGAATGACGGTACCAGAAACCGTTGTGTTGCCAATTACACCATAGGCCATTATTGCGGTGAACGTACTTGGGAATCTCCCCTCGCCGCTCGCTGCAACGGTTTATAACTATATCCAGCACACCCGATCCACACAAATCGCCAGGCTAGAGGACAATTTCGGGGCGCTGGGTCGTAACCCTAACGCCCCGAAATTACAGCCCTGTGAGACTGCTTCCGTGCTGTTACTCAGCGCTCCACGGCGTAACGGCCTGTGCCGCCTTAAGGCGCGCCAAGGTGGACTCCTTGCCCAGCAGCTCCATGGACTCAAACAGCGGCGGGGAAACCTGCTGACCGGAGATGGCTACACGCAGGGCACCGTAGGCCTTGCGGGGTTTGAGCCCGAGGTCGTCGATAAGCGCGGCGGAGAGAACCTTCTCAATCTCCTCAGTCTTCCACTCCCCGAGCTCTTCCAGCTTGGCAATAGAGACCTCGAGCGGCTGCACGGCGTCATCCTTAAGATTCTTCTTCGCGGCCTTCTCATCGAGCTTCAACTCCGCATCCGGAGTGGTGAGGAAGGACATGAGGCCGTAGGCATCCGAAAGGGTCTTGATGCGGGTCTGTACCAGGTCAGCAGCGAAAGTGAACTTCTCCTCCGGGTAATCTGCCGGGAAGTCGGTGTACTCGCTCAGGTACTCACGAAGGCGCTGCGCAAAGTCTTCCGGCTTGAGCAGACGAATATGATCGGCGTTGATGGCCTCCAACTTCTTCTGGTCGAAGCGAGCCGGGTTGCCCAGCACGTCATGCACATCGAAGTTGGCAATGAGCTCATCCACCGAGAAGATATCCTGATCCGCAGACAGCGACCAGCCCAGAAGGGACAGGTAATTGAGCATGCCCTCCGGGATGATGCCGTTGTCACGGTGATTAAACAGGTTGGATTGCGGGTCACGCTTAGACAGCTTCTTGTTGCCCTCACCCATCACGAAGGGCAGGTGGCCAAACTCCGGAGTCTGCTTAGCAATCCCCAGCTCGGTAAGTGCCTCATAGAGGGCAAGCTGGCGCGGCGTGGAGGACAGCAGATCCTCGCCACGCAGGACGTGGGTCACGCCCATCAGCGCGTCATCAACCGGATTAACCAAGGTGTAGAGCGGGGCACCATTGGAGCGAGCCACGACATAGTCTGGCTGAGTCTCCGACTTGAAGGTCATGTCGCCGCGAACCAGGTCCGTCCAGGACCAATCCTTATCCGGCATGCGCAAACGCCACACCGGTTTGCGCCCTTCCGCCTCAAAAGCATCAATCTGATCCTGGGTGAGGTCGCGGTCAAAGTTGTCGTAGCCCAGCTGCGGGTCGCGGCCGGCCGCCTTGTGGCGCTCCTGGACCTCCTCGTTGGTGGAGTATGCCGGGTAGACGTATCCGCCATCCTTGAGCTTCTGCAGGACATCGGCGTAGATATCCATACGTTGGGACTGGCGGTAGGGCTCATCAGGGCCACCAACGTTGACACCTTCGTCCCAACCCAAGCCGAGCCAGGTCAGGGAGTCAATGATGGCCTGGTAGGACTCCTCGGAGTCGCGAGCGGCATCAGTGTCCTCGATGCGGAAGATGAGCTTGCCCCCAGTGTGCCGGGCATAAGCCCAGTTGAACAGGGCCGTGCGGACCATGCCCACGTGGGGCGTGCCAGTCGGTGAAGGGCAGAAACGTACGCGGACGTCGGAAGTTTTCTCAGTCATGTTCCCCATCGTAGTTCAGCCCATCTGTCGTGCACCGCCCGCCCCACTTGGGGGTAGATGAAAGCAGTTTCCACTAATTGCATGCAGGGATTTTCCAACAACACTATAGGGAATGATAATCATTACTTATAGTGAAAATCTCCCACTAGAACTCAAGAAAGGTTTCACTCCACCGTGGCACGACTCCGCACTGTGGCGCTTCTTACCTGCGCCACCCTCCTTGCCTCCCCCGTACCTGCGCTCGCTGGCCCTGACGACGGCAAGCACGTGGCCACACAAACCCACATCGACTCACCAAAGTCGTTCTGGGAGAACAATTCCCTCACTCTAAAATCTCACTCGACGGATGCTGATCATGCACTCGACGAGACTGTGGCATGGGTAGGCAAAGGCTGGGGCCAAAACGGCAAGAACCAATACCAGTTCACTGTCCCCGAGGATCCTGCCCTTTCCTTCACAGGTCAGGCTGGAAAGACCTACTACATGGCCCCCGCTAGCGTGAACGGCACCCTCGATCCGGTCTGGATGGGTTTCGGTGCGGACACTGAGCTGCCCGTCGACGACTTCCGCGACAATATCGCCTCTCTCGACCTTCTCAGCGTCGATGGCCCAGGCGAGGTCGAAATGTTTGGCTACTACCCCGGCCCCGGCGGCCTGCAGCGCTTCTTTGGCACCACTGAAGGTGCCCCGCATTCCGCATGGCTGACCAGCGGCACGCACACTCACAATTACACGGTCTTTTCCAAGCCCGGCCGCTACGAGCTCACCTACCGAACCACCGCCCGAGACAAGAATGGCAAGCTCATTGCCTCCGAGCCGGTCACCACGTCTATCCAGGTCGGCGGCGAACGCCCGCTCAATGAGGCCACGCCGTCTTTGCGCGAGCGCTTTGACGCGGCATCGAGCGGTGACGCCTCCGCCAAGGATTACCAGCTCACCATCGCTCCGAAGAAGGACAAGGAGAAGGATGGCGATGAGAACCTCTCCTCCATCGACTTCTCCGGCGGCACGAACGGTACCCTGACACTGCTTATCGACGGCTACTTCCTCACCGACCTCCCCGTCACTGACGGCAAAGCTCACTTTGATGAGTTCCTCGGCCCCGAGGCCTCAAAGATCCAAGCCGTCTACACCCCGGAGGACGACTCACCTCGCTGGGTATCTGAGGAGCTCGACTACGCCGAGGGCGCGAAGCTCAGCACATCATCCAAGAAATCCGCCGATTCCTGGACCGAGACCTCCAACCCTCGCGAGCTTTCCTCCGGTGAGGAAATCTCCGTGTCAGATCCGAGTATCACCGCTCGCGCAGTCCCTGAAGGTGATGATGCTACGCGCATCATCGTTGAGGCTGCCGATAAGAAGCTCGACGGTTATGTCCACGGAGGATTCTTCAGCGGGGACAGCGACTACGCCGACATTCCTTTCGACGGTGTCATCACGGGCGGCCGCGCCGAGTTTGTCGTTGGTGCCGACAAGAACTTCAACGGCAACAAGGTTCGGCTCGATATCCTCCCGCACCCGACGGTGACGCAGAATTCCGGCTCCATTACCCTGACGGATTCCTTTGACTTCGGTCAAAACTACGAAGCTACCGGTGAACTCGGCAAGGAATCCACCGCGCCGGAAACGACACCGGGCGACAAGGGAGATGCCACACCTGGTTCCAGCCCCCGCAGCGGAGTCTGCGCAAACAAGAAGATTCTGGACCACGGCCACGTCGACATCACAGCCGCCCGTGACGGCGACTCCTTCGCCGCGCGTCTCAAGGATGAAACCGCCATCGTGGACAAGAAGACCGTTGAGCGCCCGCTCGATGACGTCGTCCTTGCCATCCACGACAACGCTTTGCGTGCGCGCCCAGAGGTTCTCAAGGGCAAGGAGTTTGATTACTTGGGCGAGGACAAGTTCTACCTGCTGCCGCAGACTCAAGAGCAAGGCATCATCTGGCCCGGTTACAACACCCAGAGCCTGAATTATGACGATTACAAAGACGGCACGGTGACGCTCAACATCAAGCCCACCGACATGCCGGAAGGCGGCAATGTTGGTCTCTTTACTACCGAGGGCCTTGGCAAGTCCTTTACCCCACTGGTGAATTCCGCTGAGGGTGACTATTCCATTGAGACCACCTTCGCTTCTCATACGCACACCAACTGGGCGTTCACCAAGCCGGGCATCTACAAACTCGAGATCACCTACACCGCCACCACGAAGGACGGCAAAGACATCACGTCTGCGCCCCAGGCGCTCACCGTGGCCGCTGGCGACGCCGCGATTAAGGACTGTGTGAGCGCAAAGGGCGAGGGTGGTTCCAAAGACCAGGGTGGCTCCAAAGACGAGGGCGGTTCCAAGGGCCAAGGCGGCTCCACGGGTGACGGCAAGAAGCCAGAAAACTCCAGCAAGCCCGATGCTTCCTCAAAGGACATGAAGTCCTCGAAGCCGAAGCTCCAAGGACTGTGGGGCCTCGTACTTCCTGTTGTTCTCGCCATCGTCTTCCAAGGCTTCCTCAACTTCTACAACGACCACCGCCAGGACATCACGGCCCGTCTCAACGGGCTCTTTCGCCGCTAGATAAGGAGTTTCACCGTGAACTTTATCTCTCACCGCACGGCTGCCGCCCCCGTGGCGGCAACGGCCTCACTATCCCTCATGCTCATGGCTTCCCCGGTGCCCACGGCCCTTGCAGAAGGGGAGGTCTTCGATTCCGGCCACGTCGATGCTTTCTACGTCACCGCCCCGGATGGCGAACTCACGTTGTCCTTAAAGGAGGACATCACCGGCAGTGGTGTTGTCCACCCCGGCAACGATGTCACCCTCAAGGTCACCGAGGAAGCATGGAACGACGCCACTGAGCGTATCGACGGCATCGGAACTCCCACCTACTACCTGCCGCAGACCCAGGACAGCTCGCTTCTGTGGCCGGGATGGGATACCCAGCCAGCGCAGTCCGCAGGGTACAAGGACGTTGACCTTGAGTTCGTTGAAGTCACCGGACCTGGAGACATCTTCGTCTTCGAAACCGCTGGCTTCGGCGACATTCAGCCGGTTACAGTGGAAGGCGCACTGGACCTGGTCAGCGGTGATGTCATCAACCAGGCTTACCCGGCGCACCGCCACGTCAACTGGGCGTTTACGGATCCTGGTATCTACACCATGACAGTTCAGGCGGTCTCTAATGGCGATGCCAGCAACCAGGTGACCTACACGTGGGACGTCGGTGACGGCGAGATGGCACCGCAGGATGCGGATGATGCTGAGCACAGTACTGACGACACCGGTGACACTGGTGACAGTGACGACGCTGTGCTTGGCGACGCCTCCCCCAACCCCCAGTCCCCTTCTGATGCCGGTGGCGAATCCCACGTGAGTTCTGGCAGCGCCCCCGGCGTGGCCAATGGTCCTGCAGCAGCAGCGAGCGCCAAAGGCACTCATAAGCCTAAGGAAACCAAAGACAGGTCGAACCGGAAAGAGCGCACTGATCGAAAGGATCGCAAGGAGCGCAGAGCTGAGCGCACTGCACACACGAGTCCTTCTGCTGAGAATGTCGACACCGTGGCCGCTACCGGCTACTACGACAGCGGACAGAGCCTCCTGCCGTGGGGTATCGGAATCTTGGGCCTCGGAATGCTGGTTCTCGGCCTGGCTGTAGCACGCCTAGCGTTGGCGAGGGGCCGCGACTGATGCCCTTGGCAACTCTACGAGCAGCGCGCCGCGGAGCTCTGCTCATCACGCTAACCACAGTGGCAGCAGTACTTACCAGCTGCGCGAGCACCGCTGTCGGCGATAATGCTTCCGATGGGGGCATGAAGGTGGTGGCGACGACGCCGATTCTGGGGGACGTCGCCAAGCACATCGCCGGACCCGACGCCCAGGTGACCACGCTGATTCCTGCAGGCAAGGACCCACACACCTTCGAGCCGAGCCTGCGCACCGTCAGGGATATCGCCACCGCCGATGTTTTGCTGTCCAACGGCCTGCTCCTGGAGCCGCAGAACCTCATGAAATCCATGAACGAATCCTCCGACGTTCCCGTGACGGAGGTAGCGGACCAAGCGTCGACGCGCGGCGCCACGCTCGTGCCGCTGGTGGAAAATGTGGCACTGGATGCCATCTGGCTGGGTCTGCGCGTGCGCAACGCACCTGCCGGGCGCAACAGTGTCACAATGCAGCTCCTCGACGCCACAGGTCCCGGTGATGTGGCCGCCTACGTGGTCTCCACTTTCGGTACCCCAGAACCGTTGTTCAACACAGCCGATGGTGTCAGCGAGCGCGAAGATTCCACCACGCTGCCAGCCAACGCTCATACCCATGTCTCATGGGCATTCAGCAAGCCCGGCATTTACCGCCTGACCTTCGGCGCAACGGACTCGGCATCACAAGTCATCACGGTCGCCGTTGGCGTTACGCCACCGGAGGGGATGCACTCACTGAGTGAGGGCCACGTCGACATCACCGCGGACTTGGGCACAGGCAAGCTGGGCCTTGAAGATCAGGGTGAACGCTTTGACCCCGCCACCACAGCACTCAGTGTCCCGTCCTCGACCTTGCAAGAAATTCCCCCGGATCCCTCCTACCGCTTCCTCGGTCGGCCCGGCGGCGAGACCTACCTGCTCCCCCAAGCAGTGCTGGGCAAGCACATCCACGGTGAAGTCGACCCACACCTGTGGCACAACGCTAAGAATGTCATTGCCTACGCCGAAGTTATCGCCGACCAGCTTGCCCTGGCGGATCCTTCGCATGGCGCCGAATACCGCGCCCGGGCCCAAGAATATGCCGAGAAGCTGCGAGATACGGACTCTTATGTCCGTGACCTTCTGACTGCTATTCCTGAGCGCCGCCGCCACTTGGTGACCCCACACCACGGCTACGCCTACCTCGAGCAAGGCTATGGCATTGACATCGCCGGATTTGTCACCCCGAACCCCGCCATCGAGCCTTCACCGCGCGACGTCATTGCCTTGCGCCGAACCTTGGAGAACCTACAGCTGCCCGCTGTCTTCATCGAGCCCACGCAACAGGCCAGCACCGATGTCATCAGAGAAGCCGCGCACTCCCTAGGGATTGCGGTGTGCCCCATTTACGGCGACACTCTCGATGACGCTGTCCCCACTTACCTCGACCTCATGCGATTTAACGCCGAGTCACTCAACCGCTGTCTCTCATAAAGGAAATAAGAAATGACCATTACCGTTACCCGTTCACGCTATGCCCCGCGTCTCATGACAGCGCTGGCAGCAACGCTAACCGCTGCATGCCTAGCGATTGCCCCATCCGCCGCCTGGGCTGGAGATCTGGCGCAGGTTGTCAGCGCCGACGAAGACGTCGCTGCACCCGGTACCGAGACCACTATCGACCACGGCCACGTGGATCTAGGTCTGCAGGTCATTGACGGGCAGGCGAACTTTCTAGCCCGCGATGATTCGGCCGAGAAGCCAGTCTGGCGCGAGCTCGATGACGTTGTCTTTGATGTCAGCGACGATGCCCAACTTACTCTGCCGGAGGACGAAGCCTTTTCCTTTGTTGGCGCAGACCCAGGTTCTCACGTCTGGGTAGTTCCCCAGACCGAACAAGCCGACGTTCCGTGGCTGGGGTGGAATACGCAAGCGCCGTCGCTCAACGAGAACGTTGACCGAGGCCTCACCATGGAGTTCATCGGACACCAAGGGCCAGGTGATTTCTCCCTCTTCCTACAAAATGGCGGCTTTGAACCACCGCAGCTGCTGTGGTCCACTGCCGACGCTTCCACCGAGGGTTTCTGGGTGGACTTGGGCACGCATACCCACGCCAACTGGGTATTCACCGAGTCCGGTATCCACCAAGTGCGAGTACGCATGACGGGCGAGGGCTCTGGCGATAGCGCTGGTTCTGAGGTTTCTGCGGAGGCCACATTGACGTTCGCGGTGGGCAACGACACCGACGTGGCTGAAGCACAGGCAACCGAGTGGGATGACTCTGCTGCGGCCATGAATGCGAACGAATCTTCCTCCCCCGGTGCCGTTCCAGTGTGGGTATGGGCTCTTGCGGGCCTTGGTGTGCTTGTGCTCGTAGCTGCTCTCATCGCCGCTTCACGCACGAAGGGTGGCCGACGTGACTAGTCCCCTCATTTCCGTAGAAGACTTAAGCGTCACTCTGGCGGGCCGTCGCGTAATTGAGAACGCCTGCCTGGCTGTCAACCCGGGCGAGTTTATCGGACTGCTGGGGCCCAATGGTGCCGGTAAGACCACACTGTTGCGCGCTATATTGGGCCTCGTTCCATCCACTGGCACGATTGACGTCACCACCTCGCTGGGCTACGTGCCCCAACGCCATGACGTGGAGTGGGACTTTCCCATCTCGGTGGCTAAAGCCGTACTCAGCGGACGCACGGGGCTCGTGGGCTGGCTGCGCCGACCCCGCCGTGCGGACAAGGAGGCAACGCGCCGCGCGATTGAACTCACCAACCTAGAAGAGTTCGCTCGGCGTCCCATCGCGCAGCTTTCCGGCGGCCAGCGCCAGCGCGTTCTCATCGCGCGCGCCCTGGCCACCGAACCGGAGGTGCTGCTTCTCGACGAACCTTTTACCGGCCTCGACGCCCCCAACACCGAAGAGCTGTTGTACCTCTTTGACGAGCTCACCGCGCAGGGCACCAGCGTGGTCATGTCTACGCACAATCTCTCTGAGGCGGCCCACTCCTGCTCACGCCTTGTGCTCTTTAACCGGGGCATTGTGGCCGACGGTCCTGCTGCGGAGCTTCGCCTGCGCCCCGAGCCGTGGAGCGATACCTTCGGTGTGTCGACCTCGTCGCCGCTGTTGTCCGCGATTGGGGTGGCAGCATGATCGACATTTCACTGTTCGAGTTCTTCCACGACCTCGTCAACCCGAACTTGGACTTCCTAGCCCGCGCGGTGGGTATCTCCATCCTTGCTGCCATCGTGTGTGGTGTGGTGGGGTGCTATGTAGTCCTCCGCGGCATGGCATTTATCGGTGATGCCGTCTCCCACGCTGTCTTCCCAGGGCTGGCCATAGCCTTCGTGCTCCAAGGTTCTGTCCTTATAGGCGGTGCCGTGGCTGGCTGTACGGTGGCCCTACTCATTGCGTGTTTCTCACAGCGCCGCACAGTGCGGGAAGATTCGGTCATCGGCATTTTCTTTGCCGCGTCCTTTGCACTCGGCATGGTGATCATCTCCCGTGTGGAAGGCTATACGGCATCCCTGACCAGCTTCCTCTTCGGCTCACTGACCGGTGTATCCCGCACGGACCTCTACACGGCACTCGTTGTCACCGTGCTCATCGTGGGTGTCATCGTCCTTCTCGGCCCACAGCTCACCGCGACGTGCTTGGACAAAGAGACCGCTCGCGCCATGGGCCTGCCGGTCTTCGCTCTGGATATTGTGCTCTACTTGTGCGTGACGGGCGCGGTAGTGATTTCGGTCGGAACGATTGGCAACATCCTCGTTCTCGCCCTGCTCATTACACCGGCTGCCACGGCACGCCTGCTCTGCGACTCACTAGGAACGATGATGCTGAGCTCTGCGCTCATTGGTTCACTGGGCAGTTTTATCGGAATCTACCTGGCGTGGGCCATTGACCTTCCCGCCGGAGCCACCATCGTTTTGCTGCTCACCGCGTGCTTCCTCGTGGCATGGGTAGCATCTCCCTTCCTGAGTTCCCGCCGCACTACTGCTCTTACCCCTCAACCTAAGGAGTCCCTGTCCGCATGAACCGCTTCATCATCCGCCCATTGACCCTCACCACCGCCGCGGCCTTGACGCTCGCAACTCCGCTCTGTGTTGCTGCTTCCCCACTGGCCTGGGCTGCTGACTCTGCCGAAGACAACTCCACGTGCGATGCCGATTCGCAGCACGCCTTTACCCGTGGGCACCAAGACTTGGCGCTTATAGGCAATAGCGGTGATCTAGACTTCGTTGCCCGCGACGATGAATCCGGGCGTGACTATTCCTCGGGCGATTTCTACGTCGAGGTGGGATCGAACGCAGCCTTCGAAGATTCCGCCGGCGCGGACATTCCCTCCCGCGGATGGCAGATTCCTCAAACTCAAGACCCGGACATTCCCTGGCTGGGATTCAACACCAGTTACATCGACGAGGACACCGCACGGGATGCAACGCTGTCGATGACCCTGCACAGTGGGCCTGAGGGTGGGCGCGTGGTGGGTTTCCAGAACGCGCTGGGCGGTGCACCTACAGTGTTGTTTGACTCGGAGAATCCTGATGCGAGCTGGGACTATCCTGACCACTTCCACAGCCATACCGGCATCGTCTTTACCGAGCCAGGCGCCTATGCGGTAACCTTCACCTTCACGCTCAATGACGGCTCTGAGTACTCTATCGACGTGCCCTTCCTGGTCGACGGAGCAGATTCTTCCGAGCTCTGTCAGCTGGACTGGGGTTCGACCGCAGGAAGCACAGAGGGCTCAGGTTCCGGTAACGCCAAAAGCCGCCCGCAGCAGCTGGCTAAGGACATCAACGACACGTCGAAGGCTATTGCCCAGTTAGACAAGACGATGGACAAGACCTTCAAGGAAGCCGATGCCTTCCTCACCGGCGGCTCCCCGTCAGAGTCGAAAGCTCCGCGTGAATCGCGCCGGAGCCGAGAGTCTCGCGACTCGGAGCGCTCCAAGGCCAAGGAACCAGCACAGCAAGAGAACAAGGCGACGCAGGAAGAAAAATCGGACAATAAGGGGAATTCTAGCCGGAGGCAAGACAGCAATGCCGCTCCCCGTCCAGCATCACAGCGCCAGGAAACACAGCGCAACGCACCAGCCCACAAAGAAAGGGCACAGAGAGATTCCGCACAACGCGACCGCTCTGAACGCAACCCCAAGGACGACGATAAGAAGACTGCTCGCGACTCCCAGCCGGCACAAAACCGCGCAGCTGGAGAAGACAGCGATACCATGCCGCAGGCTGAAAACATCCAGGCTATGAGCTATGGCGCACCGATGGTGGGCTTCTGGGCGGGGTTCCTCGCCGGTATGGGAGCGCTGTCTCTTTTGCTGGGAATCGGGCTGTTTATCGCAGTGCAGTTCTTCCGGCCTCGTCGTCGTGACTAGCTTCGCAAGCAAGGCTTCGCAAATATAGCTGCCGATCTCGTTTTAGCAGGAACAGTTAAAGGAACTAGAATTGTTCCTCATGTGTGTTCACAGACCCTCCACCGCCCCAGACTTCCTCCTGTCCCGTGCGACGGGGTCTGTGCGTACCCAAGGATCGGTAGCCACCTTTGACGAAGTAGATGCCGCTGTGTCCGCACTGCGCAGTGGTGAGGCGGAGATGGTCGTCGGCGCCCTTCCTTTTCACAAGGGAGAGGCTGCGGCACTCACCGTGCCTGAGAGCATCATCCGCGAAGATGGGCCGCTGGAGCCGCATGCCTACTACCGTAGTGGCGCGCTCGAAGCTCGCGTTACCGGATTCGATCCGGAACCCGAAGAACACCTGCGCCGCATTGAAGCAGCCATCGCCACGATTGAAGCGTCCAAACTGGATAAGGTCGTGCTGGCACGCGCGGTCGATATCGAGTTCTTAACCCCCGTGGATCCGCTGTTCGTGGCGGCACGCCTTATCGATTTGTCCTCGCACCGCGATGGATTCATCGCCGACCTCAGCCCTGCAGGACGCCCAGGCGCAATGCTGGTGGGTTCCTCCCCGGAGGTGCTCATCAAGAAGCAAGGCTCGACGGTAACGGCCTTCCCCCTCGCGGGTTCTGCTCCGCGTCATGCTGACCGCGCACGCGACATCGTAGCCGGTCAAGACCTCCATAATTCCGCCAAGGATCTGCGCGAACACGCCTTTGTGGTTGACCACATTCGCCGCATCCTACAGCCGCTGTGTGAGAGCCTCGATGCGCCTAGCTCACCGCAGCTCACCTCCACCAACGAGATGTGGCACCTGGGTACCCCGATCGCGGGCACGCTCAATGATCCCAGCATCACAGCACTAGAGCTGGCCGAGCTTGTGTACCCCACTCCTGCCATTTGCGGCACGCCGACCGAGGCCGCGCAGGCGCTCATCGAAACTGCCGAGACTGACCGTGGCTTCTATGCCGGCGCGGTGGGATGGTGTGATAGCTCCGGCGATGGCGAGTACATGGTGGCCATCCGCTGCGCGGAGGTCGCTGGCGATGGTCTCTCGGCACGCGCATGGGCCGGCGGCGGCATCGTCGTGGATTCCGATCCCGAGGCTGAACTCCAAGAAACCACGGCGAAGCTGCGCACCATCCTGCGCGCGCTCAATCTATAGCGCTACGCGCGGGTAATCGGGTTAGTGAGGCTGCCCACTCCCGGAATCTCAATTTCAATCGTGTCGCCCGGAACCATCGGCGCGGTACCTGCGGGCGAACCCGTCGTGATGACGTCGCCCGGCAACAAGGTGTAGGACTGGGAAATTTCGGCGATGATGCCGCCCATCTTCACGATCATCTGGTCCGTGTTGGAATCCTGCTTCTGCTCACGCTTGCCATCGTGAGTCAGGTAGGCATTGATCTTCTGATCATCCAGGTTGATGCAATCCAAATCCGTCTCAATCCACGGGCCGAGCGGGCAGAAGGTGTCAATGCCCTTGGCACGTGCCCACTGACCGTCCTTAAACTGCAGGTCACGGGAAGAGACATCATTGCAGATGGTGTAGCCCACGACGTGATCGCGCCAGTTCTCTGGGTCGATGTTCTTCGACACCTTAGAAATCACGACAGCGAGCTCGCCTTCAAACTCCACATTGGTGGCGAATTCCGGAATCTTAATTGGTGCGCCCGGCCCAATGACAGCGGTGGAAGGCTTGATGAAGATGGTCGGCGGCAGATGCTCCGCAGACTCCTTGAAGACCTCCGCCACGTGGTCGGCATAGTTACGACCCAAGGCCACAACCTTCGTGGGCAGGGTCGGAGCCAAGAGGCGAACCTCACTGAGAGGCCACTCGCGGCCGGTGGGCTCGGGCGGGGTAAACGGTGTACCAGCGATCTCCTTGGCAACTAGCTGCTCCAGTGGGGCGTCAGCTGGACCATCAATGATGGCGAAACAGATTCCTTCAGTATGGGCAATTCGTCCTAAACGCATAACGGACATACTACTCGCGAGGATCATTCACACCGCATCGAGGCTATGGTGTAAATCCTGTTAATGTTTCGCGTCTAGGGAGAAAAGCTAACGCAGTGCCACCTCCCGAAGTGTGACAGCGCGGGTGTTACCTCGCTGGGCTACATACAGCTCAGCACAGGCGAGTGCATCACTCAGCGCATTGTGGCTGCCATATCGCGGCAGGCCATAGCGTTGGCGCACGCGCGCAAGGCGCAGATCTTCTCCGCGCGGGTAGGTTCCCATGCGCTCCATGTGGCGTCGTTCTAAGGCAAACGTGTCAACGACGGCCAGCTGCGGGCGCTCACCAAAGACCCGTTGGGACAGCGTCTCAATAAACCCCACTTCGAGGTGTGCAAAGTGTGCAAGGAGCGCGCGGCCCTCCAGCGCTTGCCGCAGGTGTGTTGCCGCCTCCTCCAATTCAATGCCACCGTCCACCATGTCTTGGGTCAGCATGTGCACGTGGGCATCCTCCCCTACCTGGGCGCCACGAACGATGTAGTATCCGGCACCAGAGAGGTCAATTGTTCCGCCATTGACCGGCACCCAGCCGATGGAGACGATGTCGCCTGTGCGGGGTTCGAGGCTTGTGGTCTCCATATCCACTGCAAGCAGAGCCAGATCATCGATTGGGGTCGAGGAGGCCGGCGCTCCCCAGTCAGCGCGGCGTCGCGTTCGGCTCCATCTCCCCCACATCTAGATGCTCCTCACCGGGTACTTGGTGGCCAGTGCATTCTGCATTGACTTGATGGCGCGGAAAGCATCACGCAGGCGCTCGCGCTCAAGGCGGCCGAGGCTCTTTGGATCGATGTGGTAGTCCGGCGGAACGCCTTCGCGCAATTGGCGGGCTTGGTGCTGAAAGGATAGGGCGCGGAGAAAGTCGAAGGCGTCGACAAGCTCTTGGGCTCCCTGGCGGCTCACCGCATCACCCGCAGCTTCACGGAGACGCTGCCGCGTATCCACTACAGGCGAGCCAGACGCCAAGGCAAAAAGCCTCCCCATCTGCACGATGCCCGCCGTACCGCCCTTCTTGATGTCGAGAGTATTGGCATAATCACCGTCGCGCTCGACGACGAGCCCGCGGAAGAATGTCAGTGGTGGCTCTCGTCGCGCAGCCAAACTAGCCAGGTGGGCATGCAACCGGGTCGCCCCCTTACCCATGTCCACGGCAGCATTGTGGACGAGGCGACCAAGGCGCTCGTTGCCATAGAGGACGCGGAAGTCGAAGAAGATTTGTGCGTTGAGCAAAGCATCCGGCTGTGGGTCACGAATCCATCGGCGGAAGGTCTCGATCCATTCCGAGCACGTCATACGCCATTCGGGCGTCTTGGCCATCATGTCACCAGGGCACAAGACTTGGCCAGCGTCAGCGAGGCCTTCGCACACAAAGGTGCTCAGCGCAGCAAAGTACTCACCGTGAACAGAAGCGTCGTAATCATCCGCAAGGACGAGGGCGTTATCCTGATCAGAGGCCAGAGCCATCTCGCGGCGGCCTTGAGACCCCACGGCCACGAAAGCATACTCCACCGGCGGCGGACCCAGTTCCTCCTCAGCCAAGGTGCACAGGCGGCGCGCCACGGCATCCGCAGCGAGGGTCACCAAGCTGGATGTCTCCGCAGGAGTGGATCCGCGTTCCACGAAACGACCTGCCAGCCGTGTGGCCTCAGTAAACGCACCGGTGAGTTCCTGCTGGCTGCTGCGACGTGACAGATCTGCAGCCAAATAGACGGGGTCATTGTGGAGCAAACGTGTCACATCGGACTGGGTAACAATGCCGTGAAGGCGGCCTTCGTCAACGACCGGAAGATGATGGATGCCGCGCTCCGCCATGTGGAGCAGAGCTTCCATGGCGGGCGCCTCCGTGGAAACGGTGAGCGGGTTGGGGGTCATAATCTCCCCCACCGGCTGTGTCGGATCGAGTCCGGCTGCGATCACGCGTGAGCGCAGGTCACGGTCGGTCACAATTCCCTCTAGTTGGTTGTCTGTGCGTGTCACCAGCAAGGAGGAAACTCCGCGGTCGGTCATCAGTTGAGCCGCTTGGCCAATCGAGGTGTCCGCTGAAGACGTCAGGACATCGGTACGGATCAACTCGCCAAGGGGCGTGCGGAGGACGTCGGTCGGGGCGGCGTCAGCAAGCTCCCGCGCTGCTGCGCGCACCTGGCGTGACTGCGCTGAGAAGAAGCGCGCGATATCCGGATTGCGCTGGGCAAGCGTGCTGAAAGCCTCCTGCGACAGGGTAAAGATGAGGCTGTCCTCCACCGCGACCATGTCATAGGCGGAGAGTGGCTCGCCCTGCAGAGTGGAATACCCAAAGGTCAGTCCAGCTTCGCGGCGGTCCAGCAAGACCTCATCCTCACCGAGCACATCGATGGCGCCCGTACGGATGATGTGAAGCTTGTCGTTAGTTTCCCCACGATGAACAGGTCTCTCCCCTCGGCGCAGGTACACGATGCTGAGCTGGGTGGACAGGGCGGAGAGCTCCTCCTCCGGCAGGTGGGAGAAGGGCTCGTGCTGGGCGAGGAAGCTTACTACCTCGTCTAATTCGACGCTCATGCGCCAAGACTACAGGGTTAGGATGCCAGTGCGGAGGCGATTCGGTCACCAATCTCAACAGTGCGCACCGGCTCATCGCCCCGGGAGGAGACATCCTGCGCGACTGCTTCTTCCACACGCGCCGCATTGTCTTCATCGCCAAGATGACGCAGCAACATAGCCGCAGACAGGATGGCGGCGGTGGGATCGGCAATACCCTGGCCCGCGATATCGGGAGCAGAACCATGGACAGGTTCGAACATGGACGGGTTGGTGCCGGAGGCATCAATGTTGCCGGAGGCTGCCAGTCCAATGCCACCGGTGACAGCACCAGCGAGGTCAGTGAGGATATCGCCGAAGAGGTTATCGGTAACAATGACGTCATAGCGTGCCGGGTCAGTCACCATGTAGATAGTGGCGGCATCAATGTGGTTATAGTCCACCGTCACCTCAGGGTAATCCCGAGCAACCTCATCGACGGTGCGCTGCCACAAGCCACCAGCATTGACTAAAACATTGGTCTTGTGCACGAGGGTGACGTGCTTGCGGCGCGTCATGGCGCGATCGAAGGCGTCGCGCACAACTCGCTCCACACCAAAGCGGGTGTTCTGAGAAACCTCCGAGGCCACCTCGTGCTCCGTGCCTTCACGGAGGGTACCGCCGTTGCCGCAGTACAGGCCCTCAGTGCCCTCACGAACAACGACGAAGTCGATGTCGCCCGGGTTCGCTAGCGGCGAGGTGGCCGTGGGATAGAGCCTGGACGGGCGCAAGTTAACGTGGTGATCCAGCGCAAAGCGCATCTTGAGCAGAAGGCCGCGCTCCAGTACACCCGGCGGAACCTCACCAGGGGCGCCGATAGCGCCGAGCAAGATGGCATCGTGCTCGCGCAAGGAGGCCAGATCCTCCTCGGTGAGAAGCTCGCCATTGCGCAGGTAGCGACGAGCGCCGAGGTCGTAGTCGGTAACCTCAATGTCGTCGCGCACGGCGCGAAGAACCTTAAGCGCCTCCGCGGTTACCTCGGGGCCGATACCGTCGCCGCCAATCACTGCCAATTTCATATTGCGGGATTCCTTTCTCACCTGTTGGATACAAGTGAGAATACCACGGCACCGGCTACCAGACGGTGAAATCACTCAACCGCATGTACCGCAGACAACGCGAACGGCGCGTTGCGACAACGTCTTAAGCGCCGAAGTCGATCTGGCGGCAGCTAGCGCCCAGCGCAGCGTTGATTTCTTCGATGAGTTCTTCCGGAACCTCGCGCTCGACGCGGAGGATGAGCACCGCATCATCAACCTTCTTACCTTGGGTCAGCGCCGCAGCAACAATGTTGATGCCGGCCGCTCCCAGCTTGGTGCCCACCGTGCCAAGAGCGCCCGGGGCATCCTTGTAAGAGAAGAAAAGGTTGCGGCCCGTTGCGCGCATGTCCACGCCGCGGCCGTTGATGCGAACGATCTTCTCAACGCCATCAATACCAATGAGCGCACCGGTCAGCTGTGACACTTCACCGCCAGAGCCGATAATCTTTACGACGACGGACGAGCGGTGGCCCTTCGACTCGACGTTCGTCTTGACCTCCACGTCGACGCCGCGACTCTCCGCGATTTGCATGGCGTTAACGAAGGTCACGGATTCCGTGACCACACCGGAAAACAGGCCACGCACCGCTGACAGGCCCAACGCGGAGACGTCTTCGTTCGCAAGCTCGCCGCAAGCTTCCACCTCAACTGCCACAGGAGCGGAGCCCAAGAGGCTGCCAGCAACGAGACCGAGCTTGCGGGTAAGGTCCAGCCATCCAGCGACCTCCTCGCCTACCTTGCCGCCTTCCACGTTAACGGCATCCGCCACAAACTCACCAGCGAGTGCTTTGAGCACAGACTCGGCCACGTCAGTACCAGCACGGTCTTGGGCTTCCACGGTGGAAGCACCTAAGTGCGGGGACACGGTCACTTGCGGGAGCTCAAAGAGCGGGGAATCCGTGCACGGCTCGGTGGCATACACGTCGAAACCAGCACCGCGGTGATGGCCCGACTTGATGGACTCTGCCAGGGCTGCTTCATCCACGAGGCCACCGCGGGCAGCGTTGATGATGATCTGCCCCTTCTTAGCCTTGGCTAGGAGCTCCGCGTCAAACATACCGGTAGTTTCCGGAGTCTTGGGCAGGTGGATAGTAACGAAGTCAGCGCGCGCCATGAGCTCCTCTAGGCTCACCAGTTCCACACCAAGTGCGGCGGCACGGGCCGGGTTCGCGTACGGGTCGTGTGCGATGACGACAGTTTCAAAAGCCAGTAGACGCTGAGCAAACAGCTGGCCAATGTGGCCGAAGCCGACGATGCCAATGGTCTTGCCAAAAACTTCCACGCCCTTGAAAGAAGAGCGCTTCCATTCGCCCTGACGAAGCGACTGATCAGCTGCCGGAACCTGGCGGGCGGTAGCCAGCAGCAAAGCAATGGCTTGCTCACAAGCGGAGTGAATATTGGACGTCGGTGCATTGACTACCATGACACCACGCTCAGTAGCCGCGGGGATGTCGACGTTATCCAGGCCGACGCCAGCGCGGCCAACGATCTTTAACTTGCCTGCAGCACTAAGAACCTCTTCATCAACGGTTGTGGCAGAGCGCACGAGGAGTGCATCGGCTTCTGGGACCGCGGCGAGGAGTTCCTCACGGTTGGGGCCGTCGACCCAACGGACCTCAACAGTGTCTCCCAACGCGGAAACGGTGGATTCTGCAAGCTTATCGGCGATGAGTACGACCGGCTTCGACATAACTTCCTTCACTAGGCTGATGAGTGGATGCCGTGAAGTGTAGTTTATTCTTTCCAACCCTGATCTATTTTATGCGTGAATTCTGTCACTGAACCGAATTCCGGTCCGAGTGCCACGATAGGCCCCTCTGAAAGCCCCGCGGTCATTGCCGCCCCGACCTTCGTCGCCGACGGATCAGGATCCGGCATGACCATCACGGAACCGCCATAAGCATTAGCGTTCACAACATTCGCCACTGGGCTATCCACGGTGGCAACGATGACGGGGGCCATTTGCGCATCGCGCCGCGCTTCAGCAGGGATCGCTGGCATCTTTTCCTTTGTCATGTACTGCGGCAAAGGCTCCCAAGCCGCCTTGAGCTCAACTTTCGCGGAGGAATCCAAATGCGCAATGTTATCCACCATGCGGCTTGGATCTTTCACGACCTTTGAGGTGAATTGAAAGGCCGTGTACTCCCCTAAAGCTTTCGTATTGCCTGGGTCATGGATGACCTCCTGGAGGCCCGATTGACTAGCCCAGGGAACATCGCCGACGACAACGATGCGTTCCACCCCCAGATCCGTCGCTAACTCCGCAGTTTGTCCCCGAATGGACTCGTCATACGTCACCATAGGAACGCGTTGGGACACGCTCAGCGTTGCCGCACGCAGAGCAGCAGCGTCTGTATCTTCGGCCAGAATGAGTGTGTTGGTGTTCTTAAAGAAAAGCCGTGCGGATTCCACTCCCCAGGGGTCGTCGAGGACGGCTACCATATCAGCGAAGGCGGGATCAATCAGCCGCAGACGGTTCTCTTCGCTTGCACGAGCAAGGTCAATCTCAGCGTCAGGCACTGCCGTAATGTCCTGGGTAACAAGCTGTTCGCCCCGGCCCATCGACGAACAGCTAGAAGCGCTCGCAGCGAGACATCCCACTGCGAGCGCCACCACTAGTGCTTTAGTGTGCAAAAGCCTGCGGGCCCTCCTCACCACCAGACAGGTTGGCTTCATCGACGTCACGAATGACGGCCTTATTCAAGGCATATTCTACGATGCCCACGAAACGTTCGCGGCGATCGGCAAAGAACTGATACGCACTCTTGGATGTCAGCAGCTCCGGTTGCAGCTCATGGGAGGCCAGCACGCTATCGAACTCGGCATCCTCCATGATGGACTTGGACTGCACGCGCGGAAGGTAGCGCTCCGGCGAATGCCCATCGAGGACAACTTCGGTGCGCTTGCCCATCGGCGTGCGGTTGAGCACAGAGTTAGCCAACACAGCGCTGACCCCATGACGCTGGCACCACGACAGCGGGAAGATTGGGAAAAAGCCCGGCTTAAGGTCCTCAAAGGTGTGGCGGGTGAAGGGTTGGCCGGTGCGCCAATCCTTCGCACCGCGCGCCATGAGCAGCGCATAGAGGCCATGCCACACGCCGTCGTTCTCGCTGACAGATAGAAGGCGGGATTCGCGGAAGGAAGCATCGCGCACAGTCTGGGGCACGACTTCGGTCTCCCCCGCTACCCATGCGGTGACCTCGTCAACATCACGTGCGGCACGCAGCTTGACGGCCGAAGAACCATAGAGTTCACCAAAGACACCGCTCCAGAACCACTGGTTGAGGCGGTCCCAGGAGTCCTGTGTGGCGAGCACACCATTTCGCTCAGTTAGGCGGGCAAGGATAACCGCGAGCGGGATAATCTGCTCGTTGTACGGCACCTGGTCCAAGGACAAGATGCAACGCTCAGCCAAGAATTCCGCCACCTCACGGAAGGTAATGACGAGTGTCGACGAAGCAGCGCGGTACTCAGCCAGGGAAAGCTGCAGGATATCCTCGCGCTGCCCGCCAGCTGTGCCTTTCTTGCCCGAGACCAGCAAGGAGACCGCGGAGAGGAACTCATTGCGACCAATACCGTCGAGTGCCGGGAATGCACGCAGTTGCTTCTCGACGTCCCCCCAATGCTCCGCCAAGTGGAAATCCGGATCCTCGGACGCGAAAACCGCGGTAAGGAGGTCAAAGACGTCCATCTGCAAACCAGCGGAGTTCACTTGGGCAAAGATCGAGCCAATGCCTGCTTGGGCAGTCTCACGGGACAGGCGAATCATGGGCACGTCATAACCCGAAAGCGGGCGCAAAATGCGGTTGTTAAAGGCTGCGACAACATCGCGATTCACACCATTATCGGCAGCGGCCAACTCGAAGAGCATGCTCGTGCCTTCTTCGCTCAGCAGCGCTGAAACGGGGATGCAGCAAGCATCAATAGCAGCCTCGCGGTTTGCCAGCGAGCCCTCAATCTCTGGCGCAAAGTGAGACTTCAGCTCGCCATGCTGGTTCACCGCAAAGACAGCCTCATCCGGCATGATGTCCTCACTCGTGGCCGTGCGTAGATCGACGTAGAACTTGCGGGAGACTTTCTTGGAGCGAAAGTCCGTCGTGTCCACGTAACCATCGCCGCGGAAGCAGTGGTAAAGCGAGGTAAGGCGCTGCTGACCATCCAGGAGAAGAAGGCCTGGGTTCACTCCGGTATCCGGCGCGCCCGCGAGCGGGCGGGGGCGGAAACGCATCGTCTCGTTGCGAGTATCCAGCGCCAAGAAGGCGCCCAGCGGATAGCCGCGCAGGACGGTCACGATGAGAGAGCGGATACGGTCTTCGTCCCAGGAGTAAGCACGCTGGAAATCTGGAAGCTGGATATCCCCGCGATCAATGCGAGCAAAGAGGTCAGAAAGGTCATAGCTTGGCGTGGTGTAACCCATGGTTCTGAGCCTACTCGCAGATGTGAGATCGTGCCCGTTTATGAGCGAATCTTACATGGCAACCCGAAACCATATCCCTACGTCGCGTTGGTCGGGCGCCCCCATGTCCAAGCCTTCTGATTTCATCACCATTGAGGAGCGAGTCATCTCAATGAACCTATCCCGGTAGTCGAGAAACTGGCCCTCCCCTCTACATCGAAACTTGCAGAGTAAGAACGATGAAACAACAATGCCTCGACCTCGACTACTCGCAAAGCACAGGAAGCAAAGTTAGGATATGAACCATGAATCTTCGGACGGCACTCAGCGACATGGGAAAGATCCACATGTCTCAATCAGAAAGAGTTAGCTCAGCCGCCAACCAGGCGCGTCTTCGCAACCAGACCCGCAGAACCCGCGCATATCGGAAGACAGCATCAACGATCCGCAGACAAATAGCGATTCGCTCCCTAGGCTAGGTTTACACCTTGTAAAACGCCGAAACCGCCCCTCGTGCTTGGCTGTTAAAAGTCATCAGCACCAGGGGCGGCAGGGTGTCATCAACCAGAGGTTGACTCGTCCTTAGGCAGTAGCGTCCAGTGGGTTCTTAACCCAGCTCATGAGGTCACGCAGCTGGGAGCCGGTCTTTTCAATCGGGTGGTTGTTAACCTTCTCGCGCAGCTCCTCAAGCTCCTTGTTGCCGCCTTCAACGTTGGCGACGAGACGCTTGACGAAGGTGCCATCCTGAATGTCAGTCAGGACATCCTTCATGCGCTCCTTAACGGACGCATCGATAACGCGCGGGCCGGAGAGGTAGCCACCGAACTCAGCGGTATCAGAGCAGGAGTAGTTCATGTTCTGGATGCCGCCCTCAACGATGAGGTCAACGATGAGCTTCAGCTCGTGGCAGACCTCGAAGTAGGCCATCTCCGGCTCGTAGCCGGCCTCGGTGAGGACCTCGAAACCGTTCATGATGAGGTATTCCACGCCACCACACAGGACTGCCTGCTCACCGAACAGGTCGGTCTCAGTCTCGTCCTTGAAGGTGGTCGGAATGACACCGGCGCGAGCGCCGCCGATTGCGGCCGCGTAGGACAAGGTCAGCTCGCGGCCCTCACCTTTCGGGTCCTGCTCGGTAGCGATGAGGCAGGGAACGCCCTTGCCGTCGACGAATTGGCGTCGGACCAAGTGGCCTGGCCCCTTCGGAGCGACCATACCGATGGTGATGTTCTCAGCTGGCTTGATCAGGCCGAAGTGAATGTTGAGGCCATGGCCGAAGAACAGGGCATTGCCCTCCTCCAGGTTCGGCTCGATGTCGTTGGTGAAGATGGATGCCTGGGAGGTATCGGGGGCCAAGAGCATGATGACGTCGGCCCACTTAGCAGCCTCGGCGTTGGTGAGAACCGTGAAGCCAGCTTCTTCTGCCTTTGCGCGGGACTTGGAGCCTTCGCGCAGACCGATAGCAACCTCAACACCGGAATCGCGCAGGTTCATTGCGTGGGCGTGGCCCTGGGAGCCGTAGCCAATGACGGCCACCTTGCGGCCCTGGATGATGGACAGGTCGGCGTCGTCGTCGTAGAGAGTTTCAATTGCCATGATTCTTAAGTTCCTTTACTTGTGTAGGAAATCGTTCTAGTGAAGTTGTACCACATTTTGAGACGCAATGTCCACAATGTGAGATTCTTATTTCGATGGTGCCATTGCCTTCGGACCACGGGCCAGCGCCACGTGACCAGATTGCACTAGTTCGCGGATGCCGAAAGGCTCGAGGACGTCGAGAAGCGCACGTAGCTTGCCCGGCGTGCCAGTGGCCTCAATGACCACGGATTCCGGAGCCACATCTACGATGCGGGCGCGGAAGATGTTGACCGCGTCGACCACCTGGGGGCGATTCTCGTTGTCCGCAGTCACCTTCACCAGCATGATGCCTCGCGCAATAGTGCTCTCCTCCTCTAGCTCCACCACTTTGAGGACGGGCACAATTTTGTTGAGCTGCTTGGTCACCTGTTCAGTGACCACCTCTGAGGCATCGACAACGATAGTAAGGCGGTTAATACCTTCGGTCTCCGTCTTTGCTGAGACCAGGGAGATAAGGTTGTAGCCACGGCGGGTAAACATACCGGTCACGCGGGAGATGATGCCCTCGATATCCTCGACCAGTACGGACAGTGTGTGGCGGGTGATGTCGTCTTTCGCCATTGTTCTTAGGCCTCCTCGAGGGATTCGTGGATCTCGGCCGGTTCCTCGGCCGCGGACTCGTTTTCATCAAATAGCGGGCGCAAACCCAGCGCGTACTGAATTTCCTCGTTCGAGGCACCACCGCCAATCATCGGCCACACCTGAGCATCCTGTCCCACGATGAAGTCAATGACGACTGGGCGATCGTTAACCTGCCGGGCACGCTTAATTGCGGGCGCAATCTCCTCTTCCGTGGTGACGCGAATCGCCTCGCACCCCAAGGCCTCACTCAGCTTCACAAAATCGGGCACATATTCATCGTGCTCGCGCAGCTTGGTGTGGGAGTACTTGTTGTCATAGAACAGCGTCTGCCACTGGCGCACCATGCCCAGGTTGCCGTTGTTAATAACGGCCACCTTGATCGGGAATCCTTCGACCGCCGCGGTGGTGAGCTCCTGGTTGGTCATTTGGAAACAACCATCACCGTCAATGGCCCAGACTTCCCGTTCGGGCATGGCCGCTTTCGCACCCAGCGCTGCCGGCACCGCATAGCCCATGGTTCCCGCACCACCAGAGTTGATCCAGCTGCGTGGGTGCTCGAAATCCAAGAACTGGGCGGACCACATCTGGTGCTGGCCCACACCGGCACAGTAGATGGCCTCCGGCCCAGCAATTTCGCTGAGCTGTGAAATAACCTGTTGCGGGTTAAGCAGCCCATCTGGCGTCGGCTCGAAACCGCGTGGGAAGCGGCGCTGCATGTCAGTGAGATAGTCCATCCATTCCTGAATCTGCGGTGCAGAAATCTCACTGTCGTTTTCATAAGCCTTGGTCAAGCACAGGAGCACCTCACGGGCATCACCCACAATTGGAATGGCAACCTCACGGATCTTGCCCACCTCGGCCGGGTCGATGTCAGCGTGAATAACCTCGGCATGCGGAGCAAACGTGGCGGTATCACCAGTAACACGGTCATCGAAGCGCGCACCGATAGCGATGATGAGGTCAGAGCGCTGCAAGGCTGCAACTGCCGGCACAGTGCCGTGCATGCCCGGCATACCCATGTGCAGCGGGTGCGAATCCGGGAAGGAACCCAAGGCCATGAGGGTGGTGACCACGGGAATTCCGGTCAGCTCAGCAAACTCACGCAGCTCGCGGGAGGCACCAGCTTTGATAACGCCACCACCGATGTAGAGCACCGGCTTCTTCGCCCGGGCAATTCGCTTCACCGCCTGCGAGATCTGTCGTGGGTGCGGCGTAGTGGTGGGCTTGTATCCTGGCAGGTCCATCATCTGTGGACCCGTGTACTCCATATAAGCGTTTTGGACGTCCTTGGGAATATCCACGAGAACCGGGCCAGGCCGCCCGGTTGAGGCCAAATGGAAGGCGGCGGAAATGGCGGCGGGGATGTCAGCCGCATCGGTAACGATGAAATTGTGCTTCGTAATCGGCATCGTCACACCGCGAATATCGGCCTCCTGAAAAGCATCGGTTCCCAGAAGGGAACTACCCACCTGACCGGTAATCGCGACGACGGGGACGGAGTCCAGGTTGGCGTCGGCAAGCGGCGTCACCAGGTTGGTAGCACCCGGACCCGAGGTGGCAATCATGACGCCCACCTTTCCCGAGGCCTGGGCATAGCCCTCGGCCGCATGGCCGGCACCTTGCTCGTGGCGGGTAAGCACGTGGCGCAGCTTCGTCGATTCGAAGAGCGCGTCATAGAGCGGAAGCACGGCGCCGCCCGGAATACCAAAGACGAGTTCAGTACCAAGATCTTCAAGGGTGCGAACGATGGCGTGTGCGCCCGTGATGCGCTCGGGCGCCTGATGTGGCGGAGTGGAAGCTGTCACGGTGGGTGCGCTCCTTCTATGGGGTGGATATCGGAGAGACCATTGCCTATAACTAACGCCCCCGTCTGTCCTTCTGGGTGTGAAGGAAGCGGGGGCGCTGCAGGTCGACGTCACTGTGGACTCGTTACGGCTCGCGCCGCCCGGGTACTACGAGGTGAAGTCGAATAATGATCATGCGACAAACTGTACACTGATAGAAAAGCCACCGCAGGCAGTTACCCCCATTTTTGGGATCTTTTTCTCATTTTATGAGATGTCACAGGTGGGGCGGTTCGCCACTGCGCCACATAGTCAATTACGATGACCCACTATGACGTCCTCACACCCGCAGAACGCATCTTCCCGCGCCGACCACTCCCCGGCCGAAACATTCAAGCCCACCCGCGAACACCTCCTCGGCATTGGGCTGCTCGCCGCCATCGCGCTGCTCAGCATCGGCTGGGCGCCGAAGTACCTGTTTTGGATTCTCATTTTCCCGATACTTGGTTTCTGGTGGGTCTTGCGCTCCCGCACCACGGTGGATTCACATGGCATCCACATCGCCTACGGATTCCGCGGGCCCAAGGACATCGCGTGGAAGGATTTTGCAGGAATCGGCTTCCAGCGCTCCCGCGCCTTTGCCCGCACTACCAATGGCGAAAACTTCAACCTCCCCGGCGTGACCTTTAACTCGCTGCCACGCTTGGCCGAAGCATCCCAAGGCCGTATCCCCGATGCCCTCACCGCGGGACGCAACGCCGCCGATGACAAGGTGGTCATTGTCCACCGCGACGGCCAGCAAGTCCTCCTCACCAAGGAGGAATACGCCGACTACCTCGAAGCACACCCCGAACTGAAAGACTAACTATGTACCCGCTGCGCTCTAAAGTCACCACCGTTGGCCGCCAGGCATCTGGTGCCCGCGCCCTCTGGCGCGCTACCGGCACTAAGGAGAACGACTTTGGCAAGCCGATCGTGGCCATCGCCAACTCCTATACCCAGTTCGTGCCAGGCCACGTCCACTTGAAAAACGTCGGTGACATCGTGGCCGATGCCGTGCGCGAAGCGGGCGGTGTACCCAAGGAATTCAACACCATCGCGGTTGATGATGGCATTGCCATGGGCCACAGCGGCATGCTCTACTCCCTTCCCTCGCGTGAGATCATCTCCGACTCCATCGAATATATGGCCAACGCACATACTGCCGACGCCCTGGTCTGTATCTCCAACTGTGACAAGATCACCCCGGGCATGCTCAACGCTGCACTGCGCCTCAACATCCCCACCATCTTCGTCTCCGGCGGCCCGATGGAGGCAGGCAAAGCCGTCGTCGTCGATGGCGTGGCACATGCACCGACGGATCTGATTACGGCTATCACGGCGTCGGCAAGCGAGGCCGTCTCCGACGAAGACCTAGCACAGGTCGAGGAATCTGCCTGCCCCACCTGTGGTTCCTGCTCCGGCATGTTTACCGCCAACTCCATGAACTGCCTGACCGAAGCCCTAGGCTTGGCCCTGCCAGGCAACGGCACTACCCTGGCTACCCACGCCTTCCGCCGTCGCCTCTTTGAGCAGGCGGGACGCACCATCGTCGAGATGTGCCAGCGCTACTACGGCGAAGAGGACGATGCAGTCCTCCCACGTTCCATCGCCACCAAGGAAGCCTTCACCAACGCCATGGCCCTCGATATGGCCATGGGTGGATCCACCAACACCATCCTCCACACCCTCGCTGCGGCCCAGGAGGGCGAGGTGGACTTCACGCTCGAGGACATCAACGAAATCTCCTACCGCGTGCCTTGTCTGTCCAAGGTTGCCCCGAACGGCACGTATCACATCGAGGACGTGCACCGCGCCGGCGGCATCCCCGCTATCCTGGGCGAGCTGCGCCGCGCTGGCCACCTCAACCTCAAGGTGCACACGGCACTCTATGACAATGCCGAGGAATGGCTCGATGACTGGGATATCCGCGGCGGCAAGGCTACCGACGCCGCCCGCGAGCTTTTCCTGGCTGCTCCCGGCGGCGTGCGAACGACCGAGCCCTTCTCCCAGTCCAACCGGTGGGATGAACTCGACACGAATACAGTTAATGGCTGCATCCACGATGCCGAGCATGCCTTCTCCTCTGATGGTGGCCTCGTCGTACTGCGCGGCAACCTGGCACCTAACGGTGCCATTGTGAAGGCTGCCGGCGTGGAGGAAGAACTGTGGACCTTCACCGGCCCTGCCCGCGTGGTGGAGTCCCAGGAAGAGGCCGTCTCCATCATCCTCAAGAAGGAAGTCCAAGCGGGCGATGTCATCGTCATCCGCTACGAGGGCCCAGCCGGCGGCCCGGGTATGCAGGAGATGCTGCACCCGACGTCCTTCCTCAAGGGCTCTGGCTTGGGCAAGGCGTGTGCCTTGATTACGGATGGCCGCTTCTCCGGCGGTACCTCCGGCCTCTCCATCGGCCACATTTCCCCCGAAGCAGCTCACGGCGGCCTCATCGGTTTGGTGGAGAATGGCGACCCCATCACCATCAACATCCGCGAGCGCCAGCTCACCCTAGATGTGGATGAAGACGTACTAGAGCGCCGCCGCGCCGCCGAGGAGCAACGTGAGAAACCCTGGACACCGAAGGACCGTAACCGCCCAGTCACCAAGGCTCTGCGCGCCTACGCCAACATGGCTACGTCAGCGGATCGTGGTGCGGTGCGCGTAGTGGACGGTCACGTCAATTAGAGTAAAGGCGATGAAATTCGCCACTAACGCCTTTGGGCGCACGCTTTTAACCGCCGCGGGGCTCATCGTGGGCTTTATCGGTATGGTCCTCCACATCACGGACACGGACTTCCCGGTCGACATGATCATCTACCGCGAAGGCGTGCGCGCCTTCCTGAACGGCACGGAGGTGTACTCCGTTCCTATGCAGGCTGGCGATATTGCCCTGCCGTTTATCTACCCGCCTTTCGGCGCGCTGGTCATGGTGCCTCTCACGGCCTTTGAGTGGATGAGCGATGATATGGCGGGCAACATCATGATCGTCATCTCGGACGCCCTCGTGTTGGCTTGCCTGTATGCCATTTTCCGCGCGCTAAAGGTCAAACCACTGTTGCCCGTAGTGGCGCTGGTGTGGGCGGCGACGATGTTCTTTGAGCCCATTCGCCTCAACAATGGCTTTGCCCAGATCAACATCGTCATCATGGCCCTGGTCATCTTTGATCTCGTGCCGCGCAAGCGTTGGCTGCCCCAAGGATGGCTCATTGGCCTTGCAGCGGCCATCAAGATTACGCCGTTGGCCATGCTGCTGTACTTCCTGCTGCGCCGCGAGTGGAAGCCGATTCTTACTGCTTTCATCTCCGCGGTTGTGGCCACGTTACTTGCCGCTGCCTACCGCTGGGATGCCTTCGTGGAGTTCTTCACGTCAAAGCTGCTGGATATGGGCTCCGGCGGGGACTTTGGCGTGGGCACGGCCTATCAGTCCAATTCCTCCCTCAAGGGCGTCATCCAGCGCCTCTTTACGTCTCAGGAAGCCATGGACAACCACGGCACGCTCATCAACGTTGTGTGGCTCGTGGCGGCACTCACCGTTATCGCTGGAGGTTCCGCGCTCATTGTGGCGCAGGTAAAGCACGGGCTGCTTGTCGACGCCCACCTCACCACCGCTACCGTCATGCTGCTCATCTCCCCCGTCTCGTGGTCCCACCACTGGGTCTGGCTTTCCCTCATCGTGCCGGTGTTGGTGTACCGCGCGTGGACTTGGCGCCAGTCCACCTGGGTCGCCGGCAGCCTGCTGGCAGTGCTCGCGGCCTGGGTAGGCATGCTCGTCACCGTCCCAGGAAAATGGTGGTTCGGCGATAACATCGATGTTTACACGATGCCGCTGTATCAGAAATTTCTCGTCGATGACTTCGTGTGGCTCGCGCTTGTGGCATGGGCGCTCTACGCCATCTGCCTCAAGGTTAAGGACGCCCAAGCAGACAAACCTCATGCTGCACTCGCTGCGACCCCTACCAGCTAAGCCAAGCGCAGATTCGGGGTGCAAACTGCCCTACCTGCCAAAGTTTTGCGCCGTCCTTGCCGCGCGAAGGAAAACTTTGGCAACTTGGGCACCTCATTCATTAGCACGATTCAGATCTCAGCCCTCGGCTAGAGCCTTGAGCGCTGCTAAGTGACCTTTAAAGGCCACTGCACCTTTCTCCGTGAGCGCAACCCACACTGAATCTTTAGCGCGGCTGGTGCCGTACTCGCGGAAACGGGTCACGTAGCCGGCTTGTTCCAGGGCTCCGAGCTGCTTGGACAGGGAGGCATCGGAAAGCTCCGTGCGGTCTCGCAACATAGCGAATTTCATTTCACGGTTGATGTCCCCGCCCTGTGTGGCCCCAAAAGCATTGAGTGTGGCGCAAATCTTAAAGCGATTGAGCGGGTGGATTACCGGATCGATTTCACTCATCGCGGCATCCTATCCAGCGCGCCGGTGTGCAGCGTCCAAAAGACCGCCACTGCGCACAGCACACCTGCGATGCACGAGGCAATAACGTGTCCTTCAACGAAGGGATTGAAGAGTGCCGGCAGAATCATAAAGCCCAGCCCTGCGTAGTAGCGCCAGGTCACGCTTCGGGAGGCATGCGGATCCACCTTCTGGCGCATCGAATCCCGCACCCCCATGCGGTAAAAGAAGGCTAGCCCCACCAGTAGCCCGACTACAAGGAGCAGTCCGCCAACAAGGACGAGCGGGTGAACGTCATCCTTGATCCACATGTAAGCAAACCACGCGCCGTACGCTACCGCCGCGAGCAGGCTCAGCCAGATAGGTGGCCGCTTCGCCGCGGCCGCCTTCTGTTGCGCCTCAAATGCAAGTGCGTCCCGAACATCCTGATCCGGCATACCGAAAACTCCCCTCTCGCGGTTTCAACCGCATTGTTTTCCATTGCGTAAAACAACTTACTTTATGCAATGGAAAACAACAAGAGGGAGAGCTTAGCTCAGCGGATTAACACCTGCTCCGAACCACCAGATAGCAACGAGTGCCGCGACGCCAATGACGATGAAAATCCAGGACGTCGCCAGTGGGCGGCGCGTCCAGGAACGGTTGAAGTCTAGGGAGATGAAACCCGGACCGGTGAACTGCAGTGCTACCGCGATGGCGAACAGAACGAGGCCCAGCCAAACACTTTCGTTCCAGGCAAAAACATCGAGGCCATCGCCCGAGGCATTGAGGCCGTGAATGGCCTCGAAGCCAGTCACAATAAGGCCAAACATGGCCGCCAGCGGGGTCACCAAGCCGAGCAGCAGGAAGGCGCCTGCGATGAGCTGGACGGTCGGAACACCAATGGCCAGCGCGGCCGCCATGGTGTACTCGCCGTACTCATTCTCAAGTCCTGACAAGCCCTCATTGCCGCCAAGCTTGAAGAATGTCGATGCACCCGCTACGAGCAGGTAAATGCTCAGCGCCAAGCGCACAAAGAGCAGGCCGAAGTCGATGGTGCCGCGACGAGCGCGCTGAGGCTCCTCCTCAGCCACTGTAGTCTCGGCGTCAGACTCGATAGCCGGGTCAGCCACAGCGACGGTGCTCGGTACGTCATCGTAGGTCTCAGCCGCTGGCTCTGACGTGGCCTCCGCTCGCGGAAAAGCGGTGGTCTCAGTATCTGTAGCAGCGCTATCGAACGACAGCGAGTCACGAGTGTCACGAGGGGCACTCTCAAAGGTTTCGGTCTTGGCCTCAGCAGCAGGATCAGACGAAGGTGCGGTGTCGGTCGTGGCGGCCTCCGCTGGCTTCGGCTTAATAACCGTCGGCTCAGCGCGGCCAGCACGCTGGAAGAGACGGCTCTTCTTCGGCTCCTCAGCAGAAACTGTATCGGAAGCCTTATCAGTCACCGCGTCAGTGGTGGCGTCAGTGGTGGTCTCCGCTTCGTCGCGCTTGCTGGCCTTTACGGAGTTAGCGCCAGAGTTGTAGGTAGGGATGTCATCGTCGATGTCGGTTGCTTTATCAGGAGTCTTATCGCTCATGCCTCCAACTTAAGCCAGCACACGGCACTTATGGTGCATTCTGTGCGGCGCGGCGTGTAGCTAAAACTGCCCGGCCAGCGGCAAGGACGTCAGCGGTGAGGTCTGCAAGCACCTCAGATTCGAGGCGCCATCGCTGCCAATAGAGGTCGATATCGAGCGGGAAATCGTCGAGAAGCACCAGCTCCCCCGAATCCAGCAGAGGTTGCGCCTGCAGCCGCGGCACGAGGCCCCACCCCAACCCACAGCGCACTGCCTCGACATAGCCCTCTGAGGAGGGGATCTGCGACACCCGCGCACGAAGAACACGGGAATCAATAAACCGCTCACGCATCGCATCATCAAGGGTGGCATCATTCGGACCAAAGCCCACGATGGGAAGCGTGTCCCAATCCGAGAACCCCTCCGCCAAACTCGGTGCAGCGACGGCAAAATAGCGCATGGTGCCCAGGTACGTCGACTCGCAGCCGGACACCGGCGTGTGCTCGCGGGTCACCGCACCGAGGACATCGCCGCGACGCAACATGGCCAATGTACGGGCCTCATCCTCAATGCGGATACGCAGAGCTGCTTCCCCACGCGCAGCGGTCTTCTGCACAACAGACTGAAACCACGTAGCAAGTGAATCGGAGTTAATAGCAACGGTCAGCGGCACTCGAGAAAGGCGCTCAGTAAGGCGGGCATCCGCCTCCGCTTGGACGAGCGCCATACGGCGCGCGGCTTGGGCTACGATCTCGCCGGCTTCGGTCACGGTGACGGGATTTCCGCGACGAAGCAAGATTCGTCCGGTCGAGACCTCAAGCGCTTTGATGCGCTGACTCACAGCAGAAGGAGTGATTCCCAACACACTTGCAGCTGCCTCAAAGGAGCCTTCATCGACGATGGCCAGCAGAGTTTCGGTATGAAGTGGGTTCATGAAGCTATTTTAAACCAGCTGTAGAACACTTAACTGGACTTCATATGCATTCTTCCGCACACTGGATGCCATGTCAGTATTGCTCGCAGGATTTGCGCTGGGACTCTCCCTCATCATCGCCATTGGACCGCAAAACGCCTACATCATCAAGATGGGCATCAAACGCGATCACGTCGGTGCGATTCTGCTTGCTTGTTTGCTGTCCGACGTCGTCCTGATCAACGCCGGCACCGCTGGTGTGGGCATTCTGGTGGAGCGCTTCCCCACCGCTCTGACCGTGGTGAAGTACCTCGGCGCTGCCTACCTCATCTACTTTGGCTTCACCTGCTTCCGCGATGCCTTTAAGAAGGAGCAAGAGGCACTCGTCGTCCAGAAAACCGAACCCGTCGCCGCATCGGTTGACGCTAACGGCGGCAATAGCGATGCGCCGGGAGGCTCAGTCCTGACGAAGATTCGTCCCCGCGTACGCTCCAAGTCTTGGGTCAAGCCCGTCATGGCAGCAATGGCGCTGACGTGGCTTAATCCCCTGGCCTATGTCGATGCGCTGGTCATGCTCGGCGGTATTGCCAACCAATACGGCGAACAGCGCTGGGTCTTCGCCGCCGGCGCCGTTCTCGCGAGCGCCGTCTGGTTCCCCTCCCTCGGCTTCGGCGCCTACAAACTCTCCAACGTACTGGCAAAGCCGACGACGTGGCGCTTCGTCAACATCATCATCGGCTGCGTCATGATTGCGCTAACGGCAAAGCTGCTGCTGCACTAATTCTGAGCGGGGCGCCCCTCTACGGGCTCGTCCTCAGCGGGGTCGCCGACGGCGCCTGTCTCCTCGACCCACTCCTTGATTTCTTCCTCGCTGCGATCTTGCTCCACGCCGTCGCGCTCGGTGTAGTAGGTGTGGTCGTTGCGGCTTTCTTCCCACTTCTCTTTGTCGAAGTCCACGTCCTCGTCGCCGTGCAGCTCGTCCACGACCTCCGTGACGAGATCCTCGTACAACGCTTCATCGTCCATGTTGGAGTCAGCAATCTGCTGACCAATTTCGTCGTCGTAGCGCTCGGCATCGTAAGCCTCATCTGGGTGCAGCTTGAGGTGCAGCAGCGCGCGAATGCGCTCACGACGCAGGCCTTCGTCCTTAATCTGGCCCAAGGAACGCAGCCACCCAAAGACCAAGATCGCCACGAGGACGATTCCCATGTAGCCCAACACCGGGTAGACGTACTGCATCAGTGCCTTGAAGCCAGCGAAGGATACCGCGAAACCTGCAAGGCAGCCGGCAATGAAGATAATGCGGTACTTCGACTCGTTGCCGGAGGACAGGCGCTTGCCCAGCGCATAGAACATGCCGATAGCCGTGTTAAAGATCATCAGGTAGATAATGACGGCCATGATGAGGCCGAGAGTCGGGTGAATCTCATCGACCAAAGTAAGCATCGGGATATCAGAATCACCAACAGATTCCGCGTTCATCAGCAAGGAGAAGCCGGCGATGCCCATGAGCAGGGCATAGACCGCGCCACCCACGATGCCGCCCCAGCCGGCTTCGCGCGGGCTGATGTTGTCACCGCCGATGACCAGCGACATAGAGACTGCCAGGATGAGGGCCAATCCGTTGTAGTTGAGTGCGGAAATCAGCCAGTTCGGAATCGGCGATTCAATGGCCGCGGAGGCGTCGATGGCAGCGGAGACGTTCTCCGGCATGTGCATCAAGGTGTAGCCGCCCACAAACAGCACCGCAATGATGATGCTCGGGGTCAGCAAACCGATTACTTGGGAGACCTTGTCCACGTCCATCATGCCTGTCACCATGACGAGCACGAGCATCAGCAGTGAGCCGACCCACGCCGGCCAACCGAACTGCTGCTGCATGTTGGAACCCGCGCCAGCCAGCATGACGAAGCCCACTGCAAAGAGGGTAAGAATCACGGCGACGTCGAGAATGCGAGAGATGATGGGGTGGGTAATGTTTCGGAACACCTGATTGTGTTCGCTGGCATGGAAGTAGCTGCCCAATTGAAGGAACACCGTACCGGCCAAGGTCATAACAAGACCGGCCACCACGATGCCCCAGATACCGTTGATTCCGAAGGACGTAAAGTACTGGACAACTTCCTGGCCCGTTGCGAAGCCTGCTCCCACAAGCAAGCCGATAAAGGACAGGGCAATGCCCACAACGTTTTTATACGACACGTATATCCATCTTCTTTTCTGATTGTGAAGGAATAAAAGCGCGCCACACCTCCCGTCAGAAGCATGGCGCAAGACTTATGTCCACGGTACGCCCCGCAGAAAAGAATATGTAGATACGACGGCCGAGATATTACTCCAAAATACTTTCACCAATGAGCAATATCACCGCCGCCTCCGTTCTAGGTCACAGAGCCCTTCTATCCTTGGTGGTCCGCAAACGTCGCAGTATCAATAACACAGCGGAACCTGACGTCACCGGCTACGACGCGGTCATAGGCGGCGTCAACCTCATCGACGCTGACCTTTTCAATAACTGCACCGAGGTTGTGCTTCGCGCAGAAGTCCAGCATCTCTTGGGTTTCTGCAATGCCACCGATGTTGTTGCCGGTGAGCACCTTGCCGCCGCCGACGAGACGGTTAAGGCGCAGTGAGAGAGCTTCTGGCGGAAGGCCGACGACAGACATGATGCCGCGCGGCTTGAGCAGACGCAAGTAGTCTTCGAGGTCATACTCAGCGGAGATGGTGGACAAGATGAGGTCAAACTCGCCGCGGTGGTTCCTAAAGAAGTCCTCTTCCTCCGTGGTGGCCAGAAGGCGGCTGGCTCCCAGCTTCTTGGCATCCTCAGCCTTGCGCGAGGTACGGGAGATCACGGTAACATCCGCGCCCTTCGCGGCAGCGATCTGCACGCCCATGTGGCCCAGTCCGCCAAGGCCGACGACGGCGACCTTCTGGCCTTCCTTAACGTCCCAGCGCGCCAGCGGCGAGTACGTGGTGATACCAGCGCATAGCAACGGCGCCGCCACGTCAAAATCAAGGGAATCCGGGATGCGGAGAACGAAGTTCTCGTTGACGACGACCTTCTCGGAGTAACCGCCTTGCGTAATCGTACCGTCGACGTCCGTGGAGTTATACGTGCCGACGTTGCCGTTCAGGCAGTTTTGCTCCATCCCGGCCTGACACTGCTCGCACTCGCCACAGGAGTTGACCATGCAGCCAACACCAACGCGGTCACCGACCTTGAACTTTGTGACGTCCTCCCCCACGGCCGACACCACGCCGGCAATCTCATGGCCAACGGTGAGTGGAAAGTGCGCCTCACCCCACTCATTGCGGATGGTGTGAATATCCGAGTGGCAGATACCGGCTGCCTTAATATCGATGACGACGTCATCGGCGCGCGGATCGCGGCGCTCAATAGTCACGACCTTGTAGGGCTCGTGAGGGCCGGTCTTCTGCAGTGCTTTCGCTCTAATAGTCATGGCGCCCACGGTACTCCGCAGGCGCCTGACCTCGCATAATGGAAACTTTTACCAATTAGGAGAGTTTCTTAGCGATGAGCTGGTTGACCTGACCCGGGTCTGCCTTGCCCTGGGTAGCCTTCATGACGGCACCGACGATGGCACCGGTGACCTTCTTGTTGCCGGCCTTGTACTTCTCCACGATGTCGGGATTGGCAGCCAGCGCCTCGTCGACGGCCTTTTCAATGGCGCCGTCATCACGTACGACCTCGAGGCCACGCTTGGCGACGACCTCATCGACGTCACCTTCACCTTCCAGTACACCGTCGACCGCCTGGCGTGCCAGCTTGGTGGTGAGCTTTCCTTCCTTGACCAGTTCGACGACGCGTGCAACCTGAGCCGGGGTAATGCTCAGCGCGGTGAGCTCTACGCCTGCCTCGTTGGCCTTACCGGTGAGGTAGGACACCCACCAGGAGCGGGCTTCATCCGGAGTGGTGCCGGCTTCCACGGTCTCGATGATGAGGTCGAGTGCCCCAGCGTTAACCAGGTCACGCATCTCCTCATCCTTAAGCCCCCACTCTTCCTGGATGCGGGCGCGGCGAATCCACGGCATCTCCGGCAGGGTCTCGCGGATCTCTTCAACCCACTCGCGGGACACGATGACCGGCGGCAGGTCTGGGTCATTGAAGTAGCGGTAATCTTCCGCGGTCTCCTTCGGGCGGCCCTTCGACGTGGAGCCGTCCGTTTCTTGGTAGTGACGGGTTTCCTGGACGATCGCTCCGCCGTCGACAAGCACCTGCGCCTGACGCTGCATCTCGAAACGCACCGCCTGCTCTACCGAGCGCAGCGAGTTAATGTTCTTGGTTTCAGTGCGAGTACCGAACTCCTCCTGGCCTACCGGGCGCAGCGACACGTTAGAGTCCACGCGCATCGATCCCTGGTCCATGCGGGCATCGGACACACCCAAGGCAGCCACGAGCTCGCGCAGTGCGGACACATAAGCGCGGGCTACCTCGGGGGCGCGCTCGCCAGCGCCAATAATCGGCTTCGTCACGATCTCAATGAGCGGAATACCGGCACGGTTACAATCCACCAGCGACGTCGTGGCGCCATGAATGCGGCCATCGGCGCCACCCAGGTGGGTCAGCTTGCCGGTGTCTTCCTCCATGTGAGCGCGTTCAATCTCGACGCGCCACTCGGTGCCGTCGTCCAAGACGACGTCCAGGTAGCCGTCGTACGCAATGGGCTCATCGTACTGGGAAATCTGGTAATTCTTCGGCTGGTCTGGGTAGAAGTAGTTCTTGCGGGCAAAGCGCGAAGACTCCGCAATAGAGCAGTTCAGCGCGAGGCCAATCTTGATAGCGCCTTCCACACCTTTGGAATTGACCACAGGAAGAGCACCCGGCAGGCCCAGGGACACCGGGTCAACGTTGGAGTTGGGGGCTGCGTTGAAGTTCGTGGGCGAGGTGGAGAACATCTTGGTCTCCGTGTTGAGCTCCACGTGGACTTCCATGCCCATAACGGGTTCGAACTTTTCTAGGACCTCGTCATAGTCCATCAGGTCATACATCGCAGCAGTCATGCGTGCCATCTTAGTATGTCAGCGCGACTCCATGCGCAACCGGCTAGCCCAAGACGGTAAGGGCATGCGTGATGAGAATCTTGGCAATCATTGCCGCCGGATACACCATGGCGTATCCCAGTGCTACGCGCTGGTCAGTGCTGGTGCGGTTGTTGACAAAGGCCAACACTGCCGGCTGCGTTTGCGCACCCGCAAGTGCGCCGGCAGTTTTGGTGGCACCCACATGCAAGAACCTCCGCAAGACAAAGGCATACCCTGTCGCCACAATGGTGGTGACAATGATGCCGAGCAGAAGAATCTTCCACCACGAGCCACTGGTAAAAGCGCTGGCAATTTCACTACCGGCATTCGTGCCTGCCTGGGCTAGGAACAGCAAGAGCCCCAGTTCCGCCAAGATGGTGTTTGCGGAGTGCGGCAAGGCCGTCACCGTGCTACCAATGCGCCCGATGCGCGCCATCACGAGTGCCACGATGAGCACTCCTGCCGCTGCACCTAGGTTGAAGGAAGAACCACCCGGGATCGGAATATCGATGTGGCCCAGGAAAATACCCAATGCAAGGCCCAAGCCGAGGGACACCGGGTTTATGTCGGTCAGTCCCTGGGAAGAATCACCCAGAAATTCTGAAATCTCCCGCATGACACTCTGGCGGCCAACCACACGTACGCGGTCGCCTAATTCCACGATGTGCTCGGGGATAGCCACCTGGTCGTTGTCAGCGCGGCGGACACGAGAAATGCGCGCTCCCCACCTATCAGAAAGCTGGTTGTTGAGCTCCGCAATGGTCTGGCCCGCTAGATTGTGCTCAGAAATGGTGATGCGGCGGAAATCAAGGTCATGGCGGTCGTCGTTGAGAATCTGTGGGGACTCACGTCCGGAGCGCTCAATAATGTTGTCAAGGTCCTCCGGTGCGCCCACCAGCGTCACAACGTCACCTGGATGCAGTACATCAAAGTACTTGGGGATAACAATGTCATTGCTGCCGACGCGACGCAGACGCGTGACCTGAATTTCCCCATTGCCAATGTCGGCAATTTCAGCGATCGACGTTTCGCGCTGCAATTGCATGTGCTGACGGGTCACCGGTGAAAGGGTGTCGTCGTCATTGCCGGCATCCCGAAGTACGACGATTGTCGCTACCAGCATGCCGATAACACCAAAGAGGTAGGCCACCGCATACCCCACGGTCGCAGCACCAGGATCGCCCGTGGCTTCCGACGCCGCCGCCAGTGCCGGCGTATTCGTCACGGCGCCGGCAAACGTGCCCGCAATCGTGGCGAGGGGAAGCTCAAAGACAAACGTTCCCAGGCCCCACGCGGCGATGGCGGCAATGATGAACACACCAATCATGGACAAGACTGGCCCGGTGGCCGTCTTCAGAGATTTGAAGAAAGACACACCAGAGTTGTTACCGATTCCGAAGGCAAACAACACGAGGCCGAACATGCCCAGAATCGGCGGCACCGATGCTTCCACTCCAGCTGCCGAGGCCGCTGCCGAAAAGGCGATGCCCAAAAAGAGCACCGCCGCCGCACCTAGACTAATGCCGCGGCTTTTGATGCCGCCCAAGGCCATGCCGACACCAATGAGCAGAAAGACCAACAGGACGGGTTGCTCAGCAAAATAAGCGAGGACGCTCGTCATTACTTCCTTTAAGACGTGGTTCTGCGCATCCTTTAGCCGAACAGGGCCTGCGCGTTGGCGTAGCGCTTTTCCGGAACCACCTTGAGCTTGCCGACGGCCTCTTCGAGAGGCACCAAGTTAATATTCTCGCCGTGCAGGGCCACACACATTCCGGACTGACCGTTGTGTGCCGCGCGTGCAGCGTGGGTGCCGTAGCGAGTAGCAAGGACGCGGTCATAGGCCGTCGGCGTTCCACCGCGCTGGATGTGACCAAGGACCGTGGTACGCACGTCGTAGCCCGTACGCTTCTTAATCTCCTCGCCGATGACCTGGCCGATGCCGTTGAAGGTCTGGTGACCAAACTGGTCCACGCCGCCCTCTTCGAAGTCCATCGTGCCTTCCTTGGGAAGGGCACCTTCTGCGACGCAGACGATGCCGTACTTCTCCCCCATCTGGAAACGGCGTTCCATGGCCTTGGTGATATCAGCAATATCGAAAGGCACCTCAGGAATCACCGTGTAGTGTGCACCGCCGGCCATACCTGCATGCAGCGCAATCCAGCCCACGTGACGGCCCATGACCTCAACGATGAGAATACGGTCGTGGGATTCTGCCGTGGTGTGCAGACGGTCGATAGCATCGGTGGCTACAGACACCGCAGTATCGAAGCCGAAGGTGTAGTCCGTTGCGTTGACGTCATTGTCAATGGTCTTCGGCACGCCCACAACTGGAATTCCGTTGTCAGAAAGCCACTTGGCACCCTTGAGGGTTCCCTCACCGCCGATGGCGATGAGCGCGTCAACTTCGGCGTCGGCCATATTTGCCTTGATGGTATCCAGACCCGCCTTGAACTTGTCTGGATGCAGGCGGCCCGTACCGAGGATGGTGCCACCGCGTAGAAGAATGCGGTCAATCTCTGCATCATCATAAAGGTCACGACGACGGTCCTCCATGAGACCAACCCAACCGTCCTCGTAGCCGACGACCGTATCGCCAAATTCGTTAGATGCGGTACGAACGACCGCGCGGATAACAGCATTTAGACCGGGGCAATCACCACCGGATGTCAGTACAGCAAGACGCATGAGTCCCAATCTACCCCCTTCCCTATAGCTGTGCAGGTTCCGTAACCGCATGCAGGGTGTCTCGGAAGAAGAGTGACGCGCCCCACCCTACTGCCAGCATCATCACAATGATGATGAGGGAATTCGCAGCGCCGGCCACCTGCATCACGGCTGAGACCGCCGCGACGCCAATGACGGAGCCTACTTGGCGCGACGTGTTGTACACGCCCGATGCCGCTCCCATGAGCTGTGGCTCGATGTCTCGCATGGTAGTGGCTGCATTAGATCCCCAAATAAAGGACTGCCCTGCCCCCAACGCCGCGCATGGCAGGGCCAACCACCACGCGGTGACATCAGCGCGCATAAGGAACCACAATGAGATAAACGTGGCTATTAGAATTCCAAAGCCGGTGGCTGCCAGACGCCGTGGATCCAGCTTGTCCGCAAGGATCCCTGCCAAGGGCGATACGCACAACGACACTAGCGCCATAGGTGTCACCACGAGGCCCGCATCCCGTGCAGATAGCCCTTGCGAGTCCTGCAGCCACATCATGATGGGAATCATCATCGACGCTGCCATAAATCCCATCGCCACAATTGCGACCGAGCCCGCAGAATAGTTACGGTCTGCGAATAGCTCGAGCGGAATCAAGGGTTCGCGGCTGCGCTTTTGCAGTCGGACGAAGACCGCGATGCCGACGAGACCTACGCCAAGGAGCACCCAGATCCACCACGGCCAGCCTGTCTCTGGGCCCTGTTGGACGGCAAAGACAAGACAGCTCAACGCAACAAATGACGCCGCCACTGAAACGTAATCAATCTTCCTTGCCGTAGTTGGCAGCGACGGCACCCACAGCGCTGCCAGCACAACCGCCGCGATAACGAAGGGCACGTGTACCCAGAAGACTGCCTGCCAGCCAAAGACCGCAACAACGAACCCACCCATCAAAGGCCCTGCCAAAGACGCTACCGAGCCCACAATGCCCCAGACTCCCAGCGCACGACCGCGCCGCTCACGAGCAAAGACCCGATTAATCACCGCCATAGTCTGCGGCATCTGAATGGAAGCTCCGAAGCCCTGAACCGCGCGAGCCGCAATGAGAAACTCCACGTTAGGCGCCAACGCACACAGGAGAGCTCCAATGCCAAAGAGACCTACGCCGAGCTGGAACATACGTTTTTGTTCGTAAATATCCCCGAGCCTGCCGGTAAACAGCAAGGGCACTACAACAGCCAGCAAGTAGATAGCAGACACCCACAGCACCTGATTGACTCCAGCGTTGAACTCACGACGGACGTCGGGAAGCGCAACGGCAATCATTGTCTGGTCCAGCAGAGAAATGAAAAATCCCAGGGACAGCGCGGCCATAGCGCGCCAAGCTTGGCTTTCAGGCGGTAGCGCAACGGGTTGATTCATGCAGCGAAGTCTAGCCGTCGCCTCGGACACCGGCCTACACTGGGCGTCATGGGAATGATTGATATTAAGAAACCACAGGACGTTTCAACTGCCACTACCGTGGCTCTTGGTCTCATCGGCGGATGGCTCACGGCTAGGGAGACTGGAATTCGTCCACTCGGTGGCGTTGTCCTCGCCGCCGCGGGTGCATGGGCTGGCCGCAGTTGGTGGACGAAGACGAACCCAGCAACCACTGCGGGATTGACCGCACTGTACGCAGGCGCGTTCGGCCTTTCTCACCCGCTAGCTAAGAAGATTGGTGCTTGGCCGTCTGTCCTCACTGTCACCGCCGCGAGTGCCGGCGCCGCCTACGCGCTTTCCGACGCCCAGTAAGCTCCCACAATAAAACGCCCAGCGTGCACCCATTTAGGGAATGGCGCTCGCGGGCGTTTTATTTGTCTCTCTCACAGTGTGATCCGCACCCAGCAGATGCAATCACTAAGTTCACTCTAATACGCATTTACGCAAATGGAAAGTAGTGGGCAAATTATTTTTTGCACACCACCCCCATTTAGCCCGCAAAACACTGGCCACTCCTTGGCAAGGGAGCACCCCCTCAACCAGTCCGGCACCTACCCCCGTTGTTGTGTATGAGTAGAACCTATACCCCCAGCTCGATAAGAATCGAACACACAACCTAAAGCACTGCTTGACACCCCATGCTTCTTGGTTTGTGAAGTTTATCCCCGCAGGCTATAGGCCTATTGTGGCGCTACCACTAGGATTGGTTGTAGAACACTTCTTCTAACTAG
>NZ_KV810470.1:39379-40021 GCF_001812805.1 Corynebacterium sp. HMSC078H07 | reverse complement strand
CCAGGAAAGCCACCTTTCAGGCCTGGCTTAGTGGCAAACCACAGCTTGAAGACGATATCGACACCACAGCCCTGAGCCTCGTCAACGCCTGGGCGCTGACCGAAGGACACATCAAAGCAGGACTTAGAGCCCTCCACCGGCTGGATACCCTGCCGAAGGTCAAGGCCTTGCAAGAAGAGCACTATGTGCTTGATATCGAATCCCTTATCGCTATTGATCAACCCATGTCAGCCCTTGCCGGGCCTACCACTGCCACACTGGCGCTTATTGATGGCATGCTGGCAGACTATTTCACCCCCACCACACCCAACCAGGCCTTTCCCACCCGCAGCCAAATACGACGCAAAGTCCGCGACCTGTGCAAAGCACTTGATGACACCATCGCCTATCGGGACACTCGCCCGAAAGATACCTACACGTTCTACTCCAATGGCACTACAGCGTGGCTTGAACTTGGAGTCGATGAGAACACCGGCATCAAACTCGATGCCTTCATCCGTAAAACCGCCGCCCATAAAGGCCTAAGCCTTACCGAGGCCGTAAAGAAACTTCTCAGCGGTGAAATCACCCCACCGGCAACCGTTATCCTCAATACTTATAGAGCCTGCGATGTTGACAATGCCCCAACCTATGTTGAGGGCT